>NZ_JABAIM010000002.1:0-600000 GCF_012641365.1 Leeia aquatica
CACACTTATCGGCTGTTTATTTGTTAAAGAGCAGTTGCAACCAACTTCAGACTTCGCTAAACTCAGCAGCTTTTCGCTTCGTTTCGTCGTCTGCGTCAGCAGCAGAGATGCGAACTATACGCACACCAGCATCAACCGTCAACACCCCAACACGCACTTTTTGCAGCACCCCACCACCAAACCAAGACAAACCATTGATGCGGCAGCGTTTATTCAGCAAAAGTTTTTTGCGGCTTCACGGCTTTTCCTCTGCAAAACGTGCTGTGCGGCCAATCCTCACTGGGAATTCGGCCTCAGGAATGCGCCTTTTGTCTTGGGAAAAGCTCCCAAATCACCCCTCAAGGCTTCTTTCCTGACCCTACATACAACAACACCGCCCGAAGGCGGTGTTGTTTTAATCAAAGCGCATCAACTCTCAAGTACGGGTAATGGTGACGCCACCATCGACCGCCATGGCGGCACCGGTTATGAAACTGGATGCATCCGAGGCAAGATAGAGCGCAGCCTGGGCAATTTCTTCCGGCCGAGCCATTCGCTTTAAAGCATGCAAACCCGCGACGAATGCTTTTGCCTCCGGTGTATTGGCAACCGCTTGGCCCATCGGGGTATCTGTACCGCCGGCAAGGATGGCATTGGCACGTATACCAACAGGCCCCAGTTCCGCAGCCAGCACCCGGGTTAGCCCAACGATACCCGCTTTTGCTGCCGCATAAGCGGCCATCCCGGGGAAACCGATGTGATGGCCCACAAAGGTGGAGGTAAAGATCAAAGCTCCCTTCCCTCGCTGTTGCATGGCCGGGATCTGGTATTTAGCACAAAGGAAGGCGCTGGAGAGGTTGGCATTCAGGGTATCGTGCCAGCCTGATTGACTGATGCTCTGGACCGGTCCCATTGCGCCCAATGCACCTGCATTGTTGAATGCCACATCCAGCCCACCAAAACACGTTACCGCAGTGTCAACCAATCGTGCCGCAGTCTCTTCTTCCGTAATGTCGCCCGCGACGGCAACCGCCTCCCCATGCTGCTGCGTAATCGCTTTCGCCAATTCGTCCAGCTCGGCCTGTCGGCGGGCGTTGATCACCAGTTTGGCCCCTTCCTGGGCGAACAGCATGGCCGCTGCGCGCCCGATACCGGAACTGGCTCCAGTGATGATGACGACTTTTCCGTCTAATTGCCCCACTTCAACCTCCGTCTTTAAATCATGTCATGGAGGTTGCAGTCTAGGGGCAGCCCTGACAGCAGGGCATTCCGCTTCTTGCTGGATTAGCGACGTTCCAGGCCTTATTGCCGGAGCGCAATCCAGCAGGACGTTGCAGGTTAAACGGTGCCGCCGACGGTCAAACCATCAATGCGCAGGGTGGGCTGACCGACCCCCACCGGCACACTCTGCCCTTCCTTGCCGCAGACGCCCACGCCGGTATCCAGCTGCATGTCGTTACCGATCATGGAGATGCGGTTCATGGCCTCCGGGCCATTGCCGATCAAGGTTGCGCCTTTGACCGGGTAAGCCAGTTTGCCGTTTTCGATCTTCCAGGCTTCGTTGGCCGAGAACACGAACTTGCCACTGGTAATATCGACCTGCCCACCGCCAAAGTTGACCGCATAGAGGCCGTCCTTGACTGAGGCGATGATTTCCTCTGCCGGGGTGTGGCCTGCCAGCATATAGGTATTGGTCATGCGCGGCATGGGTAGGTGAGCATAGGACTCGCGGCGACCATTGCCGGTGGCTGCTACACCCATCAGGCGGGCATTCAGGGTGTCCTGGATGTAGCCTTTAAGAATACCGTCCTCAATCAAGGTGGTGCACTGCGTCGGGGTACCTTCGTCGTCGATGGAGAGCGAACCACGGCGCTGCGCCAGCGTGCCATCGTCAACGACAGTCACCCCTTTGGCGGCAACCTGCTGACCAATGCGGCCGGAGAAGGCGGAGCTGCCTTTGCGGTTGAAATCGCCTTCCAAGCCATGCCCAACGGCCTCGTGCAGCAGCACACCGGGCCAGCCCGGTCCCAGCACCACCGTCATCTGTCCTGCAGGCGCAGGGCGGGCATCGAGGTTGGTGATGGCTTCTTTGACTGCACGGCTGGCATAGCCCTGCAAGACTTCGTCTGTAAACCAGGCAAAATCAAAACGGCCACCCCCACCGGCGCTGGCCTGCTCGCGCCGACCATTCTGCTCGACGATCACCTGGATATTGACCCGTACCAGAGGGCGAACATCGCCAGCACGAACGCCATCGGCGCGCGCCACATAGACCACATCGTACTCAGCGGCCATGCTGGCCATCACTTGCTTGACGCGGGGATCCAGCGCGCGCGCCATCTGTTCCAGGCGCTCCAGCAGGGCTACCTTCTCCGCCGCCTCCAGGCTGACAATCGGATCCAGTGGCAGATACAGACCTCGCCCGGACTGGCGGAACAGCTGCGGCGCAATCTTGCTTTGACCGTGCCGGGCAATGGCACGTGTCGCCTGAGCAGCCTGACGCAATGCCGGCAGGCTGATTTCATCGGAATAGGCGAAGGCGGTCTTGTCGCCACTCACCACCCGCACGCCTACCCCTTGGTCGATGCTATAGCTGCCCGCCTTGACGATGCCCTCGTCCAGCGACCAGCCTTCAGAGCGGGTGTACTGAAAGTAGAGGTCGGCGTAGTCGGCATCATGACTCATGATGTCCGCAAACACGTGCTCCAGCGCCGATTCATCCAGCTGGTTGGGGTGCAGCAGTTGTGCCGCAGCATGTTCAATCAGGTCCGCTGGCGTATGCGTAGCAGCAAGGCTCATGGTTACAGTATCCATTACATTAAGTTTGATGTGGCTCAGCCCAGCACCCGATGGGCCAGCGCAGGCAAATTGCTGCGGACCTCTTCCAGACGTTCCGGGTTCAGTGTGGCAAGCGCCATGCCCTCGCCCTCTTCCCACAAGGCCAGTACCTCGCCCCAAGGGTCAATCACCATGCTGTGTCCAAAGGTTTCACGCCCGTTCTGATGCAGGCCACCCTGCCCGGATGCAATCACGAAACACTGGTTCTCAATGGCTCGGGCGCGCAGCAAGACCTCCCAATGTTTCTGCCCGGTGGTGCGGGTAAAGGCTGCCGGAACAATCAGGATGTCGATGCGCCCCATCTGGCGGAACAGCTCAGGAAAACGGATATCGTAGCAGATGGCGAGCCCGATGCGGCCAAAGGGGGTATCCAGCACGGTTACTGCGTCACCGGCTTCAATACTGCTGGATTCATTGTAGGACTCAGCCCCCTTCTGAAAACCAAACAGGTGAATCTTGTCGTAGCGGCAGACCTGCTCGCCCTGCGCATTGAACACCAGCAGACTGTTACGCACCTTGTCCGGGTGGCTGGACTGCAGCGGCAAGGTGCCTGCTGCCAGCCAGACCTTGCATTCACGGGCCAGCTCTGCGCAGAACGTCTGCATCCGGCCCTGCCCTGCAGGTTCGGCAATATGCACCTTGTCCTGATCATGCTGCCCCATCAGTACAAAGTACTCCGGCAACACCACCAGCTGTGCGCCTAGGGCCGCTGCCTGGCGTACCAGACGGGCAGCCGCAGCCAGATTACCCTCTACGTCGGTTCCCGCCACCATCTGGATACTGGCGACACTGCAGCGTTGCGTCATGCTCATGGACATCCTCGTATTCATTGTCTGGCGGCCCATGCCACCTTATTTACTGGTAACCGGCTTATCAGTCTTTTGCCCATCGCCAGTCTTGACCACATTGGGATTACTCCACGGGCCGGTCACATCATATTCAAACGCCACCATCTGGCCGATGGGGTCGCGCAGGATCTTTTGCAACAGGAAGGCCGCCAGACCCGCCACCGGGTTGGACAAAGCCAGACCCGCAGCCACCGATACGCTATCCCCCACCACCGGCACCACCCGTACATGCAAGGTCTGGGTTTCCCGTACCAGATCAATATCGCCACGCAGCACCACACCCGCGACCGGGCTGGTCAACTTGAAGTCATCCGTGTGCATCACACCTTGCTGTACGCGAGCTGATGCCGTGATTTCATCAAAGCCCAAACCGTCACTGAACACATCACGGAAGTCCAGCGCGATCCGCCGAGGCAGCGCCTGCAGCGACAGCACGCCCAGCAGTCGCCCGGCACCGGGGTCCAGCTTGACGAACTGCCCCTCCCTGGCCTGCAAGGTCAGCTTGCCCGCCAGGGTCGGAATATTCGGCTCGAACGGGCTGCCCGCCCAGGCCAGTTGCCCTTCCAGCACCGCTTTGCCGCGTTTGAGCGTATTGGGGTAGCCCAGCCGGTCCAGCAAAGCGCCCGCGTCCGACGTGTCAATCTTCAGATTGATCTTCAGGACGGAATTGGGCGCATTATCCTGCCACTGGCCATCCATGCTCAACACCGCTTCCGGCACGGTCAGGCGTACCTGCTGCAAGCGCCAGTCCTCACCGTCCGGCCGCGCCAGCGCCTTCAGTTCCCCGAGCTGCTTATCGCCATATTGAAACTGGGCCACTTCAATGTCCAGCGCCGGGGGCTGCCTGGACTTCTTACCTTCTGACAAACCCTTGGTCACTGTATCCTGCTGCTTTGGCAATGCCAGCCGCTTGAGGCGCGCCACCACCAAGCCGTCCTTTTCCGGCAGCCAGTCCACCCGACCTTCCAGCTCACGGGCGCTGACCTGTGCGGTCCAGCGCGGCGACTCCTGCTTGGGTCCGTAACGTGTCTGGCTAGCCTTGACCTGCACGTCGTGCCAGATACGGCCTGCCGCCTCCAACTCGGTCACACCCGCCTGCACCTGCTGCACCGGCAAGCTGCTACCAGAGGGCTCCGCTTGAAGCAGCTCAATCCAGGCATCCATATCCAGCCTGGCCAGATTACCCATCACCGTCAGGCCAGGCGTCGCATGTAATTCAGGCACCCCGCTCACCTTGCCCAATTGAATGCTGGCGCGTTCCAGCTTGCCATCCTGTTGTCGCATACTGGCGGCAAGCAGCGTCCCCAGACGGATATTCCAGCGGGTGGCGTCATCATTCATCGGTAGCCGCTCCAGCTGCAGCGGCAAACTCTCTGCTGCAGCTTTACGCATTGGTTGAGGCAAATCAATGGCAAGCCCTTGCAAGGTGCTGCTGATACGCACATCGGTACGGCGCTTGTTCAGGGCAATCAGGGCTTGCCAGTCGGTCTCACCCTGCAAGGCATGCTCGAATGGCAGCTCAAACTGCTGGCGCAAGGCTGCCGCACCGGCACGACCACTGCCGGACAAGCGCACCGTGCCACTTGCATCGGTATTGGCCACAAAGCTGGCGGGATGGCCCAATACCATGGCCCGCCCGCCCTGCAGGCCAAACGTTTTTTCGGTAAACAGCAAGGTCCCTTCGGCGCGGTCAATCACCGGAATGGACGGGTTGATCTGCAGCCGGTTGTTCTGGAAGCGCAAGGCCCCATTGACACTGGTATCCACCGCGTGGCGAAGCGGCACCTTGATCTGCAGCTGCAAGGTGGCATCGCCTTTCGCCACTGCATCATCCAGCAAATCGCCCACCACTTCTTTCACCGGGCTTTTTTGCGCGTAATCCAGATACGCGGCCATCGGCCCATTCACCGTACCCTCTACGGTCAGCAGCTCGGCATGTGACAGCGCCCCGATTTTGGCCTCAGCCTGCTGCACCTGGGTACCCATGATGCGCGCCTGGCGGGCACGCACCGTCATCACGTCGCCGAGGAATTCTATTTCCCCCTGAATCTGCTCCACCTTCGGCCAGGACGGGTTGAACTGCATCAGCACGTTTTCGGCACGGGCTGTAATGTGGAACAGGCCTTTTTTCTTGTCGAAAGGAAACTCATCCAGCCGCCCGGTCAACTGCAGGCGGCCGTCCACCCCACGTCCTTGCAGCAGGCTGGCCTTCAGCCAGTGGCGCGCATCCTCCGCCGTCACCAGTGGCAGATATTTCCACACGGCGTTGGCCTCGCCCCGCGCCAGCTCACCACGCAAATCGATCCAGCCCGAACCCTTGGCTTCCGTGCGGTACTGCCCATGGAACACCCCTTCCAGGTCCGGGCTGCTGAGCTGCAACCGGTCGAGCTGCACGGACCACTGCCCATCCGGCTGCCGCAACCAGCCTGCGTTCAGCTGCAAACGATCAATAGGTAAAGGCACTTCAAACACACCCGGCAACGCAAGCGACTGCTTGCCACTCTGCAAGGCCAGTTCACCCTGGTTTTCCGTAATGCGGATTCGCCCATTCAGATGATCCACACCGGGGACCCCGCGCCAGGCACTGATACCCAGGTCGTCCAGCTGGGCATCCGCCGAGTAATGCGCAGGGCGACCGCTGCCCTGCCAGGCCAGCTTCACGTCTTTCAGCGCGCCACGCGGGGAGAGCCCATTGAGCCAGTCTGGCAGGGGCGCGGGTAACGGGAAGTAAGCCGCAAGACGGGCAAACGGGCTGAGCGGCAGCGCCACTGCGGTCAGCGTGCCCCCTTTGATACTGCGCGGCCCATCACGCAGCAGCGTCAGGTCCAGCGACAAGGGCGGCAGGCTGGTGCCATCCCGTAAATCAAAGCGCAGGTCATTGGTCTTGACTTGCAAGCGATCTGTCGCCAGCGCCCAATACACGCGCCCGCTCAATTGACGCAGGGCCAGCTCAGGGGTGGTCTCCGCCATGCGCAAGCGCACATCACGCAAGGCGACATCAACCGTGGCGTCTGCCACCCGCCCTTGATTGAGTTTCAACCAGACCTGCACCCCGCCACGCCCCTGGCTGGGTACCCCCTGCGGCAGCTCGCTAACAGGCAGCCAGGTACGCAGCCGCGCCATATCCACATAGTCTTGCCGCAGGTACAGCTGGCCGGTCCAGTCTTGCCAGTCCTGTACACGCTCCCCTTGCAGATTGGCACGAAAATCCAGCTCTGACGCCAGATCTGCCGGTGGTGTGCCCCTCACCGCGAGTCGATGACGGCCCAGACGGTTCAACAATGTGACGTCCAGCTTGCTCAGGGTAATGGGGGGGGTGTTCCGTAGCTCATCAATCCAGCTCAGCTGCGCGTCCTCAATCCGGATACGCCCCTGCTTGAGCAGCCAGTCTGGAAACGCATTATCGGGTGTGCTTTTGGATCGATTCAGCGGCAAACCGGCAAGGTAGATCACGCCATCGCGGCTACGACGGAAATCCAGCGCCGGTTGCTCGACGCGCATGTCAGCAAAACGAATCTCGCCGCTCAGCAGCGACCACCACGACAAGGTGGTATCCACCCGCTTCAGCTGAATGGCCGGGCGTTGCTGCGGGTCCAGCATGCGAAAGCCATGCACCACCAGCGTGGGGTTCAGGCCCTGCCACTCCCCTTCCAGCCGGTCCAGTTGAACCGGAATGCCGATAGACGCCGTCAGCTTGTCGGCAATCCACGGGCGGTAATCATCAATATGCGGCAGCAACCAGTAGCGTAAACCGCCGATCAGCGCAAACAGCAGGAATACCAGCAGCAATAGCAGACGCCACAACCAGCGCCCGTGCCAGCGCAGCACCCGCTGTGGCAGGCGATGCCAGCCCCGCCGGTGCATGACGGCAGGCAGCTCCGTCTCGGCAGGCTCGGTGGGCAAGGTTTCGGGCAGCGAAGTCAAAATCAGGTCAATTCAAGTCACGTCGGTCAAGCCCGCTCAGGAACACCCCGATCCAGGCAGGGCGCAAGCTTATCATTCTTTTGGCTTTCGTCGGCGCGCAATGGTTCCCGGCTGACCAATCGCCCAGTGCGCGCTACACTGCTGCCTGAAGACCCCAATCATAGAGCAATCATGCACACGGATACCATGCTGCAGCAAGCCGCCCAGGTCAGCCACTATGTTCAGCGCTTGCTTCAATCCCGCCCGGAGCGGGTTGAGCAAGTCAGCCCAGCCTTGTTGCACCCGCTCAGTCGCACACAATTGGAACACTGGTGGGGTCCGACCGATCCCCAGGATGACACCCAGCTGGCGCAAGCCCTGCGCCAGCTGCGCCAGCAAGCCATGCTGGCGCTGATTACAAGGGATGTTGCAGGGCTGGCAGACCTGGATGAAGTGGTGCAGTTTGTCAGCCAGCTGGCTGACTTTGTCGTGCAAACCGCCTACCGCTTTCACTATCAAGCGCTGGTCAGTACCCATGGCGAGCCCATGGGCGAAGAAAGTGGCGAACCCCAAGCCTTGAGCATCGTCGGAATGGGCAAGCTGGGCGGCGAAGAGCTGAATGTATCCAGCGACATCGACCTGATTTTCATCTACCCGGAGGATGGCGAAACTCAGGGGCCGCGCCGCTTGGGCAACCATGAGTTTTTCACCCGCCTGGGCCAACGCCTTATCCGCAGCCTGCATGATGTCACCGCGGATGGCTTTGTGTTCCGGGTCGACATGCGCCTGCGCCCGCATGGTGAAAGCGGGCCACTGGTGGCCAGCCACGCCATGCTGGAGAATTACCTGATTACCCAGGGACGTGAATGGGAACGCTATGCCTGGATGAAAGCCCGCGTGATTACCGGTGAATCCGCCGGGCTGATGTCGCTGGTACGCCCCTTCGTCTACCGGAAATACCTCGATTATGGTGCCTATGCGGCCATCCGCGACCTGCACGCGCAAATCCGCCGGGAAGTGTCCCGACGTGACAAGGAAGACGACATCAAGCTGGGGCCGGGTGGCATCCGCGAGATCGAATTCATCGCCCAGATTTTCCAGCTGATTCGGGGTGGCCGAGCACCGCGTTTGCAGCTGCGGGGCACGCGCGCTGCGCTGCGCGAAATCGCCACACTCAACCTGCTGCCTGCCGAAGCGGTGGAGGAACTACTGTCTGCCTATGATTTTCTGCGACGGCTGGAGCACCGGCTGCAGTATCTGGATGACCAGCAGACCCAGCGCCTGCCCACCAGTGAGGCCGCGCAAGCGATGGTCACCCAGGCCATGCGCTTGCCGGACTACGCCAGCCTGCTGCAGCAACTGGAGCAACACCGGCAAGCGGTCACCCGCCGTTTCGAGCAGGTGTTCATAGCACCAGTGGAAGGACGCGATCACCCGCTGGACCCGATCTGGCTGGAAGTGGATAACCCGGAGCAAACGCTACCTCGCCTGGCAGAGCTGGGCTTTGCCGAGCCTGCAACGGTACTCAATCTGCTGGCACAGCTCAAGAGCGGCAACCGCTACCAGTCGCTGCCGGAAAACTGCCGTCGCCGGCTGGACTGGCTGGTGCCTCCGCTGCTGGCTGCAGCCGCCCGCCAGCCGCAGCCAGACAAAACGCTGGGGCGCTTACTGCACTTGCTGGAAGTGATTAGCCGCCGCGAGTCCTATCTCGCCCTGTTGGTCGAGCATCCGCAAGCCCTGCAGAAGCTGGCAACCCTCTACGCTGCCAGCCCGTGGGTGTCGGAGTATCTGACCCGCCATCCCATCCTGCTCGATGAGTTGCTGGACGTGCGGGTGCTGTACACCCCGCCCGAGCGCAGCGCATTGGCCAGCGAGCTGGCGGCACGGCTGGCCGAGCACCCCGGCGATACCGAACAGCTGATGAACGTGCTGCGTGATGTGCATCACACCCAGGTGTTCCGGCTGGTGGCGCAGGACCTGGCCGGGATGCACACGGTAGAAGCGCTGGGTGACTATCTCTCCGATCTGGCCGATTTATTGCTGGCCGCCTGCATTCCCTTGTGTTGGCAGGATATCCGTCAGCGCCATTGTGAGGCACCCCGCTTCGCGGTGGTGGGTTACGGCAAGCTGGGCGGCAAGGAGCTGGGCTACGCGACCGACCTTGACCTGATCTTCCTCTACGATGACCCGCATCCGGACGCCAGCGAAAACTACGCCCGACTGGCCAAGCGGCTCTCGTCCTGGCTCAGCACCCCCACCCCGTCCGGTTATGTCTACGAACTGGACCTGCGGCTGCGCCCCAATGGGGAGAGCGGGCTGCTGGTGTCAACGGTCGAAGCCTTCACCGAATACCAGATGCAGCATGCCTGGATCTGGGAGCACCAGGCGCTGACCCGTGCCCGCTACATTACCGGTGATGCCGACATTGGCCAGCAGTTCGAGCAGGTCAAGCAAGCGGTACTGGCCCGTCCGCGCGAGACGGCCAGCTTGCGCCAGGCCGTGCTCGACATGCGTGACAAGATGCACCACGCCCATCCGCCGCATGCGGGTGAGTTCGACGTCAAGCATGATGAAGGGGGGCTGATTGATGTGGAATTCTGCGTGCAGTATCTGGTACTGGCCCACGCCGCCCGTTACCCGGAGTTGACCCGCAACAGTGGCAACATCGCACTGCTCAAGGCAGCCGGTGAGTATGGACTGATCCCGCCCGCCATTGCTGATGCCGCACGCGACGCCTACCGCCAGCTGCGCCATCAGCAGCATGTGCTGCGACTGGGGGGGCAACCTCACAACCGCGTTCCTGGCCCTCTGCGACAGGCCGAACGCGAGGCCGTGCTGGCGCTGTGGCAAGCGGTGTTTGAGCAAACCCGCTGACCGTCGGCTTACCGGCGGGCGTGAAAACGGATACAATCAAGACTTTCGCTTGAGCCTGGCAAACGATCAGGCAAGGCATCTGCAACAATCAGGAGACTTTGAAACATGTCGATGGCGGATCGTGACGGCTGGATTTGGTACGACGGCAAACTGGTACCGTGGCGGGATGCCACTACCCATGTGCTGACCCACACCCTGCACTACGGCATGGGCGTGTTTGAAGGCGTGCGCGCCTACAAAACCGACCGTGGCCCGGCCATTTTCCGCCTGAAAGAACACACCGAGCGCCTGCTGAACTCGGCCAAGATCCTCGGCATGAAAGTCCCCTTTGACATCCAGACCCTGATGGATGCGCAGGTCTCGGTGATCCGCAACAACAATCTGGACAGCGCCTACCTGCGCCCGTTTGCCTTCTATGGCTCGGAAGCCCTGGGCATTTCAGCCAAGACCTTGTCAGTACACGTGGCCGTCGCCGCCTGGACCTGGGGTGCCTATCTGGGCGCGGAAGCGCTGGAAAAAGGCATCCGTATCAAGACCTCCAGCTTCACCCGCCACCACGTAAACGTCACCATGTGCAAGGCGAAGACATCGGGCAACTATGTCAACTCCATTCTGGCCTTCCAGGAAGCCAGCAGCCAGGGTTACGACGAAGCCCTGCTGCTGGATGTGGATGGCTTCGTGGCAGAAGGTTCGGGTGAGAACATCTTCATCATCCGCAAGGGCAAGATGTACACCCCGGACCTGACCTCGGCTCTGGAAGGCATCACCCGTGACACGGTGGTACAGCTGGCCAATGAAATCGGCCTGACCGTGGTGGAAAAGCGCATTACCCGTGATGAAGTCTACACCGCCGATGAAGCTTTCTTTACCGGTACGGCCGCAGAAATCACGCCCATCCGCGAGCTGGATGGCCGCCAGATCGGCGAAGGCAGTGCAGGCCCCATCACCAAGCAACTGCAGAAGATGTTCTTTGATGTGGTACAGGGCCGGGATGAGAAGCATCTCGACTGGCTGACTTTTGTAAAGTAATTGAGTGGGGGCAGCCGCCCCCTTTCAGGACGAGCGAACATGTCCCAATTGATTGAAAATACACAAAAAAGCATCGAAGTAACGGCAGATGACCTGCCCTTGCACTGCCCGATGCCTGACATGCAGAAGTGGAATGCCCATCCGCGCGTGTTCCTGCCGGTCGCCAAGACCGGCGAAGCCCGCTGCCCCTATTGCGGCACCCTGTACACCCTCAAGGGTGGTGCCTTGGCCGGTGGCCACCACTGAGCCGCGCTGTCGCCAGCCTTTCTGATTGAATCCATCGTGTACCGCATTCTGATTGTTGCACCGGCCTGGGTGGGTGACACGGTCCTCGCCCAGCCGCTGATGAAGCGGCTACACCAGCGCCATGGCCCGGAGCTGCAGCTGGACGTACTGGCCCCGGCCTGGACCCGCCCGCTGCTGTCTCGCATGCCTGAAGTCCACGCCAGCTTTGAAAACCCCTTTGTGCACGGTGACATCAAGTTCCGCTCACGCATGCGGCTGGGGCGCTCGCTGGCAGTGCAAGGCTATGACCAGGCCATCGTGCTGCCCAACTCCTTGAAGTCAGCCCTGGTGCCCTTCTTTGCCGGTATCCGCAAGCGCACCGGTTTCAAGGGCGAGCAGCGCTATGGTCTGCTCAACGACCTGCGCAAGCTGGACCCGGTCACCCTGCCCACCATGGCCGAGCGCTTTGTCTGGCTGGCGGAGGAGCCGGGGACACCACCGCTGGCAGAATCCGCTATGCCGCGCCCGCAGCTCAGCAGCAGCCGTGCGCAACAGTTGGCGACCCTGTCTGCCCTTGGGCTGCAGGATGAGACCCCGGCGCTGGCGCTCTGTCCTGGTGCAGAATTTGGCCCTGCCAAGCGATGGCCTGCTGCACATTTCGCGGATCTGGCCCGCCGTGCCCGTCAGGCGGGCTGGCAGGTCTGGTTGCTCGGCTCCAGCAAGGACAGCGAGGATGCCGAAGCCATTGTCCAGCAAGCGCCTGGTGCGCTCAACTTGTGCGGCAAGACCAGCCTGACCCAGGCCATTGACTTGCTGGCCCTGTCCAGCCAGGTGGTCAGCAATGATTCTGGCCTGATGCACATTGCCGCCGCGCTGGACCGCCCCTTGGTCGCCATCTATGGCTCCAGCAGCCCGGACTTTACCCCGCCACTGTCAGACAAGGCCAAGCTGGCCCACTTGGCTCTGGAGTGCAGCCCATGCTTCCAGCGCACCTGTCCGCTGGGGCATCTGCAATGCCTGACCGAACTACATCCGGACCGAATCTGGGAGAAGATGCACTGGCATCCCGCCCCCGTCACGGCCCCTAGCCCCGACAGTCTGACCGTACCGCATGCTTGATACTGCAGCCTCCCCGCAAGACATCGAAGACGCTTTCTATCATGCCCTCGAACACCGCGACCTCAGCGCCCTGACCGCACTGTGGGCCGATGATGAGCGCGCCTACTGCATCCTGCCGCTGGGGCAACGCCTGAATGGCTTGCAGGAGATCATGACCGGCTGGGAGTTGTTGTTTGGCCAGTCCCCCGACCTGCACATCCACCTGCACCAGCGCACGATGGTGCAGGACGGCCAGCTGGCCGTACACAGTGTGGTGCAACTGGTTCAAGTCATGAGCCAGGGCGAACAGCGCCACTGGATCACCGCCACCAATGTCTTCCTGCACACCGAGCGCGGCTGGCGCCTGCTGGCTCACCATGCCTCACCCAGTGTGGCCGAGCCGGATAGTTCACTGGTCTTGCACTGATGGCTCCCCCCTTAGCGTCCACGCTAAGCTACCGCGCCCCACGCTGGCTGTGTGGCAGCCACGCCCAGACCATCATCCCCGCGCTATGGGCCAGACGCCCGCAACCCGCGCTGGTGCGCACCTTGTGGACCACGCCAGACCAGGACCGCATCGCGCTCGACAGCCTCTACCGACTGGACGACACCCGCCCCATGCTGGTGTTGTTCCACGGGCTGGAAGGCAGCAGCCGCAGCAACTATGCAGCCCACCTGCTGCAAATGGCCGCCCGCCAGGGCTGGCAAGCCGTGGTGCCGCACTTTCGTGGCTGCGGGGGTATCGACAACCTGTTGCCACGGGCCTATCACGCCGGTGACAGCGCCGAAGTCGACTGGATTGTGCGCCGCCTGGCCAGCATTGCCCCTACCCGCCCCATCCTGCTGGCAGGTGTGTCACTCGGGGCTAACGCCATGCTGAAATGGCTGGGAGAACAGGGGACTGCTGTGCCGTCATCCGTGCGGGCTGCGGCCGCCATTTCAGCCCCCATGGACCTCGGGGCAGCGGGCGCCTGCCTTGATCAGGGCATCAACCGGCATTTCTATGCGCGGGAATTCCTGCGCACCCTGAAACCCAAAGTATTGTTCACCTTGCAGCGCCACCCACAATTGACAGCGTGGTTACAAGCCGGGCGTATTCAACAGATGCGTACCCTCAAGGCCTTTGACGACTACGTTACCGCGCCGATGCATGGCTTTGCGGGAGTGGAAGATTACTGGCGACGTGCCAGCAGCAAGCCGCTGTTGCCACAAATCACGATACCCACCCTGTTACTCAATGCCCGCAACGATCCCTTTATCCCGGCCAACAGTCTGCCTGCAGCCGATGAAGTCTCCCCTGCGGTGAAACGGTTGTTCCCGCAACAAGGGGGGCACGCCGGATTCTTGTCGGGCTCGTTGTTTCATGATCATAATAACTGGCTGCCACATTGCTTGTTGGCCCATTTTGGGCCTTTGCTGGGCAGCTTATCCCTGGAGCGTGGTTAGATGGCAAAATCCGGAGCAGAAATCTTCAAGGCCTACGACATCCGTGGCATCGTCGGCAAATCGCTGACTGAGGAGCGGGTGCGCCAGATCGGTCACGCCATCGGCAGTGAAGCCCGCGATCGCCAGGTCAAAACCATTGTCATCGGCCGCGATGGCCGCCTGTCAGGCCCGGCTTTTGCTGAAGCCCTGTCCCAGGGCATTCGTGCCAGTGGCATCCATGTGATCGACATCGGCCAGGTCGCTACCCCGGTCACCTACTTTGCGGCCCACCATCTGGAAACCGGCTCTGCGGTCATGATCACCGGCAGCCATAATCCACCGGAATACAATGGCCTGAAGATGATGCTGGCGGGTGAAACGCTGGCTGGCGATACCATCCAGCAGCTGCGCCTGCGTATCGAAGAAAATCGGCTGCATCAAGGTGAAGGCAGCTATCAGCAGCAAGATGTGCGTGAGGCCTACCTGCAGCGCATCACCAGCGACATCCGCCTGCAACGCCCGCTGAACATCATTGTGGATGCCGGCAATGGGGTGGCCGGTGCGCTGGCCCCGGTACTGTATCGCCGCATGGGTTGCCGCGTACGTGAATTGTTTTGCGAAGTGGATGGCCAGTTTCCTAACCATCACCCTGACCCGGCCAAGCCGGAAAATCTGGCCGACCTGATTGATGCCCTGCAGAAAACCGACGCCGAATTTGGTGTGGCTTTTGATGGTGATGGCGACCGCTTGGGGGTGGTCACCAAGTCTGGTCAGATCATTTTCCCGGACCGGCAGATGATGGTGTTTGCGGCCGATATCCTGGAGCGCCATCCCGGCAGCCAGATCATCTATGACGTCAAATCCACTGCCCTGCTGGCCAGCTGGGTTAAGGATCTGGGCGGCGAGCCTGTCATGTGGCGCACCGGGCATTCCTTCATGAAGGCCAAACTCAAGGAACTGGGTGCGCCGCTGGCCGGTGAAATGAGTGGTCACATCTTCTTCAAGGAACGCTGGTACGGCTTTGATGATGGCATCTACGCCGGCGCACGCCTGCTGGAAATCCTGTCGCGGGTCGATAACCCGAGCGCCTTGCTCGAAGCCCTGCCCAGCCAGCCATCCACGCCAGAGCTGCACGTCGACTGCGGCAAGGAAGGCGCGCAGCACAGCCTGATGGCCTCGCTGACCGAACGTGCCCGCTTTCATGGTGCCAAGGACATCGTCAAGATTGACGGCCTGCGCGTAGAGTACCCGGATGGTTTCGGTCTGGTCCGTGCCTCCAACACAACCCCGGTGCTTGTGCTACGCTTTGAAGGCAAGGACAGCAAATCACTCAAGCGCATTCAGCATGATTTCCGCCAGGCACTGCTGACGGTTCACCCGGAGCTGACCTTGCCCTTCTGACCCCAGGCATGGAGCCCGCATGAGCCAGCACCCGTTTTACCTGGCCCGACAACCGATCCTCGACCGCAACGGCAAGCTGTATGCTTACGAGTTGCTGTTCAGGGCCAGCCAGCAGAACGGCGCTATCATCAGCGATGACGTTGCCGCGACATCTGCCGTCATCCACTATGCGTTCTCAGAGCTGGGGGTCCAGCATGTGCTGGGGCGACACAAGGGCTTCATCAACCTCTCGCGCGAAATGCTGCTGTCAGACTTGGTCACCTTGCTGCCCAAGGACCAGATGGTGCTGGAGCTGCTGGAAACCATTGAGATAGACGATGCCATCATCGCCCGCTGTCAGGAATTGAAAAAAGCAGACTATACCCTGGCGATGGATGATGTGGTCTCCATTGGGCCACGCATGAAAGATATTGTGCCGTGGATTGACATCGTCAAGCTGGACTTGCTGGCCATGACGGACGCCGATCTGCAAAAGGTGGTCAAGCAGCTCAAGCCCCTGCCCGTGCAGTTACTCGCCGAGAAGGTAGACAACCAGGCGCAATTTGAGCTCTGCCAGAAGCTGGGCTTCCATCTCTACCAAGGCTACCACTTTGCCAAGCCCACCATGCTGCAAGGTAAGCGAGCCAATCCATCACAAGTTGCCCTGCTGAACCTGCTGGGCATGGTGCTGAGTGATGCCGAAACCGAAGACATCGAGCAAGTTTTCAAACGCCAGCCCGACCTGACCTTGAGCCTGATGCGGCTGGTCAACTCGGTGGGGAGTGGTATTGGTCGTCGTATTGAAAGTATGCACCAAGCCATTGTG
Organism: Leeia aquatica; assembly: GCF_012641365.1. Lineage (NCBI taxonomy): Bacteria > Pseudomonadati > Pseudomonadota > Betaproteobacteria > Neisseriales > Leeiaceae > Leeia > Leeia aquatica. The sequence continues at coordinate 16,426 of NZ_JABAIM010000002.1, forward strand.
GTGCTGGGGCGGCAACAGCTGAAGCGCTGGCTACAAATACTGATTTTCTCCGTTTCATCCACCAATGACGATCAGGAACCCAGCCCCTTGATGCAGTTGGCCAGCACCCGTGGCAAACAGATGGAGCTACTGGCGGAGCAATTGCGCTGGTCACGCAATGAGCAAGACCAAGCCTTTACCGTTGGTATGCTCTCCCTGCTGGATGCGCTGTTCCAGCAACCCCTACAAGCGCTGCTGGAGCCCCTCAACCTGAGCGATGCTGTTACAGAGGCGCTACTGCAACGCACAGGCCGCTATGGCCAGCTGCTGGGTCTGGTCGAGTGTAGTGAGCAGCCTGAGCGCACGCCTGACCTGAGCAACTGGTCTGAGCTCACACTGGATATCCTCAGTCACACTCAGCTTGCAGCACTGGACTGGGTTATGCAGCTGGGAAAAAGCAGCTAGTCAATCGGCTTAGAAGATGGAGTTCTCACACAAGGTGGTAAACAGCTCCAGCGCCTGAGTCCCTGCCAGCGAGTTACCATTACTGTCCAGCCCGGGCGACCAGACGCAGACGGACAAGATGCCCGGCACCACAGCCAGAATGCCCCCCCCCACCCCGCTTTTAGCTGGCAAGCCCACCCGGTAGGCAAAATCACCTGCGGCATCATAGGTGCCACAAGTCAGCAATACCGCATTCAAGCGCTTGGCTTCACTGGTGGTCAGCAAGCGCTCCCCTGAGCCTGGTATCACTCCGCCATTCGCAAGAAACAGGCCTGCATGCGCCAGCTCGGAGCAGCTCATGGCAATGGCACACTGATGGCAATAGCTGCGCAGTACGGCATCTACCGGGGCGCGCAGGTTGCCAAACGCTTTCATGAAATTGGCCATTGCCGCATTGCGGAAGCTGGTGTCCAGCTCGGAGCGGGCCACCTCGGCATCCAGATTCAGGTCGGCGATACCGGTCAGGCGGCGCATGAACTGCAATACCGCCACCTCCGCCTGGGCATGGTGCTGACACAGGATATCCGTCACCACCAGTGCCCCCGCGTTGACAAAGGGGTTACGCGGCTTGCCCTGCTCGTATTCCAGCTGTACCAGCGAATTGAACGGATTGCCCGAAGGCTCCCGCCCAACGCGCTGCCAGACCGCGTCTCCCAGCAGCCGGAACGCCAGCGTGAGGCTAAACAGTTTGGAGATGCTCTGAATCGAAAAACGCTGCTCCGCTGCCCCCACACTGAAGCGCCTGCCGTCCAGCAGCTGAACTGCCATGCCGAATTGATCCACCGGCACGCTGGCCAGTGAAGGGATATAGTCGGCAACCCGCCCCTGCTTGCACAGTGGCGCAACCTGCTCGGCAATGGCGCTCAGGATTTGCGCATAATCTGGCTCGTGCACGGCCACGCTCATCTCTCTCAAATAAAAATGCCACCACGTTAAACACGTGGTGGCATTCTCGCCATCCGTATGGGTACGGGTTTAGGCGAGCTTGGCAGCCACCCAGGCCGCTACACTGGCCAAGGCTTCCGGCAGCTTGTCCGGCTCACTGCCACCGGCACGGGCCATGTCCGGACGGCCACCACCCTTGCCACCGACCTGCTGGGCGACATGATTGACCAGCTCACCGGCTTTCAGCTGCCCGGTCAGATCGTCGGACACCCCGGCAACCAGCGCAACCTGACCCCCTTCCCGGCTCCCCAGTACGATCACCGACTTGCCCAGCTTGGACTTCAGCTGATCCAGCAGGTTACGCAGGGTCGCCGCATCGGCCCCCTCCACTTCCACCGACAAGACCGGTACACCCGCAACCAGTACCGCCTGGCCTGCCAGATCACCCCCTTGCGCCGCCGCCAGCTTGTCTTTCAGGCGGCCCAATTCCTTTTCCAGCGCCTTCATGCTGTCCTGCAGCTGGCCGATCCGTTGCGGCAGCTCTGCAGTCGGGCTGCGCAGCAGGGCTGCCGCATCCCGCAATTGCTGCTCCTGCTGCTGCACAAACTTCAGCGCGCCTTCACCGGTCACCGCCTCCAGACGACGGATACCGGCCGCCACGCCCCCTTCGCTGACGATCTTGAAGAAGCCAATGTCTCCGGTACGGCTGACGTGGGTACCGCCGCACAATTCGGTGGAGAACTCGCCCATTTTCAGCACACGCACTTCGTCGCCGTACTTCTCGCCAAACAGGGCCATGGCACCCGTTTTCAGCGCGTCGTCAAACGACATCACGGTCGCGGTCACCGGATAGTTGGCGGCAATCACATGGTTGACCACCGCTTCAATGCGGACGATTTCGTCATCCGTCACCGCCTGGCCGTGGGCAAAGTCAAAACGGGTGCGCTCGTGGTTCACCAGCGAGCCCTTCTGCGCCACGTGGCTACCCAGCACCTCACGCAAGGCCGCGTGCAGCAAGTGGGTGGCCGAGTGGTTGCGGGTGGTCGCCAGACGGCGATGCAGGTCGATGGTGGCCTGCACTTCATCGCCCACTTTCAGGCTGCCCTGACGCAGCCGGCCACGGTGACCGAACACGCTAGCCTGTACCTTCTGGGTATCCAGCACATCAAACAGGGCGCCGACACCGCCCAGCGTGGAAATTTCACCCAGATCACCGACCTGGCCACCGCTCTCGGCATAGAACGGGGTGTTGTCCAGCACCACCAGGCCTTCTTCACCGGCGTGCAACTCACTGACCGGCTCAGTACCTTTATACAGCGCCAGTACGCGGGCATCGGCACTGCTCTTCACATAACCTTCAAAGCAGGTAGCTTCACCGTCATAATCCACTTGCCCGGCCACCTTGAAGGAAGAACCGGCACGGCCACGCTCGCGCTGTGCTTCCATCTCGCGCTCGAAACCGTCGAGATCCACTTCCACATTGCGCTCACGGCAGATGTCTGCCGTCATGTCGATGGGGAAACCGTAGGTATCGTACAGTTTGAACACCACCTGGCCCGGCAAGGTACGCACCTCGCCTGCCAGCGCCTCTTCCAGCACCTGCATGCCATTTTCCAGCGTCTTGGCGAACTGCTCTTCTTCGGCCTTCAGGGCCGCCATCACGCGGGCTTCTGCCTCTTTCAGCTCGGGATAGGCATCACCCATTTCCCGCACCAGGTCCGGCACCAGTTTGTGGAAGAACAGGCCATGCTGGCCCAGCTTGTAGCCATGACGCACGGCACGGCGGATGATCCGGCGCAGCACATAGCCACGGCCTTCATTGCTGGGCAGCACGCCATCGGTAATCAGGAAGGCACAGGCACGAATGTGGTCAGCAATCACCTTCAGCGACGGCTCGGACTGGCTGTATGGCAGACCGGTTTCCCGTGCAGCTGCTTTCAGCAGCGCCACAAACAGGTCGATTTCGTAGTTGGAGTGCACATGCTGCAAGACCGCCGACAAGCGCTCCAGCCCCATGCCGGTATCCACCGAAGGTTTCGGCAGCGGATGCAGGGTACCGCTTTCATCGCGGTTAAACTGCATGAACACGTTGTTCCAGATTTCAATGAAGCGGTCGCCATCTTCATCCGGGCTGCCGGGCGGGCCGCCAGCGATGGACGGACCGTGGTCATAGAAGATTTCGGTACACGGGCCGCAAGGGCCGGTATCGCCCATGGTCCAGAAATTGTCCGACGCGTAAGGTGCCCCCTTGTTGTCACCGATACGGATGATACGGTCCACCGGAATGCCGACTTCCTTGTTCCAGATGTCGAAGGCTTCGTCATCCGAGGCGTAGACCGTGACCAGCAGCTTCTCTTTTGGCAGTGCCAGCCACTGGCTGCCGGTGAGGAACTCCCAGGCGTAAGTGATGGCATCACGCTTGAAGTAATCCCCAAACGAGAAATTGCCCAGCATCTCGAAAAAGGTGTGATGGCGGGCGGTATAGCCGACGTTTTCCAGATCGTTGTGCTTGCCACCGGCCCGCAGACAGCGCTGCGAGGTCACTGCGCGGGTGTAACTGCGCTTCTCATGGCCCAGGAAGCAATCCTTGAACTGCACCATGCCCGCCACGGTAAACATCAGGGTCGGGTCATTGCCCGGCACCAGCGGGCTGCTGGCCACCACCTGATGCTGCTTGCTTTCAAAGAACTGGAGGAACTTCTGTCGGATTTCTGCGCTTTTCATGGATGGAGTCGGATTCCCGGCAACACTTACCGTAGGGTCTAAGATGGTCTGATTTTCCAATGAATCCGGCGCGCTGCCAAGCGATGCAGCGCAGAAAAGCGGGCGGATCGCTCAATACGCGACGGGAATAGGGTCCAGACTGCGCCACAAGTACCAGGTGGCCACTGTCCGCCAGGGGCGCCAACGCTCGGCGAAGGCATCCAGCTGTTTGAGTGGAAACGGATACGGCCAGCCATAATGCTGGGCCACCGCACGCTGCAGGCCGATATCGTCCAGCGGCAGCACATCTTGCCGCAACAGATGGAAGATCAGGAACATTTCCGCAGTCCAGCGCCCGATGCCGCGCACATCGGTCAGCCGGGCGATCACCTCGGCGTCGCTGAGGTGATCAAACTGGTCCGACTCGATACGGCCATCGGAAAAATGGCGTGCCAGATCGGTCAGATACTCCACCTTGCGGGTGGAGAGCCCCACCTGTTTCAGTTCATCCGCAGGGGTCGCCAACACGTGTTCGGGTGTCAAAGGCTGCACCCGCTGGTTCAGCCGGCCCCAGATCTGCTCGGCAGCGCGCACCGAAATCTGCTGGCCGATAATGGAGTTGGCCAGTGTGACAAACGCATCACCGCCCCCCTGCAGACGCTCCGCCGGATACGCCTGCAGCAGCCCTGTCAGCGCCCGGTCCTGCTGCGCCAGCTGAGCGCAGGCCTCATCCCAGTAGGAGGGGGCTTGCTTCTGGCGCGGGGCAACGCTCATTTGTGAGCGGCGGACAACTGGCTGTTCATCATCATGCGATCGGCCACCGCAAGGCCAATCGCCGTCAGCAAGAAGATCAGGTGGATGGCGGCTTGCGCCACCAGTGTCTTGACATCCATCTGCGCAGCATTGATGAAGCTGCGCAGCAGGTGAATACCGGAAATGCCGATCAGCGCCATGGCCAACTTGACCTTGAGCACCCCGGCATTCACATGCGACAGCCACTCCGGCACGTCAGGATGGTCGCCCAGGTCCAGCTTGGACACAAAGGTTTCATAGCCACCGATGATGACCATGATCAGCAGGTTGGAAATCATCACCACGTCGATCAGGCCCAGCACCACCAGCATGACCTGAATCTCGGACCACTCCTGCACATGCGCCAGCAGGTGCCACAGTTCCTTGCCAAAAAAATAGACGTAGACACACTGCGCCACAATCAAACCGATATACAGCGGTGCCTGCAGCCAGCGGCTCCAGAACACCAGCTTTTCCAGTTTGTGCTCAACGCGTGAACCCATGTCTGCCATGCTTGACTCCTGTAATGCGTTTAACCGTTCTCATAGAGCGAGTGATGAATCGCTCAGTTCCCCGCCACTGTCATCTGTTCGATCAGGATCGAGCCCGTCTGCCGCGAGCTGCGATCCAGCACATCAGAGCCGACCGCCACGATCTGCTGGAACATGTCTTTCAGGTTACCAGCGATGGTGACTTCTTCCACCGCATGCACGATCACCCCGTTTTCCACCCAGAAGCCAGCTGCACCGCGCGAATAGTCGCCGGTCACCGGGTTGACCCCCTGCCCCATCAGCTCGGTCACCAGCAGGCCCCGCCCCATTTGTTTTACCAGGGACTGCAAGTTACCCGCCGTCGATTTCAGCAGCAGATTATGGCTACCCCCGGCATTGCCGGTGCTCTGCATGCCCAGCTTGCGGGCGCTGTAGCTGCCGAGGAAGTAGCCATTCACCACCCCGTCACGCACCACTTCGCGCTCCTGCGTTGCCACCCCTTCATCATCAAAGGCGGTACTGGCCGGACCTTTCAGCAGCAAGGGCTGCTCGGACAGCTGGATAATGGGCGAGAACACCTGCTGCCCCATGCTGTTGAGCAGGAAGCTGGCCTCACGGTACAGGCTGCCACCGCTCACCGCCTGCACGAAATGGCCGATCAGGCTGGCGGCAATCGGGGCTTCAAACAGCACCGGTACCTGGCAGGTATCAATCTTGCTGCCATTGAGCCGCCGCAGCGTACGCTCACCGCAGACGCGGCCAATGGTTTCCGCGCTGTCCATATCGGCCACGTCACGGCGGGAGTCGTACCAGTAATCCCGCTGCATCGCCTCGCCCTCGCTGGCGATCACGGCGCAGGACAGCGAGTGGCGGCTGGTCGGGAAACCGGCGAGGAAACCGTGGCTGTTACCATAGGCGAAGTGGCCAACCTGGGTCGACAGGCTGGCGCCTTCCGAGTTGGTGATGCGCCCATCCACCGCACGCGCGGCCGCTTCACAGCGTTGCGCCAGCGCAATGCTGTCTTCCACGCTGACATCCCACGGGTGGTACAGGTCGAGGTCCGGAAAGCGGGTCGCCAGGGTATCGGGCTCAGCCAGCCCGGCACAATCGTCCGACGCGGTATAGCGGGCGATGTTGAGCGCGGCATCCACGGTGTCGCGCAATGCCTGCGGCGAGAAATCACCGGTGCTGGCATGGCCCTTGGCTTTGCCCAGATAGACGGTGAGGTTGAAGCCTTTGTCACGGTGGTATTCGATGGTTTCCGTTTCACCCAGGCGTACCGACACCGTATGGCCACACCCTTCCGATACCTCGGCTTCAGCCTGGCTCGCCCCTTTGCTGCGGGCGTAATCCAGGGCGTCGGTCACCACCTGCTTGAGTTGGTCGAGGGTCTGTGCAAACGGAGATGAAGCCACAGCGTAATTCCTTGCAAGGCACAACATGGGAGAAAAGACCGCTCACCAACAGGCTGCGGACTGTCCGGGCTGGTATGATAACAGCTTTGGCGGCGCCATCGCTGCCCCAGCAGGAAGCGGTAATGATGAACCACGATGATGATGTGTATGACGACGATCGCCCCAGCAAGTCCCAGCGCAAGCGGGACATGCACCACATGCAGGACCTGGGCGAAGCCCTGCTGAAGCTGCGCCCTGACCAATGGGCCAGCCTTGATCTGCCGGAGCGGCTGCAGGACGCGCTGCGCGAGGCCAAACGCCTGACCGCGCACGGCGCCATTCGCCGCCAGTTGCAGTTTATTGGCAAGCTGATGCGTGATGTCGAGCCTGAACCGATCCAGCGCTATCTGGATGCCTTGGGGAATGCCTCGGTCGAGCATACCGCCTGGTTGCACCGCATGGAGCGCTGGCGCGACCGTCTGCTGGAAGAGCACGATGCGCTCACCGAACTGGCCGAGCAGTATCCTGCAGCCGATTTGCAAGTGATGCGGCAACTGATCCGCAATGCCCACCGCGAGCGTGAGCAGAACAAGCCACCCAAGGCCTACCGCGAATTGTTTCAGCAGTTGAAACAACTGGAGCAAGAGCCGGGGATTCCACACCACGATGCAGCTGAGGAAGACGATGATGCCTGAGGTGCTGAAAATCGGACTGGTGTCGATCAGTGACCGTGCCAGCCAGGGGGTGTATGAAGACAAGGGCATCCCGGCCCTGCGCGACTGGTTTGGTCGTGCCCTCGCCACGCCGTGGGAGATGGAAACCCGCCTGATCCCGGATGAACAGGCGATGATCGAGGCCGCCCTGTGCGAGCTGGTGGATGTGGCAGGCTGCCATCTGGTGTTGACCACCGGCGGTACCGGCCCGGCGCCGCGTGATGTCACCCCGGAGGCCACGCTGGCGGTGGCCGACCGGGTGATGCCCGGTTTTGGCGAGCAGATGCGGCAGATCAGCCTTGCATTTGTCCCCACCGCCATCCTGTCGCGTCAGGTCGGGGTGATCCGCAAGCAATCCTTGATCCTCAACCTGCCGGGACAACCAAAAGCGATTGCGGAAACGCTGGAAGGCCTGAAAGATGCGGATGGTCAGGTCAAGGTGCCGGGCATCTTTGCGGCCGTCCCCTACTGCATCGACCTGATTGGCGGACCATGGGTAGACACCCATGCCGAGGTGGTCAAGGCGTTCCGCCCCAAGTCTGCCCAACGCCCGGCTTCCGCAGGTTAAACCTTTGCAGGACTTCCTCTGGCCGCCACTGGCGCTGCTCCTGCTATGGCTGATCTGGGCCTTGCGACAGCGGCCGTGGCAAGACTGGCAGGACAATACCCTGCAGCATCTGGTGCTGGGCGGCTGTGTGCTGAGTGGCAGCTTGTGGATGCTGCAGGCGCATGCCAATGGCCCGCAACCTTTGCATCTGATTGGCGCAGCCCTGCTGGTGCAGATGGTCGGCCCGGCGCTGGCCAGCCTGATGCTGCTGCTGGTCTTGCTGGCCACCAGCAGCCTGCATGGCGTACCCCCAATCCAGTGGCCCTGGCTGGCCCTCAGCCTGGTGTTGCTGCCGGTGCTGCTGAGCTGGGGCTGGCACCGTCTGCTGCAGAAGGTGGCCCCACCCAACCTGTTTGTCTACCTGCTGGGTAGCGGTTTTGCCGGTGGAGCACTCAGCCACGCCGCCGCTGGCCTGGCTTTGCATGCCGGACTGGTGGAGTGGCCCGCCCAAGGGCTGCCGCCCTCTCTGCCCTTCTGGTGGCTGCTGTCCTGGGGTGAAGCTTTTGAAACCGGCTTTCTGCTAACCTTGATGGTGGTGTACCGCCCGCGCTGGGTACGCCTGTTTGATGACCGCCGCTATCTGCACCCGAGCACATGATGCAGCTGGATACTTTTGCCGAGCAGGGCTGGCAGATCGTGGCAGGGGGCTATCCCGCTGCCTTGCTCGATGCCTTGCAAGGCGAATTGGGCCAGTACACCCTGCAAGCGCATCAGGGCGGCGTGCGTGACCTGGAGCAACACCCGCTGATCCTGCAACTGGTCCGGCACCCTTGCACCCAGGTGTTGCTGCAGACCATGCTCAGTGATCAGGCGCGGCTGGTGCGTGCGCTGTATTTCGACAAGTCCAGCGAGAACAACTGGCAAGTCAGCTGGCATCAGGACAAGACGGTCATGCTGGCGGCGCACATCGAAATGCCGGGATGGGGGCCGTGGCGACCGCGTGACCACTGCTGGCACGTACAGGCTCCCCAGTCCATCCTCACGCGCATGCTCACCTTGCGCTTGCATCTGGACGACGCCGATACCGATAATGGCTGCCTGCAGGTGCACAGTGGTTCACACCTGTGGGGGCTGCTGAGCCAGGCGGAGACCAGTGCACGACTTGCGCAATTGAGCCCCCTGCCGTGCCCGGCCAAACGGGGAGATCTCATGCTGATGCGCCCCTTGCTGCTGCATCGCTCCAGCAAATCACATTCTCCCCGCCCGCGTCGGGCCGTGCATCTGGAGTTTTGCGATGCACCGCTCCCCGCGCCCTTGCGCTGGGCGGCATTACCTGAACCCTGCTGACAGGAGGCTGTCTGTTGTCTACCGGTAAAATCATCCTGATCTGGCTGGCCATTGGTGGCGTACTGTTTGCCCTGTTTACGGCATTCGGTCCTCACCGCGAGGTGGTCGGCAATGTACTTGTCGCACCCCTGGGTGGCTTCGTCGGCCTGTTTGCCGCCCTGCGCCTGTGGTGGGGGCGGCAACGTGACAAACGCAAGCGGGACCGCTAAGCCCGCACAGGAGACAACACATGCACCGCTGTGGATGGGCCAACCCGGCCAACCCTCTGTATCTGGCTTACCATGATGAAGAATGGGGTCGCCCGCAACACGACGATCAGCACCTGTTCGAGATGCTGATTCTGGAAGGCGCACAAGCCGGGCTCTCCTGGGAAACCATCCTGAACAAGCGCGACAGCTACCGCGAAGCCTTTGACCAGTTCGACCCTGTCAAGGTCGCCCGCTATGATGAGCAGAAAATGGCCGAGCTGCTGGGCAACCCCGGCATCGTGCGCAACCGGCTCAAGGTGCAGTCAGCGGTGCGCAATGCCCAAGGCTTTCTGGAAATCCAGCGCGAGTTTGGCAGCTTCGATGCCTGGCTGTGGCGCTTTGTAGACGGCAAGCCCATCGTCAATCAGTGGTCAGACTATCGCCAGGCACCGGCCCGTACAGAACTCTCCGATCAATTATCCAAGGCACTGAGCCAGCGAGGCTTCAAGTTTGTCGGCTCCACCATCATGTACGCCTATATGCAGGCTACCGGCATGGTGGATGACCATGAAACCGGCTGCCATTGTCGTACCCACCCGCGTAACTAGTACCATCCCTGTTTGAGGATTGCATGACTGCCCTGCTCCCCGCTGTTGAAATTGAACCGACCCAGCCCGCCACCCACAGCATCATCTGGATGCATGGCCTCGGTGCCGACGGCCATGATTTTGAGCCCATTGCCGATGAGCTGCCCTTGCCCGCGCACATGCAGCTGCGATTCGTCTTCCCGCATGCACCAGCCATTCCGGTGACGATCAACAACGGTTACGTGATGCGGGCCTGGTACGACATCCTCGATTTCTCCGATCTGCACCGTACTGTGGATGAAGCGGGCATCACCCGCTCCCGCCATGCCATCGAGGCGCTGGTGGCGCGGGAAATTGCACGTGGCATCCCCAGCGAGCGCATTTTCCTCGCCGGTTTCTCGCAAGGTGGTGTCATGGCTTACAACGTGGGCCTCAGCTACCCGCAGAAACTGGCCGGCATCATTGCGCTCTCTACCTATCTGCCGAATGCGGCCCAGCTGGATGCACAGTTAAGCCCGGCCAACCAGCACACCCCGGTCTTTGCCGCGCACGGTACGCTGGACCCGGTTGTCAACCTGCGGCTGGGTGATGTGGCCCGCCAGCATGTCACCCAGCTCGGTCACCCGGTAAGCTGGCACACCTACCCGATGCAACACTCGGTCTGCATGGAGGAAGTGCAGGCACTGGGCCGTTGGCTGGGAGAGCATGCCTGATGCGCATTCTGGTCTACTCCCCAAACCATCTGGATGAATGGCTGGCTGAAACCCGGCAGCATTTCCCTGAGGCCGATGTGCAAGGCTGGCCCTGCACACCAGACTGGCAGGCTGACTACGCGCTATTGTGGAAGCCCCCCGCTGAGCTGTTTCAGCAGCAAAACACCCTCAAAGCCGTATTTGTGCTCGGCGCCGGAGTGGACGCGCAGCTACCGCTGATTCCGGACAGCCTGCCGCTCTATCGGCTGGAAGACAGTGGCATGGGGGAGCAGATGGCGGACTATGTGAGCCACTACCTGCTGCGCTGGTTCTACCGTTACGATGCCTACCAGCTGCAACACCACTGGCAACCCGGCACGCTGGACGACAAAGCCCGCTGGAGGGTCACCATTCTCGGCTATGGTGCCATGGGTAGCGCAGTGGCAGAACGGGTGCGGCAGCTCGGTTTCCCGGTGCAAGCCTGGCGCCGCCAGCCAGCAGGCGACGCCGCCATTCCGGTACACGCCGGGCTGGACGCGCTGCCTGCCTGCCTGGGCAGCACCCGTGTACTGGTCAACCTGCTGCCGCTCACCCCGGAAACCCGTGGTCTGCTCAACCAGCAACGTCTCTCTCAGTTACCGCCTGACAGCTATCTGATCAATCTGGCGCGGGGCGCACATGTGGTGGACGAAGACTTGCTGGCCGCCCTCGACAGCGGCCATCTGGCCGGTGCCACGCTGGATGTGTTCCAGCATGAGCCACTGCCGGCCGAACACCGCTACTGGCAGCACCCCAAGGTCAACGTCACCCCTCATATCGGCGCACTCACCCCTCTGCCCGATGCCCTGCAGCAAATCCAGCAGAAGCTAGGTTGTCTTCTGCAAGGGCTACCCGCAGGCGGGCTGGTGGATCGGCATCGAGGGTATTGAGCCATTCACGGCTAACAGCACTGAACGTTTCGCCCTCTTTACTCAAGGCTTGATCGGCTGATCAAGCCTGTACCGCGACCGCGCCTGATGCGAGGGGATGCCCTGTCATCCCTGCTGGGCAGCGCTCTGGTAGCTGAGGATCCGCTCGCAGTAACGGGCGATCTGGTCGATTTCGAGGTTGACCGGGCTGCCGGGCTTGAGCTGGTGCAGGTTGGTGGCCGTCAGGGTGTGGGGGATCAGGTTGATGGAGAAACGGTTACCGTCGACATGGTTGACGGTGAGACTGACACCGTTGATGGTGACGGAGCCTTTGGTGGCGATGTAGCGGGCCAGAGTCCCTGGCGCGTCAATGCGCAGCTCCATGCAGTCGCTGTTGGTTTCGCCAGCAGGCGGAGCAAAGTGGGCGACGGTGCCCACCCCGTCCACATGGCCGGATACCAGATGGCCACCGAGGCGGTCAGCCAGCCGCAGGGCTTTTTCCAGATTGACCAGATTACCTACTTGGTCGAGCCCGACCGTCACCCGCAGGGTTTCTGCCGACACATCCAGCGTGTAGTGTGTCTCTGTTTTGTCGATGACCGTCAGGCATACGCCGTTATGCGCAATGCTGTCCCCCAGGGCGACATCGGACAAATCCAGGCCACAGGCCTCGACAATCAGCCGGACGTCTTGTCCGCGGTGCTCCATCTGGGTAATGCGGCCAACAGCTTGAATAATGCCGGTGAACATGCGCTTTCCTTGTAAGGTTCAGTGTGTGGTCGGGATGGCGGTGAGCCGCAGGTCGGGGCCGATATGGCGGCAGTCTATCCATTGCAAGGCCGTGTGCAGGTCTACCGCTTCCAAGGCAGGCCAGTTGAACGCCCCTTGCGCGTGATGCCCGAACAGCTTGGGCGCCAGATAGAGGATCACTTCATCGACCAGCCCCGCGCGCAGCAACGCGCCATTGAGTATGCTGCCCGCTTCAACCAGCAACTCGCTGCAGCCACGTACGGCCAATGCCTGCAGCAGGGCGTGCAGATCTACCCTGCCCTGCGGATCGGGCAAATACAGTAATTCAGCGTGGGGCGCTGCCCAGCTGGGCTTTGCCACGCCATGGGCCAGCAGACTGGGGCGGCCTTGCAGCAGACGAGCCGTTTGCGGGGTGCGCAGCTGGCTGTCGACGACCACCGCCAGCGGCTGCCGCCCTTGCCAGGGCAAACCGTCGATGTGCCGGATGGTCAGCTGTGGATCATCCGCCAGCACGGTACCGCTGCCGGTGAGGATGGCACAGCTGCGGGCGCGCAGCTGCTGTACATCGGCACGGGCCGCCGGGCTGGTAATCCATTGGCTGGCACCGTTCAGCAGCGCGGTTTTACCATCCAGGGTGGTCGCGACTTTCAGCGTCACCCAGGGTTTCTGCCGGGTCATCCGGCTGAGAAAACCACGGTGATGTTGACGGGCTGCCTCGGCCAGTACGCCGGTATCAACCGTGATGCCCGCTTCGCGCAGCCTGGCCAGCCCTTGCCCGGCCACCTGAGGATTCGGGTCCTGCAAGGCAACCACAACGCGCGCTACACCCGCTTGCACCAAAGCGTCACAACAGGGCGGCGTGCGGCCGAAGTGGCTGCATGGTTCCAGGGTGACATAGGCCGTCGCCCCCCTCGCCTGCTCACCCGCCATGCGCAAGGCCATCACCTCGGCATGCGCTTGCCCGGCAACTTGTGAGTGCCCCGCACCAATCAGCTGCTCATTCTTGACCAGCACGCAGCCCACACTGGGGTTGGGGGTGGTGATGTAGCGTCCTTTGCTGGCCCATTGCAGGGCTTGCGCCATCCAGTGATGGTCTGCGGCAGTGATGGGCATCAGGAAGCGCCTTTTTGCACTTCCTGGATGGCGTCGCGAAAATCATCCACATCCTGAAAACTTCGATACACCGAGGCAAAGCGGATATAGGCAACTTGATCCAGCTTTTTCAGCTCAGTCATCACCATCTCGCCGATCTGCCGCGCAGGCACCTCACGCACGCCCAAGGCCAACAGTTTCTGGGTGATCCGTACAATGGCCTCATCGACCAGGGCTGTAGGCACCGGGCGCTTGTGCAGCGGGCGCATGAAGGAGAGGCGCAGCTTGTCGCGGTCAAACTCGGCACGGTTGCCATTTTGCTTGACCACTTGCGGCAGGCGAATTTCCGCAGTCTCAAAGGTATTGAACCGCTTCTCACACGCCGTACAGCGGCGACGGCGACGAATGGTGTCGCCGTCCTCGGTCAGGCGGGTTTCCAGAACCTGGGTATCCAGCGAACCGCAAAAAGGGCACTTCATGCTGCTTCCCACAAACACTGTGCTGATGCGGCCATGATACTACGCCTTGCCTGCCAGCAGCAGTACATGCGCCCGGATATCGGCCGGCCAGTCTGACATATGAACTTCAAGCCCATTAAGGTCGTTGGCAAACAGGGCACGGCTTGCCTCTTCAAAGCCCGGCAGATCGCCGCCGATGGCTGACATGAAATGGTAGGCGCGTGTCTGATTCTGCCGTTGCGCCTCTTTTTGGCCAGAGACTCGACGTGCCTCTTCCACCAGCTTGCGCAGCGCGACAGATGCACCGCCGGGTTGAGACGACAGCCACTCCCAATGGCGCGGCAGCAAGGTCACCTCGCGAGCCACCACGCCCAGTTTGGGGCGCCCGCGCCCGCGAGGTTCTTCCCCCGCCTTGGTTTCATATTGCTCCGACGACTCAAAAGCCTGGGGATGGCTCAGTGCCAGGCGAGCCAGCATCTCTTCATCACTGCCACGCAGATCAATATCCAGAGGTTGGCCTGTTGCATCGTCAAACAACTGGATGAGCACAGTGTTACCCGTCTCCATCGCACGCTTGATGGTCAAGGCATTATGTTGCAATGAGCCTGTTGCCAGCCGGTGGTGCCCTTGGAAGCTGGTATAGGAAATGGGAAATGAGTCGTGCATGGCGGTGATCTCTTGGTCAATGGAGATCACATATTAAACCCGGATAAAAATAAACACAATAATACCCGGATATTATTTTGGTTACACAGTCACCTCCTTCATCCACTCCTGACAGAGCAGCGACACACAACGGTCCACATCATCCTGAATCATCTGCCCATATCCCAGCAAAAGTGCCGACAGCGATCCACCAAACTCAGCCTGCGCCTGCAGCTGTATGCCTTACTGCCGTCAGCGCTCTATCAGCTGCTGGGTGTGTTCTGCCTCTCGGCAGCGTAATACCAGATAGCGCCCAGCACCCTTTTCTATGACTTGCAAGCCGGGACATTGACGTCGCAGCGATTGCAGCAGGTGCTGACGCATGCCAGCCTTGCCGCCTTATTGGCCGCTGCTGCCGTGAAACCGACGAAAATTTTAAAAAGCAGTAACAAAAACCCCCTGCAAGCACGATGCTTACAGGGGGTTTTTGTTAAGTGACACTACCGTGATCGAGCTTAGAACGGAATATCGTCGTCGAACTGGTCATCAAATGCCGGTTTGCGGGCCTGTTGCTGTTGCGGCGCGGGGGCGGGCTGATTGCCGCTGAAGCCGCCACCTTGCTGGCTACCGCCAAAGGATTGCGGCGGGGTGGAGAAGCCACCGTCGTCGGCGTCATACGGGGCGCTGCCGCCACCCATGCCGCCGCCGCTGCGGCCACCCAGCATCTTCATTTCGTCGGCAATGATCTCGGTAGTGTAGCGGTCCTGCCCGGTATTCTTGTCTTGCCACTTGCGGGTTTGCAGCTTGCCCTCAACGTAGACGGCGCTGCCTTTTTTCAGGTACTGGCCCGCAATTTCGGCTAGCTTGCGGTACATGACAATATTGTGCCATTCGGTACGCTCTTGCTTCTGTCCGTCTTTGCCCTTCCAGCTCTCGGTGGTGGCAATGCTGAAGTTGGCCACCGCTTCGCCATTGGTCATGTAGCGGACTTCCGGGTCACGCCCGAGATTACCGATCAGCAGAACTTTGTTGAGAGAGGCCATGTGTTGATTACCTGTACTGTCGTTGGTGCCTGCCCGGCGGCAGGCAAAAAGAGGAATGCTGCATTCTAACGCGAAGGTCAGGCGGATGCACGGCCTGTGCCAGCGGTCGCTTCGATCAGCGCCAGCACAGCGGTTTCGTCCCACCCCGCCTGGGCCACCTTGAGGTAGGCGGCCGATTCGCCCGGAATCACCACCGCTTCAATCACCCCGTCACACGCCCGCAGTTGCTCGCCCAGCAGGGCAGCATCGCCCTCCCAATCGTCCGCAATATGCAGCATCTTGCTCGATACCGGCAGCGGGGTCTGCATGGTCAGCGCCAAGATGGCCCATACCAGCATCAGGCCGGCGCACAGCAGAAAGGCAGCCGCCGGTCCGCCATGCGCATGCAGGAAGCTGCCACCGACACTGCCCACGGCAAAGCCAATCGACTGTGCAGTGTTCTGCACACCCATGGCGGTGCCTTTGGCATCGGCGGGCGCCATCTTGGAGATCAAGGACGGCAGGGTGGCTTCCAGCGCATTAAAGGCCAGAAAATACACCCCCAGCCACAGCACGATGCTGGTGATCGAATCCAGCCACAGGGCCATGCCCAGCTGCGCCAGCATCATCAGTACAATGGCGCCCAGGAACACCTGCTTCAGTTTGCCGCGCTTTTCACCGTAGATGATGGCAGGCACCATCAGTACAAAGCCCACCATGGCCACCGGCAGGTAGACGTGCCAGTGATCCGGCTTGTGCATCCCCAACTGGGCCAGCGAAAACGGAATCACCGAGAACATGGCGGCTTGCGCAGCGTGCAGCGCAAATACGCCAAAGTTCAAGCGCAGCAGCTGACCATCCCGCAAGATAGCGGGCAGGCGGTTGGCATTGGTTTCCGCGTCAGAATGGAAGCGTGAGCGCTGCGGGTCCGGCACCACAAAGCGTACGCCGAAGGCCGCCGCAATCGCCAGGCAGCCCATCAGGAAAAACATGCCGGAGACGCCGATCGCGTGTTCAATCTGCGCTGCCGCCACCAGCGACACGGCAAAGGTCACACCAATACTGCCGCCCACCATCGCCATGGCCTTGGTGCGATGCTCCTCCCGGGTGAGGTCCGCCAGCAGCGCGGTCAGCGCGGCACTGATCGCGCCGGTGCCTTGCAGGGCACGGGCGACAATCAACCAGCCGATGCTATCCACCCACGCGCCCAGAAAGCTGCCTGCGGCCATCAGCCCCAGACCCGCATAAATCACTCGCTTGCGCCCGATCCGGTCTGACCACATGCCAAACGGGATCAGCAGCAGCGCTTGCACCAGCGCAAAAATGCCGAACGCCAGCCCAGCCAGCTTGAGATTGCTGCCCTCCAAATGGGCGGCATAGGGCATGAATACAGGCAGAAACAGAAAGATGCCCAGCATGCGCAGTGCGTAGATGCCAGCCAGCCCGGCGCTGGCGCGCAGCTCCAGGGCCGACATGCGTGAAGATGCACTCATTTTGATGGTCAGGGAAATTGGGTAAACGCAAGAAGTCCGGTATATTAACAGGTTGGCCCACCTGCCGCGAGCCAGGTGGATAGCCCCGAGCCCGACCAGGCCTTTCTCTGGCCAGAACAGACAACGATGACCGATTACATACGTATCCGCGGCGCCCGTACCCACAATCTGAAGAACATCAATCTGGATATCCCGCGTAACCAGCTGGTGGTGGTGACCGGCTTGTCGGGCTCCGGCAAATCCTCACTGGCGTTCGACACCCTGTATGCCGAGGGGCAGCGTCGCTACGTCGAATCGCTTTCCGCCTACGCACGCCAGTTCCTGCAGCTGATGGACAAGCCGGATGTCGATCTGATCGAAGGCCTCTCTCCTGCCATTTCCATTGAACAGAAGGCCACCAGCCACAACCCGCGCTCCACAGTCGGCACCGTCACGGAAATCCATGACTATCTGCGACTGCTGTTTGCGCGGGTGGGCGACCCGTATTGCCCAGAGCATCAGCTGCCGCTGTCTTCACAGACGATCTCGCAGATGGTGGATCATGTGCTGGCGCTGCCGGAGGGCACCAAGCTGATGATCCTGGCCCCGGCCGTCAGCGCACGCAAAGGCGAGCATGTGGAGCTGTTCGACGAGCTGCGGGCGCAGGGCTTCGTGCGGGTACGGGTCAATGGCGAAGTGTGCGAGCTGGATCAGACCCCCAAGCTGGACAAGAACAAGAAGCACACCATTGAAGTGGTGATCGACCGCCTGCGGGTGGACGCCGAGCAAAAGCAGCGGCTGGCAGAATCCTTCGAAACCGCGCTGCGCCACGCCGATGGCCGCGCCATTGCGCTGGAAATGGACAGTGACAAATCGCACTGGTTTTCCGCCAAGTTTGCCTGCCCGGTCTGCTCCTACAGCCTGCCGGAGCTGGAACCTCGCCTGTTCTCGTTCAACAACCCGGCGGGTGCCTGCCCCAAATGTGATGGCTTGGGCCAGATCACCTTCTTCGACCCCAAGCGAGTGGTCGCCTTCCCGCAGATGAGCCTGGCCAATGGTGCTATCAAGGGCTGGGACAAGCGTAACCAGTTCTACTACCAGATGCTGGAAAGCCTGGCGACACATTACGATTTCAATATCGAGCAGCCGTTCGAAACACTGCCGGATGCGGTACAGCAGGTGGTGCTGTATGGCTCTGGCAAAACCAGCATTGCCTTCCGCTACATCAGCGAGAAAGGTACCGCCTTCCTGCGTGAGCATCCGTTTGAGGGCATTATCCCCAATCTGGAGCGCCGCTACCGTGAGACCGATTCCGTCACGGTGCGAGAAGAGCTGAGCAAATACCAGAACAACCAGCCCTGCCCCAGCTGCGAGGGCACCCGCTTGCGTATCGAGGCGCGCAATGTGCGGGTAGGCGACAAAACCCTGCACGAAATCAGCGGCATGCCGCTGCGCGAAGCCGCTTCCTTATTTGACCAGCTGACCCTGCAAGGCCAGAAGCAAGCCATTGCCGAGAAGATCCTCAAGGAAATTTGCGAGCGGCTTGGTTTCCTGAACAATGTCGGCCTGGATTACCTGAACCTCAACCGGGCGGCGGATACCCTGTCGGGCGGCGAAGCACAGCGCATCCGGCTGGCCAGCCAGATCGGCTCCGGGCTGACGGGGGTCATGTACGTGCTGGATGAGCCCTCCATCGGCCTGCATCAGCGCGATAATGACCGCCTGCTGCAAACCCTGATGCGGCTGCGCGATCTTGGCAACAGCGTGATCGTGGTCGAGCACGACGAAGACGCCATCCGCGCTGCGGATTTTGTGGTGGACATCGGCCCCGGGGCCGGTGTGCATGGTGGTGCGGTGCTGGTGTCCGGCTCGCCCGAGGAGGTCAAGCAATGCGAGCAATCGCTGACCGGGCAATACCTCAGTGGTCAACGCAAGATCGAGGTCCCCGCGCAGCGCACTGCGCCAGATCCGGAACGGATGCTGGTCCTGCAGGGCGCCAGCGGCAACAACCTGAAGCGGGTGACGCTGAACCTGCCGGTGGGCCTGCTCACCTGCATCACCGGCGTCTCAGGCTCTGGCAAATCCACCCTGATCAACGATACGCTTTACCATGCCGTTGCCCGCCATCTATACGGCAGCAACGAAGAGCCAGCCCCGTTCGAGCATATTGATGGTCTCGGCTTCTTCGACAAAGTCATTAACGTCGACCAAAGCCCGATTGGCCGCACGCCGCGTTCCAACCCGGCCACCTATACCGGCCTGTTCACCCCGATCCGCGACCTGTTCTCCGGCGTGCCGGAAGCCCGCTCGCGTGGCTACGGCCCGGGCCGTTTCTCGTTCAACGTCAAGGGTGGGCGCTGTGAGGCCTGCCAGGGCGATGGCGTCATCAAGGTGGAGATGCATTTCCTGCCGGACGTGTACGTACAGTGTGACGTCTGCCACGGCATGCGCTATAACCGGGAGACGCTGGAAGTCCGCTACAAGGGCAAGAATATCTACGAAGTGCTGGACATGACAGTGGAGCAGGCTGCCGAGTTCTTCAGCGCTGTGCCGGTGGTAGCCCGCAAGCTGCAAACCCTGCTGGACGTAGGCCTGGGCTACATCCGGCTGGGTCAAAGTGCCACCACCCTCTCCGGGGGCGAGGCACAACGGGTAAAGCTGGCGCTGGAACTGTCCAAGCGTGACACCGGTCGTACCCTATATATACTGGATGAGCCGACCACCGGTTTGCATTTCCACGATATCGAGCTGTTGCTGTCGGTGGTACACCGCCTGCGCGACCACGGCAATACCGTGGTGATCATTGAACACAATCTGGACGTGATCAAGACCGCCGACTGGCTGGTGGATCTGGGTCCGGAAGGTGGCGCGGGTGGCGGCCGCATTCTGGTGGAAGGCACGCCGGAAACGGTAGCAGCCTATCCGGAAAGCCACACCGGGCACTATCTGGCCCCATTACTGCAACAAGGACGCTGACATGGCCAAAAGCAAAGCGGAACCGACCTTTGAAGAAGCACTGGCCGAACTGGAAGGCATCGTCAACCAGATGGAAGGCGGCCAGCTCAGCCTGGAAGCCTCGCTGACCGCCTACAGCCGGGGGGCCGCCCTGCTGCGCCAGTGCCAAAGCCAGTTGCAGGAAGCCCAGCACAAAGTGCAGCAATTGAACGCCGAAGGCCAGTTACAACCATTCGAGCTGAATGATGACGCCCGCTGAATACCGCAACGCCAGTTTTGAAGTCTGGGCCCATTACAGCCAGCAATTGATCGAGCAGGCCCTGACGCAGCTGCTGCCCGCGCGTGACACCCTGCCCCAGCGCCTGCATGAAGCCATGCGCTACGCCACCCTCGGCGGGGGCAAGCGGGTTCGTCCGTTACTGTGTCTGGCTGCCGGGCAGTTGGTCAACGCCAGCGAAGGCGCCATTCTGCCGGTGGCCAGTGCGCTGGAATGCATCCATGCCTACTCGCTGGTGCATGATGACCTGCCGTGCATGGATGACGATGTGCTGCGCCGTGGCAAACCAACCTGCCATATCCAGTTTGACGAAGCCACTGCCGTGCTGGCGGGTGATGCCCTGCAAACCCAGGCATTTGAACTGCTGGCCGACGCGCCCTTGAGCGCACCCCAGCGCATTGCCCTGGTCAAGGAGCTGGCACACGCCAGCGGCTCACTGGGTATGGCCGGGGGGCAGGCGATTGACCAGCTGCATGTCGGGCAGCATATGGACTTGCCCGAGCTGGAGCTGATGCACATCATGAAAACCGGTGCGCTGATCCGTGCCGCTGTGCGCATGGGCAGCCGCTGTCACCCGAACGATGGTGCCGCCCTGCCGGACAGCACACACCAATCGCTGGACCACTACGCCCGCGCCATCGGCCTTGCTTTTCAGGTGGTGGACGATATTCTGGACGTCGAAGCCGATAGCGCCACCTTGGGCAAGACCGCGGGCAAAGATGCCGCTGCGGACAAGCCCACCTACGTGAGCCTGCTCGGCTTGGCAGAAGCCAAGCGCATGGCAGCAGCGCTGCATCAGCAGGCGCATGATGCCCTGGCGGGCTTTGGCGAAGCCGGACGACGACTGCGTGAGCTGGCCGATTTCATCGTGCTGCGCCACCATTAAGCATTCAATCTTGAAATAGAAGCATCATCATGTACGAGTTGTTGAACCGCATAGACCATCCGGACCAGTTAAAACCGCTGAGCCGCAAAGAGCTGCTGCAGTTGGCCGACGAATTGCGCGCCTTTCTGGTGGAGTCGGTCAGCAAGACGGGTGGCCACTTTGCCAGTAATCTGGGCGCAGTCGAGCTGACGGTCGCCCTGCACCATGTGTTCCAGACCCCGTATGACCGGCTGGTGTGGGATGTGGGGCACCAGTCCTACCCGCACAAGATCCTCACCGGGCGTCGCGAGCGCATGGGCAGCATGCGCCAGAAAGGCGGGCTGGCGGGCTTTCCCAAGCGCGAAGAGAGTGAGTTTGATACCTTTGGCGTCGGCCACTCCAGCACCTCCATCTCCGCCGCGCTCGGCATGGCCGAAGCAGCCCGACTGGCAGGCGAAGAGCGCCGGGTGGTCGCCATCATCGGTGATGGTGCGATGACTGCCGGTCAGGCATTCGAGGCCCTGAACAACGCAGGCGCGCGCCGGGACACCAACCTGCTGGTGATCCTCAACGACAACGACATGTCGATTTCGCCCAATGTCGGCGCCCTGAACACCTATTTTGCCAAGCTGATGAGTGGCAAGTTCTACTCCGCCCTGAAGAGTACCGGCAACAAGGTGCTGGAAGTGGTGCCGCCACTGCGCGAGTTTGCCCGCCGTGGTGAAGAGCACATGAAAGGCATGTTCACCCCGTCCACCCTGTTTGAAGCCTTCGGCTTCAACTACATTGGCCCGATTGACGGCCATGATCTGGATGCACTGATCCCTACCCTGCAAAACATCCGCTCGCTGAAAGGCCCACAGTTCCTGCACGTGGTCACCAAGAAGGGGCAAGGCTACAAGCTGGCCGAAAACGACCCGGTGGCCTATCACGGTGTCAGCAAGTTCGACCCGGAAAATGGCCTCAGCGGAGGTAAATCGGGTGGCAAGCTGACCTACACCCAGGTGTTTGGTAACTGGCTGTGCGACATGGCGGCACAAGACGAGCGCCTGGTCGGCATTACCCCCGCCATGCGCGAGGGCTCAGGCCTGGTGCGGTTTGAACAGGAATATCCGGATCGCTATTTTGATGTGGCGATTGCCGAGCAACACGCCGTTACCTTTGCTGGTGGCCTCGCCTGTGAGGGCAAAAAACCGGTGGTGGCGATCTACTCCACCTTCCTGCAGCGCGGCTACGATCAGCTGATCCACGACGTGGCCTTGCAGAATCTGGATGTCACCTTCGCCATCGACCGCGCAGGCCTGGTGGGTGCCGATGGGCCGACCCACGCCGGCTCGTTCGACCTCAGCTACCTGCGCTGCCTGCCCAATATGCTGGTGATGACCCCGGCCGACGAAACCGAGTGCCGCCAACTGCTGACCACCGCCTACCAGTACAACGGCCCCGCCGCAGTACGCTACCCTCGCGGGCACGGCCCCGGCACCCCCTCCGATGGTGCGCTGCAGGCGCTGCCGATCGGCAAAGGGGAAATCCGTCGTCAAGGCGAAAAAGTCGCCATCCTCGCCTTTGGCAGCATGCTCACACCAGCGCTACAAGCCGCCGAAGCACTGAATGCCACCGTAGCCAACATGCGCTTCGTCAAACCGCTGGACCTGGAGCTGGTGCAGCAACTCGCCGCCCACCACAGCCTGCTGGTCACCGTCGAAGAAAATGCCATCATGGGCGGTGCCGGTAGCGCCGTGCTGGAAGCCCTCGCAGAACACGGCATCGCCTGCCCTGTACTGCAACTGGGCCTGCCTGACTGCTACATCGACCACGGCGACCCTGCCCTGCTGCTCAGTGAATGCGGACTGGATGCCGCAGGTATCCAGCAGCGGATTGAGGCTCGGCAGGCAGAGCTGGGCATTAACTGAGCCGAATGTTCCTACCTTACAGCAAAAGCCCCCGCAGATGCAGGGGCTTTCTAGGACTTGGTTATGTCCCAAGGTCAGAAGCGATATCCCAAGCGCAGCATGGCTTCGGTGAATTTTGGTTTTCCGGACGACGCATTAGCACTCTCACGACTTAAACGTACTTGCTGCAGTTCAGCGGCCAGCTCCAGATGATTGCTGAGCGCATAGCGCACGCCAATACCAACCCCTGTACCATGGTGGTTCCGCGTCCCACTAGGCGCACCACTGTCGATATACTCGCCTTTGGCAGTATGATATGCCAATTTACCGTAAACCAGCACATCCGGCCGCACCAGATAGCCAGGTTCGATATATACGGACCAGTGTTGCTTTAGTTTGCCATGCACACTTTGCGCTCCATGCCATGTGTAAGCTATGGTCGAGAAATCGCGCTTGTTCAAATCGAACGCTGTGCCTGCACTGAGGTTCCAGTTCTGCCCTAGACTCCAGCCATAATTGAACTCAATGTCAGCAGCCGCACTACGCTCCTTGGCATCACCCTTAACGAATCCATCATACTGAACCTGGTTGGAAGAGGAGCCTAGGCCAATGCTGAGCATGGGGCCAACAAACGGTTCGGCCTGAACCAACCCAGCAGACATAAAACCTAAAGATACTGCCATACGAATATAAGTACGCACGTCCAAACCATCCATTACATTAATAATTAATAACATAAGCATTTGCCATTGGCATTATAGCATTTGCCGATAGAAATTTAGCGCGCAAAATGTTAACAACTCAGAACTTGAGTTGAAGCCACTGTATGGATCCCAAAAAACTGCTCGCAACGCTCCCAGACCTCGCTTCAGCGATGTCCCCCAAGCACTCATTCTGCTTGGCTGAAACAACAAACCGGCCTCCAGGGCCGGTTTGTTGTGTGGCAGACTACCTCCCCCTTAGTCGGTGATCAGCTTACCACGCGTGAGCAGGTCCTGAATAATGGCCGGGTCGGCTTGTGCGCCGGCATTGGTCAGGTCTACCCCAGTCAGCACGATACGCTGATCGTCCAGGCTGGCGTTGAAACCACCGGAGAAGCCACCACTGCTGCTGATGTGCACCACGGTATCGGTGCCTACCTTTTCAAAGTGCAGGTAGTTGTTCAGGTTGCCGATGCCGGTGGTGTGGTTTTCACCTTGCAGCAGGTCTTTCAGGTCCAGCTTGTCGCCACCGACACCGTTGTTGAAGTCGGTGATGGTGTCGATGGCGGGCGCGCCCACCGTGCCCTTGTCTGCCAGCTCCCAGCGGAAGGTATCCGCACCGGCGCCACCGGTCAGGGTGTCGCTACCGGCGCCACCTTCCAGCCGGTCTGCACCACCGCCACCGTTGATGGTGTCGTTACCGGCACCACCGTGGATGATGTCGCGGCCATCGCTGCCGGTGATGTTGTCCGAGCCGGTGCCACCGTAGGCTTCCTGCCCTGTCCGGATCAGGTACTGGGCGCTGTTGTTCGGGTCGCGGATCACGTCTTGCAACTCGGTGAGCGCTGGCGCATTGGTGCTCTGGAAGATGGCGAGGTTGCTCACCCCCAGGGTCTGGAAGCTTGCAGCCCCGGTCTGGCGGAAGCCAACCGCCAGCTCCGCATTGCCACCCTGTTCCCAGTAGAGGATTTCAATATTGTGCAAACCCTCGGTGAGGCTGATCGGGGTGGTAGTGGTCCGGGTGGTGGGCGACTGGTTGGCATTGAACTCGAACACCGTCACGCCATCAATGCGGATGCTGAAGCCATCATCCGCGCGTACCTGGAAGTCGTAGTTGCCTTCGGCAAAGTACGCCTGCCCGGCCATCCGCATGATGGAGTCTGTCGTCTGCCCGTAGCTGCTGGTTGCGGTCAGGGTACCGGCATTGCTGCCGGTGTTGTTCGCGCCCAGGAAGTTGAACAGCGCCCCAGAGGTGATGGCCGAGCCGGTGGCCACGGTCGGGTTGCTGCCCAGATTGCCGGTCACCGTGGGGGATTGCCCATAGTTCAGGTTATTGGCAATGAAGGTGGCATCCGTCGCCGCCGCACTGGCTGCCGTACCGGAGCCGACAATATTGCTGCCCTGCCGCTGGTTGATGATGGAGGTGATATCGGCAATGCTGTCCAGATTGCCCACCGTACCATCGCCCGATTGCAGATTGTAACCCGTGCCCGGATTGGCCGTTTCGTTGTAGCCGAAGTACTCGCCATGCAGACCCAGCGGCCCGGCGATCACCGAGGTGGTGGCCATCAGGGTGTGGGTGCTGGTTTCCGTTCCCACATCCCCTGCCCCGACCAGTACGGTAAAATTCAGCGGCTGGCTGGTGGATGCGGTGCTACCGTTCGGTTCAGTCGTCGTTGCCGTCACCGTCATCGCAACATCACCCACAAAGCTGGAGGACATCTGTAGCTTGGCACTGGCCAGCTCGCTAGCCGAGATGGTGATGATGCCGCCCACCGGGCTGTAGCCGGTCGGGTTGCTGGCCGTCACAATGACTGCGCCGGCCGGCATGCCGGCGAAGCTCAGTTTGAGGGTTTCCGAGCCGTCCGTATCCACCAGACTGGCCGTTACATAGCTGGCCAGGTTGATCTGGGTCTTGGTACCACCGCCAGCATTCCCCGCCAGGGCACCTTGGGCTTCGGTGAGGGTGATGTCATCAATCATCGCCCCACGGCCATTGGTGTTGAACTGTATCGGGTCGGTAATGATGCGGATGTTTTGCGATGCGCCCGTACCCACAAAGCTGAAGTGCAATGTTTCCCAGTTCAGGCCAGTCTGTGGGCTGGTGCCGGCATAGCTGGCCACCTTCACACCATCCACCAGTACGGTGATACGCGTAAAGTCTTGCGAGAAGCCGGGGCGACCTGCGTAGTCAAAGGAGAGGTCATAAACCTTGCCCGCAGTCGTGGTCACACTGCGCTGAATGCCCAGCGTCTGCGTCAAGGCCCCATTATTATCCGCGTTATTCAGCTCCAGCCAGTTTTGACCATTGCCGGTGCCTGCGGTGACAGCCACCTGGTTACCCAGCTGGTTGGCCATGGTATCGCCATTGGACCACAGCTCCCAGGCATTGCTACCCCCGGCAAACGGGTCTGGCGTATCCACTCGAGTCCAGCCGGCCAGTGTTGTCTGGGTCAGATTACCAGTTGAAGTGGTGTTGGGGTTCAGCACGGCTTGAGTCAAGCCGGTATCCGATGTCTCCCAGGTGGTGTTGAACATCGTCACCTTGCCCGCATTCACCACAGACAGGTTCGGCGTATCGGCCACCGGCACAATATCCACTCGCATGCTGGCATTTGCGCCCGGAGTGACACCATCCGTCGGGCGGAAGTTGAACTGCGCATAGTCAGACTGCAGATTACCCGTTCCCGAGCCCGCAAAGCTGCCATCGCCCGATTCATGCAGATCCGGCATGAAGCGCAGGTTGCCCGCCGCAATGCTGGCTTGCGAGATGACCTGATTGAGGGTGACGTTCACCCAGCTGCTGCCATTGAAGAACTGCAGGATCCCATCCGCCGGCAGAGAGGTAATCTGCACACTCAACGATGCGGTAGGCGTATCCACATCCGACACATTGAAATGCGCCCAGTTGAAGACGAACGGCGTATCTTCCGTTCCCGTCACCGCACCACCGGCGCTGACCGGGGCGTCGTTCACCGCCGTCACGTGGATGGTGGTGGTCGCAACGTTGGAGTTGGCCGTGCCGTCGTTCACCACCACCGTGACCGTGCGGTCACCATTGCCCGGGTTGTCTCCGCTATTGCTGAAGGTGATAGCGCGGATCGCGGCCTGGTAGTTGGCCAGGCTGGCGCTGCCCGTCAGCGTGATCACGCCGGTCGCCGGGTTGTAGGCGCTGGCGGTGATGCCGGCCGGCAGACTGCCGGCGGTCAGCAGGTCGCCGGCTTGCCGGCCGAGGTTTTGCAGGGTGATGGTGGCGCTGACGATGTTGCTGCTGTCGGCGTCGGTGATGCTGACGTCGGTGTCGCCAATCGAGACCCCGGCGCCGTTCTCGGTGTAGGTGGTCTGGTAGCCGCTGCCGCTCACCAGGCTGCTGTCATTGGCGTCCAGGTCCAGCACCGGCGGGTCGTTCACCGCGTTGACCGTGACGTTCACCGTCGCCGTCTCACTCACCCCCCCACTGCTCACCGTGTAGCTGAAGCTGGCCAGGCCGTTGTAGTTCGCCGCCGGCTGGAAGTCCAGCGTGCCGTCCGCTTTGAGCGTGACCGTGCCGTTGACCACCGCGACGCTGCCGCCTACCGCGATCGCCGTTCCGTTGATCTGGGTAATGGTGTGACCGGCGTTTTCAAAGCTGTCGTTGGCGTTGACGTTGATGTTGACCAGCGTGTCTTCGTTGGTCGTCACCGTGTCGTTGGCGATGTCTACCACCGGGTTGATGGTGATCCCGACCGTGTCGACATCGGTCTGGCTGCCGTCACTGGTGCTGACCGTCAGCGTTTCCGTACCACCGCTGCCGGTGTTGTAGTCGGCCGTCGGGTGGTAGGTGGTGCCGTTCAGCGCGGCATTGATCGCCGCAGCCGTGCCGCTCAGGATCACCGTGCCGGTGCCGTTGCCACTCACCGTGACCCCGGCTACGCTGCCCAGGTTGAGGGTGCCGTGCGCGACGCTCAGCGTGGTGGTCAGCGTGCCGCTGTCCGCGTCGCTCACCGTGATGGCGTTACCGTTGGCAGCACTGAACACCACCGCGGTGTCTTCGCTGGTCGTCTGCGCCACCGGGACCGTGTTCACCGGACCATCATTGGTGCCGTTGATGGTGATGGTCAGCTGCGCGGTCGAGGTGCTGCCGTCGGCGTCACGGATGGTGTAGCTGAAGGTTTCTGTCAGCGGCGGGCTGTTGTCGTTCAGCGCATTCACCGTGGCGTTGCTGTTGTCCAGCGTGTAGGTGTAGGTGCCATCACTGTTGAGCACCAGCGTGCCGTAGCTGCCGGTGCCACTGCCCACCAGACTGACCGGGTTGCTGATCAGTCCGTCTGCTCCGCCTTGGTCGGCGCCGTTGCCGTTGTTCAGCAGCACGTTGCCGTTCACCGTGTTCGGGCTGGCGTCTTCCGTGATGCTGGCGTTGTCGTTCTTCGCGACCGGGGCGTCGTCGGTGATGCCAATGTCGAGGCTGTCTGTGCTGCTGACGCCATTCGCATCCGTGACCTTGATGCTGATGTGGTCGACGATCGGGCTGCCGCCGGTGTGGGTCTGTACGTTCGGGTCGTAGCTGTAGCTGACCACGCCGGTGCCGGCGTTGTAGCCGGTCAGCACCAGGGTGCCTTCGCCGGTGTTGATGCTGACCGAACTGCTGCCGAGGTTGTTCAGCTGCGTCAGGGTGAGGACCGTGCCTCCCACCGTGATGCTGCCTATGCCCGCTTGTGCGCTGATGGTGAAGCTGCCGTTGGTCGGGCCTGCGCTCTCCGGCAGCGTGCTGTCGGTGGCGTTGGCGTTGCCGTCGGTGTCCGGGATGGTGATCACCGGGGCGCCGTCGGTGTGGCCGTTGATGGTGATGGTCAGCTGCGCGGTCGAGGTGCTGCCGTCGGCGTCACGGATGGTGTAGCTGAAGGTTTCTGTCAGCGGCGGGCTGTTGTCGTTCAGCGCATTCACCGTGGCGTTGCTGTTGTCCAGCGTGTAGGTGTAGGTGCCATCACTGTTGAGCACCAGCGTGCCGTAGCTGCCGGTGCCACTGCCCACCAGACTGACCGGGTTGCTGATCAGTCCGTCTGCTCCGCCTTGGTCGGCGCCGTTGCCGTTGTTCAGCAGCACGTTGCCGTTCACCGTGTTCGGGCTGGCGTCTTCCGTGATGCTGGCGTTGTCGTTCTTCGCGACCGGGGCGTCGTCGGTGATGCCAATGTCGAGGCTGTCTGTGCTGCTGACGCCATTCGCATCCGTGACCTTGATGCTGATGTGGTCGACGATCGGGCTGCCGCCGGTGTGGGTCTGTACGTTCGGGTCGTAGCTGTAGCTGACCACGCCGGTGCCGGCGTTGTAGCCGGTCAGCACCAGGGTGCCTTCGCCGGTGTTGATGCTGACCGAACTGCTGCCGAGGTTGTTCAGCTGCGTCAGGGTGAGGACCGTGCCTCCCACCGTGATGCTGCCTATGCCCGCTTGTGCGCTGATGGTGAAGCTGCCTGCAGTAGCGGCGGCAGACTCGGACAGGGTGGTATTCGTTGTATTGGTCGAACCATCCGTATCCGGAATGGTTACCTTGGGCGGAACCGATGCCACAGGAGTAGCCGTTGAGTCCGTTGGCGTCGTAGTGGTGCCATCGTCCCCACGGGCCGTGTCACCAAATTCAAACCGGCGAGCAGCATCCGGGGAGCCAAACTCAAAGGACAAAGGCGGTACGCTTTCCACAATGCGCAGCAGGCGTACAAAGCCATGACCGCCATCGGTGCCATCACCCGCATTCAAACCTGCGGCGGTGGGGTCCAGCACCTCGTTCAGGTCCTGGCCATTCTGAATGGCCTGCAACACGCCTTGATCATTTTGATTGAGCTGTGCAATGGCCGCTTCGGAGGCATCCGCAGCATGGGTGCCAAATACATCGGCCTCGATCAAGAGCTGGCGATTGCTCCCGAGTTCAATGGGAACCCCGTCCGGGTTTTCCAGATCCACCTTGCCGCTGGGGCCGGTAATCAACATCTCACCGGCTTTGAGCACTTCCCCCACGGCTGCCGGGTGCTGTACCCCTTTGGCATCCCGCACCCAGGCTTTTCCCTGGATGGCAGTGATGATCAGCGTGGACTTAATGGTGGATTGGGAATCGCTCATGGTCTTTCCTCTGCTTGGCATCCGGTAATCCGCCCCGCTCAGGACGGACCTTTAATGAGATGCACAGTAGAGGAAAGCACGTACAAGCCATATTGTACTGAGGTACAACCTTGGGCGTATCCATGTAAAAGAATGTTACACGCCTGAGCGCAAGGGGCTATTCGCCCCGGTTAGCGCCGGTTCAGCAACAAGGAGAGCTGCAGGCGATCTGCCACACCCAGCTTGGCAAAGCTGGAAGTCAAATGAGCCTTGACGGTTCGTTCGGTGATATCCAGGTCACGGGCAATCTGCTTGTTGCTGACCCCTTGCGCCGCCAGTCTTGCCACTTGTGCCTCACGCTCACTGAGACGTCCCGCCAGTGGATCAGCTGCAGGAGGGGCAACACGCTGTTGCACGGCAGACAGCAAGCGGGAAAGCAACGCTCGCCCCACCCACAGTTCACCCGCAGACACCACCTGCACCACCTGCTGCAACATGCCAGGATCGGCAAAGGCATGGCAATAGCCGACACACCCTTGCTGCAGAGCGGTCAATCCGGTTTCTTCATCCGGTACACCGCTGCAGGCCACCCAACGATGGCGCTCACGCAGCTGCGGCCACCCCTCGCTTTGCCAAACCGGTGATGTTAGACCATCCATGTCCAGCAAGACGGTGTGTGTCTCGTTCAACCCTGCCAGCTGCTGCATATCGGCCAAAACATTGCCATGCGGCAGTGCAGCCAGCCAGCGCTTGGCCAGCAGGGTATCAGCGGTCAGGAAAATCAGCGGTGTTGAAGTCATCGCTCGGTCATGGCAGTGGCTTTGGCGCGCAGCACCGGTTTCATCAAATAGCTCAGAATGGTTTTCTTCCCAGTCAGGATATCCACCTCGGCCACCATCCCCGGAATGATTGGCAGACGGCGCTCACCAATGTAGGCCTTCTTGGTGCGCACCCGTATCACATAAAAGGCATTACCCTTATCGTCGGTAATGGTATCGGCCCCAATGTGCTCCAGTGTTGCCTCCAGCCCACCGTAAATCGAAAAGTCATAGGCGGTAAACTTCACCAGTGCTGGCTGGCCCGGGCGCAGGAAACCAATGTCCTTGGGCAGGATCTTGGCTTCCAGCAGCAAGGCATCATCAGATGGCACCACTTCGATGATGTCTTTGCCAGGCTGCACCACGCCACCCACGGTATTGATCATCAAACGCTTTACCGTACCATTGACGGGTGAGCGCACCTCCGTTTGCTTGACACGATCGGCCAGCCCTTCACTGCCCGCAGACAAGCTGTTCAGCTTGGCCATGGTTTCTGACAGCTCACCACGGACCTGATTACGGGCCGTCAGCTCCACTTCCTGGATCTTGCGATTGGCTTCGGCAATGGAGGCTTCAATCCGAGGCATCTGCGCTGCCGCTTGGTCCCGCTCACCCTTGCTGCGCGAGACATCCCGCTCCAGCCGCAGCAGCTCAACATCCGACACTGCTCCGCTCTGCACCAGCGGTTTGGTCTTGGCCAGCTCTTTCGCGGCCAGCTCATAATTCTCGGCAGCTTGGTCGCGCTTGGTTCTGACCTCGATCAATTCCTGACTACGTTGCGCCAGTTGCTGGCGGGCAATGGCGATATTGGCTTCCATGCTCTGTATCGTGGACTCATACAGCACCCGCTCTTGCTCTGCGACTTGCGGTTGCTCTTTCAGTACTTCTTCCGGCGCGACATAGGGCTTCCCCTCCGACAAGGCCCGCAAGCGGGTCGCGCGCGCCAGCAGTGACAGATACTGCGCCCGGTTCTCTCTCAAGGAAGACTGCACCCGGGTAGGGTCAATCTTCAGCATCAACTCGCCCTGTTTGACGAACTGTCCCTCTCGCACATTAATCATCGACACGATGCCGCCATCCAGGCTCTGGATGATCTGTACTTCACGTGATGGGACAACCTTGCCTTCGCCGCGCGTGACCTCATCCAGCTCAGCAATGGAGGCCCATATCAGAAAAACCAGCACCACCAGCAGCGAGACCCAGATGATGGTACGGGAGCGGCGTGGCTCGTGTGCTACAGCCGCCCAGTCCCCCTCGCCCACCAGCTCCTCATCCAGCACCTGCTGGTTGCGGGTGGCAAAGTCCAGATAACGGTCCAGCAGGCTACGGCGTGCAGAAGGTTGAGACTTGCTCATGCTCAGGCCCTCCCGATCCGGCCCTGCTGCAGGGCTTCCACCACCTGCGCCTTGGGTCCATCGGCCACCACCTGGCCACCGTCAATCACGATCAATCGATCCACCAGCTCCAGCAAGGCCGTGCGATGTGTCACCAACAGCATGGTCTTGCCACTGGCCAGTACTTGCTTCAGACGCGCTTTCAAACGCTCCTCGCTGGTATGGTCCATACCATTGGTCGGTTCATCCAGAATCAGCATCGGCGGATCGGACAGCAAGGCACGCGCCACTGCCACCGCCTGACGCTGCCCCCCGGACAGCGACTCGCCCCGCTCGCCAATCACCATGTCAAAACCTGAGGGGTGCAAGTAAGCAAACTCGGACACACCGGCCACATCGGCAGCCACCAGTATGTTGTTGTCGTCCGCAAACGGCGCGCCCACCGCAATGTTTTCACGCAAGGTACCAAAAAATAGCACCACATCCTGTGGCACATAGCCGATTGCACGACGCAGCTCAGCAGGGTCGATCTGCCGCACATCAATGCCATCCACGGTCACCGAACCCTCGGTGGGCTGATACAGCCCGAGCAACAGCCGTTCAATTGTGGTTTTGCCCGAGCCGAGGCGGCCAATGATGGCCACCCGCTCCCCGGCACGGATGCGGAAAGACACTTTCTTCAGCACGGGGTTATCGCGCCCCGGATAGGCAAACGTCACATCACGGAATTCAATGTCGCCCTTGAAATGGCTGTGATGGAGAAAGTTGGCATCAGCAGGCCGCTCAACCGGCATCTTCATGTAGTTTTCAATCGAACCCAGTGAAGTGCGGGCGCCATGGTACTGCATCAGCAAGCCCGCGACCTGCCCCAGTGGGGCCATGGCACGCCCCGAGATCATGCCGGCGGCAATGAGCCCCCCCATGGATAACTGCCCGTCCGTCATCAGATACACACCGGCAATGATGACCGCCACGCTGACCAGCTGTTGAATAAATGAAGCAAAGTAAATGGTGGTGTTGGACATCAGCTTGAGCTTGCCATTCACCTGGGAGAGGAACACCGTGGCGCGCTCCCAGCGCCGCTGCACATCGGATTCACCACCCATGGCCTTCAAGGTTTCAATACCGACCAGGCTTTCCACCAGCGTCGCATTGCGTTGTGCCGTGGCGCGCTGGGTGGTCTCGGTCAGCGCCTCCATCTTGGCCTGCGCCACAAAACCAAAGCCCACCACGATCACAATGCCTACCGTCACCGGCAGCAGCAGCCAAGGGTTGATCCAGACCAGCACCAGCAGGAACAGCAGCACAAAGGGCAAATCCACCAGGGTTGCCATGGAAGCGGAAGCGATGAAATCACGCACCGACTCAAACGATCGCAGGTTGGCCACGAAGGAACCCACCGAAGGGGGGCGGTTCTCCATGCGGATGCCCAGCACACGCTCCATGATCAGGGAGGACAACTGCACATCAATGCGTTTACTGGCCACGTCCAGCACGTAGCCTCGCAGTACGCGCATGGCAAAGTCAAACACCAGCACCAGCAAGGCACCAATCGCCAGTACCCACAGGGTCTCCAGCGCGTGATTGGGTACCACCCGATCGTAAACCGTCATGGAAAACAGCGGGAATGCCAAGGCAAATACGTTGACCAGCACTGAGCTCAACAGGGCATCCCGATACAAGTGCCGCGCTTCCAGCATGGCGCCCCAGAACCAGTGCCGGGCCCGGACGTGTCCCAGCTCAGGCGCACGGTGGTCGAAACGAAATTTGGGGCGGACAAAGGCGACTTGACCGGTATAGCGGGTCGACAGCATGTCCAGCGACAGGGTTTCCATACCGCCCGGAACCTCCGGGTAACTGACCTTGGCATGACCATCCGCGGTGACTTCGTGCAGCAGACACGCTTGCCGCCCATCCAGCAGCAGAATGGCCGGCAACAGGGTATTGGCAATGTCCTTCAGGGGACGACGGATCACCCGTGCACTCAGCCCCCCACGGCCAGCAGCGCGGGCCAGCAGGCCCGGGGTCAGCCGGTTATTCACCAAGGGTAGTCCCGCGGACAAGGCCTCACGCGAGAGGGGGTTACCATGCAGCTTGGTCAGTTCAACCAGACAATCGAGCAGCGGGTCAAAGTGGGACTGGTTGTCGCCAACGTGCCATGAACTCATCGGGTTATGTCTTCCGCCGTTGTATGGATGGTGTCATGCTAACTGGAGACGGCTAGATGCTACCATCAGTCAGGTCAATAATAGCAGCACCGGCATGGTGCATGCTTGTTAAACATTGTTGCGGAAACGGGAATGATCGCCAACTTGAAACTGCAAGGCGGGGGCATGACGGACCCGGTATGGCTGTACACCGAGGGTAAACCAACACAGTCTCTCACCGACTGGGTACGGGAAACTGGTATCCCATTGTACTGGCGCTGCGGCCAGGGTACCTGTGGCGCCTGTACGGTTCACCTGCATTACCCGGATGAAGCGACGCCACGGATCATCAAACTAAGCGGGAAGGAACGTAATGTCCTGCTGCGCCACGGCAAACTCACGGCAGAGCAACATGCCGCAGAAACGCTGTTGCAGACACCGCAATTGTGGCGATTGGCCTGCCATGTGATGGTGCAGTCTGGGGAAATGCTGGAGGTTAGCTGGTAGTCAGGCGCAAGCCATCCCACGCGAAGTCCATGCCATCCGGCAACTGCGTGCGCAGTGCATTGGCATCAATGTCGTGAGTCATGTGAATGAACCAGGTTTGCTGCGCCTGAATGCGGCTTGCTGCCACCATGGCCTCATCCAGGCTCATGTGGGTATGGTGAGGGCGCTGCCGCAAGCAATCCAGAAACAGCAGCTCCAAGCCTTCCAGCAGCGGCCAGCTAGACTCCGGAATAGTCGAGACATCGGTGAGCCAGGCCACCTTGCCCACCCGATAGCCAAGAATCGGCCAGTTACCATGCAGCAGCGGGATGGGCGTCACCGTCACCCCTTGTACGGTAAAGGGAGCTTCAACCGGGTTGAGCGTCAATACCGGGCGTTCCCAGTGGGCCGTGGGTGGTAGCGTCACATAGCCAAAGCGCTCTTCAATATTGCGCATGGTGAACGGGTTGCCATACACCGGGATGGCCTGTTGCTGACGAAAGCAGAACGCGCGCAGGTCATCAATGCCATTGAGGTGATCGGCATGGGGATGGGTATACAGCACCGCATCGACCCGGCTGACCTTCTCTCGCAGCATCTGAGTGCGCATGTCAGGGCCGGTATCCACCAGCAGCTGCACGCCTTGATGCTCAATCAAACACGAGGCTCGGCTGCGCAGGTTACGCGGATGTGCCTCCGTACATACCGGGCAGGTGCAGGCAACCACCGGCGTACCCGCCGAAGAGCCTGCCCCCAGCACCAGGACAGAGGTCATGCGGCCGCCCTGGCGTGGTGGAACAGCCGGAAGAAATTATCGGTCGTCACCGAAGCGATGGTCGTCAACGGTACATTCCGCAGTACCGCGATTTCCTCAGCCACATGGCGCACCAGTGCCGGGTGATTCAGCTTGCCACGGAACGGCACTGGAGCCAGATAAGGCGCGTCCGTCTCGATCAGCATGCGCTCAAGCGGAATGCTTTGGGCCACCGCCTTGAGCTCTACCGCCTTCTTGAAGGTGACGATACCGGAGAAGGAAATATAAAAGCCCATCTCCATGGCCTGATCGGCAACCGACTGGCTCTCGGTAAAGCAATGCAGTACGCCACCCACCTCCCCTGCACGCTCCTCCCGCATCAGGCGCAGGGTATCTTCCGCCGCACTGCGGGTATGAATGATCAGCGGCTTGCCGGTTTCCCGAGCAGCGCGGATATGGGTACGAAACCGCTCGCGTTGCCATTCCAGATCACCCTCCAGCCGGTAATAGTCCAGACCGGTCTCGCCAATGGCCACGACCTTGGGATGGTCAGCCAGGCGACACAGATCGGCTACACTCAACTCGGGCTCACCCTGATGGTCTGGATGCACCCCGACTGAAGCAAACAGATGGGGGTACTGTTCCGCCAGCGCCAGCACCTGCGGCATTTCACGCTGGTTGACGGAAACGACTAGGGCATGACTGACCTGGTTCTCTACCATGGCGTTCAGGTAGTGCGGCAGATCGGCAGACAGTTCCGGAAAATTGAGGTGGCAGTGTGAATCGACAAACATGGAGCACGACAGTCTGCCGGCCGAGGCCGGCATTGGACATTACATGGTGTGGGTAGACCGGTTGGACTGCAAATGCCCTCCCAGAATGCCCTCGATCTTGTTGCGGGCGGCAGTGCCGAATTCATTGTTGCTGAACTGGACACCGATGCCTTGCGAGCGGCTGCCCTGCGCCCCTTGCGGGGTTACCCAGACCACCTTGCCCGTCACCGTATATTTGGTTGGCTCATCCAGCAGGGTCAGCAGCAGAAACACCTCATCACCCAGGCTGTACTGCCGAGGGGTGGGGACAAACAGGCCGCCACCCGTGATGAAAGGCATGAAGGCCGCATACAGACTGGCCTTTTCCTTGATGGTGAGGGACATGACCCCAGGGCGGGTCAACGGGGCTTTCGGTGCTTCAGCCATGGCTTATCCAATCCATGCAAACAACATGACAGGCGCAACCATACCGCGCCCGCCCTTGAAATGCAAACTACGCGCTTAGCCTGCCGCCCGCTTCTGCCACAATCCACGGTAGGCAAACAGCCATTGTTCCATCACCAGTTTGGCATTCAACGGGTGGGTAAGCAAGGGTTTGGCTTGTTGTACCGTGTTCAGGCACGCCAGCAGCGCCTGCCGATCAGCCCGGGCGGCCAGCGTTTGCAGCGCTTCCTGCCTGGCTGGGTAATAGCGTGGCATACCGGCGCTAGTCACCTGCAGCAAGTCATGCAGCCACTTGCTGATCCAGTCATGCAATGCGGGCAGCGGCAGCTTGCTCCAGCCTGCAACCAGAGAAACCGGTTCCTGCTTCGGGCGAGACAGCCACTCCACCACCTGCTGCCACTCGCCTGACCAACCTTCCTGCTGATAGCGCTGCGCCAGCAAAGGCATGCCCCCCGCCAGATCCAGCAAGGCATCCGGCACCTGCCCCTGTGTCTGCAACCATTGCCGGGCCTGCTGCGCTTCCGGCATGGGCAGCAGCACTTGCTGGCAGCGGCTGCGAATGGTGGGCAGGACACGGTGCAGCTGATCGCTGACCAGCAGGAACATGACCCGCTCCGGCGGCTCTTCCAGCGTCTTCAGCAGCGCATTGGCCGCATAGCTGTTCAAGCGGTCGGCGGCTTCCAGTAGCACCACCCGCAAACCCTGCCGATGTGAGGAAAGCTGCACGAATTCGGCCAGATCCCGAATCTGCCCAATGCTGATCCATTGGCCGCTGCGTTTGTTGGCCTCGCCCTCTTCAGCAGCTTCTACCGCCAGTCCGATACGACGAAAGTCCGGGTGAGTACCCTGTGCCAGCCA
The DNA here is from genome assembly GCF_012641365.1 of Leeia aquatica. NCBI lineage: Bacteria > Pseudomonadati > Pseudomonadota > Betaproteobacteria > Neisseriales > Leeiaceae > Leeia > Leeia aquatica. The sequence goes on from NZ_JABAIM010000002.1 coordinate 53,968, forward strand.
GTTGCAGGCCGTGCAATGACCGCACGCGTGACCATTTGTCTGAACCTGCTCGCACAGCAGACTGGCGGCCAAGGCCTGGGCAAACTGTTGTTTACCGATACCGGCATAGCCGGTCATCAACAAGGCATGCGGCAGACGCTGGCGGCGCAGGTGGAGCTGCTGCCAGGCATCCGCATGCCACGGCAAGGGTTGCTGCACACGGGCTTCAGCGGGCGTGTCGGTCACAGTAAGCCTCCATCACGTGCTGCAGCTCTTGTTGAATGGCATGCAGACTGCGATTGGCATCCACAATGCAGAAGCGCCCAGGGTCTGCCGCCGCGCGCTGCAAATAGGCATTGCGGACGCGGCGGAAGAACTCGATGTCCTGCTGTTCAAAGCGGTCTGGGTCTCGCGCCATGCGTACTCGCTCGTAGCTCACCTCGGGCGGCACATCAAACAGCAAGGTCAGATCCGGCTGCAAGTCAGCATGTACCCACTGCTCCAATACCGCCAGCCGCGCGGCAGGCAAGCCTCGGCCACCGCACTGATAAGCGTAGCTGGCATCGGTGAAGCGATCGCAAATCACCCAGTTGCCCTGGGCTAGCTGAGGGCGTACGAGCTCGTCCAGATGCTGCTGGCGGGCAGCAAACAACAGCAGGGCTTCGGTATCCATGCTCATGCTGTCATGCAACAGCAGCTCACGCAGCTTCTCGGCCAGCGGCGTACCACCTGGCTCGCGGCTGACGACATGCGGGATCTCTCGCTCCGCAACAAACTGCACCAGCCAGTGCAAGTGGGTGGTCTTGCCCGCACCATCCACTCCTTCCAGCGATATGAACTGTCCGCGTGCCCCTGCCATCCGCAGTCTTTCCTTCACCCCGTACCACAAAACAACACGGCCCCTTGCGGGGCCGTGCCTCACATACTTGCCAAGGCGGCTTATACGCCCAACTGCTCCACCCAGGCCAGCGAACCCATATGCGCCTTGTTCAGCAGCTCCGGGCTGATCTGCACCTGTTCGGCCAAACGTTCGATTTCACCCGCCTCAGGATTTTCGCACGCGATCGCCAGTTTGAGGAAGGGGCCATACATGCCTTCCTGCGTCAGCAGCGCATCACTCACCGTCTCCGGCAGCAGCAGGTTTTCCAGCACCTTGTCCATCGGCATTTCCAGCATCACATCCAGAAGCGAGAACACCCCGACAATGAACAGGTTGTCACGGTCGATGCCATCAAGGAAATGCTCACCGATCAGCTCAACGAAACGGCCACGGGTCACCGCCATCTTCATCAGGGCCGATGCACCGGGGTTATCTGCACCCGCCGTTACCAGCAGCAGGGTCAGCCAGCGATACAGTTTCTGGTAGCCCAGAATGGTCACCGCATGCCGGAAAGACTGGATCTCGCAAGAGAGGCCAAACCCCGCCGAGTTGATGTAGCGCAACAGCTTGAACGACAGCGCCACATCCCGCTTCAGCGCTTCCTCAATCTGCTTGATCTCGGCATTGTTGCGCAGCATGTTGAGCAGAGAGAGGATGTTGGCGTAGGCCGGGTTGATCACTTTGGCGGTGAGGGTTTCCGGATGCGCAAAGTAGTAGCCCTGGAAGGCGTCAAACCCGGCATCGTGCAGGCGGCGGAATTCTTCCTTGGTTTCCACCTTTTCCGCAATCTGCAGGGCTGGATACTTGCGCAGCTGCTTGGACATGGCAATGGCATTATCCAGACCCAGCTCGCGCACATCCAGCTTGACGTAGTTGGCCACCTCCAGAAAAGGGGCCGTCTGCGGGGTAAGGACAAAGTCATCCAGCGCGATGGAGAAGCCCTGCCCGCGCAGTTCACGAGCGCGTTCAACCAGTGCCTGAGTCGCATTCACCGTTTCAACAATTTCCAGCACAACGCGTTGCGGGTGCAGCAGTTCCAGAAAATTACTCTGCAGCATGGCCTGTGCCACATTGATGAAGGCCAGCTTGTTGCCGACCAACCATTCAGCACCCATATTGGACAGGGTATTAACCAGCACATTGGTCCCGGCCTGCAGATCACTGGAAAACTCAGCAGTGGAGGACTCGGCATGCAGGCGGAACAGCAGCTCATAACCGATCAATTGTTGCTGCCGATTCAAGATGGGCTGGCGTCCGACAAACGCGTTGTTATTGGCTGGTGTATTCATATTCCCGTTTTCCCGCGCCCAGGATTGGGCGCGTTTTGACTCCGTGTCTTGAATCAGGCCATTTCGAACAGGGTCCCCGCCTTGTCTGAACCCAGTTCAGCCAGCAGGTCTTCCATGTCGAGTACCAGCACCACGGAGCCGTCCCCGGAGAGGGTGGCGCCCGCGATGCCTTTCGGCTTGATATTTTGCAACGGTTTTATCACTACGTCATCCCGTCCGACGAAAGTTTCGATCGCCAGGACAAAAGAATTTTCAGCAGACTGCATCAACACACCAAAAGCGGGAGGCTTGGTGTCTTGCCAGCCAATCAGGCTGGCAAGAGAGCGCACTGAGAGAATCTCGTCACGTACCACCATGGTCGCCTTGCCAGATACTTGCTGGATGTCCTCCTTGGACAGCGGAATGATCTCGCGAACCATGGCCAGTGGCACAGCAAATGGCTGGTCGCAGACGCGGACCACCAGCACCGGCAGAATCGCCAGGGTCAGCGGCAGGCTGATGGTAAAGCGGGTACCCTCGCCCGGGATCGACTGAATGTCGATACGGCCATTCATCTTCTGGATGTTGGTTTTCACCACATCCATGCCGACGCCACGGCCCGACACATTGGAAATCTGATCCTTGGTCGAGAAACCCGGCAGGAAGATCAGCATCAGGCTCTGCTTGTCATCGAGATTGTTGGCCTCTTCAGCCTTGATGACGCCCTTCTCGATGGCCTTCTGCCGGATCACTTCCGGTTTCATGCCTTTACCGTCATCCGTAATTTCAATGACGATGTGGTCACCGACTTGCGTTGCCGTCAGCTGCACCAGGCTTTTCTCTGGCTTGCCGATCATGACCCGCTCTTCGCGCGTTTCAATGCCGTGATCAACCGCATTGCGCACCAGATGCACGAGAGGATCGTTCAAATCCTCAATCATGGTCTTGTCGAGCTCGGTCTCTTCACCCGTGATCACCAGCTCAACATCCTTGCCCAACTGACGCGCCAGATCGCGGGCCAGCCGTGGATACTTCTGGAACAGACGACCTATCGGCTGCATGCGGGTTTTCATCACCGCGTTCTGCAAGTCGGATACCAGCAAGTCCAGTTGCCCAATCGCTTCATCCAGCGCGCGCAGGGTCAGTGCATCATTGCGCCCCTGCAGGATGTCACTGCGCAGTGTGGTCAGCCGGTTTTTGGTCAAACCGATTTCACCAGACAGGTTCAACACCTGATCCAGGCGATTGGTATCGATACGGATGGTGGTTTCTGGCGCAGCCAGCTGCTGTACACCTTGCGTCGGAGCCGGAGCAGCACTGGCAGCGGCTGCCGGTGCTGCACGAGCCACACCCGGGCTGGGCACCAGATTGGCAGCGGCCGCAGGTTTGGCAGGCGCCTGTTCCAGTGCGGTCTGACTTGCAGGCGCGGCAGCCGGTGCCGCAGGAGCCTGGGCTGGCGCCGCAGCCGGAGCCGACACTGGCGTACTGCCCAGCAGGCTGTTGTACAGGTGGTTCCAGTCAGGCTCCCCGCCCCCGCTGCCTACAGTAGCGGCTGCCGCAGGGGTGGGCGATGCCACGGGTGCCGGAGCCGGTGCGGCTGCGGCAGGTGCGGCATCCGGTGAACGGCCTTCAAGGACCGCATCGAGCGTATCGAGCAGCTGTTGTGGTGCCGGCCCAGGTTGACGACCTTGCGCCAGATAGCCAAACATGTCACGCACCACAGCGGTTGCCGCCAGAATCTGGTCCATGATCCCGGCTGTCAGCTGCATTTCATCGTTGCGCAGCTTGTCGAACAGGTTTTCTGTCCGGTGGCAGAGGGTTACCAAGGGGTCCACATTCAGGAAGCCTGCGCCGCCTTTGATGGTGTGAAAGCCGCGAAAGATATCATTCAGCAGCTTCTTGTCACCGGGGCGCTTCTCCAGCTCCACCAGTTTGTTGTCGACATCAGACAGCATGTCGGAGGACTCTGTCAGGAAATCCTGCAGCAGGTCTTCCATTCCACCAAATTCACTCATGACGTTTTCCTCATGACGAGACAGTCGACATCCAGCTCCACACCCGCCCGCCTGGCTTAGAAGCCCAGGCTGGCCAACAGGTCATCCACTTGCGACTGGTCGGTGACCACATCGCTGCGGCCTTCGGCACTGATCACCGGACCATTCTCCAGTTGACCGTGTACTTCCGGCTTCTTGGCGGCACCCGGGGTATATTCCACCAGGAAGTTGTACAGCTGAACTTCCATTTCCTTGGCCATCTCGACGATCTTCTTGATCACCTGACCGGTCAGATCCTGGAAGTCCTGCGCCATCATGATGTCGAGCAATACACTATCGGTCTGCTTGGCATCCGAGTGCGTACGCTGCAGAAAGGTGCGGGTCTCCCCCACCAATGCTTTGAACTCATCCACGCTCAGCTGGTTGGCAAAGAGCTTGTCCCAACGTTGCGACAAGGCTACCGAGTCATCGGTCAGCTTTTCCTGAAGCGGCTTGGCCAGATCAACCGCACTCAGAACCTTGTCCGCTGCCTGCTCTGTCAATTTAGCGACATAAGCCAGCCGATCCCGAGCGTCAGGTATGGCTTCTGCAACCACCTTCTCAATAGACTTGTCGAAGCCCAGCTCTCGCAACGCATCATGTAGCTTGCGTGTCATCATGCCGATCTGGGTAAACATGGACTTGGCAGGCTCGGACATGGCTGATGGATCCATAGAACTCATCGATGCCATAGTAGGTTCCGCCACTATTTCTGCTACAGCGACCGGAGCAGCGGGCTCGGCGACCACAGGTGCTGGTGTTTCTTTTGCAGTATTGGCCGAAACAATGCTGTCAAACAGTGCTTCCAGATCGGCGGAATCTCCGCTCTCAAAATTCCTGTTGGTCACATTCGCCTCCTGTTATTTTCCGAGGTTCTGGAAGATTTTGTTGAGCTTCTCGTCCAGCGTGGCCGCCGTGAAGGGCTTCACGATGTAGCCACTGGCGCCAGCCGTAGCAGCCTCAATGATGTTTTCCTTCTTCGCCTCTGCCGTGATCATCAGGAAGGGCAATTGCTTCAGGTTAGGGTCTGCCCGCACCGCTCTCAGCAACTCAATGCCGGTCATATTGGGCATGTTCCAGTCGGACACCACGAAGTCAAACTGGCCATTTTGCAGCTTGTGCAGGCCAATCTGCCCGTCTTCGGCTTCATCCACATTGGAGAAACCCAGTTCCTTCAGCAAATTCCTCACAATGCGACGCATGGTGGAAAAGTCATCCACCACCAGGAATTTCATGTTCTTGTCAGTCATGCTTGCCCTCTCCAGTCAGCCTGATGGCCATGTTGGCGTTTTAATTGATCAACAGCGGCTTGATGGTTTCCGCCAATACCACAGGATCGAATTTTGCCACATAAGCGTCCACCCCAACGCTGCTTCCCATGGCCCGGTTGGCATTGGAAGACAACGAAGAGTGCATGACCACCGGGATACCACGGAAACGCTGGTCCCCTTTGATATTCTTGGTCAGCACGTAGCCATCCATCTCAGGCATTTCGGCATCGACCAGGATCAGCTTCAAATGGTCGCGCAGCATTTCTCCTTCACCGAACACCCGGTTGGCCAGGTTCTGCAGCTTGTCCCAGGCTTCCTTGCCATTGTTGGCCTGGTGGTACTTGACACCGATCTTGTCGAGCACGCCGGTAATTTCTCGCCGCGCCACCACGGAGTCATCACAGAAGAACATGTAGATGTCATCACGCACTTCACCAACCTGAACATCGGGGATCACCTTCTCACCGATCACCGAAGCCAGAATCTGCTCGACATCCAGAATCGACACCAGCTTGCCGTCCGGTAATTCGGTTACGGCCGTAATCAGACCTTGCCCTCCGCCCGCCAGCACCCCCTCCGGGGAGCGGACCTTATCCCAGTCCACCCGGATGATGCGGTCCACGTCATGCACCAGAAATGCCTGGGTATGCCGGCTGAATTCGGTCACAATCATGGTCTGCTCACTGCTCTTGATCGCCCCCGGGCTGACGAACTTGGCCAGGGAGATGATGGGGATGATGTTCCCGCGCAGGGAAATCACCCCTTCCACCCCAACCGGCATATTCGGCGTCTTGGTGATGTGTGGCGTCTGCGACACCTCACGCACCTTGAACACATTGATGCCGAAAATCTCACCGGTCCCCAGAGAGAACAGCAGGATTTCCATCTTGTTGGACCCCGCCAGCTTGGTACGGGCGTCTATGCTTTCCAGCAGGTTTTCAGGCGTTTTACCGGACATGGGATCGACCTTCCGTAAGCGACATCACACTCATTCTTCCACCTGAAGCAGGCGGGTCAGCGTTTCAGCAAGCCGTTGTGGTTCAAACTTGGCCACGTACTCATCCACCCCAACGGAATACCCTAACTTCTGGTTCTGCATGCCGGACAGCGAGGAATGCATCAGCACCGGGATGCCACGAAAACGAGGGTCCGTCTTGATGTTCTTGGTCAACATGTAACCATCCATTTCCGGCATTTCCACGTCGGTCAGGATCAGGTTGACGATATCTTTCATCTCCTGGCCATTGGCTTCAGCCAGAGCGGCCATCTTGTCGAGCTCTTCCCACGCCCGCTTGCCGTTGATGGCAAAGTGGTATTTAACCCCCATGATGTCCAGCGTCGTCGCAATCTGTTTGCGCGCCACGGTGGAATCATCGGCAAAATAGATGGTGCGGGGCTTGGGTACTTTGCGAATATTGGCGTAGCTGAGGGAGTCATCGTAGCTGCTGGTTTCTGCCAGCACTTTTTCCACGTCCATCATCATCACCAGCCGGCCATTATCCAGCTCGGTCACCGCCGTAATGATCCCCCCCATCTGCGCGGTCAGCATGTCCGGCGGTACCCGCATCTGCGACCAGTCCAGCCGCAGGATGGTATCCACGGCTTCCACCAGAAAGCCTTGGGTATGACCGTTGTACTCGGTCACGATCATGATCTCGGGGCGGGAGGTGGTTTGTACACCCGTGTATTTGGCCAGATCCACCACCGGCACCAGCGCGCCACGCAGGCTGACCATCCCTTCCACGCAGGCCGGCATTTCCGGTGCATGGGTGATTTCCGGAGTCCGCATCACCTCCCGCACCTTGAACACATTGATGCCGAAGTTTTCGCGGCGACCCGTGCGCTGATCCATCCCCAGCGTAAACAGCAGGATTTCCAGCTTGTTGGTCCCTGCCAGTTTGGTCCGTGCGTCGATTTTTTTGAGTAGTTCAGACACGTTGACACTCCATTCAACTTGGCCGGATTAGACGGAGTTACTGCCCAGCCTATTCGCCGCCAAGTGGCTTGCAACGGCAATTTGCGGCTGACTAGTTACATTCTGTGCATAAAACTGGGGAGTTGCAAGGTAAAGATTTGTGCAATTGACGCAGTGACGGGGCTTGAAGCCGGGCGGGCGGCACCGGGCGCGGGCGGCAGGCGCTACAAGTCTCTGAAGTGGCATGAAAAAACGGCGGGTTTCCCCGCCGTTTCCTGTTACCGCGCATTGCCGGTCTTTATGAGCCGATCACGCCACCATCCGTGCGACGGATCACCACCGTTGCAGCACGCGGGCGTCCGCCAAACGGCCAGCTGCTGACCGCCTTCGGGTTTTTCGGGTCCGAACGCTCGGACGCCGGTTCACCCGGGTGCTGAATGTTGATGAACATGGTCTTCATGTCAGGCGTTGCGGTGATGCCGGTGATTTCGCAGCCCTTGGGCCCCGTCAGGAAGCGGCGGATTTCACCGCTCTTGGTATCGGCCACCAGCATCTGGTTGTTACCCATGCCGGCGTACTCTTTGGCATTGAGTGTACTGGTAGATACATCCGTCTGAATCCACAGCAGGCCACTTGGGTCCACCCACAGCCCGTCCGGGCTACCAAACGCATCACCCTTGATGTTGCCCTTCAGGTTGGCATCGGCCAGCGCCGGGTTACCCGCCTGTACGAACAGATCCCACTTGAAGCTCAGCGCGTGGCTGTCGCCATCTTCACGCCAGCGGATGATCTGGCCAAACAGATTATTTTTGCGCGGGTTGGCCGCATCCACACCCGGCTTGCCTTCCTTGCCACGCTCACTGTTGTTGGTCAGCGTGCAATACACTTCCTTGGTGCGCGGATCCACCGTCACCCACTCCGGGCGATCCATCGGCGTTGCACCAACCTTGTCCCCTGCCGCACGGGCGCGGATGACCACATCAGCCTGGTCGGCAAAGCCATTGGCCGCAGTCAGACCATTCTTGCCATGGCTCAGCTCAATCCATTGGCCGGAACCATCGGCATTGAAACGTGCCACGTACAGCGTACCCTCATCCAGCAGGCTCATATTGGCAGCGCGGTCATTCGGGTTGTAGACATTGCGCGAAACAAACTTGTAGATGTACTCAAAGCGCTTGTCGTCCCCCATGTACACGACAGCACGGCCATCTGCTGCCAGCGTCACGGTGGCGCCTTCGTGGCCCATGCGGCCCAGCGCAGTACGCTTGACCGGTCGGCTGCTCGGGTCAAACGGGTCAATTTCCACCACCCAGCCGAAGCGATTGGCTTCATTCGGCTCTACGGCAGCGTCAAAGCGCTTATCGTGCTGATGCCAGTTGTAGCCCGCGCCTTTCGGGTTGATACCGTAGCGCTTTTCGTTGGCATTTGGATTGGCAGATACAAAGTGGTCCTGCCAGTTTTCTTCACAGGTCAGGTAGGTGCCCCACGGGGTGTAGCCGTTGGCGCAGTTGGAGAAGGTACCCAGCACTTCGCGGCCGCTCGGGTCGGCATTGGTCTGCATGCTGGCGTGGCCTGCAGCCGGGCCGGCAATATCCATCGGCGTGCTGGCGGTAATGCGGCGGGCAAAACGGGACTGCACCACTTGCCAGCGGCCACCCCGGTTCTGCACTTCCACGATCGAGACGCCCACCGCAGCCTGAGCCTTGCGTACCTTCTCGGCACTCCAGTTCTCCGTGCCATCCGTGTGCAGCAGACCATCATCCACATACTCGTGGTTCATGGCCAGCAAACCACGCTCCGAGCTTTGTGAACCATAGGGATAGGGGAAAAACCACATGCCATCATGATGCATGCCTGCTTGCAGCGCCTGCTCAGCTGCCGTATTGCTGGCATCCTCCTTGAAAGCCGGCATGCCTTTCAGGCTGCCGATCGGGTCACCCCAGGCATACATCACGTCAGCACGATAGCCCGGCGGGACGATCACTTTGTCTTCGGTAGACAGCGGTACGGCGGTGAAGCCCAGACTACCGGCACCCACGGTGCTGCCACAGGCGGTCAGACTGGCAGACATGCCGGTGACCATGGCGGTCGCCACCGTGGCTTGCATGAAGCCACGACGGGACAGACGGGTATTCAGGATGCTGGAAAACGGTTCGCTCGAGCTGGGGTTCAGTACCAGCTCGGCGTTGCAGTAATTGTCACTCATTGGTCACCCCCGGTTGAAGAGGACCAAAATGTAACAACGGATTATGACACCACTGTGAAGCCTGAACGCCCGTACACGTTACTTACAGCGCACCGCTGAAAGTATTTTCCTGCGTAGTGCTTGCAGGCGCCTCTACCCCCATGAAGGCCAAAATTTCCTCTTTCTGCTGCATGGCATCCTGATAACCCAGTCGGATCAGGTCCCGGGTATACGGCGGCTCAAACAACAGGTAGCTGGCCAGCACCGAGCCCCCCCGACGCAATGCACCAATACCGCGCAGCAGGTAGCGCACGGCCCAGGGAAAATGCATGGAGTGTTGCGCTGCCAACGCCTCCAGCGGTTTAGAGGGGGCTACCAACAGCACGTCCACCTTACGCATGGGGATGCCCGCCTCCTCCAGCTTGTTCTCCGGGATCAGGTCGAGCAAGCGGTTCAATACCTGCAACCGCTCCAGATCATTCTCGAGGCTGTCCAGAAACGTACCATTGAGCAATTGCCCGGCGACCTGGGCCAAGGAGGGATGGCTGCTGGTTTTGTGTCGCTCCGGCGCCCGTGCATGCGGTGACACGCCGATCACCAGCACCTTGCTGGCACCGAAATGCAAAGCCGGGCTGACCGGCGCATGCTGGCGGATCGAGCCATCGCCAAAATACTCCCGGTGAATCCGCGCCGCCGGAAAAACCAATGGAATGGCCGACGAGGCCAGCAGATGCTCCAGCGACAGCGTACAGGACACGCCCACCCGCTGGGCACGTTGCCAGTTATGGCAAGGATCGCCCTCATAGAAACAGACGGACTGGCCGCTGCTGTAACCCAGCGCGGTCACGCTGACCGCCTTGAGGTTGTCCGCCGCCACGGAAGCCTGGATGTTGCGAAAGGTTATCACCTTCTGCAGAAAGCCCTTAAGCGGGCTGTTATCCAGAAAGGAACGTGGATTGCGCCGCCCCATCCCGCCCAGAAAGAACGACGCCAGCCAGTAGAGAATCTGCTTGCTCACCCCGGCAAAATCCGAGCGGTAAATGCTGTGGCAGTGCAGCGTTTTCCACACCAGTTCCAGCTGGTGGATACCGGCGTGGAACCCGGATGGTTCGGCTGCCAGCGCCGTCGCATTGATGGCACCGGCACTGGTACCCACAATGATGCGGAACGGGAAGCGTCGCTCAGGGGGCAACAGTTTGGCAATCGCCTTCAGCACACCCACCTGATACGCTGCACGCGCACCGCCGCCGGAGAGTATCAGCCCGATTTCATGCTGCTTTGTTTGCCAGCGTGATGACATATGCCCCTCTCAGCTACCACGGGTAGCTTTCTTTCCAGCATATGACAGCCCTGTCGTGCGCGCCAGCCCGTTCTACGACAGCCTCATGACCATGACTTGTCTGCAGGCGCCTCCTCGCTCATCAACTCGGTTTGCCCCCAGCGATACAGTTGATCCAGCAAGGGCCGCAGAGAGAGGCCACGGCTACTGAGTGAGTATTCCACCCGCGGCGGAATCTCGGGAAATACCGTCCGCACAATCATGCCATCAGCCTCCAGCTCTCGCAGTTGCTGGGTCAGCATTTTCTGCGATACCGCCGGAATACGCTTGCGCAGCTCGCCAAAGCGCAAGGTGCCACTGGCCAGACGGTGCAGAATCAAGGGCTTCCACTTGCCCCCAAGAATGTTCAGTGTCATGACCAATGGACAGGTGGGCACACGATCAAGATGCCAGGGTTTTACCGGGCCGGTTTCCATTTCGTAACTCACTAACGGTTTTGTAAGTACTTGTTTTATTTATACATACACAGAGAATAGCAACTTCCCTGACAAACGGAAAGTTATCACATGCAAGCGGTGTACGTTACTCGCATTCCCATCTTGCCCTTGGGTCTGGTCAATGCCCATCTGATCCACACCGGTCAAGGCTGCATTCTGGTCGACAGCGGCTTGCCCGGCAGCAGCGACAAAATCGAGCGGGCCTTGCGCAAGCAGGGCATGGGACTGCGTGATATCCGCTTGATTGTCATCACCCACGCCCATGTAGACCACGCCGGTGAGGCCTGGGCCTTGCGTGAGCGTTGCCATGCCCCCATTCTTGCGCATGCAGGTGACCTGCCTTACTACCATCGGGAACAGCCGATGACGTTCTGCGCCACCGGCTGGTTTGGCCGCGTCTTCCTGAAAACCGGGCTGATGTATCAGTCCTATCCGGCGTTTACTCCGGACATCCTGCTACAGGGTGATGACACGTTTGACCTGACTCCCTATGGCATTGCAGGCACGGTCATCCCGACACCAGGGCACACCCAAGGCTCGCTGTCAGTCGTGCTGCAAGATCGGCAAGCGCTGGTGGGCGACTTGCTGGCTTCCGGCATCCTGCTGGGTGGCGTGATGTGGCATGGCCGCCCCAAGCAACCGCCGTTTGAGGATGATCCGGTACAGGTCGGTACCATCCTGCAGGGCATGCTGGCAGACGGGATGGAGCGCTTTTACATCGGACACGGCGGGCCACTGGATGCCGCAGCAGTGGCACGCCATAGCCATCGCCTGCTATAGCGCAGAACACACACAGGATAGGGTCAAAGCAGGCCGCACCATGCTAACATGCCATCATCATCGAAATGGTGGGCATCATGATCAAGCATACCTTTGCAATACTGACCGCAACGCTCAGCCTCGCCACTGCGGCAGCAGAGCCCATCTGGACCAGCATTCGCCCAGCAGAATGCACGCCACTCACTCGCGCGGCCAGCGGGAAAATGGCGGATGATTACCAACACTGTAAAGGCATGGGGGGCTGGCAGCTGTGGGCAGGCAGCGCTGATAGCCAGCCTGCCAGCTGGCTGCTGCTCGGACGAGGGCAGACCATGTGGAACACCCACACCCTGCTCACCAACCCGCAGCGCTGGGGCCAATTTGCCGGTCTGGGTGCCGACAAGGTGGAATGGCAGCAGCAGGGTGGCATGGCAACCGGCCTCATCTTCCGTGTCAATGGTCAGCAGGACGATGGCCGCAAGCAATCCCGTCTGGTCGCCCTGAAGCTCACTCCCCAGGCTGTACAGTATTGTGGTGATGCCGACACCATAGCGGGCGCCCGTGCCCTGTTGGCGCAAGACCAGTGCAGCACACCGCTTCCCGCGCAGCCCGTACAATGTCTGCATCAAGCGCCGGGGGCTGCAGGATGTCAGTGATGCAGTGTCCGGTTTCCGCCAAAGCAGGACGCCTGCCAGCAAGCGCCACCCGATGACTGCGCTAGGCTGGCAGACACCATCCACAAGGAGCCCCTCATGTCTGCCGCCCGCCACAAGCTGATCCTCTCCCTGCATTGCCCCAGTGCAGCGGGCCAAGTGGCCGACATCTCCCACTTTCTGCACGAGCGTGGCTGCTATATCGACGAAATTGCGGTGTTTGATGATGAAGACGAACAGCGCTTCTTTGTCCGCTGTGTCTTCCACCTGGAACAAGGTCAAGCACCAGACCTGCCCGCCTTGCGCAGTGCCTTCCAGCCGATTGCCGACCGTTACCAGATGCGCTGGGCGCTGCATGACAGCCAGACACGCCCCAAGGTACTGCTGATGGTGTCCAAGCTGGACCATTGCCTGAACGACCTGCTCTACCGCTGGCGGATGGGCGACATCCTGATGGACATCGTCGGCGTGATGTCCAACCATCCCGACCTCGCCAGCCTGGTCACCCCGCACGGCATCCCCTACCACCACCTGCCGATCACCCCGGACACCAAGCCACAGCAGGAAGCCGCCCTGCTGCAGATCATCGACCAGTCCGACGCCGAGCTGGTGGTGCTGGCCCGCTACATGCAGGTACTGTCACCTGAACTCTCCCGCCAACTGGCAGGCCGCGCCATCAACATCCACCACTCCTTCCTGCCCGGCTTCAAAGGCGCCAAGCCCTACCACCAGGCCCACGCCCGGGGTGTGAAACTGATCGGCGCCACCGCCCACTACATCACCGATGATCTGGATGAAGGCCCAATCATCGAGCAAGTGGTCGAGCGCGTCGACCACGCCTTCCGCCCGGAACAACTGCTCGCCACCGGCCGCGACATGGAATGCCTCGCCCTCGCCCGCGCCGTCAAATTCCACCTGGAGCGCCGCGTCTTCCTCAACGACAACCGCACGGTGGTGCTGCGCTAAGGATACCTTATGCCCGTACCAGTTTAAGCAGGGTGATTTCAGACGGAGCACCAAAGCGCTTCGGCGGGCCCCAGTAGCCGGTGCCGCGGCTGGTGTAGATCCACATGTCGGCCAGCCGGTTCAGACCGGCGACAAAGGGTTGTTGCAGTGGCACCAGCCAGTTCCAGGGCAGGAACTGGCCACCGTGGGTGTGGCCGGAGAGTTGCAGGTGAAAGCCTGCCTCGGCGGCCAGTGGCGCGGTGCGGGGCTGGTGGGCCAGCAGGACCTTGACCTGACAATCCTGCGCTCCTGCGATGGCGGCATGGGGGTCGCTACGGTGCTGCGGGATGAACTGGTGGGCGGTGTAGTCGGTGACACCGGCCACCGCGAGCCGCGCCTGCCCCTGCTGAACCTTGACATGCTCATTCATCAGCACGGTGATGCCGAGGCGGCGAACTTCCGCCACCCAGGGCTCGGCTCCGGAGTAATACTCATGGTTGCCGGTAACAAAGTAGCTACCATGCCGGGCCTGCAGGGATGCCAGTGGCGCGGTATGGGCAGACAGGGCTTCAACGCTGCCATCTACCAGATCCCCGGTAATGGCCACCACATCCGGCTGCAGCTGATTTACCGCATCCACAATGGCTTGCAGATACGGCTGGCGAATGGTGGGGCCCACATGGATATCGCTGATCTGTACGATGCGGAAACCTTGCAGGTCTTCCGGCAGCTGGTTGATGGGTACCTCAACGGTCACCACCCGGGCCCGCCGCCGTGCGTTCATCAAACCGATCGCTGAAGCCAGCAGCGCAATCAGCCATACACCCCAGGCACTCCAAACGGTGAAGGCTGGCGGCACCGGCAGCCACAGCAAGACTTCACGCAACAGGGACAACACCATCAGGGTGGAGAACAGACCCAGCGACAGCAAACCCAGCCATTCGAGTGACGAAGCACCGTCCTGTCGCTTGTTGGCACGCGCCAGCAGGCCTCGCGCAATCAGAGGGGTGGACAGCAAAAGCCAAACCCCGAGGGGAATCATCAAAACCACAGGCAGCTGGGGCAATAAACGCCACGCCAGCCAGCCATGCATCAGCAGCAGCAAAGTCAGTACAGTGATGACAACACGACGCGGGGGCATTTCTACTCCAGAATGGGCGTACGGAATCGGTGGCTCAGCATGGTCTTGCCTAAAAGAACGTGCCAGAACCTTTACTTCATGCGGTTCCAGCTGGCAATGGCGTCCTTCTTGTTGGCTTCCGGACGGCTGATGGCGGAACAATTGCCATCTTTGCCAAACTTGGCACACTGTACCCACACCCGGTTGGAACCCGCTTTACGGATTTCACCCGCAGCACCGCATCGGGGGCAGGGTTTGGGGCTAACGGCATCGCTCATGCGGCAGGACTCCTGTATTCAAACAAATGTGGCACCAAAAAACAAACTATGGGCATTAGCATCATTTTTCAATACCTTATTGGATCATTTTCGCAGCGCTTGTAAAATCATAGCCAGCGTTGCTGCGCTGTGCTTTACCATGCCGATGTCGCCTCAGGCTTCGTGGAGTAGGTCCCAACATGTCTCACCATCCGAACCAGTTTGACCTGTTTCGTACCCGCCGCTTCCTGCCCTTGTTTTTGACCCAGTTTCTGGGGGCCTTCAATGATAATCTGCTGAAGAACGCCATCATCGTTCTGATCAGTTTTCACGGCTTGCGGCTGAGCGGACTCTCCGGAGAGGTACTGATCCAGCTGACCGCTGCGCTGTTCATCCTGCCTTTTCTGCTGTTCTCGGCGACCAGCGGCCAAATCTGCGAGAAGTACGACAAAGCCAGCATCGCCCGCATGGTCAAGCTGCTGGAAGTGTTGATCATGCTGGTGGCCGCTGCCGGGTTCTGGCTGAACAACGGCTATATCCTGATGAGCACCATTTTCCTGATGGGGGTTCATTCGACCCTGTTTGGACCGCTCAAGTTCAGCGTGCTGCCGCAGTACCTACGCCCGCATGAGCTGGTGGGTGGTAACGGCATGATCGAGATGGGTACCTTCATTTCCATCATCCTCGGCCAGGTGGCGGGTACCTTGCTGGTGGGCATGGACAGCCACCACGCCACCCTGATCTCCGCGCTGCTGCTGTGTGCAGTGCTGGGCTACCTCAGTTCACGCGCCATGCCCGCGGCACCCAGTAGCGTGCCAGAACTGAAGATAGACTGGAACATGGCCCGGCAGAGCTGGCAGATCGTCAACCACCTGCGCGGCAATCGCCCGGTCTGGCTCGCCTTGCTGGGCATCTCCTGGTTCTGGTTCCTGGGCGCCATCTACTTGTCCAAGCTTCCCTCCTATGCCGATCTGGTGCTCAATGGCGACGAGACGGTCTTCACCCTGCTGATGACGCTGTTTTCAGTCGGGCTGGGTATAGGCTCCATGTTGTGCGAGCGGCTGTCCGGCAGCAAGGTGGAGCTGGGTCTGGTGCCGTTTGGCTCACTGGGCTTGTGCCTGTTCGGCATTGACCTGTATTTTGCCACTCCGGCAATGGCCGCCAGCCGTCTGGATTGGTGGCAGTTCGTGCACCATGCCAGCCATTGGCGTTTGATGGCGGACTTTGCCTTGATCGGCATCTTCGGCGGGCTGTACATCGTTCCGCTGTATGCGCTGGCGCAGTCTCGCACCGAACCAGAATTCCGCTCTCGAGCGATTGCGGCCAACAACATTCTCAATTCGCTGTTCATGATCCTCTCGGCGGCCTTTGCTGCCGTGCTGGCACATTTTCATGTCAGCATCCCGGTGGTGCTGCTGATCACCGCCCTGCTCAATCTGGTGGTGGCCGCCTATATCTACACCTTGCTACCGGAATTCCTGATGCGGTTTGTGGTGTGGATTCTCACTCACACCATGTACCGTATCCGTCATGAAGGTCTGGAGCAGATTCCGGAAGAAGGCCCGTGCGTGCTGGTGTGTAACCATGTCAGCTTCATGGATGCGCTGATTCTGGCCGGCAGCGTGCGCCGCCCGATCCGTTTTGTGATGGACCACAATATCTTCAAGGTGCCGGTCCTGCGCTTCGTGTTCAAGACCGCCAAAGCCATCCCGATCGCCCCGGCCAAGGAAGACCCGGATGCCAAGCAGCGAGCCTTTGATGCGGTGGCTGCCGCCCTGGCCGAAGGGGAAGTGGTCTGCATTTTTCCGGAAGGCCGCCTGACCAGCGATGGGCAGATGTCGCCGTTCCGCACCGGCATTGAAGAAATTATTGCCCGCACCCCGGTGCCGGTGGTGCCGATGGCATTGTGCGGCATGTGGGGCAGCTTCTTCTCGCGTCGCTATGGCAAGGCCATGTTGAGCATTCCGCGCCGGGTCTGGTTCCGTATCGCCCTCAAGGCGGCAGCTCCGGTGCCCCCAGCCGAAGTCAGCGCGGCGGGCTTGCAGCAACAAGTGGCCGCCCTGCGTGGTGACTGGCAATAGGCTGACCGCCAGCGCCAGCGGGCTGTTCCTGCACGCGCTGCACAACTGGCTCCAACCCGGCAGCGCCCCTGCCGAGTGGCGTAACTCGCGTAGTCGGGTACCGTTTGCTCAAGTGGTAGACGGCTTTGCTCGCGCTGCCGACACCCGGCTGGATGTCGGCCTGCGCTTTGCCGAGCACATCAAACCCGGTGCGTTCGGTGCGCTCGGTTACGCTGCCATGACCTGCCGCACCCTGGGGGATGTCCTACCGCTGATCCCGCGCTATGGCAAGCTGGTGTTTGACTTCGGCCAGCCCATTGAGCTGATCCAGCAGCAAGCCGATGACGTCACCCTGCTGTGGGCGCCAGAGCAGGTTGCGCCAGACCTGCCTTGGTCTACGGATCATCCTGGCTTCAGGGCCGTAACGGACAGCATCATTGGCGGCTGGTACCGTTTCGGCTGCTGGATTACCCAGCAATGCAAGCCTCCCAGCCGGGTCACCTTGCGAGCCACTGCCCCGGCAAACCCGCAGCCGTGGCATGACTTCTTCGGCATCCCGGTTGAGTTTGCAGCCCCCTGCAACAGCCTGAGTTTTCCACGCAGCTACCTTGAGCTGCCACTGGCACAGGCCGACAGCGTGCTGCACCAGACACTGCAGCAGCAGGCTGAAGCCTTGCTGCAAGACCTGAACAAGCCCGACCTCGCCCGACAGGTGCAGCATGCCCTGTTGCACTGCCTGCCCTTGGGTGAAGCCACGCTGGCTGAGGTCGCCCGCCAACTGGCCACCACCGAGCGTACCTTGCAACGGCGGCTGGCCGAGCAGATGCTGGGCTTTCAGACCCTGCTCAGCCAGACCCGCTACCAACTGGCACGGCAGCACCTGGCCAACCCGGCACTCAGTGTGCTGGACATCGCCTTGCTGCTGGGCTATGCCGAGCAAAGCGCCTTCAGCAAAGCCTTCCGCCTGTGGTCGGGCCTCTCCCCTGCGCAGTATCGCCATTCCCTAGCCGCTACGCCAACGCATTTGGCGTGAATTGCCAAGCAGCTGGCAGCAATTCACGATGCAATGCCACGCCATCCGCTTACACTGAGGGCTGTCTTCCTGCTGAAGTCGCCTCATGCGCACACCTTCCCGCTTGGCCCCGTGGCACGTTGCCTCCCTGCTGCTCGCTACCCTGTTCTGGGTCAGCCATGCCCTGCCGCCGTCGGTCTGGACGCTAGCCGCCAAAACCGGTGCCATCCTCGCGCTGGCGGCTTGGTGCTGGCCCCATACGCAGGGACTGAGCCGACTGATCCCGCTCGCCTTGCTGGCCCATGCGACCGGCGATGCCCTGCTGGAATGGGCCAGAGTGCAGCAGCAGGACTGGTTGATTCCCGCTGTCGCGGCTTTTCTGGTCGGCCATCTGATCAACCTGCGCCTTTTCTGTGCCTGGCGTCAGCCACGCTGGCTCAGCCCGGTTCTGGCCGGGTTTACCCTGTTGCTGGCCTTGCTGGCGGGAATCCTGGTGCTGCGCGGCTTATGGCTGAGCCAGCCTGCGCTGCTGCGCGTGATCGTACCGATCTATATGTCGGTGCTGCTGGCGATGGCGCTGATGGCCCAGCGTACGGGCAACGTCACCATTGCACTGGGCGCGCTGAGCTATCTGGTATCGGACGCCCTGATTGGGCTGACGCATTTTGCAGGCTGGTTTCCGGGCTTTGAAAGCGGCTGGCTGACCTGGCCCAGCTACTACATCGGCCAATGGGCACTGGTGACCGGTTTACTGCACGTACTGCGAAAGCAAGATTGAGATGGATACCCGTTTGATTGCGCTGGCCGCGCCACTCTTCGTGTTGCTGATGTTACTGGAAGCCTGGCTGAGCCATCGCCGTGGACAGCAGGTGTATCGCAGTCACGATGCCATCAGCAGCATCAGCCTGGGCTTGCTGTCGGTCATTGCCAATGTGCTGACCGCGAGCCTGGGCCTGGCCGCTTACCAGTGGGTCAGCCAGCTCGCCCCGCTACACTTGCCCGCCAGCGCAGCGTGGGTATGGCTGCTGGCATTTGTGCTGTTCGACTTCTGCTACTACTGGCACCACCGGCTGGGGCATACCATTGCCCTGCTGTGGGCGGCCCACAGCGTGCATCATCAGAGTGAAGACTACAATCTCTCCACGGCGCTACGCCAACCCAGTACCACCTTCCTGTTTGGCTGGCTGTTTTATCTGCCGATGGCGCTGCTGGGCATTCCGGTGGCGCTGTATGGCGCGGTCTACTCGTTGAACCTGCTGTATCAGTTCTGGATTCATACCGAGCTGGTGGGGCGTTTGGGCTGGCTCGACCGGGTGTTTGGCTCACCCAGCAATCATCGTGTGCATCATGGTCAGAATGCCTATTGTCTCGACCGTAACTATGGCGGCTTCCTCATGCTGTGGGACCACCTGTTTGGTACTTATGTGGACGAACGGGCAGACGAAGCACCGATCTACGGGGTGCGTGGTGCATTGCATAGCTGGCACCCTCTGGTTGCCAACCTCAAGGTCTATCTGGGCCTGCTGCGGACTTCCTTATCACTGACACGCTGGCGGGACAAATTGCAGGTCTGGCTGCGCCCGCCAGGCTGGACGCCGCAAGGCATTGACCTTAGCTGGGACCCGACAGCATTCCGCAAACATGACCCTGTCTTGCCCGGTGCCTGGCAAGCCTATGCCTGGGCTCAGTTCGGTCTGTGCTATCTGTCCGGCCTGCTCTGGCTGGTGCGATGGCCGGGGCTGGGCAACCCTGTGGGTACCGGGGTCCTGGTGGCTGTGCTGCTGGGGGTGCTGAGCCTGGGGTTCTGGTTAAGCCAGCACACATGGGCCCACCGGCTGGAAGCCGGGCGTTTGCTGCTGACGGCCGGGATGGCCTGGTTTACCCCTCCCCCGGTGCGGTGGGGTGTATTGGCACTGCTTGGCCTGCAAGGTCTGTGGTTGCTGCGCATTTCTGCACGTTCCTCAGCAGCAGGGCAAACCCTTAGTGCAAATGGCTAGTCTGGAGTTCGCTGCCTTCAGGCATCTCGGGATGCTGCAGTTCCCCCTCGCGGTTGGCATACAGGGCCGTGCCACAGTCTTCGCACTGTTCCAGCGGAAACGCGCCGTCCAGCACCCGCACATCGTGCACACCCTGCTCACGCAGGATCGCGCGGATGTCATCCAGCGCGGAGCTGTCTTCCGGTGCTTCGCCCATCAGTGACCACGCCATGCCATAACACACTTGCTCATCGTCAGGACGCAACAGGCCAATCCGATACTCCACCAGCTCCTGCTCATGACAGCCAATGACGGTTGCCGTCAGTTCAGCTGCGGGCAGGTCCAGCGTCATGCTCATGAACTGGATGGCGGCACGCAGGGAAAACGGGCGAGCGGCCCAATCCGCCTGCTTCCACGCGGAGTACAGTACGTCTGGCGCCAGCACTTCATAACCACAACCGCTGAACAGGGGGCGCACGATATGGCTTGCCTCCCGCTGCCAGGCTGATAGTGCAGCATCCCGTGTCGCAGGCTCCTTGCTACCCGGCTGCCAGCGATAGAGCGGCTGCCCTTCTGGCAGGTGCACCACGGCCAGCAGGCAGCGAATATCCGACAGGAAGGACTGGCTTTCCTGCTGCATGCGGGCAGGCAGCGACAGATCCGGGCTGGTGCTTCCCTGCCACTGCGACAGCCAGGCACGGGTTTCACCAAAATGGGCGGGTAGCTGATCCGGGCTCAACCACTGCGGTAGCCAGCGTACCGCTCCGGTCACTGCCAGCACATGCTGCCGCAATGCCTGCTCCAAGGCCTGCAGGGTGTCCGGGGCCACCTCACCGGATGGCAAGGCGAAACGCGACCAACTCAATACCGGCAGCATCAGCAACGCGACTTGTCCGCCCCCTGCTGCTGGCATGGCTGCAGCCACCCACTCCAGCATGCCGATCAGGATATCGTATGCGGTGGGGGATTGCTGCAGCAAATGCTCCAGCAATCCATTGAGGCTGGCCTCATCCTGCTGCTGCAATGCATCCACCACAGCCGCTTCCAGAGCAGGCACCCAGCCGCGCCGCTCCAGCTCGGAGCGCGCTTCGGCGGCGGCCAGCACCAAGGCCGACAAGGATTCGACCCATTCAGGCTGTGCGTGGGGGCGTGGCGGGCGGTAACGGGGCATAATGGACCATTCAGCAAATCAGATATTATACCCCGCCGCACACCGACAAGCTGTGCTCACAAGGTAAAACGCCCCACCATTTCCAGCAGTCGCCGCGACAACTGGCGCAAGTCCTGCACCACCACCGCGGCTTGCTGAAATACGGTGTCACTCTCTTTAGCCATTTTGCTGATACTTTCAGCCGTGCTGGCCATCTCGGTTGCTGCCCGGGATTGCTCGGCCGTCGCCTCGCTGATCTGGCCAATCTGGCTCACCACCTGTGCCATCCCGGTCTGCATGTCCTTGATGTTGTCTGCCACGCCTTCCGCGCTGCTGACCCCAAGCTGCACACGTTGACGGGTATCGGCCATCTGGCTGGCTGCAGTAGTCGTCTCGCCCTGCATCTGCCCAATCATGTTGCCAATTTCGATGGTCGCCTGGCTAGTACGTTCAGCCAGCTTGCGTACTTCATCAGCCACCACCGCAAAGCCTCGCCCCTGCTCCCCTGCGCGTGCGGCTTCAATGGCAGCATTCAAGGCCAGCAGGTTAGTCTGGTCAGCAATTTCGCGAATCACACCCACCACGTCCTGAATGGAACGCGAGCGGTTTTCCACCCGAGCGACCAGCTCGGACAACTGCACCACCGATTGCGACATTTGCTGCATGTCCTGGGTCAGCTGCGCCACCACCCGCATACTGTCCTGCGAACGATCCTGCATCGCCTGCATGGCATGATTGGCCTCGCGCGCACCCTCGGCAACCTGGATGATCCGCTGGCTGACATGCTCGACAGTGGCTGCGCTTTCCTGCGCCATCATGGCCTGCTGGCTGGTTTCTGCAGACATGGTCTGCGTCATCTGCTCGATGTGCTGACTCCCCTGCTCCATGCGCACCGACTCTTCCTGTACCGAGCGAAGCATGTGCTGCAACTGGCTAACAAACTGATTGAAGTGCCGAGCAATATCGCCTAGTTCATCTCCCCGGTTTTCCGGCAGTCGTACGGTCAAATCTCCAACACCAGAGCCAAGGTCCGTCATGGCAGCCCGGAGTCGACGCAATGGCTGCGAAATGAGTTTTCCCAGCAGCAATGACAGCAAGATGGTGGATAACAGGACCAGCGCAGCCAAAACCAATGAGGAAATAAAAGCCTCCCGCATGGCAAGGCGAACCGATAAAAGATTCTCATCGGCCACCATGATCAAGGTGTCGCCACTGGGTAAGGTGTACGGAATATAGACACTGCGAAACTGCCCATATTCATCTTCATATTCGAAAAACTGTGTCTTGCGTTCTCGAAAAGCAGCTACCAAGCCTTCATTGAGCTTACCGTAAGGCTCCATGTATGAATGCTTGCCCGCCTCTTGCAGTTCTTCCTCCGCCAGTGAGGACTGGAGGTTGTAGACTTTACCATCCACCATGACCAGTCCATAGATGAACGGCAAATTGGCGGCCTTGGCGTAGCCCGTCAACTGTTCGGAGATCTGACGCATCAGCTTAGGATCAACTGCCGCTCCTTTGGGCATACTCAGTGCAGGACGAGCAATAAACGGAAATGCCTCTGCAGCCACAGTCAGCCGGGCATCAATCCTGGCCAATGCTTGCTGACGGCTATGCCAGACATCATAGGCAGTAAAGATGCCTATCGATACCATGGCCACCAAGATGAACAGCCACTGCAATTTACGCTGCAGACTCATTGCTTTCATGCCTTCACTCGGTTTCGTATCATTGTCACTGCATTCTAGGTGCTCAGAACCAAAAAACAAAAGGCCGCACAAGGCGGCCTTTGTAGAAGCGTGGACTGACCGATCAGGCCGGACGCACGTTCACAGTGATGTTGGCTGTCACATCGTGATGCAGGGCCACAACCACAGCGTACTCGCCGATGGCCTTGAACGGGCCTTCCGGCAGGCGCACTTCAGCACGCACCACAGCGTGACCAGCAGCGGTCAGCGCTTCAGCGATGTCAACGTTGTTCACGGAGCCAAACAGCTTGCCGTCCACACCCGCTTTTTGTACCAGCTCCAGCACGAAGCCTTCCAGCTTCTCGGCACGCACCTGGCACTCGGCCAGCTTGGCAGCCTCGGCCTTTTCCAGCTCAGCGCGGCGTGCTTCAAATTCCTTCAGGTTGGCATCGGTCGCGCGGCGAGCCTTGCCAGTCGGGATCAGGAAGTTACGTGCGTAGCCGTCTTTCACCTTCACAACATCGCCCAGTTGGCCGAGGTTGGCTACTTTTTCCATCAGAATGATTTGCATGGCGGAATGACCTCTTCAGCGCTTAGTGGTTATCGGTGTACGGCAGCAGGGCCAGGAAGCGGGCGCGCTTGACCGCGGCCGACAGCTGACGCTGATAGCGAGCCTTGGTACCGGTGATGCGGGCCGGGATGATCTTCCCGTTTTCGCTGATGAAATCCTTCAGCAGATCCACATCCTTGTAGTCCACTTGTTTGATGCCTTCCGCGGTAAAGCGGCAGAATTTTTTGCGCTTGAACAGATTACGAGACATTTCTCGCTCCTTGTCTGAATTCGTTTATATGCTTGTTTCGTTCAACACGGCAGTCACATGCAGTATCGGGCGCGGATAGCGGAGGCTTTTGGCAGCCAGGAACCCACTGAAAGTGTGTTCTACATCCCCCGGCAAACGATCCAGCTCTGTTGCCAGAGGACCGAGGGCTACCGCCTCGATGGTGCATTGCACCTCACGCTGCCTGCCCGCCTCCACCTGAACCGACTGGTGGGCAATCTGGAACCGGCTTACCGGTGTTCCCGCCGGGGTGTAGGCCAGGGCTTGACGCTCCTGAACCTTGCCTCGCAGCAGAACCTGATTGCTGGCCTGCATTTGCCCTGATCCGTGATCAGGCCTGTGCTTCTGCCTTGCTTTCTGCGTTGTCCATCAGCGACTTGGACTTCTCTTCCTTCATCATCGGGGAAGCGGCAGTCACGGCTTCATCCATTTTCACAACCAGATGGCGCAGCACGGCGTCGTTGAACTTGAAAGCATGTTCGAGCTCATCCAGGGTTTCCTGGTTGATTTCGATGTTCATCAGCACATAGTGTGCCTTGTGAATCTTCTGGATCGGGTAAGCCAGCTGACGACGGCCCCAGTCTTCCAGACGATGGATCTGGCCGCCGTTACCGGTGATCAGGGTCTTGTAACGGTTGACCATGGCCGGCACTTGCTCGCTTTGGTCCGGGTGGACGATGAAAACGATCTCGTAATGACGCATATATGCTCCTTATGGAAAAAGCCTGCCGTATGCGTTTCGGTCAGGCAAGGTTTGGCTAAACGCAGCATTATAGCGATGCTGCAGGAATTTCACAATACCGATTCGTTAATCGCTTCCAGCTCCATCTGCAAGGACAGCCAGCGCTCCTCCAGCTCCGCCAGGCTGGCTTTCAGCTTGACTTGTGTCTGCAAGCATTGCTGCAGTGCCGCTTTTTGCTCAGCCTCATACAAGCTGCTGTCATTGAGCCGCGCCTCTACCTGAGCCAGCTCAGCCTGCTGGGCAGCCAGCTCCGGCTCCAGGCGGGCCAGCTTGTTTTCCAGCGGCTTGCGCAGCTTGGCCAGCGCTTGCCGCTGCTCGGCTTCAGCACGCTTCTGCGCCTTGCGGTCTACCGACGGCGTGGCATCAACCGCGCTGTCGTTGACCACCTGGGGCTGCTGCTGTTGCAGGAAATCCCGGTAATCATCGAGGTCACCCTCATAGTGCTGCACCCGGCCATGCCCGACCAGCCAGAACTGGTCGGTGGTGGTCTTGAGCAGGTAGCGGTCGTGCGACACCACAATCAGCGCACCTTGATACGCTTGCAGCGCCAGTGTCAGTGCGTCCCGCATTTCCAGATCCAGGTGGTTGGTCGGTTCGTCCAGCAGCAGCAGGTTCGGTCGCTGCCAGATCAGCAGCGCCAGCGCCAGCCGGGTTTTTTCCCCGCCGGAAAACGGCCGCACCGGCCCGGTCGCCATATCACCATGAAACATGAAGCCGCCGAGGAAGTTGCGGAACTCCTGCTCGCGCCCCTGTGGGTCCAGCCTTTGCAAATGCAGCAAGGGCGATGCATCGGGGTCAAGCTGTTCCAGCTGCTGCTGCGCAAAATAGCCAATCTGCAGGCCTTTGCCTTCCAGCCTTTGCCCCGCCAGCGGGGGCATCACACCGGCCAGCAGTTTGACCAGGGTGGACTTGCCGGCCCCGTTGACCCCGATCAGGCCGATGCGCATGCCATCCAGCACCTGCAGGTCTACCTTGCGCAAGATGGTCTTGTCGCCATAGCCCGCATCCACCTGCTCCAGCTTCAGCAGCTGTTGCGGCTGGCTGACCGGCTCCAGAAATTCAAACTGGAAGGGTGACTCCACATGCACCGCCGCCACCTGCTCCATCCGCTCCAGCGCCTTGATACGGCTCTGTGCCTGCCGGGCCTTGGTGGCCTTGGCGCGGAAACGGTCAATATACGACTGCAGGTGCGCCACTTGTCGCTGCTGCTGCTCGTACAAGGCTTGCTGCTGAGCCAGCCGCTCGCTGCGCTGGCGTTCAAACGCCGCATAGTTGCCGCTGTACAGCATCAGTTGCTGCTGATCCAGATGCAGGATGCCCTGCACCACATTGTCCAGCACATCACGGTCATGCGAGATCAGCAGCAGGGTGCCGGGATAGCGCTGCAGCCAGTTCTCCAGCCAGATGACTGTTTCGAGGTCCAAGTGGTTGGTCGGCTCATCCAGCAGCAGCAGGTCTGAGCGGCACATCAGCGCCTGCGCCAGATTCAGCCGCATGCGCCAGCCACCCGAAAAGGATTTGACCGGCGCATCCAGCTGGGCATCCGTAAACCCCAGCCCATGCAGCAAGGCGCTGGCTCGCGCCTTGGCGGTATAACCGTCGATTGCGCGCAGCAGATCGTGACAATGGCCGATACCCTCGCCATCATGGCGAGACTCCGCCGCCGCCAGCTCGGCTTCTACCTGCCGCAGCTCACGGTCCCCGTCCAGCGCATAATCGAGCGCCGAACAATCCAGCGCGGGCGTATCTTGCGCCACATGCGCCACCACCCAGCCTGCCGGAATCGAGACATCGCCTTGGTCCGGGTGCAACTCGCCACGTAGCAGACTGAACAGGCTGGATTTGCCACAGCCGTTATGCCCGATCAAACCAATGCGCTGCCCCGGAAATACCGTCACACTGGCGTCCTGCAGCAAAACCTTCTGGCCACGCTGCAAACCCAGCTTTTTGATAACAATCATGATTCCTGCTCTTGCCCAGCCAGATCGGCGGGCCTGTTCAATTCATCGTCGCTGGCAGCCGCATTGTCGGCCACATAGCGCAACTGCTGTAACGCAATGCCATCCGGGTGTGTCATCGTCCCATCCAGCACAAACCCTGCCTGTCGGTAAGCTGCAATGGCCGCCTGATTGGCCAGCCCGGTGGTGACGTAGACCCGCTGTTGATCACGCAGGACCCATTGCAGCAAACGTCGGGCCAAACCCTTGCGAAAATGGTCTGGGTGTACCACCAGTCGATTGATCGCACGTTGCCGAGGTGCCGGGCTCTCCCAGCCCACCGCAGCCACCAGCACCTCATCCAGATAGCAGCCCAGCACCTGCTCGCCGCAGGCCTGCAAGTCAGCCACACTGGCCCGCAATGGCGGGAAGTCGGACACGCCCAGCCAGCCCGCCTCGACCCGGTACGCCGCCTGCTGTACCGTCCACAAGGCGGTAGCCTGCGCGACATCCGACAGGTCCAGTTGCCGCAGGCGGGGCACTGAAGCCAAGCAGCGCAAGGCCTCTTCCAGCGCTCGCTGGATGGCACGCTGGCGGA
This sequence comes from Leeia aquatica, assembly GCF_012641365.1. Lineage (NCBI taxonomy): Bacteria > Pseudomonadati > Pseudomonadota > Betaproteobacteria > Neisseriales > Leeiaceae > Leeia > Leeia aquatica. Next base: position 81,008 of record NZ_JABAIM010000002.1, read on the forward strand.
CCGTGATGCGGTCACCCGGAAAATGGCAGCACACCGTCTCCACGTTGCCTGGCTGCGCCCAGGCCAGCCAGACGGTCCCTACCGGCTTGGCCTCCGAACCGCCCCCAGGCCCGGCAATACCACTCACCGCCAGCGCCAGTTGCGCCCCACTGCGCAGACGAGCGCCCTCGGCCATTTGCCGCACCACCGCTTCGCTCACGGCGCCGTGAGCGATCAGGGTCGCCTCCTCCACCCCCAGCAGACTGTGCTTGGCGGCATTGCTGTACGTCACCCAGCCCTGATGGAACCAGGCCGAACTACCGGCAATGTCGGTCACCGCTGCGGCAATACCGCCACCGGTGCACGATTCCGCCGTGCTCAGTGTCCAGCCGGCTTCTTGCAGGGCCTGTCCCAGCTGCGTGGCCAGCGACCGGATGTGCACCAGCCGCTGCGCTTCATTCTGGCTCATTAGGATTGCCTCAATTGACGGTGCCAGGCCAGTAGCCCCTGCGTAGAAGCATCATGTTCGCCCTCCCCCTGCCCTTGCAGCTCAGCCATCACCGCCTGCGCCAGCTGCTTGCCATACTCGACCCCCCACTGGTCAAAGGAGTTGATTCCCCAGATCACGCCCTGCACAAACACCTTGTGCTCATACAGGGCCAGCAGTGCACCCAGTGCTGCCGGGGTAAGTGCGTCCAGCAGCAGGGTGTTGCTCGGTTGGTTGCCAGGGAACACTTTGTGCGGCAGCAGCCGCTGTGCTGTCGCGTCGTCCACACCCGACTGCTGCAGCTCCAGCCGGGCTTCTTCACGGGTCTTGCCGCGCATCAGTGCCTCGGTCTGTGCCACACCGTTGGCAAACAGGTGATCCTGGTGCAGCCCATGCTCATGCAGGCTGTTCACGCAGACAATAAAGTCTGCCGGAATCAGGCGCGTGCCTTGGTGCAGCAACTGGAAGAAAGCGTGCTGTACATTGACGCCCACATCACCCCAGATGATCGGGCCGGTATCAAACCCCAGACGCTCCCCATGGCTGCCGATGCGCTTGCCGTTGGATTCCATGTCCAGCTGCTGCAAGTGCGCAGGCAAACTGCGCAAACCATGCACATAGGGCATCACCGCGTGGGTATGCGCCTTGAAAAAGGTGTTGTACCAGATGCCCATCAGGCCCAGCAGCACCGGCATGTTTTCCGCCAAGGGCGCATTGAAAAAGTGGTCATCCATGGCGTGACCACCCGCCAGAAAAGCATCAAACGCATCCATGCCGATGGCCAGTGCCACCGACAGGCCAACGGCTGACCATACCGAATAGCGCCCCCCTACCCAGTCCCACATGGCAAAGGTCTGTGCCGGCGCAATACCGAATGCCTGCACCGCCGTCAGATTGCTGGACACCGCAACAAAGTGCTGCGCAATGGCGGATTCATCGGGGGCGGCTGCCAGCAGCCAGGTACGTGCGGCCTCGGCATTGAGCCGGGTTTCCAGCGTGGTGAACGACTTCGACACCACGATGAACAGGGTGCGCGCCGGGTTCAGGCCACTGAGCACCCGGTGCAGCTGCTCGGGGTCAATATTGGACAGAAAATGCACCCGAGGGCCAGGTGCTTCGGGTGCCTGCAAGGCTTCCACCACCATGCGCGGCCCCAGGTCCGAGCCACCAATGCCGATATTGACCACATCGGTGATCGTCGCCCCACCATACCCCCGCCACTGGCCAGCGCGCACCGCATCCACCAGCACCCGCATCTGCTCACGCACCGCATGCACCTGCGGCATCACCGCCTGCCCGACGACCGTATAGCCCTCCTGCTCAGGATGGCGCAGGGCGACATGCAAAGCCGCACGCTGTTCGCTGTAATTGATCGGCGCGCCTGCCCGCATGGCCTGCATCTGCTGTGGCAGCCGTGCGGCCTGGGCCAGCTGGCATAACAGGGCAATGGTTTCTTCGTTGATGCGGTTCTTGCTGTAATCCAGCCGCAAGCCGGCAGCCGTCAGCGAAAAGCGGGCAAAGCGGTCGGGCTGACGGGCAAACAGGTCCCGCATGTGCCAATCCGCCGCCTCACGATGGTGGCGGATCAACGCTTGCCAGACCGGAGTGTGCTGGATGACGTAACGGCTCATGCGGGCAGGGGCAGGCGGCGATCAGAGCTTGATGAAGTGCTCACGGTAGTATTTCAGCTCTTCAATCGACTCGTAGATGTCTGCCAGCGCCTCATGCTTGCCATGCTTGGTCAGCCCCTTGGCCAGCTCCGGCTTCCAGCGTTTCATCAGTTCCTTCAGGGTGCTGACGTCCAGATTGCGATAATGGAAGAACTGCTCCAGTTTGGGCATCCAGCGGGCCATGAAACGGCGGTCCTGACAAATGGAATTGCCACACATTGGCGACACCCCTTGCGGGATGTGTGCAACAAGGAAAGTCAGCATGCGTGCTTCGGCCTCAGCTTCATCCAGCACGGAAGCCTTTACCTTGTCGATCAGGCCAGATTTGCCATGGGTGCCCTTGTTCCAGGCGTCCATACCATCCAGCACGGCATCGCTCTGGTGCACCACCAGCACCGGACTTTCTGCAATGGTATTGAGCTGGGCGTCGGTGATGACGGCGGCCAGCTCGATGATGCGGTCGCTGTCCGGCTGCAGGCCGGTCATTTCCATGTCCACCCAGATCAGATGGCTACTATTGTTCGACATGGGGTATCCTAGTCAGCGGTTTGCTAAAACAATCCTTCATTCTACCTGATTCCGTGGCCGGCCCCTATGCTTTAGCCTTGCCTTGGGCTTGATTTACCGTACCTTGCCCCCATTTCCGCTGGGTATCCGCACCTGAACCTGACCATGACCACGCTTAACTGGTTTTCCATCCTGATCATTACCCTGCTTGCCCTCAGTACCGGGCTCCAGTGGTGGCTCACGTCCCGTCAGATTCGGCACGTACAGGCCCACCGCCCTGCTGTTCCGGCTGATTTTGCCGCAGACATCAGCCTGGCGGATCATCAGAAGGCCGCCGATTACACCGTCGCCAAAGCCCGCCTCTCGCGTTTCGGCATCGTGCTGGATGCTGCCTGGCTGCTGGCAATCACTCTGGGGGGAGGCATGGCACAGCTGCATGCCGTGCTCGGCCAGTGGTTCAGCTCACCGCTGTGGCATGCCGTGGCTACCGTCATCAGCCTGTTGCTGCTGCAATCCTTGCTGCAATTGCCACTCAGCCTGTGGCGCACGTTCCGGCTGGAGGCCCGCTTTGGCTTCAACCGCATGACGTTGCCACTATTCCTGATCGACATGGTTAAAGGTGCCGCCTTGGGTGCCGTGGTGGGCATTCCCTTTCTGGCGGGCGCCCTGTGGCTGCTGCAGAGCATGGGCGCGTACTGGTGGTTGTATGTGTGGCTGGCCTGGCTGGGCTTTAATGTCCTGATGCTGGCGCTATACCCCACTTTCATTGCGCCGCTGTTCAACCGCTTCAAGCCGCTGGAAGACGAGACCCTGAAAGCCCGTATTCACCAGCTGTTGCAACGCTGCGGCTTTGCCAGCTCCGGCGTCTTTGTGATGGATGGCTCCCGGCGCAGCAGTCACGGCAATGCCTACTTTACCGGCTTCGGCCAGAACAAGCGCATCGTGTTCTTTGATACGCTGCTGGAGCGCCTGAACCCGGAAGAGATTGAATCGGTACTGGCACACGAGCTGGGGCATTTCAAGCGCAAGCACATCATCCAGCGCCTGATCTGGATGTTCCTGATGGCGCTTGTTGCACTGGCTGCGGCGGGCTGGACCTTGCAGCAAGCCTGGTTCTATCAGGGTGTGGGCCTGGCTCAGGTCGATACCTCACTGGGGCTGTTCCTGTTCTTCTGCATTGCGCCGCTGTTCACCCTGCCGCTGGCACCGCTCTCCAGCCACTTTTCACGCAAGCATGAGTTTGAGGCGGATGCCTTTGCCGTCGAGCATGCCAGTGCGAACGCGCTGGTCAGCGGCCTGGTCAAGCTGTACCGCGACAATGCCAGCACGCTGACGCCGGACCCGGTACACTCCCTGTTTCATGATTCCCACCCCCCTGCAGCCATCCGCATTGCTGCGCTGCATGCCGCACGAGGTTAAGCCATGTTTCTGCTCAAACTGCTGATTCCATTGATGCTGGCATGTGGTGTGGCTGCCGCCCAAGCCACCTGCTGCCAGCCGCAAACCGAACCGGTCAAGGTCAGTATGACGCGCCCGACCCCAATGACTGAACCGGCGCCCTTGCTGAGCGGGGTGCAGGTACAGGATGTCGAGCTGCGCCACCTCGTCACCTACCTGCAACTGCAAGCCGCCGCGCCAAAGCCCTGAGCAATGGCAAAGCAATCCAGCGCATCACAAGCAGGGACGCAGACCGGCCTCGTCATCCAGAGCTTTGGCCGTCGCTACTCGGTAGAGACGGAAGGCGGCATCCTTAGCTGCGTGACCCGGGGCAAGAAAACTGACGTAGTCTGCGGCGATCAGGTGCAAGTGCGCATCAGCAGCCCTGGCGAAGGGGTGATTGAGGATATCGACCCACGCCACAGCCTGCTCTACCGGCAGGACGAGTGGCGCATCAAGTCGATTGCCGCCAATGTCAGTCAGATCATCGTGGTCACGGCGGCGGTTCCCGCCTGCCACGAGGCCATGCTCAACCGCTGCCTGGTCGCCAGTGAAGCCGCAGGCATTCCGTGCATCCTGTTGCTGAACAAGGCCGACCTGCCGGAAAGCGCCGCACTGCAGCAGCGGCTTGGCCGCTACGAGCAGCTCGGCTACCGACTGGTGGTGCTCTCCGCCAAGCAGGATGCCCAACCCTTGCGCGCGCTGCTGCAAGGCCAGACCAGTGTGCTGGTCGGCCAGAGCGGCATGGGCAAGTCCACCCTGGTCAATGCATTGCTGCCTGAGGCCAGCGCGCGCACCGGCGACATTTCCACCGCGCTCAATTCCGGCAAGCACACCACCACCTATGCCACCCTGTACCATCTGGACGCGCAGAGCCGCTTGATCGACTCCCCCGGCATGCAGGTATTTGGCCTGCACCAGATTGAAGCACGCCAGCTGGCGGAATGCTTCCCGGAGTTTCGCCCCCATCTGGGGCAATGCCGCTTCAACAATTGCTGGCATCGGGTCGAGCCCGGTTGCGCAATCGCCGCAGCAGCAGAGAACGGTGAGATTGACGCAGCGCGCCTAGCGTTTTATCGCGAGCTGCTGGCCGAGCGGGAGAGCAGCCGTTAGCCCCGGCAGAGGCTGCCCGTCACCAATCGGTTTGGCTGCCAGCCGCAAGCGCGGGTAAAATACCGCTTTTCCTTTGCAGCAGCCATCATGACTGATCCCCGACACGCCAATCTGCAACGCGACCCGACGGCCGCCGAAGCACATGGCCATATCCGCAGCTACGTTCGCCGGGCAGGCCGGGTCACCGAAGCTCAGCAGCGCGCGCTGGAAACCCTGTGGCCCCGCTTTGGCGTCGCTTACACCGAGTCCGCGCTCGACTTCCCTGCCCTGTTTGAGCGGGATGCCCCCACCATCCTTGAGATCGGTTTCGGCATGGGCGGGGCCACCGCCGACATCGCCGCGCGCCACCCGGAAAACAACTACATCGGCGTGGAAATCCACCCGCCCGGCGTGGGCAACCTGCTGAAGCTGATCGGCGAGCAGCAGTTACACAACCTGCGGCTGATCCAGCATGACGCCGTGGAAGTGCTGCGCGACATGATCCCGCTTGGCAGCCTGGCCGGCGTACACATCTACTTTCCGGACCCGTGGCACAAGAAGCGCCACAACAAGCGGCGACTGATCCAGCCTGCCTTTGTCGCCAACCTGTGCCGCTATCTGGGCAAGGATGGCTATCTGCACTGCGCGACCGACTGGGAAGAGTATGCCGTGCAGATGCTGGAAGTGCTGAGTGCAGAACCCTCGCTGTACAATACGGCAGAGGGCTATGCCCAGCGGCCAGAGTGGCGTCCGCTGACCAAGTTTGAGCAACGCGGCCTGCGGCTGGGTCACGGCGTGTGGGACCTGCTGTTCCGTAAACGCTAAGCTCGGCAGCCCCATGAAAAAACCCGCCATCTGGCGGGTTTTTTCATGGGGCTCACACCGCTTAGTGCGTGAACGGGTGACGCATCACGATGGTCTCTTCGCGATCCGGGCCGGTCGAGATCAGGTCGATTGGCGCACCACATACCTGGCCAATGCGCTCCAGATAGGCGCGAGCATTGGCAGGCAGGTCTTCGTAGCGCTTCACGCCAACCGTGCTTTCCTTCCAGCCTGGCATGTCTTCAAACACCGGCTTGCAGTCTGCCACCAGCTCGGCGCCAAACGGCAGGATGTCGTAACGCACACCATTCATTTCGTAGCCAATGCACAGCTGGATGGTTTCCATGCCGTCCATCACGTCCAGCTTGGTCACGCACAAGCCCGATACGCCATTGAGCTGAATGGAGCGCTTCAGCGCTGCCGCATCGAACCAGCCGCAGCGGCGGGCACGGCCGGTGGTGGCACCGAATTCGTTACCACGCTTGGCCAGATAGGCACCGGTATCGTCGAACAGCTCGGTCGGGAACGGACCGGAGCCCACACGGGTGGTGTACGCCTTGGTAATGCCGAGCACATACTGCAGCATTTGCGGGCCGACACCCGCACCCGGCGAAGCGGCACCGGCGATACAGTTGGACGAAGTCACAAACGGGTAGGTACCGTGGTCCACGTCCAGCAGCGAGCCTTGCGCGCCTTCAAACAGGATGGGCTTGCCGGCCTGGGCCAGCTCGTACAGTTCACGTGATACGTCCGCCACCATCGGCTTGATGCGGTCGGCAAACGCCAGCGACTCGTCCAGCACCTTCTGGAAATCGACGGTATCAGCCTTGTAATAATGCTTGAGCGCGAAGTTGTGGTAGTCCAGCACTTCACCCAGTTTGGCGGCAAAGCGCTCGCGGTAGAACAGGTCTTGCAGGCGAATGGCGCGGCGGGCCACCTTGTCCTCATAAGCCGGGCCGATACCGCGACCGGTGGTGCCGATCTTGGCCTCACCCTTGGCGGCTTCGCGCGCCTGGTCCACCGCACTGTGGTAAGGCAGGATCAGCGGGCAGGCTTCCGAAATGCGCAAACGGGTTGCCACTGCAACACCGGCATTTTCCAGTTTGTCGATTTCATCCAGCAGCGCTTTGGGCGACAGCACCACACCGTTGCCGATATAGCAGGCTACGCCTTCGCGCAGGATACCGCTCGGGATCAGGTGCAACACGGTTTTCTGGCCACCGATGACCAGCGTGTGACCGGCATTGTGGCCGCCCTGGAAGCGCACCACGCCTTGAGCATGATCGGTCAGCCAATCGACGATCTTGCCCTTGCCTTCATCACCCCATTGGGTGCCAATCACCACTACATTACGAGCCATTGTTCAGTTCCTCGACACTCGGTATGCCGCGATTTCGCGGGTGTATCCAGACAGTATAGATGCCGTGCGCGGTTCAGGCGCGCGGCAACACCAGCCACTGCCCATCCTGCAGGCACAGCTGATGGCTGGTAACCGGCGCTCCTTCACCCAGATCGCGGATTACCACTTCGCCCTGCGCACGCAATTGCGCCACCGTATCCTGCAACGCCGCGTCCATCTGCTGCGGTGCCAGGATGCTGCGCGGCAATTTCCCGCACGGCAAACCGCGTAGTATATCGCGCAAGTCGAGGCTAAAGCCAGTGGCAGGACGTGCGCGGCCAAACATTTGTCCCATATTGTCGTAGCGACCACCGCGGGCAACCGGGTTGGGCCAGCCATCGGCAAAAACGGAGAACACCAGCCCGTTGTGGTACTTGCCAGTGCGCAGCTCGCCCAGCTCGATGGACACATTCATGCCCTGCTGTTGCAGCACGTCTGCCAGTGTGCCCAGGCTGGCCAGACCCTGTTGGATGTCCGGCAGTGCAGGCAAGCGCTCGGCAGCAGCCTGCAACACAGCCGCATCACCAAACAGGGTGGGCAAGGCCCGCATCCCGCTTTGCAGATCAGCAGGCCAGTCTGCCGTCAGGCGCTCGATGGTTGGCTGATCTTTCAACTGCAAAGCCGCAAACAAATCGTCCTGTGCCAAACCGGACACACCCGCCGCCCGGCACAGGGCACGGAAAATCCCGACATGCCCCAAGTCCACCTGCACTTGCGGTACACCCAGCACCTTCAGCGCTTCTACCGCCAGACCGATCACTTCGACATCCGCTTCGTGGGTCGTGCTGCCGTACAGCTCAGCCCCCAGCTGCAAGGGCTCGCGGCTCGACAGATGACCGTTTGGGCGAGTATGCACCACATGACCGGCGTAGCACAGCCGGGTAATGCCCTCACGGTTCAGCAAGTGCGCGTCAATCCGCGCCACCTGCGGCGTCATGTCCGCCCGCAGGCCCAGCATGCGGCCGGACAGTTGATCCACCAGCTTGAAGGTTTTCAGATCGAGGTCGTCGCTGACACCGCCCGTCAGCGATTCCAGGTATTCGATATGCGGCGGAATCACCAAATCGTAGCCATGGCTGCGAAACAGCGACAGCACCGCGGTGCGGGAGGCTTCAATCTGCCAGGCAGCTTCCGGCAGCACGTCTTCAATGTATTCGGGCAACAGCCACAATTGCGTCATGATGGACTCAGCACCACAGGAGGATCACACCTGCCAGCACCGCCAGCAGGCCAAAGAACCGCAACTGGCCATCGCGGTATTGCAACACACGCAACAAGGTCTGCCGCCATTGCTGCGGGAGCAGCAAGGGCAGCAGACCTTCATAGATCAGCAGGAGCGCCAGCGACTCCTGCCACGGAAAACGGCTCACTTGCCGGCGGGTTTGGCCGGCGCTGCGCTGCCACCGCCCGGGCTCTTCATATACTTGAAGAAGTCTGAGGACGGATCCAGCACCAGTACATCCGATTTCTTGTTGAAGCTGTTCTGGTACGCCTGCATGCTCTTGTAGAAGGCGTAGAACTCCGGATTCTGGCTGAAGGCTTCGGCGTAGATGCGTGCCGCCTCGGCATCGCCCTCACCGCGCAGCTCTTCGGCCTTGCGGTAGGCTTCGGCCAGAATCACCTTGCTTTGCCGATCAGCCTCGGCCTTGATGCTGGTTTCTTCCTTGGTACCCATCGCACGCTGACCATTGGCCACCTGACGGCGCTCAGCCTTCATCCGCTCATACACCGAGCCACTGATGTTATCCGGGAAATCCACCCGCTTCAGGCGCACGTCCAGCACTTTCACACCCAGACCACTGGTTTCGGCATTCACCTTGTTGCGAACGTTAGCCATCACCTCATCGCGTTTGCCGGTAATGACATCGGCCACCGTCAGGTTACCAATCTCGTCGCGCAAGCGACTGTTGACAATCTGCTTGATGCGGTTCTCCGCGACAGCCGTATCGCCACCGGTTGCACGGTAGTACTGACCGGCATCCGCCACCTGCCATTTGATGAAGCTGTCCACCAGCAGGTTCTTCTTTTCCTTGGTGTTGTAGGGGTCTGGTGCTTCGGCATCAATGGTCTGCACCCGGCGCTCGAAGAAACGCACCGATTGCATGAACGGGATCTTGAAATTAATCCCCGGCTCCTTGACGGTCTTGACGATTTCACCAAACTGGAACACCAGCGCGTACTGGCGCTGATCCACGGTGAACATGCTCAGATAAGCTGCCCAGATGACCAGCAGCAGCATGAACAGGGTACTTAATACGCGGTTCATCAGCGACCCTCCCGCAGTGGTTGGCCGGCATCCGGGCGTGCGGCATCCTGTGCAGGCGCAGCAGGGGTCACCACAGTCCGCGCAGGCTCAACCGGCGTGGCAGCCGGAGCCGTGGCGGTGTTCATCATCTTGTCGAGCGGCAGGTAAAGCATTTGACCACCGTTACGTTGATCCACCAGCACCTTGCTGGTGTTGCTGAGCACCTGCTGCATCATGTCCAGATACAGACGCTGACGCGTCACGGCGGGAGCCTTGGCATACTCTGGCAGCACGCGCATGAAGCGGGCCACATCACCCTTGGCGCGGTCGATCACCGCATCACGGTCACCCTTGGCTTCCGCCAGCAGCTTGGCGGCCTCACCTTCGGCTTCTGGCACCACCTTGCTGCGATAGGCCTCACCCAGGCTCTTGCGCTGCTCGCGGTCCTGCACCGCTTTGGTAGCGTCATCAAACGCATCCAGCACTTGCTGCGGCGCCTGTACATTGCTGATGTTGACCTGCGTAATGCGGATACCGGTCTGATAGCGCTTCAGCACTTCCTGCACCGTGGCCTTGACGTCGGCGGCGATACGCAGGCGGCCTTCGTTCAGCACCGCATCCACCTTGTTACGCCCCACCACTTCGCGAATGGCGGCTTCACCCACTTGCTTGACCACTTCGCTCTCGCTGCGGTTGCCGTCCATCATGTTCTGGAACTTGAATTTGACCGGGTCTTCAATGTCGTACTGAATCGACAATTGCACATCAATGATGTTCTGGTCCTGGGTCACCATTTGCGCCTCTTCAGGCGCCTTGTTCTTGGTATCCCCTTTGTAACCAATTTCCACGCTGCGCACTTCGGTCAGGTTCACCTTCTCCACCGTCTCCATCGGGAACGGCAGGTGCCAGTTCAAACCTTCACGGGTCAGCTCATGGTATTTGCCAAAGCGCAGCACCACGCCACGCTCGCGAGCATCCACCACATAAAAGCCAGACGCCAGCCATAGCGTGGCCAGCACGCCGATGATCAGGCCCGCACCACCAGCAGCACCGGCATTGCCCGAGCCATTGCCGCCCGGGCCAGCGCCTTTGCCGCCACCAAACATCCCGGCAATCCGGGCGTTCAGGCGGCGAAACAATTCGTCCAGATCCGGCGGACCATTTTGTCCACGGTTACCCCATTGGGAGTCGCTCATCGTCTTCCTTGCTTCCAGGTCAAAGGAACCAGTTCAACCATCCAGTGGCGACCAGTCCGGGCCTACGGCATCCGGCATCGCCACCTCAACGCTACCCACCTGCACCTCACGCAACACTTCACGCAGGGCATCCAGCCCCGCGCCGGTCAAGGCACTGACGCGAACCGCGCTGATTTTACCATAATCGTCCCGCTCAACCCCGGCCAACTGGCCGGGCCGCAGGTCAACCTTGTTAAAGACCAGAATTTGCGGAATCTGTTCCGCACCGATCTCGCGCAAGACCTTGTTGACTTCAATAATGTGCTGATCACGCAGCGGATGGCTGCTGTCCACCACATGCAGCAGCAGATCGGCGTGCACGGTTTCTTCCAGCGTGGCGCGGAAGGCGGCCACCAGGCTGTGCGGCAACTGCCGGATGAAACCGACGGTATCAGACAACACCACTGACTCGTTTTCACCCAGAAACACTTTGCGACTGGTGGTATCGAGCGTGGCGAACAGTTGATCCGCGGCATAAGCACGGGCGTTGGTCAGCCGGTTGAACAGCGTGGACTTGCCCGCATTGGTATAGCCGACGATGGACACCGAGAACACACCACCACGGTGGCGTGAACGCCGCTGCACACTGCGTTGTTTCTGCGCCTTGGCCAGACGCTCGCGCAACAGTTTGACCCGTTTGCCGATCAGTCGGCGGTCGGTTTCCAACTGGGTTTCACCCGGGCCACGCAAGCCAATACCACCCTTTTGTCGCTCAAGGTGAGTCCAGCCTCGCACCAGGCGCGTAGAGAGATGATCCAGCTGCGCCAGCTCCACCTGCAGTTTCCCTTCAAAGCTCTGCGCACGCTGGGCAAAGATGTCGAGTATCAGGCTGGTGCGATCAATGACCCGGCATTGCAAAGCCCGCTCCAGATTACGCTCCTGCGCGGGAGAAAGCTGATGGTTGAAGATCACCACAGACGCCTCAACCGCACGCGCCACTGTGGCGATTTCCTCCACTTTGCCGCTACCAGCAAACAAGGCGGGATCAGGCCGGTCACGACGCCCGGTCACCTCATGCAGGGTATCGATCCCGGCACTGCGGGCCAGTTCGCGCAACTCGGCAAAACTTTCCAGAAAATCGGGGTCGCCAAAATCCAGCGCCACCAGCACGGCACGATCGCCAGCATCAGGACGGTCAAACACCAGAGGGACTCTTGCAGGCAGTGCCGGGGGAGGATTCCCCCGGCGTCAAAACATCAGGCATCCGCAGCGGGTTGCTCGAACGGAATGGATACAGGGCGGGCGGGCACAACCGTAGAGATGGCGTGTTTGTACACCATCTGGGTCACCGTATTGCGCAGCAGCACCACGTACTGATCAAACGACTCGATTTGCCCTTGCAGCTTGATGCCATTTACCAGGTAAATGGAAACCGGAACATGTTCCTTGCGCAGGATGTTCAAAAACGGGTCTTGTAGGATTTGCCCTTTGGCACTCATTGCAGCCTTCTCCGATCATGGTAGGTTCTTATAATGCCCTCTCCACGGAGAGGGCGGGGGCCAGCATATGGTTCACTGTAATGGATTTCACCGGAAAATACCAACCGGCCATACAGCCAGCCCGGCCTCCGGTCAGGACTTCTTGCCACCTCGCGGCGCGCCACGCGGCTTGCGGGGTGTCGGCGCGCTCACCGGCTTGCGGCGTGCACCCGGTTTGCTGCTGGCTCGCCCCGGGATCGGGGCTTCCTTCGGCGCAAACGGGTTGTCGCCCCGCTTGAATTGCACCCGCAACGGCGTCCCTTCCAGCTGGAACATCTTGACGAAGCTGTGCTCCAGATATCGCCAATAGCTGTCCGGCACATGCTCCAGCGACGTACCATGCACCACCACCACCGGCGGATTGCTGCCGCCCTGGTGCGCATAACGCATTTTCGGGCGGAACATGCCAGCACGCGGCGGTGCCTGTTTTTCGGTCGCCAGTTGCAAGGCACGGATCAGTTGCGGAGTACTGAGCTTGACCATCGCCGAGCTGTACGCTTTGTCGATGGACTTGAACAAGCCCCCCACACCATCGCCCTGCAGTGCCGATATGAAGTGGAGCTTGGCAAAGCTCAAAAAGTTCAATTTGCGCTCAACTTCGCGCTTGATCATCTCGCGCTGTTCAAGCGGCAGGTTATCCCACTTGTTGATGGCAATCACCAGCGCACGGCCACTTTCCAGAATAAAACCTGCCAGGCTGGCATCCTGATCGGAAATCTCCAGCTTGGCATCGAGCACCAGCACCGCCACATTGGCGTCTTCCACCGCTTGCAGCGTCTTGATCACCGAGAACTTCTCAATGGCTTCGGTTACCTTGCCGCGGCGGCGCACACCCGCCGTGTCGATGATGGTGTAAGGCTTGCCTTCGCGCTCGAAATCAATATAGATGCTGTCACGGGTGGTACCCGGCGCATCAAACGCGATCACCCGCTCTTCACCCAGGATGCTGTTCACCAGCGTGGATTTACCCACATTGGGGCGGCCGATGATGGCGATCTTGGGATGCTGGCTGTCTTCTTCCTCCGCTGCGGGCGGGAAATCGGCCAGCACCAGATCGATCAATTCACGCAGACCATCGCCATGGGCGGCAGAAATGGCCAGCGGGTCACCCAGGCCGAGTTCGAAAAACTCAGCGGTAACGACATCGCGCCGCATGCCTTCGGCCTTGTTGACGGCCAGCCACACCTTGCGCCCGGTCTTGCGCAGCTGATCCGCAATTTGCTTGTCTTGCGGGGCCAGCCCTTGACGGGCGTCGACCAGAAACAGCACCACATCGGCTTCATCCACCGCCTGCAGGGTCTGGCGGGCCATCTCGTGCAGGATGCCCTCTTTCACCACCGGCTCAAAACCACCGGTGTCGACCACCAGATAATCCTTGCTGCCAACCTTGCCATGACCATAGTGACGGTCACGCGTGAGGCCGGGAAAATCCGCAACCAAGGCATCACGTGACTTGGTTAAGCGGTTAAACAGGGTCGACTTGCCGACATTCGGCCGTCCAACCAGTACCAACGTGGGTTTCATGCTTATTCCTGCTGGCCTCAGCGCAAGCTGATGCCGTAAACACTGCCGTTGCTGGTTTGCACCAGCACCGTTTCATTCATCACACGCGGCTGAGCCACCACCGCGCTGCCATCCAACTGTCGCCGTGCTACCAGATGGCCATCATCTGCACTCAAGGCATGCAGCACGCCCAGGCCATCAGCCACCAGCACAAACCGCCCCAGCGAAGCCGGGCCGCTGACAGCACGGTAGCGCAAGCGGTCCTGCTTCCAGGCGCTGGCACCGTTACGCCGATCAAACGCCACAATCGAGCCGTTGCTGTCGGTCACGTACACATTGCGTGCATCCATGCTGAGGCCACGCTCACTGCTGATATCGCGTGACCACTGTTGCTGGCCATTACGAGCATCGAAGCACGCCACCTTGCCTTGATAGGCCACGGCACACACTTGTTGACCATACACGGCGGGTGCACCCACCACATCGGTCACGCGCTCCAGCTCCGTAGCACCACGTGGCAGCGCTACAGTGGCTTCCCACAGAATCGTGCCGCGTGTCAGGTCAATGGCCAGCAACTTGCCGCCCCCCAGCCCCACATATGCCGTATCCTGATCCAGGGTACCCGCACTATAGCCACGCAAGGCCAGCGCAGGCTGGTTACGGCTGATCTGCCATTTGCGTGCGCCATTACCCAGACCATAGCCGGTCAGCTTGCCGTCGCCCGTGCGCACCAGGACGGTAGTCTCACCCACCAGCGGCGCAGCCAGCACTTCACTGCCGACAGCGGTTTGCCATGCTGGGCGGCCATTGGCTTCATACGCCATCAGCTCACCACGAGCACTCACCACGACCACCTTGCCGCCACCCGCCCCGACCCCGGCAGACAAAGGCTTGCCCACGCTGATGGCAACCCCGCCATCCACCTGACGGATCAGGCCGTCGGTCCCAGCCGCAAATGCGCGACCCTGGGTTTCATCCGGGCTGAACCAGAAATCACCCGCCGAACCGACCTGACTCTGAAAACGCACATCCAGACTCGCGGAAGGCACAAACTCACTCAGGGGTGTTGGTGGATTGGCTTTTTCGCCAGATGTCCACAATGAGCAGCCGCCCAGCGCAGCAGTCGCCGCAGCAGCCAACAGGATACGGGTGGTAAAAGCCATTATTTCACGTCCCCCAGTGCATCGATTTGCATTTCCAGACGGGCCTTCAATTGCTCATCCGACTTGGCCCGCTCCAGCGCTTGCTGGTAGGCCAGCCGGGCCTCCTTGCGCTTGTTCATGGCCACCAGCAAGTCCCCTTTCAGGCTCAGCGCAGAAGCCTGCAAGCCCTCGCCCTTGATGCTGGCCAGCGCGGAGAGGCCCAGATCATACTGCTTGGTATCCAGATAGACAGTGGCCATACGCAACTGGGCCATGTCTTTCACCGGCGCCTCTTCGGCGTGCTCAGCCACCCACTTCAGGTCCGCCAGCGCAATCTTGGTATCACCCGCCTCAAACGCGGCGCGTGCCGTCAGCAAAGCGGCACGAGGGGTAAAGGCGGACTGCGCGGACTCCTTTTGCAGCTGAGCCAGCTCAGCACGCGCCTGCTTGACCTTGCCCGACTGCAGCGCCTGCTGTACCGCCTCAAAGCGGGTATCCGCGGCCTCAGCCTGCTGGTTTTGCCAGTACTGCCAGCCTTTGTAGCCACCCAAGGTCAGCAAGGCCAGTACCACCACGGCGATGACCAGCTTGCCGTTATCCGCCCACCATGCCTTGAGGGCATCTATCTGTTCCTGCTCTTGCAAATCGTAAGCTGCCATGCCTTCACTCCAGCCTTATCGGTATTTCTTTGATGTTCAGTCGTGTGCGTTACTACGCAAAAGGGCAGCCACTGCAGCCACCGCCACCCGTTGTTGTTCGCCACCCTCACGGAGGTCTTTCACGGTGACCTGCCCGGCCGCCGCTTCCTCGTCGCCGATGATCAGGGCAAAGCGGGCACCGGCCTGATCTGCCTTCTTCATTTGGGACTTGAAGCTGCCGCCGCCCATATGCTGCTGTACCGAGCATCCCTCAGACCGCAGCTGCATGGCGACGTTCCAGGCCAGCGCTGTAGCGGCCTCACCCTGGTGTACCAAATAGGCATCCAAAGCCTGCACCGGCAACGGGCGCTGTTGCGATTCCAGAATCAACAGCAGGCGCTCCAGGCCCATGCCCCAGCCGGTTGCCGTGTTCGGCTTGCCGCCCATCTGCTCGATCAGCGCGTCGTAGCGCCCGCCCCCGCAGACGGTAGACTGCGCACCCAGGTGATCCGTCACCCACTCGAATACGGTCAGGTTGTAATAGTCCAGCCCGCGCACCAGACGCGGCGTAATCTCATAATCGACACCCGCTGCCTTGAGGCGGGCCTGCAATCCGTCGAAGTGGGCCAGCGAGGCATCGTCCAGAAACTCAATCAGTTTGGGCGCAGCTTCCACCATGGCCTGCATCGCCGGATTCTTGGTGTCCAGCACCCGCAATGGATTGCTGTACATCCGCCGCTTAGCTTCTTCGTCCAGCACATCCTGATGGGCTTCCAGATAGGCAATCAGTTTCTCACGGTGTGCCGCGCGGCTGGCCTTCTCGCCCAAAGTATTGAGCTGCAGGCGCATGCCGGTCAGGCCCAGCCGCTGCCACAGGTCAGCCAGCATGATGATCTGCTCGGCATCCATATCGGGCCCAGCGTAGCCCAGCGCCTCGACACCGACCTGGTGGAACTGGCGGTAACGGCCACGCTGCGGTCGCTCATGACGGAACATCGGGCCGGCGTACCACAGCCGCTGCGGGCTGTCGTACAGCAGATTGTGCTCCAGCACCGCGCGCAGGCACGAGGCGGTCCCTTCCGGTCGCAGCGTCAGGCTATCGCCATTGAGCTGGTCGGTGAAGGTGTACATTTCCTTTTCGACAATGTCCGTTACCTCACCGATGGAGCGCACAAACAGCTCGGTCGGCTCCACAATCGGGGTCCGGATATTACGGTAGCCATAGGCATGCAGCCACTCGCGCAACACTGCTTCCAGTGCCTCCCAACGGGCAGACTGGAATTCCGGTGCTGCTTTGGCGACCGGCAGGATATCGTTCATACCTTTAACGGCTTGCAGGGTTTTGGCCATGACTCGAAACAGGATTCTGGTTGAATGAGGTTGAACAGGGGTGCAAGCAGGCTTACACCGCGTGAATGGGAATGGTCTTGCTGCTACGTCGCTTGGCGCCACCCTCACAGTAACGGGTGCGCACATACTCTTCTACAATCTGCTGGAAGGCCTCGGCAATACCTTCGCCTTTCAGGGTGACCGTCTTCTCGCCATCCACATAGACCGGGCAGACCGGTACTTCGCCCGTCCCCGGCAGGGAGATGCCAATATCCGCTAGCCGGGATTCGCCCGGGCCGTTCACCACACAGCCCATCACCGCCACCGACATGTCTTCAACACCGGGATACGCCAGACGCCATACCGGCATCTGATCGCGCAGGTATTGCTGGATCTTGCTGGCCAGCTCCTGGAAAAAGGTACTGGTGGTACGACCGCAACCCGGACAGGCCGTCACCAGCGGTGTGAACGAACGCAGGCCCATGGTTTGCAGAATCTCCTGCGCCACCACCACCTCACGGGTGCGGTCGCCACCCGGCTCCGGCGTCAGGGAAATGCGTATGGTATCACCGATCCCCTCTTGCAGCAGCACAGCCAGGGCGGCCGTAGACGCCACAATGCCCTTGCTGCCCATGCCGGCCTCGGTCAAGCCCAGGTGCAAGGGATAATCACAGCGCCGGGAGAGCTCACGGTATACCGCGATCAGGTCCTGCACATGGCTGACCTTGCAGGACAGGGTAATCATGTCGCCCGACAAGCCCAATTCCTCGGCCTTGGCCGCAGATTCAAGCGCAGAAACAATCAAGGCTTCGCGCATCACGGCGTCAGGCGACAGCGGGGTCTCCCGGCGGGCATTTTCATCCATCATACGGGCGGCCAGTTCCTGATCCAGGCTGCCCCAGTTGACGCCAATGCGTACCGGCTTGTTGTACTCGACGGCAGTACGGATCATGAAGGCGAACTGCTCATCACGTTTGCTGCCGCGCCCGACATTGCCCGGATTGATGCGGAACTTGGCCAGCGCTTCGGCACATGCCGGATGGTCGCGCAACAAGCGATGACCATTGAAATGGAAATCACCCACCAGCGGTGCCGGGCACCCCATGGCATCCAGCTCACGGCGGATCAACGGCACTGCTGCTGCAGCTTCGGCTGAGTTGACGGTAATGCGGACGACCTCCGAGCCGGCCTTCCACAGCGCATGAACCTGCGCCACCGTTGCGGCGACATCCGCCGTATCGGTATTGGTCATCGACTGCACCATGACCGGGGCATCGCCACCGACCAGGACATGGCCAATGCGGACTTGCCGGGTTGGGCGGCGGGGCATACTCATGGACGTCATGTTCTAAAACTGTTTTCTACGGACAGGATCATTCGGAGCTGGCCTGGGGCAGCGTCAACCGCGCCACATTGGCCTGCACATAGGGCTGCAGGTCGATTGGCTGGCCATTGTACTCCAGCTTGACGTGACCGGCATTGCCGACCTTGAGCTTGAGCGGCGGCGTACCACTCAAGGTGATCGTCTGATGCGGAGGGGTCAGCTGGGAATACAGCTTGCCACCCTTGCCATCAAACACTTCGATCCAGGCCGCCTCTTCCGTCAGCAATACCAATTGCTTGCCGCCACCAAGCGGCGCGGAAGCCGATACGCCGCTGGCACTGACGTCCAGGGGCGCGGCGGCACCCACCAAGGGCTCGCCCTCACTGGCAGCAGGCAGATTGACCTCCAGATCCACGCCGCTGGCCGCTGACACACTGGCGGCAGGCTGACGCAAACTCGCCCACCACTGTTGCAGCTGCTGCTGATGCTGCCAGCCCCACCAACCCGCAGCGCCCAGACCGCCTGCAATCAGCACGGTGAACAAGGCTCGCCCCACCGGGAAGCGTGAGCGATTGCGCACCTCAACGGGGGTGGCGCGAATGGGGCTACTTGAACGCGGCACCGTTGCGGGAATCAGCACATCCAGCTGAGCCATCAGTGCGTCCATGTCCAGGTCAAGCAGGCGCGCATAATTCTTTAGCGCCCCCCGCAGGATGACCGGGCTGGAGAAGCCATCCAGCTGCCCCTCTTCCAGTGCCCGCAACTGGCTTACCGAAAACTTCAGCTGCTGGCTCACTTCTTCCAGCGAACGGCCTTGTGACTCTCGGGCTTGTCGTAGATGCTGCCCCAATGCGGCAGGGCTGATGATGCCTCCGGCTTCTGGTATCGCCTCACTCATCCCAGGCTCCCCGCCGCAGCAGCTCGGCCTCACGCGACTTCGGGAACAATTTCTGCAGCTGTGCCGAAGTGCTGTCTACCGCGTCCTGCCGCCCCATCTGCCGATAGGTACGGGCCGCCAGCCACAGCAGCTCGGGGGCCTGAATATTGGCCTCCTGCATTTTCTGCAGCAGCTCGGACACCGTATCGAAATCCTTGCTCAGGTAGCGCAGTTGCGCCAACTCATACATCGCCGGGATCATCTCGGGGTTACGCTTGAGGGCACGCAGGAAGTGGGCATCCGCCGCAGCCAGATCGCCCGCTTTTCGTGCACATACCCCGGCTCGGTAATAGGCGAGATCCGGGGATTTGTATAGCGGATCGCGTGCCGCCATCAGCATGTAATCCAGCGATTTGGCCGGATTGCGCTGGCAGACAAACCAGCCGTAATTATTGTTGTACTCGGAGTTCTTGGGCTCCAGTTTCAGCGCCTGATTGAAGTTGCGCTCAGCCAGCTCCGGCTCATCCAGCGCCATGTACACCACGCCCAACGCATGGTAGCCCACTGAAATTTCGGGGTAGGCGTTCTTGGCGGTTTCAGCCTCTTCCAGCGCCGCATTCAGGTTGTTGATCTGCAGGTATGAGAATGCCAGCTCGGCATGTACCCGGGCACGCTGATCCTTCAAGGCTGGGGGGTCATCCTCCGCCACCGCCATGCCCGCCATCAATATCAACACTACCCCGCACGCTTTACGCCACATATTCACCGTGACTCCTCGCTCAGCTTCTGCCATTTGATCTGACGGCGCGTCTTGTCATGCACTTGTCCTGCAAGCTGCCCACAGGCGGCGTCGATATCATCGCCGCGGGTCTTGCGCACCGTTACCACATAACCAGCGGCGATCAGAGTATCACGGAAACGGCGAATCTGCTCACTGCGCGAGCGGCGGTAGCCTGAGTTGGGGAATGGGTTGAACGGGATCAGGTTGAACTTGCACGGCACATCCCGGACCAGCGCCAGCAACTCTTGCACATGACGGTCAGTATCATTGACACCGTCCAGCATCACATACTCAAACGTCACGAAATCGCGTGGCGCTTTTTCCAGATAGCGCAGACAGGCAGCCATCAGTTCCCGCAGCGGGTACTTCTGGTTAATGGGCACGATTTCGTCACGCAAGGTATCGTTCGGCGCATGCAGGCTGACCGCCAGCGCCACCGGACAATCCTCACGCAAGCGATCCATGGCGGGTACAATACCCGAGGTCGACAAGGTAACTCTACGGCGGGACAGACCATATGCGTGGTCATCCAGCATCAGGCGCATGGCAGTCACGACATTGTCGTAATTGGCCAGTGGCTCCCCCATCCCCATCATCACCACATTAGAAATGATGCGCTCCCCTTTGGGGTCATGCCCGAGGGAGCGATTGGCCCACCACAGCTGGCCTATGATCTCGGCCACCGACAGGTTGCGGTTGAAACCCTGACGCCCGGTGGAGCAGAAGGTACATTCCAGCGCACAGCCCACCTGGGAAGAGACACACAGGGTGCCGCGATCATCTTCCGGAATGAAGACAGTTTCGATGGCACCGGCCGTACCCACATTCAGCGCCCACTTGCGGGTACCATCTTCTGACTGCTGCTCTGCCACCAGCGTAGGTGGCGTGATCTCACAATGGCGCGCCAGCTTTTCCCGTGTCGCTTTGGCAATATCGGACATGTTCTCGAAATCCGACTCGCCAAACCGGTGAATCCAGCGCAGCAATTGTTTGGCGCGGAAAGGCTTTTCGCCCTGCTCCACCAGAAAGGCGGTCATGCCTGGCAAATCAAAATCCAGCAAATTGGTCATGCTCACCTCACTGACACCTCGCAGCCTCACCCTGCATCAGCAGGCCGCGCCATAAAAAACGATGGCGTCGACCCTGCCCCGCAGTCGACGCCCTTTACCCGGAGAACGGTTCGCTTAGCGGCTGAACACGCTCGACTGCGGGAAGAAGTAAGCGATTTCCACTGCAGCAGTTTCCACAGCGTCAGAGCCGTGCACCGCGTTGGCATCGATGCTGTCCGCAAAGTCAGCACGGATGGTGCCCTTCTCAGCCTTCTTCGGGTCGGTTGCGCCCATCAGTTCGCGGTTCTTGGCGATTGCGCCTTCACCTTCCAGCGCCTGGATCATCACCGGGCCGGAGACCATGAAGTCCACCAGATCCTTGAAGAAGGGGCGCTCTTTGTGCACAGCGTAGAACCCTTCGGCTTCCGCACGGGACAGATGTGCCATGCGTGCAGCCACCACCTTCAGGCCTGCTTTTTCAAAGCGGCTGTAGATTTCACCAATCACGTTCTTGGCAACAGCGTCCGGCTTGATGATGGACAGGGTACGTTCGATAGCCATGAGATACTCCAGCGACAGTTCAGATTCAAAAGCCCACAAATAGCGAGCGGATCAAAGTTAATCGCCGAGTATACCAGACATTCATCTCTCGCGCATGACATACACACCATCAAGGCTGCAAGGTCTTGCACATCCATACCACCTCATCATCAACACCGGGAGGATAAGGCTCACGCCCACACTCCGAGTAACCCAACCGGGTGTAGAAAATCAGGTTTCCGGGCAGTCTGCGTCGCGTACCCAGTTTCATGTGCGACACCCCCGCCTCAATTGCATGCCGTTCCAGCGCCATGACCAGGTATCGTCCAACGCCCGTACCCTGCTGACTTGGGTGTACCGCAATGCGTTTAAGCCAAGCCTGACCATGACTCATGACCCACGCACCGGTTGCGATCACATCCTGGCCGGAGCGCACCAGCATGGTGCCACCATGCCCCTGCAAACTGGAGAGCAAACTCGCTTCACTCATGTCCAGCGCGGAAGGCCGGCTGGGCAGAATGCCAACATAAGGCTGGAAAGCTGCCTGTATCAGCTGATAGACATAAGGAATATCCTTCGGCTCCACCTGTCCAACCGACCAGTCCGTCTCGAACAGCATGCTTCACTCCGCTTTGCCAAAAAGCTTTAAGCAGCAGAAACCGTGCCATCCTCACCGTCAGCCTTGCTTGACCCGTCCTTCCGGCAGCATGAGAAACCAGCGCACGAAATCATCCGCCGGCATGGGCTTGGCATACAGATAGCCCTGCACCTCGTCGCAGCCCAGTTCACGCAAATGGTCGGCCTGCTCGGGCGTTTCCACCCCCTCGGCGATGACCTTCAAATTAAGGCTTTGCCCCAGCTTGACGATCATCTCCGGAATGGAGGCACGCTCGGATTGGCGCCCCAAGTCATTGACAAAAGCGCGGTCAATCTTCAAACGGTTCACGTCCAGTCGCTGCAAATAGCTCAGTGAGGAGAAGCCGGTTCCAAAGTCATCTATGGCCACCGTGATGCCCAGCGCCGTTAATTGGCGCAATACGGTGCGCACTTCGTCGATCCGGTGCATGGCCATCGACTCGGTCACCTCCAGCTCGATCATGTCGGGCGACACCCCCAGCTCGGTCAGTGCACGCTTCACCATGGAGACAAAGCCCTGATGACGGAACTGGGACAGCGACACATTGACGGCCATGCGCAAGGCACCCACCCCAAGTTGCTGCCATTCCAGCTGCTGCAGGCAGGCGGTGCGAAATACCCATTCCCCCAGATCGATGATCAGGCCGGAATACTCTGCCAACGGGATGAAGCGGTCTGGCGGTACAAACTGCCCATTGGGCAGCTGCCAGCGCAACAGTGCCTCCACCCCGATGACCTGCCCGCTGCTCAACTCAATCTGCGGCTGGTAATACAACTGCATGCCCTGCCCTTCGATCACTGCGCGCAAGTCATGCAGCATGGTGAGGCGCTGGCGGGTCTCCGATGCCATTGCCTGCGCATACCAGACAAAGCGGCCCCGCTGATCCTGCTTGGCGCGATTGAGCGCAATATTGACATCCTTCAGCGCCCCGATGCCGCCACCCGTTGTCTCCGACAACTTCGCCAGCCCCACACTGACCTTGATCCGCAAGAAGTAGGCGTTGACGGCAAACGGACTGTTAAATAGATCAATGATGCGCTGTGGGTCCAGCGCTCCGCTAGGACAAAGCAGGCCAAAGGTGTCAGCCCCTACCCGCGCAATCAGCACGGCGTCGCCAAAGGTCTCCTTCAGCCGTTGCCCAATGGCCTTGAGCAGCAGATCACCATTGGCATGACCCAAGGCATCATTGATCTCTGAAAAGTGGTCAATGTCCATCAGCGCCACACAGTGGCTGGGGCGTTGCTCACCCTCCAATGCCTCATCCAGCAGCGCAATGAAGCGCGCCCGATTGGCCAGCCCGGTCAACGGGTCGGTGTAGGCCACCGCATTCAGCTTCTGAAACAGGGTCACATTCTCGAAGCCGATCGAAATGTTGGCACAAAACACTTCAATCAACTGACGGTCGTCATCGGTCAGGTGTTGATTGCTGGCCAGGTAAACCACTGCCTCGCGTTCTGACACCCCTTTCAGGTACAGCACGGTGCAATGCGGCTCATACAGATTGCCTTGTGCCATCACGGCACGATGAATGGCATCAAGCACCAGCGGATTGGGCATGGTGCTCAGGCGCTGATTGATCAGGTGGCTGTATTGGCCTGCCGCACCAACGATATACCAATCCTCTCGTTGGGTAGGCTCCAGTGGAGAGCCATTCTGGGCACAGATCAAACCATCCGGACGCAGACCCAGCAGTGCTGAGAGCTGCGTCAGCACCCCTTCAGAGAATGTCTCCAGTGCCCTGCGGGCAAAGAGATCCGCCGCCGAGCGCACAATCAGGTTCAAGCCCCGACGGCTATTGGAGATCATGCGAATCTGCTCGAAACACCGTATGGCCGTGGTCAGCGTGGTGACCAGTCGGGTCAGGGTCAGCTCGGACTTGGTTTTGTAATCGTTGATATCATAGTCGCGGATGGCGGCCAGTTCCGGCGCATAACCCGGCTGCCCTGTCCGCAGAATGATGCGGGTCTCGGTCATCATCAGCTCTTCACGGATCACGCGCACAAAGCGCAGCCCGCTGTCCTCCGATTCCATCACCACATCGAGCAGGATCACCGCAATGTCCGGCACACTGGACAGGATCAGGCGGGCATCCGCCGAACTGTGCGCATGCAGGAAGGTCAAGGGTTTACCCAGAATGACCTGGTCTTTCAGCGCAAAGGTGGTGGCGCGGTGCACATCCTCTTCATCATCGACGATCAATACCCGCCAACCCGGCTCAACAGGCTCAACCCCAGCCGTCTCCTCGTCCTCTAGGTCCAGCCACTCATCACCTTCATTTCGCGTGAGATGGATCATGTTGCCCCCGCTGTTTCTGGCTCCGGCGCTACCATCGGCAGCTCCATGATGAAGGTAGCACCCGTCCCTGGCGTGCTTTCCACCCGGATCTTGCCACCCAGTATCCGGTTGACGATGCTATAGACGATATGCAAGCCCAGGCCGCTCCCCCCCTGCCCCAGCTTGGTGGTGTAAAAGGGATCAAATATGTGGCGCTGCTGCTCCAGCGCAATGCCACGGCCATCATCCTGCACCACCAGCTGCACCCAGCCGTCACGCAACACCTGCCCCCGGATGAGGATGGTGCCAGCGGACCGCCCCTCAAAACCGTGCAATATCGCGTTATTCACCAGATTGGTGATGATCTGGCCGAGCGGCCCCGGAAAACTGTCCAGTTTCAGGCCAGCGTCAACCTCAAGCTGAATCTGGTAAGGTGTCTTCTTGAGGCTGGTCGCCAGCATGGCCAGCACCTCTTCCAGGGTTTGCAACAAGCTGAACTGTCGGCGTTTGGCGCTGGTCTGATCCACGGCCACCTGCTTGAAACTGGCGATCAAATCCCGCGCCTGCTCAAGGTTGCGGAACAACAGCTCACCCGCCGTCTGGCTGGACTCGAGATACGACTGCAGCGTAGATTTTTTGATGCTGCCTCCCTCCATTTGCTGCATGAAGGTTCGGGTCAACTCCACCAAGGTGCTGGTCACCGTGACGCTATTGCCAATCGGGGTGTTCAGCTCATGCGCCACCCCCGCCACCATGGCCCCCAGCGCTGCCAGCTTCTCCGTCCTGACCAGTTCGTCTTGCGCCAGTTGCAGGGTGTTCAGTGTTTCGGCCAAATCACGGTTGCTGCTTTCCAGTGCCCGGGTACGGTCACGCACCCGCTCCTCCAGCCGTGTCGTCAATTCACGCACGGCACGCTCATTGGCGCGCAATTCGGTGACATCACGCACCATGATGATCATCAGACGCTGCCCCACCGCCTGCGCAATTCTGGACGTCACCTCCCCAACAAAGGTGAGGCCGTCGGCTCGACGCAGCATCAGATCCTGGCGGGATACCGTGCCCGCACGCTCCATCTCCTCGCGCAATGCCACCCATTGCCGGGGCTCCTGCCAGATCTCCAGCTGCCCCGCCACCGCCCCGACACTGTCTTCTCGGGAATAGCCGGTAGTAGGTAGCCATTGTTCGTTGACATCCACCACCCGGTCATCTTGCAAATCCACAATGAAAATCACATCCGGCAGCATGTGAAACACCCGCGAGAACCGCTCCTGGCTGTCACGCAATGCCATTTCAATTTCACGCTGCTCGGTGACATCCTCCATGGTGCCCACCACACCAATGCTACGTCCGTCCTCAATGGTGGGAATGATGTGCACCCGGGTCCAGATGATGCGGTTATTCGGGTGGACAAAACGCCGCTCGGACACCACCTCCCGCTGACGACTCAGCAGCGAGTACCAGTTGTCGCGCAGGATGTTCACATCGTCTGGATGCACATGCTCCAGCACCACATGCCAAGTCTTGCCCAGCAGCTCTCCTGGCAGCATGCCGGTCAAGGCACAGTAACGGGCGTTGACAAACTCAAAGCAGCCTTGCGCATCGGTGGCAAACACGCCAAACATGGACGCTTCCGCAAAGCCGGCGAAACGCTGCGAGGTCAGCGCCAACTCATTGCGCAGCTGGTTGACCTCCGAGACGTCCAGCGCCAGCGCATAGATTTCCGGATCCCCCTGCCGGTTAAGGATGGGCACTTGGGTAACATACACCGCAATGCCCTCGCCCCCCTTGGTCCGCACCAGCCATTCCTGGGGTGCGGGTGCATCCCCTGAGGCCAGGGTGCGACGTATCAGGTCAATATAGGCCGGCCGATCTGCAGCCGTCAGTAACAGCTGTTCAAGCTGTTTGCCCAGGGATTCAGCAGACTCATAGCCAAACATACGGGTGCAGGCCGCATTCCAGTAATTCAACTGCCGATTGGCATTGATGCCGAACACCGCCACATTGGGCACCGCATCAAACACCCGGCGAAAACGCTGTTCGCTGGAGACCAGCGCGGATTGCACTTTTTTGCGCTCGGTAATATCCACTGCCACCATCACCACTTGCGGCTGCCCTTCCTCCTCTTCCCGCACCGCCGAAACCAGCACAGATAGCAGCGAGCCATCCCGCTGCTGCATGTTCAGCTCCACCCCGCTCAACACACCGCTGCTTTGCAAGCGCGGATAGCCTATGTCCATCATGTAGCGGCGGGCATCTTCAGGCCAATACTGCAAAGCGGAGCTGTTCAATACCTCCGACCGGTCATAGCCGAGGGTACTGAGCCATACACTACTGACGGCGGTAATCAGGTGATCGCCATCCTCCACATGCAGGATGACCGGCAAGGCCTCATAGCGCAGCTGCTGCTGGCGCAATCGTTCAACCAGCTGCTCCGCCATCATGGCTCGCGTCTTGACCAGCCCTTGCACCTCTTCCTCGACATGATCGAGTTGCACGCGACTCAGACGGGTCTGCTGCTGTAGCAGCGCCAGCGCAAGCACCACCGGCCCCAGTTCAGACACCCCATGCAGCGCGGGAACCATCACACGCAGCAACAGGCTCAGGGTGTACACCACATAAAAAACCAGGAGCAAGGTGTGGCGTTCTCGCCGCATGTCCTGCAGACGGGGTAGCAGGAACACCAGCAGGACAAACCCCGGCAACAGCTCCGGCCAACCTGACAGGCCAGCCACGCGCAGCAAGGCCAGGCCTTTCAGGACGGGCAAGACCATTGCCGCTCCGGCGCACCACTGCCAGAGGGCCAGTCGCAGGCGCTGGGGGCGATATAAAGACTCCAGTACCACAGCCCAGGACAAAGCTACCAGCGTGTGGGTAAACGCAGCAAGGACCGGCCACTGCATGGACCACAGCAGCTGGCACAGGTGCAATGCAACTTCCAGCAGCAGCGCCAGGCAGGCAAGCCAGGCCGTGCGCGCATGCGTCCCATACCCCGCCAGCAGAGCCAGCATGGCGGTTACAGTCACCGCAACAACACCGGTGTATAGGGAGGCGTCAGCCAACGTCTTCACCTTTTCCAGTCCTCGCTTCATTAAAGAAGATCAGGACCGAAAAACCAAGGACGAGCTGGCGAAGGGGTCTAGGGCTGGCCGAGACGGACGGCTGCCCGGCGGGCGGCAAAAAAACCGGTCAGCAGTTGCGCGCACTCGGCGGCCATCACGCCGCCTACAACGGTGGCATGATGATTCAGGCGTTCATGGGAAAACAGGTTCAATTGGCTGCCGCAGGCCCCGGTCTTGGGGTCTGCCGCACCAAACACCACGCGGGCAATGCGGGCATGCAGAATCGCCCCACTGCACATGACGCAAGGCTCCAGCGTGACGTAGAGGCTGGCGCCGGGCAAGCGGTAGTTGCCCAGGCTGCGCGCAGCCTGGCGAATCGCCATGACTTCGGCGTGAGCCGTCGGGTCGTGGCGGGCAATCGGTTGATTGTAGCCGCGACCGACAATCTGGCCATCCACCACCACGACCGCGCCGACAGGCACCTCACCCAGCTCCGCAGCACGGGTGGCACAGGCTAGGGCCTCGCGCATGAAAATTTCATCACTCATGGCAGGCAGTATAGCGCCAGCACCACCGACCGTCGCTCAGAGGAAATGGCAAACGTAGTGCAAGGCCTCGCTGACGTCGATGTCAAACTGACTGTGGGCCGGAACCTCAAAGTGCTGACCACCGCGAAAGGCCTCCCACGCCTGACCCGGCAATCGAACCTGGCAGGCACCAGCCACCAGTTCCATGCGTTCTGCCGCCCCCGTAGTGAAGGTGAGCTGCGCCGGGAAAATGACGCCAACTGTTTTGCGGCTGCCATCCGGCAGGGTAACAGCATGGCTGACACACTTGCCATCAAAGTAGATATTGGCCTGCTTTTGGACCAGGCCTGGCCCCAGTGTGTCACTCATGATTCCCCCGTCAGGTGTACGGTCAAACCAGCTTGGTCAGCACCGTTTTGATAATGAAGCCCACTGCCCCCATGCCCAGGCTGCTGAACATGACCATCGTGCCATAACGCCCGGCCTTGGATTGCTTGGCCAGGTCATAGACGATGAAGCCCATGCAACAGATCAGTGCGGCAACACCGAATTGAAGCCCCAGGGTGGAAATGGTTTGTTCGTTGAGTTGCATGATAAGGCGATTTGAAGTTCAGAAACCGGTTTAGCAGATATTGCTTTGCAGCAATTTTAACCGATAACTTAGCTCGCAAACCAGTCTTGACACGCCTTGAAAAGGCTGAAATACGCCACTCAGGCACCAGCAATGGCTGCGACATGATGTCGCAGCGCAATATTTGTCACGGGGACTCACCCAAAGCAAAACAGCCACTCCCGATACAGAAGTGGCTGTGCGAAATCCTGGGGGTGTCACTCAGGCAGGCAGGGGCTTGCCTGAGCCTCGCAGGATTACTGCTTGATGCTCAAGCGACGGGCGCCATCAAATCGCTTCACCCAGTAGCTGTCACTGATGCTCACCACCTGCACGGACTTGCCGGCACGTGGTGAGTGGATGAATTTACCATCACCCAGATAAATGCCGACATGGGAGAAGGTACGACGCATGGTATTGAAGAACACCAAGTCCCCCGGCTGCAGCTCATTCATGCCCACCATCTTGCCGACACCGGCAATCTCGGCGGCACTGCGCGGCAACACCATGCCCAGCGACTGGCTGACCACATAGCGGACAAAACCGCTGCAGTCCAGCCCGGTCTCCGGGCTATTGCCCCCAAAACGGTACTTGACACCGATCAGCGACAGGGCTGACACCAGCATATCGTCAGACTTGCTCTTGACAGGGGCCTCCGCCTGGGCGCTATCGTTGCCCTGCTCGCCTTGAGTGGGTATGCTGAAGTTATTGAAAATGAGCTGGGAAAGCGGATCGTCATCCGCCTGCGCACCGCCAAAAGCCAATAACAAACAAGCACTTAGGGTGAGTGTCAGTTTTTTCATGGCTCAACTGTAATGTACAATGACGATGGTGTAAAGCAATCAGGTCAAGTTTGACCGACATCCGCCGCCACACCAGCCACCCCATTCTTCACCCCGACAAGCAAGGATTTCCGGGCATGCTGCGAGAAACCCTGAGTGCGATGCGTGATCTCCCCCGCCTGCGGGAAGTCAGCTCGGTTTTGATTCGTTACGGCATGGGCGACTTCTTGCGTCGCTTGGGCATCACCGGCCTGCTGGAGCGTGCCGGGCAGATTTTGCACATTCCGAGCAAACCCGAGCGCGAGCAGCAGGAGGCCCCCGTACGCCTGCGCAAGGCGCTGGAGGAGCTGGGGCCCACCTACGTCAAGCTGGGCCAGGTACTGGCCACCCGCTCTGACCTGTTCGGGGCCGACTGGATTACCGAGTTCGAAAAGCTGCAAAGCCATGTCCCCCCGGTACCCTGGGAGGAACTGCACCCCACCCTGACCTCGGCGCTGGGCAGTCCACCGGAAACCCTGTTCGCCCAGATCAACCCGGAGCCCTTGGGGGCAGGCTCCATTGCGCAAGTTCATCTGGCGCAGTTGCATAATGGTGATGCGGTCGTGGTCAAGGTGCGCCGCCCCGGCATTCGCCCCAAAATCGACGCTGACCTGCGCATCCTTGGCTACATTGCCCAGCTGGTCGAGCTGGAGTTTCCGGAAACGCGCCGTTACCGTCCCACCCAGATCGTCGAGCAATTCGCCAAGTCGCTGCGCCGCGAGCTGGACTTGGCTACCGAAGCGCGCAATATGCAGCGCTTTGCCGCCAATTTCGCAGACGATCCGCACATTCTGGTACCCCAAGTGTATTGGGAGTACACCAACGAACACGTCAATGTACAGCAGTGGATTCAGGGCATCCCCGGCAACCAGCTGTCAGAGCTGGCTCCTAATGGGCTGGATCGCCGTACGCTGGCGGCACGTGGTGCCGATAGCGTATTGAAGATGATCCTGATCGACGGCTACTTTCATGCCGACCCCCACCCCGGCAATGTGTTCTACCTGCCCAGCAACCGCATTGCCTTCATTGACTTTGGCATGGTGGGCTGGCTGTCGCAGACAAGGCGCGATCAGGTGGTGGACCTGCTGGCGGCACTCTCCCGCCGCGACGCCTATGGCATTGCCGATGTGCTGCAGGAGTGGGTGTCCGGCAATACGCTGGACGATGAACAGCTGGCCTCTGACATCAACGAATTCATTTTCAACTATGAACATGTCTCCCTGCAGGACCTGCGCATTACCAGCCTGCTGACCGACATTGTGACCATCATGCGCGAGCATGAAATTGCCCTGCCTGCAGACATGACCTTGCTGTTCAAGGCCCTGATTACCCTGGAAGGCCTGGGCCGCCAGCTGGACCCGCAATTCCAGATGGTGGAGCACCTGACGCCCTATGTGAAAAAGGTCATCCTGCACCGTTTCCACCCGGAAACCCTGCTGGCCAAAGGCAAGCATGGCTTGCGGGAAGCTTTTGGGCTACTGTCTGGCGTACCGCGCGACCTGGGGCGTTTGCTAAAAGAGTTACGCCGCGGCAATGTACGCATTGACCTGGACCTGAAACGGCTGGACAGCTTTGGCCATCAGCTCGACAAAAGCGCCAATCGGCTAACCCTGGGGATCGTGACTGCCGCGCTGATCATCGGCTCCTCGATTGCCATGACGGTACCGGGCGGGCCCAAGACCTTTGGCCTGATTGCCTTCATTCTGGCGTTCTTCAACAGCCTGTGGATCATTTTTTCGATCTGGCGATCCGGTAAAAACTGATCTGCTGCAACAGCGAGGAGGCCATATGCCACTGACACGTCGTGAACTCTGTAGCGGGCTGGTGCTGCTGGCCGCCTGCCCCGGCATGGCCCTGGCTGCAGGCCCGGTTAGCTTGACCCTGCATTACCGTCCAGCGCAAGATCTGCTGCCGGTACTGCGTGAGCAGTTCCCGCGGCTCAACCTCTCCGCCTGGCAAGGCCAGCTGCTGGCCAGCGGCGACCCGGCAGAGCTGGATCGCCTGCAACAGACCCTGCCCCTGCTGGACACCCCGGCGCGCCAGCTGCGCATTCAGCTGCGTCAGCGACTGACAGGCCAGGACGAGCAACAGCAATTTGAGCTACAAGGCCAGGTGACCATCGGTAAGCATGGGCAGCTCATTGTGGGTACCGGCAGCAGTTATATCGGGCAACAACAGGGACAGCGCTCACGAGAGCTGACCCAGACCCTGATGGGGCAAGCAGATACGCCACTCGCCTTTAGCCTCAGCCAGCAACGGCTGATGACCCAAAACGGCAACAGCAGCTGGCAGGAAGCGCAAAGCGGTTTCACGCTGCAGGCCAGCGTACTGGGCGGCACCTATCGCGTCCAGCTCAGGCCACAGCTATCGGCATTTCAGGGCAATACGGTACAGCTGCAGCAATTACAGACCACCGTGGATGTGCCACAACGCGGCTGGTTCGCCATTGGTGATGCACTGGAGCAGCTGGACCAACAGCAGCGGCAACTGCTGGGGCAACGCAGTACCGAGCGAACGCAGCAATATCAGGTCTGGATACAGATCGACACCCTGCCCTGAACCCACTATTGAAAAAAAACCGCACAGGGGCTTGACCACAGGGCGGAAGGTCTTTAATATTCGGCCTCTCTTGTTCCCTGATAGCTCAGTCGGTAGAGCGACGGACTGTTAATCCGCAGGTCCCTGGTTCGAGTCCAGGTCGGGGAGCCAAGACACAATTCACGCAGTACACACCTGTTCCCTGATAGCTCAGTCGGTAGAGCGACGGACTGTTAATCCGCAGGTCCCTGGTTCGAGTCCAGGTCGGGGAGCCATATCATCTTCGGCGTTTCAGCCAAATCACAAGCAAGCAAATCCTTACACCGGAAAGCCAGTATCGCGGCATTTCTGCACGTGCCCGTCACACCCTCTCAGCGCCAGACTCCAACAAGACAGACCAGCTCAAGCCACTTTCTCATGGCACATGCGTTGCCTGTGCATGCAAAAAACGCTATCCGACACTGCGTCCAGTACGGCACGCCAAAGCAATGAGCCACCTTTTCTGCAAGCCGCAGAAACAACACTTAAATCAGCAGGAAAACAGGCCGAACCGGCCAGAGAAACACGAGAAAAACAGAGATGGTCGGGGTGGAGAGATTCGAACTCCCGACCCACTGGTCCCAAACCAGTTGCGCTACCAGGCTGCGCTACACCCCGACCGAGAGCCAGAGACTATACCGTGTGTTGCGCACCGCGTCAAATACCGAAATGAGAAAAGCGGTTTTATGCGATAATGGCGGCTCCCCGGTGCAAAGAGAGCCTACTTCCCCATGAGCGCACGCATTCTGGACGGCAAAGCCGTCGCCGCCCGTATCATTGAGCAACTGGCCCAGCAGACCGAGCGTCTGACCCAGGCTGGCAAACGCCCGCCCGCGCTGGCCGTGGTGCTGGTTGGCGAAGATCCGGCCTCCGCCATCTACGTGCGCAGCAAGAAGCAGGATTGCGCCAAATCCGGCATTCGCTCCATCTCCCATGAATTGCCTGCCAGCACCAGCCAGGAAGCACTGCTGGCGCTGGTGCACAGTCTGAATGCCGACCCGGAAGTGGACGGTATTCTGGTGCAATTGCCACTACCGGCGCATATCGACGCCGATGCGATTACCGCTGCCATTGACCCCGCCAAGGATGTGGATGGTTTCCACTCCTACAATATTGGCCGTCTGGCCCAGAAAATGCCGACACTTCGCCCCTGCACCCCCAAGGGCATGATGACCCTGCTGGCTGAAACGGGTGAAAACCTGGTCGGCAAGGATGCAGTGGTGGTCGGCGCCAGCAATATTGTTGGCCGGCCCATGGCCCTGGAGCTGCTGATGGCCCGTTGCACGGTAACCATCTGCCACAGTGCCACGCATGACCTGCCCGCCAAGGTACGCGGTGCCGACATTGTGGTGGCCGCTGTCGGCCGCCCACAGTTTGTGAAGGGCGACTGGATCAAGCCGGGGGCCATCGTGCTGGATGTGGGCATCAACCGGCTGGATGATGATCGCATCACCGGTGATATTGAATATGAGGTCGCACGCGAGCGCGCCAGCTGGATCACGCCAGTACCGGGTGGCGTAGGCCCGATGACACGCGCCTCATTGATGGAAAACACCTTCATCGCGGCGGGTCATACCCTCTGATCCGGCACATTTAATCCGGCAAGTAGCGACGCAGCCAGCCCTGCATCCCCGTGAGGCTGGCGGCCCGGTTATCCTCATGCGCCCGGTCTGCGGCGGCGGGCGCAGAGCTTTGTACGCCGATCAGCACCCATTGCCCGTCCTGCTGCATCAGCAACGGCGAGCCACTGTCCCCAGCCAGGGTATCACAACGGTGGGTCAGCACATGGTCAGGTGTCAGCGCAGTCACCCGGCACCCCGGATGCCCCAGTAGATGGGTCTGGTCATCGTCCGGATAGCCTGCCTGGGTCACACGCCAGCCCGTCTTGGCGAGGGCTTGCCGCAGATCAGCCTGATTGCCTTTGAACAGGGCAATGGGCTGTATCGGGAGCGCATATTGCAAGTGCAACAGCGCGTAATCCAGTGATGAAGCTTCGTTGCGGATGGACAAACCATCTGCATGTACGCGCAGGCCCGCACGCAAAGCGGGCTGTAGATAGCGCTTCACCACCCGCACATGGGCTGCCACCCGCTTCCCCTCCAGACCAAAGTCCACGCCTATAACCGGGTCTGGCCTGCCCTTCTCATCAAACAAGCAATGCCCGGCTGTCAGTACCCATTGCGGCGCGACCAGACTGACCGTACAAATCTGTCCGGAGCGGGTCTCCAGTTGACCCAACGCAGACCATGGAGCCTGCTGCACCGGCATGCGCACTCGTTCGTCGCGCCCAAAGAACAAAGGGTTTGCCTGTGCCAGCGCGCTACACATCAGCATCCCGATGGCCCATCTCAGGTACGACATGACCTGCTCCTGAATTCCATCCCAAAAACAAACCGGGTGGCCTGATCAGGCCACCCGGCTGTGCGGTAACATCTGCAGCCAATGCTTGCAGCAGCTTATCCGGCTTACTTGGCGGCCTTCTTGTGCTTCTTGGTGGCCTGGGTCTTTTGCTCCGGCTTCTTGGCTACCTTCTTGTGCTTCTTGGCAGCCTGGGTCTTTTGCTCCGGCTTCTTCTCAGCCTTCTTCACCACTTTTTTGGCAGCTTTCTTTTCAGCTTTCTTGGCTTCCGGCTTGGCAGCCGCGGTGGAGGCCGGAGCTTCAGCCACCGGAGCAGCAGCCGGCTTGGTGGCTGGGGTGGTAGCGAACACCGAGGTGGACAGGGCGGCAGCAATGATCATGGAAACCAGTTTGTTCATGATAAACCTCTCTTTGTATACGCTTGAACTTGCCACCACCAAACCGGCGGTAGCATCGTGAGTCACATTGAGCCACAATCCAGCACTAGCTTCCGTTTCCAAATGTTTCGGCTGTGTAACGACATGTAACAACAGATGGCAACAATCACCGTGCTGACCGACAATACAGGGCATGAACTCGACCCTGGTTTTTGTGGAAGACGATGCCGAGCTGGGTGCCTTGATTGCCCAGTTTCTGGGGCAACATGGATTGGAGGTTCAACTCTGCCCGCGTGGTGATGTGGCGGTGGAAACCATCCTGCGCCTGCAACCTGCGCTGGTGCTGCTCGACATCATGCTGCCCGGCAAGGATGGCCTCACGGTATGTCGCGAGCTACGCCCCCAATACACCGGCCCCATCATCATGCTCACCTCACTCGATAGTGATATGAACCAGATCCTGGCGCTGGAAATCGGGGCGAATGATTTCGTGCTCAAAACGGCCCCGCCCACCATTCTGCTGGCCCGTATCCGCAGTCAGCTGCGGCAGAGCGCAAGCACGGTGGCCCCCCCGCTGCAGGCACTCAAGCCAGCCAGCAGCCTGTCTGTCGGACCATTGACGCTGGACCTGACTCAGCGGGAGGCCTGGCTGCAACAACAGGCACTGCACCTGTCGACCACCGACTTCGACCTGTTGCACCTGCTGGTGTCCAGTGCCGGGCAGGTGCTCAGCCGGGATGAACTGCTGCACGCCATGCGTGGCCTCAGCTATGATGGTATCGACCGCAGCATTGACATCGCCATCTCCCGCCTGCGCAAGAAGCTGGGAGATGACCCGCATGAGCCACGACTGATCAAGACCGTACGCAACAAGGGCTACCTGTTGATGGCGACAGGGTGGTAATACATGCGCCGCCTGTTTACCCAATTCTATCTGTTGCTGATTGCCGCCTTTCTGGTGGTGGTGATCCTGATAGGCGGGATCTATCAACGGGTGGTGCAAAATGCGGGGGACCGCTATCTGGTCGACCTGATGACCTCCGCACTATCGCAAATCAGTACAGAGCTCAAGGATGTCCCCCCCGAGAAATGGCAGCAGGCGCTAGCGGCCAACGATCGCAACCTGTCGTTTCGTCTACGCATTGAGTCCCTCAGCCACTTTGACCT
Organism: Leeia aquatica; assembly: GCF_012641365.1. NCBI lineage: Bacteria > Pseudomonadati > Pseudomonadota > Betaproteobacteria > Neisseriales > Leeiaceae > Leeia > Leeia aquatica. Next base: position 116,949 of record NZ_JABAIM010000002.1, read on the forward strand.
CAGTCCGAATGATCGCCGCGAACTGCGTCGCGGCAATATCGTCATGCTGGAGAAAGACTACCTGTTTCTGCAGAGCATGCCGGATGCCCGCTATGTGCTGGTAGCCGGACCCTTGCGCTACCTGATGTTTCTCGACGAACTGCAATGGCTGGACTACCTGCTGATGGTACTGATTGGTCTGGTACTGTCGCTGGTCGTGCTGGTGCGTCTGTATCCGCTGTGGAAAGACCTCAGCGCACTGGAACGCGCTTCCCGCCTGTTTTCTGCCAACCGGCTGGACATACAGGTCGAGCTGCGCAAGCGCTCCAGCATCCGCCCACTGGGTGAGGCCTTCAACCATATGCTGCAACGTATCCAGCAGCTTCTGCACAGCAAGAAGGCGCTCACCGATGCCGTGGCCCACGAGCTGCGCACCCCGCTCAGCCGGGTGCGTTATCGGCTGGCCATGCTGCAGGGGCATGATGACCCGACAATCCTCCATACCTGCTCGGCGATTGAGCGGGACCTGAGTGAGGTAGAAGCCATGATCGACGAAATGTTGATCCATGCCCGACTGAACAGCCCGCAGACACCATTACAGAAAGAATGGCTGAGTGTGGCCAACTGGATGGAGGAGCGTCTGCTCAAGGCGCGGGTACTCACCCCCGGCCTGCGCTGGCACTGGCTTCGGATGGGCGAAACCCCCGAGCAACTGCAGGCTGACAACCGCCTGTTGGCTCGCGCAGTTGACAACCTGCTGGCCAACGCCAGCCGCTACGCCCGGCAGCAAATCATGATCAGTGTCGTGATGCTGGACGGGCACTATCGGCTGGCCGTCGAGGACGATGGCGAGGGTATTGCCGAAGCCGATCGCGAGCGGGTATTTGATCCCTTTGTCCGCCTGGATGACAGCCGCGATCGCAAAACGGGCGGTCACGGCCTGGGTTTGGCCATTGTTGCCGGGGTCGCCACCGCACACGGTGGCCAAGCCCGGGTCGAGACCTCGGCGCTCGGGGGTGCGCGCTTTGTGATCGAGTGGCCAGCGCAGCCCCGTGCCGACGCCCCTTAAGCTTCGCGCAACACCTGCATCGGCGTTTGGCGGCTGACCCGACGCGCAGCAGGCCATACCAGCAACCAGACCACCAATGCGCCGCCCAGCATGCCAGCCCCCCACAGCATCGGGTGCCCTCGGTATGGAATCTCCAGCACATAACGCGCCAGCAGCATGGCACCGCCCTCCGCTCCCGCCGTCGCCAGCATCCCCGCTAGCGCGCCCAGCATGCTGAATTCCGCCACCAGTGCCAGCCGCAAGGCCCGTTTTGGCATGCCCAGCACCCGCAAGACTGCGGCATCCCGCAGCCGATCTGGCAAACTGCCCTGTACTGAAGCCGCCAGCACCGTCAAACCACTGAGGATACTGAACATCAACACGAAGCTGACCACGCGCCCCAGCTGCGTCACAATCTGCTGCACCTGATCCAGTGCAGCTGTCACATCAATCAGCGAGATGTTCGGCATCCGCTGCACCAGCTTGTCACCGAGTACGGCTTGCTGTGGTGCCAGATAAAAGCTGCTGATGCGGTTGCCCGCGTGCTGCTGCAGCAAGTCCGGCGTGGCGGTAACAAAGAAATTGACACGGAATGACCCCCAGTCCAGCGCCCGAATCTGCTGTACCTTGCCGCTGACCACCTGCCCGGCCACTTCATAACGCAGCTCGTCGCCCAGACGGATACCCAGCTGACGGGCTATCCCCTCCTCCACCGACCAGCCACCCCGGCTGCCTGGCCCCCAGGGCTGGCCTTGTATCAGGCGGTTATCGGCGGGCAGCGCGGTACCCCAAGACAGGTTGAACTCACGCCGCGCCAGCCGCCGTGTCTGCGGATCTGGATATTGCTCGGGTTTGACCTCACGCCCTGCAATGGAGAGCAAGCGGCCGCGAATCATCGGATAAGACACGGGTTCCGGCAGCCCGGCCTCACGGAACACCTGCCGGAACTGCGGCATCTGGTCTTCCTGCAGGTTGATGACAAAGCGGTTGGGTGTCCCGGCCGGTAGTTGACGCTGCCAATATTGCAGGACATCACGCCCGGTGACCGCAATCAGCAACAGTGCCGTCAAGCCCAGCATCAGCGAGGCCACCTTGAGCGATGTCAGGCCCGGTTGCCGCCACAGGTTTGACAGCCCCAGCCGCACCGGCAATGGCCAGCGGGCGGCCAGGCGTCGCAGCAGCCGCAGCCACAGCAGACACAGCCCTGCGGCCAGCAGACCCAGTACCAGCACAGTCGCCAGCATGATACCGCCCGCCAGCACATTACGGGTCAGCGCCCAAGCGACAAGTGCCAGCAGCAATCCGCCCAGCAGCAGGGCGGTAGACCACGGCGGTAGTCGTACCTCGCCTTGCCGCAACACTTGCCAGGCCGGGATCTTCCGCAGCGACCACAGCGGTGGCAACACAAACGCCAGCATCAGCAGCAAACCGAACAGGAAAGCGCCCAGCAACGGCAAGAGTGATGGTGGGGGCAAGTCCTGCATCACCAGCTTGCCCAGCATCGTCACCAGCGCAGCCTGCCCCAGCCAGCCCAACAGCACACCCAGCGCAGAAGCCAGCCCGCCCAGCCACAGGAACTGGAGCAGGTACAGGCGAAACAGGCGACTGCTGCGTTCCCCCATGCTCTTCATCAGCGCCCAGTTGAGCAGGTGGCGTTGCACATAGCGTTGGCTGGCGAGCCAAGCGGTAGCCACCGTCAGCACCGAACTCAGCAAGGCTGCCAGCGTCAGGAAGTAGCCCGCTCGCTCCAGCATGTCCTGCATCTCCGGGCGGGCATCCTTGATTTGCTCGATGCTTTCGCCCCGTTGCAGCCCCGGTTTGCTGGCTGCCACCCAGCGTGCCAATGCTGCGGGTTCACCGGCCAGCAGCAGGCGGTAAGACACCCGGCTTTCCGGCTGAATCAAGCCGGTGCCCGGCAGGTCAGCCCAGTTGAACATCAGGCGAGGGGCCAGCGCGGCAAAGGACAGCGTAGCATCCGGCTCCTGCTGCAAGCTGGCTGCCACCCGAAAACGGGCATCGCCAAGCTGGATTTCCGCGCCAGGCTTCAGCTGCATGCGTCGCATGATCTGCGGATCCAGCCATACCGTTCCAGGCGCAGGCACGGCTTGCAGCGTTTTTGCCCCCTGCCCCGCATCCAGGGTCAGTTCACCGCGCAACGGATACCCTGCCTCCACCGCCTTGGCGCTCACCAGCATGCTGCGCTCGCCCACCAGCAACATACTGGGGAACTGTACGGTTCGCGCTGTTCGCAATTGCAACTGCTGCGCACGCTGCAGCAGCTCAGCCCGGATGGGCTCATCCGCCCGCAGGAGCACGTCTGCAGCAATCAGCGAGGCGGCTTTCTGCTGCAGACCGCTCTGCAGTCGCTGGGTAGCCAAAAAGACACTGCTGAGCGCTGCCACCGCCAACAGCAATGCTACAAACAGCACACTGTTATGCCGTACATCCCGACGAAACATCTGCCAGCTCAAACCCATGGATCACCCTTTATCTGCCATGTATGCCATGATGCACAGCACGCCCGCGGCACCGTAAGCCGGACGACACCACCATCATGCCCGCCACTTCAGGTTCTGAGACCGGCCAGCCTGCACTGGGTTCACCCTGATCGCGCCCTGTTGTACTTGCCATGTCCGCCCGTCTCCCCTACCATCGCCCGACCACAGCCGCAGGCCCACGCCATGAAATCCATCCAGACCCTGTTCGACAACAACCGCCAATGGGCCAGCAAGGTCAGCCGGGCAGACCCGGCCTTCTTCGAGACCCTCTCCCATCAGCAAGCGCCAGAATACCTGTGGATCGGCTGCTCCGACAGTCGCGTCCCCGCCAATGAGTTGATTGGCTTGCTGCCAGGCGAGGTCTTTGTACACCGCAATGTGGCCAACCTGATTGTACACAGTGACCTCAACTGCCTCTCCACCATGCAATACGGTGTGGATGTACTGGCGGTGAAGCACATCATTGTGTGCGGCCACTATGGTTGCGGCGGAGTCAATGCGGTATTGCAGGGCCGTAGGGTCGGTCTGGTGGATAACTGGCTGCGCCACATCCACGACATTCGCCAGAAGCATACGAGCCTGTTGGCAACCCTGCCAAACGAGCTGCAAAGCGAACGCCTATGCGAGCTGAACGTGATCGAGCAGGTACTGAATGCCTGCCAGACCACGGTAGTGCAAGATGCCTGGCTCCGTCAGCAACCCTTGAAGGTACACGGCTGGGTATACCGGCTCAGCAACGGGCTGCTGCACAACCTCAATGTCAGCATTTCCTGCCAGGAAGAATTGCTGGATCGCTACCAGGACGCACTGAGCGCCCTCGTTCGCGCCTGAACAGCTCAAGCAGCCTGTGGCTGCTCCAGCCAGTCCACGCCTGACAGTACACAGCTTCGCAAAGCCTGCTGCAATACGTCGATGGCTTGCGGGCGCGGAAAACGCTTGCGCCACGCCAATACAATACGGCGATTCGGCGCACCGCCCGCAAACGGGAGGATGGACAGCAGGCGATGGCTGGGCTCGCCTTCCGCGACCTGCGTCACCGGCAGCACGGTGATGCCCATGCCGGACGCCACCATCTGACGGATGGTGGCCAGCGAGCTGCCTTCCAGCGTACGCTGCAGACCCGCTTGCCCGCCCCGGTTCAAGGCGGGGCAGACTTGCAAGACCTGATCGCGGAAGCAGTTGCCCGCGCCCAGCAACAACACATCGTCTTCCGCCAGCTGGGCGGGTGGTACCGGTTGGCCTGCCTTGGCCCATGGGTGCTCACGCGGGGTCGCCACCACAAAGGGTTCGTCAAACAAAGGCAGCACTTCCAGCCCGCTGTCGTTGAACGGCTGCGCCAGCAACATCGCGTCCAGCTTGCCTTGCCGCAGCAGCTCGCACAGACGGCTGGTGTAGTTCTCTTCAATCAACAGCGGCATTTTCGGAGCCAGCGGCTGCAGTCGTGGAATCAGGCAAGGCAGAATACCGGGCGCCAGGGTATAGATCACACCCAGCCGCAGTGGCACCGATAATTGATCCTGCCCCGCCTTGGCCATCTGCTTCAGGGCATCCGCCTCTTCCAGTACACGCTGGGCCTGAGCAACAATCTGCTCACCCATTGGCGTCAGGGTGATTTCCCCATTTCGCTCGAAAATCTGCAGCGACAGTTCTTCTTCCAGCTTTTTCACTGCTACCGACAAGGTCGGCTGGCTCACATGGCAAGCATCTGCCGCACGGCCAAAGTGGCGAGTGGTGGCCACCGCCAGGATGTAACGCAGTTCAGTCAGGGTCATGTGGTCGTCAGGTCCGGATCAAAGTGCAGTTTTGCGCGGCGGGATGGTACGGGGTTTGCCATCGGCCCCGACAGCCACATAGGTCAGCGTGGCTTCGGTCACCTTGACCACTTGCACCGCCTCCGGATTGCGCTCGGCGAAGACTTCCACCTTGATGGTCACCGAGGTATTGCCGATCCGCAGTGGCTCGGTATAGAAGCTCACCACGTCGCCAACAAACACCGGCTCCTTGAACTGAAACGCATTGACAGCCACGGTCACCACGGCGCCTTGAGCCACCATCATCGCCTCGGCAGCGCCGGCCAAGTCCACCTGCCCCATCATCCAGCCACCGAAAATGGCACCGTGCATATTGGTATCACGCGGCATGGGCATCACCCGCAGCGCAGGTTGCCGCCCTGGTGGCAGCTCGGTCAATTCATGCGTACTCATTTGGAATCCTTGTCCGGTTTGGCAACCGCCTGCATGGCGGCCAGTGCACCACGCTGCATTTCCAGCGTCTTGATGCTCATCTGCAACATGTTGAGGTTGACGGTGAGCCAGTTCTCTACCGTCTTCAATTCGGTAATCTTGCGATCCAGCTCTTCGGCGCTGAACAGGCCCGGCAGGGTTGGCATCGGGGTTTCCAAGGGTTTCCACAGATCACGGAACATCTTGAACGGGTCGCTGAAATCGTCGGCCATCACCGTCTCCTGCCATCTGGATGAATAGTGCTAGTGTAGTCAAAAGCCCCGCTGGCTGCACGAACTTCATCAATAAAACAAATGAAAAAGGGCTGCCTGTTAGGCAGCCCTTATCGAGGATGCAACGCTTAGGCTTGACGCGAACCGGCATCCACCACCGCCAGCGCGGTCATGTTGACGATACGGCGCACCGACGAGGTCGGGGTCAGGATATGTACCGCATGCCCCACACCCAGCAGGATCGGCCCGATGGTCACCCCGTCCGACGCGCTGGTTTTCAGCAGGTTGAAGGAAATATTGGCAGCATCCAGCGTCGGCATGATCAGCAGGTTGGCCGCCCCCTTCAGGCGCGAGTTCGGGAAAATCATCTGACGAATTTCCGGGCTCAATGCCGCATCGCCGTGCATTTCACCGTCGATTTCCAGCTCTGGAGCCATCTGGTTGACCAGTTCCAGCACCTTGCGCATCTTCAGCGAGCTGGGCGAAGCCAGGCTGCCAAAGCTGGAGTGCGAGCACAGCGCGACCTTCGGCACAATGCCGAAGCGACGGATGCTGTCTGCCGCCATCAGGGTGATCTCGGCCAGTTGCTCAGCGCTCGGATCGTGATTGACGTAGGTATCGGCAATGAAGATGTTGCCGGTGGGCAGGATCAGCGCATTCATGGCCGCCAGCGTCTTCACGCCAGGCTGATAGCCGAGAATGTCGGTAATGGTCTGCAAGTGCAGGTGATGATGGCTCATCATGCCGCAGATCATGGCATCCGCATCACCACGTCGAATCATCAGCGCGGCAATCATGGTCACCCGGCGACGTACTTCCCGCTTGGCGTCCGCAATGGTCACGCCCTTGCGCTGCATCAGCTCGTAGTACAGGCTCCAGTATTCACGGTAGCGCGGGTCGTATTCCGGGTTGACCAGCTCAAAGTGCTCGCCCGGGCGAATGCGCAGCCCCAGCTTTTCAATTCGCTGCTGGATCACCGCCGGACGACCGATCAGGATCGGTGAAGCAAGGCCCTCGTCCACCACGGCCTGCACGGCGTGCAGCACACGCTGGTCTTCACCTTCGGCGTACACCACACGCTTCTTGCTCTTTTCCACCTTCTTCGCTGCCGCAAACACCGGCTTCATGAAGATGTTGGTGCGATAGACGAACTGGGTCAGCTTGTCGATGTAGGCGGTGAAGTCCTCAATCGGACGGGTTGCCACCCCGGACTCCATCGCCGCCTTGGCCACGGCCGGGGCGATCTTGATGATCAGGCGCGGATCAAACGGCTTCGGAATCAGGTATTCCGGGCCAAACGACAGGGTCTGGTCGGCGTAGGCTGACGCCACCACATCGCTTTGCTCGGCCAGCGCCAGATCGGCAATGGCGCGCACGCAGGCCAGCTTCATTTCTTCGTTGATGGTGGTGGCGCCCACATCCAGCGCGCCACGGAAGATGAAGGGGAAGCACAGCACATTGTTGACCTGGTTCGGGAAATCCGAACGGCCGGTACACACGATGGCATCCGGGCGGGCTTCCTTGGCCAGCGGCGGCAGGATTTCCGGGTCCGGATTGGCCAGCGCCAGGATGATGGGTTTGTCCGCCATCGAGCGCACCATGTCTTGCGTCACCAGCTTCGGACCACTCAGGCCGAGGAAGATATCCGCACCCGCAATGGCATCCTTCAAGCTGCGCGCTTCGGTGTCACGGCAGTAGCGTGCCTTGGACGGGTCCAGCTTCTCGTCGCGCCCGGTGTAGATCACACCCTTGGAGTCGCACACCAGCACATTCATCGGGTTGATACCCAGCGCCACCAGCAAGTCGAGGCAGGCAATGGCCGCTGCGCCCGCACCGGACACCACCAGTCGCACCTTGCCAATTTCCTTTTCCACCACCCGCAGGCCGTTCAATACCGCTGCAGCGGTAATGATGGCGGTGCCATGCTGGTCGTCGTGGAACACCGGAATCTTCATCCGTTCGCGCAGCTTGCTCTCAACGTAGAAGCACTCTGGTGCCTTGATGTCTTCCAGGTTGATCCCACCAAAGGTCGGCTCCAGTGCCGCAATGATGTCAACCAGCTTGTCCGGGTCGTTCTCGTCCACTTCGATATCGAACACATCAATACCGGCGAACTTCTTGAACAGCACACCCTTGCCTTCCATCACCGGCTTACCCGCCAGCGCACCAATATTGCCGAGGCCCAGCACGGCAGTACCGTTGGAAATCACCGCCACCAGATTACCGCGGGCGGTCAGGGTCATCGCTTCACGCGGGTCTTCCACAATGGCATCGCAGGCAGCGGCCACGCCCGGCGAGTAGGCCAGGGAAAGGTCACGTTGGGTAGTCAGGGGCTTGGTGGGGGAAATCTGAATCTTGCCGCCGGTGGGGTAACGGTGATACTCCAGTGCGCTCTTGCGCAACTCTTCATCCATGCTAACTCCTCGATTCGGGGTCTGTCGCGATTCAACACAACACAGGGGGGCGATCAGGTCAATTTATGGGTATCGTGGGTGGCATTATACCCTCGCCATGCCAAATTGCCGATGCGGGAAGTTCCGGATAGCGTGAAAGCCTGCACAGCCGGAGGTAGCCGCACTACAATACGCCATCCCCCTTCCTCTGGTGCCCCATGCCGTACAAGCAAGCCGTCTCGGTTCTGGTTGTCATTCATACCCCTGATCTACAGGTTTTGCTGCTGGAGCGTGCCGGGCACCCGGGCTACTGGCAATCGGTCACCGGCAGCCGGGAGGGTGAAGAATCCCTGATGGAGACCGCACGGCGGGAAGTGCAGGAAGAAACTGGCCTGTCCAGCCCACCTGCCCAGCTGCAAGACTGGCAATATGCGGTCGATTATGAGATTTACGAAGAGTGGCGTCACCGCTATGCCCCCGGCACCCGCTACAACCGCGAGCACTGGTTTGCCCTGTGCGTACCGGAGACTCAAGCCGTGACGCTCGCCGTGGATGAGCACATTGCTTACCGCTGGCTACCGTGGGCAGCCGCAGCCGAAGTGGTATTCTCTCCCAGCAATGCGGATGCCATTCGCAGTCTGCCCGATCGCTTGCACCGTTAATACGCGGGAACCGCTTGCCCGGCGCGCAGTCCAAGCTTGGATATATCCTGGATTTGCCCACACGCATGCTGCGCCGTACGCTGAAACGTTCCCTGCACCCGACCCGTAACCTGATTGAGCGCAGCCGCTGGTTGCGTCCATTCCGGGGCCTGCTGCATCATCCTAGCCTGTGGCGGCTGGGTGCCAATACGGTGGCGGGCGGTGTGCTGGTCGGGGCCTATGCTGGCCTGATACCCGGCCCGTTTCAGGTCTTGACCGCGCTGATCCTGTCCCTGCTGTTCCGGGTCAATCTGCCCGTGGCGGTGGCGTTTACACTCTACAGCAATCCGCTGACCATCGTGCCGCTCTATGTCGCCGCGTGGACGCTTGGGCAATGGCTGACCGGTGGGCATAGTGGGCAGCTACCCGCCATGCCAAACTGGGACCAGCTTCCCTTCATGGAGTGGTTACAAGGCTGGTTGCACTGGTTTGCCGGCATGGGCTGGCCATTTGTGATGGGCCTGTTTGCGCTGGCAAGCCTGATTGGTGGCGCTGGCTGGCTACTGGTGCAGCTTATGTGGCGCTGGCCGGTATACCGTCGGCAGTGGCAAAGGCGGTCCGTGTCGCCGCGGCCTCCGGCAATATCACGCTGAATCGGGTTTCCACATCGGGGACAGACTCCACCTGAATCTGCCCCGCCATCCGTTCGACCAAGGCCTTGGTAATCACCAGCCCCAGCCCGGTGCCCCCCTTCTGGCGGGTGTCAGAAGAATCCGCTTGGGCAAACTTGGAGAACAGGCGATGGCGGAAGCTATCGGGTATCCCCGGCCCATGATCGGTCACCGACAGGCATACCTGCCCACCCTGTGCCTTGAGCGACAACACCACCTGTTCACCCACAGGCGAAAACTTGCAGGCATTCGATAACAGATTGGTCAGGATCTGTTGCAAGCGGTTGCGGTCCACTGTGGCCGTGACATCACCAGCGGGGGCCTCCAGTAGCAGTGTGACGCCAAACGACTGGGCATAGGCCTGATTCATGGCCATCACGTCCTGCACGATCGGCAAAAGCGGCAGGGTCTCCAGCTGCAGGGACAACATGCCGGATTCGATCTTGGACATGTCCAGCAGATCATTGATCAACAGCAGCAACCGGTCCGCATTGCGGATGGAGATGCGGTGCAGTTCGGCCACCATCGCGGGAACGTCGCCCAACTGACCAGAGTCCGCCAGTTTCAATGAGCCGAGAATGGAAGTCAGCGGTGTGCGCAGTTCATGGCTGACTGTCGCCACAAACTCATCGCGCATGCGCTCCATCCGCTTTCGCTCAGTAATGTCCAGCAATACCCCGTTATAAATCAACAGCCCTTCTTCCTGTTGCGGACTGGAAGCCCCCTGCCACCAGATTTCCTGCCCCGAGTCGGGCCGTCTGAAACGCCCTTCATAGCGCCACTCACCGGCCTCCGCCACTGCGGCATCCACACTGTCGAGGTATGCCTGACGATCATCAGGATGAATGCAGTTGGTGAACAGATCGTCGTTCACCATAATCGCTTCCGCTGCAATGCCAAACAGGTCCTGATGCCGCGAACTCACATAGGTAAAAGTGCCTTCCCGCAAGCGGGTGTTGTAGACCCATTGATAAATGACCCCCGGGAAATGGTCGGTAATGTCCAGCAAGCGTGCCTCAGAGCGACGTAATGCGGACTCCGCGTCGTACAGTCGCGTCAGGTCACTGTGCGTACCAATCATGCGGACGGCTCGACCTGCGGCATCCCGCTCGATCACTGTCCCCCGGTCCAGCACCCATTGGTATCCCCCTTGTTTGTTGCGCATGCGGCATTCAAACTGAAAGTGGGGTATCACCCCACCAATACAGGCATTCACGGCATCCAGCACCCGAGGCTTGTCCTCAGGGTGCAACAGATTCAGCCAGGTCCCGACATGCATGGGCAGTTCGTCGGCTTCATAACCCAGCATTTGCAGCCAGCGGGGGGACAGATAGGCATCACCACGTTGCACCTGCCAATCCCACACGCCATCACCACTGCCTTCCAGCGCAAAGCGCCAGCGCGCCTCGGCCTCGGCCAGCGCCTGCTCACGCTTGCGGTCTTCCGTCACGTCGATATTGACCCCGATCAGCCGCCCGGCGCCGCCCTCCGACTTGCGACCCACGCGAGCATGCACCCGCAGCACATGCGGGCTACCATCCGGCCAGACCACTGCAAACTCGTCCACCACCATGCCGTCGCCCATGCGCGCAATCGTGATGTTGTCTGCCATGCGCTGGCGATCGGCTTCGCTTAACTGTTCATTCCAGATGGTTTGCGTGCTGCGGGGATCATCCGCCTGAGTACCGAACAAGCGATAGGTCTGGGCATCCCAGCGCGACTGGTTACTCTCCAGGTCCAGCTCCCAGATGCCAATCCCGGCCGTCGCCGTGGCCATCTGCAGCTTCTCGCCCATCTCCATACTGGCTTCCAGGGCATTTCGTCGGGCCGAAACATCCACATTGGTGCCAACCACTCGCACCGGCTTACCCTCCGGACCATATACCACCACCTTGGCGCGCCCCAGTACCCAGACCCAGTGCCCGTCCCGGTGGCGCAGTCGATGCTCAAACTCATAAGCAGGGGCAACACCATCCAGCATGGCTTGCAGTCGTTGAATGGCTGGGCCCACATCATCGGGATGCACCAGCGGCTCCCAGGCGGACACGTGATGCGGAAAGGATGCATCCAGCCCCAGCATGTCCAGCCAGCGCTGGTTCAGCAGCAGGTTACCACTGGGGATATCCCATTCCCACATGCCGTCTTCGGTCAGTTCAAGCGCAAACTGTAGCCGCAACTGGCTCTCCTGCAATTGCCTCAACAGCTGCCGGGTTACCTGGATGTCCTCCACATGCAGCCAGATGGTCCGCTCTCCTTCAGGACTTAAGGTACAGGCCCGGTGCAGGCGCAGCCATTGTTCACGACCATCCGGCAGCATCAGCAATGCCTCGCGCGCATCCAGCCCAACCCCCTCCTCCAGCAACCAGTGACTACCTGCCTGCAGCCCCATCTGCTCCAGCTGCAAACCCAGGCGATAATCCGGTGACAGGGGGGGGTAGCAGCCCAAGAGGCGTGACAGTGCCGGGTTCAGGCTGATGCAGCGGCCATCCGCTGCCAGCAGCGCCATGCCGATGGGGGCTGCAGCTGAGAGGGTCGCCATCGCATGTTCTTGCCGCAGGCGGGCCTGACGTTCCTGTATCCCTTGCAGCAACATGCGTACACGCAGCTGAAACAACACCTCATCCAGCGGCTTGCTGATGATGTCTGTCACGCCCATGCGCAGGGCCTGCATCTGCAGCGTGCGGTCACTTTGTGCCGTCACCAGCAGCACCTGCGGTTGCACCCCTGTGCCATCGAGGGCTTGCAACAGCTCCAGCCCGTTCATGCCAGGCAACACATAATCCAGAATCAGCAAATCTGGCGGGTTTTGCTGCAAACCAGGCAGCGCCTGCTCTGCTGTTGCATACATGCTGACCGAGCAATGCTCAAACCCGCCAAGCAGGCTTTGGTAGAGGCGGCGAAAGGTCTCGCTGTCCTCTACCACAGCAATCTGCACCGGTCTGAGCATGGTTACATTCATCATGAGGGCTTGGTGTATCGTTGCACCTGTCGCCGTCCACTTTGCTTGGCCAGATACAAGGCCTGGTCTGCAGCAGAAATCAGGTCAACGGCATGAACAAGGGTGGGAAAGTTGGCCACGCCGGCGCTGAAGCTGACCTGGAAGGCGCGTTCATTGGCATACTGTTGCAGGCTGGCAAACGCCTCGCAGAGCTGGACCATGACCTTGACCGCAGCATCCTGCGGGGTATCCGGCATCACCAGAATGAACTCTTCTCCACCATAGCGCCCCACACTGTCCGAGCTACGCAAGCGCTGGCGCAGCATGTAGGTGAGGCTCTTCAGCACGCGATCGCCAACCGGATGGCCATAATCATCATTCACCCGCTTGAAGTGGTCCAGATCCAGCATGACAATCGACAAGGGGCTCTGGGTGCGGATGGCGCGTGCCAGCTCCACATCCAGCCGGTTCATGATTGCCGCATGATTCAGCACCCCGGTCAGGCTGTCATTCAGCATGTAACCGCGCAAGGCACGATAGCGCTCCACCCGGGTGCGCACCGATTCAATCAGGTGCGGCAGCTGAATGGGCTTGGTCAGGAATTCATCGGCCCCCTGCCGCATGGCACTGAGCTGTCGGCTGACATCCTCCTCGGAGGAGAGGAACACAATCGGCAAACTGACGTAGGCGGGATGCTGGCGTATGGCGGCAGCGATTTCCATGCCGCTCCAGACCGGCATGTACAAATCCAGCAGAACCAGATCCGGATGCAACTCAGCCAGCGCCGCTTCGATGTGCGAAGCCTCCGATACCGTCTGCACCACCATGCCTTCTTGCTGCAAGGCACGGGCATACAGGTGGGACACCGCCAGGTCATCGTCCACGATCAGAATGCGCTCGGGCTCCGGCCGCACCCGGTTCAGCTGCCTGTCCATCGCTTCAACCAGATTGGCAATTTCCACCGGCTTCAGCAAGTAACCATTGCCACCAGCCCGCGCCGCGTGCAAGCGGGATTCAAAATCATCGCGGCTGGACAGAAACAGCACCGGCAGTGTTTCATGATCGCTGCCTTGCAAGGTCATCAGCGCCTCGGCACCACCCAGCGGGTGGTCCGGAAAGCTCATGTCCATCAGGATGATGGCGACATCCCCCAGGGAATCCAGCGTTTCCCTCAGCCGGGTATGGTCATGCAACACCGTCACTTCATAATTGAAAAAGCGGATTTGGGTAGCGTGTAGCTCCGCTGTGTCAACCTCGTCTTCCACCAGCAGCACCCGGTTACCATATGCGGCGACAGCGGCAGAAGCCCGGCGCACCGCAGGCTGCAGCCGATTGGATACGGGCTTACTGTCTGCAGCAACACACTGACTGCGCATCAAGGCAAATTGCTGAATGAGGTCTGACTGAATGGCCGGGCTTTGTGCCAGCGCCGCAGGCGTTTGCGCACGCAAAGCCAGTTCCATGGCTTTGGCAACCTTTGAGAGCTCGGGCAAGCCAAACGAGCCCGCCGATCCAGCGAGCGAGTGCACGATCCGGACCAGGGTTGCATAGTCGTCATCGGACGCGCCTGCCAAAAACGCCTGCTGCAAGCCTTGCTCAACCTGCAGCAGCTTGTCAGGCAACTCTTGCAGATAATTGGCCTTCAGCTCTGCCAGTACAGCAGCAAAATCATCGGGCACCGGTGAATCAGCCATGAGGCTTGGACTCCTGTTGACAGCGTGTCCATATGCTACGCAATTGGCTCGGTAATTGCATGGGATCAAACGGTTTAGGAATCACATCCACTGCGCCCAGATCACGAAACTGCTGAACCTCGGAAGGCTGAGCCTTGGCGGTCATGAATACCACCGGCACACCTGCCATCACGGACAGCCCCCGCAAGTGAGACAATGTGGTCGGGCCATCCATATTGGGCATCATGACATCCAGCAGCACCATGTTGGGCGCAAAATCCGTTACCTTGTCCAGCGCCTCTTGCCCGGAACTGCACACCAGCACCGTGAACTTGCCGATCATTTCCAGCGCAAGCCGGGCTACGGTCTGAATATCCGGCTCATCTTCGACATACATGATGCGTTGCAACTCAGTCATATGGACATCCCTTCCTGTGTCTCGGAGACAGGCAAACTGAAGAAAAAGCGGGTCAGACCGGTCTGACTGTCAAAGCCGATCTCTCCCTGCATCTGCTCAATCAGCATTTTGCTGATGGACAAGCCCAGCCCGGTTCCCCCTTTGAGTCGGGTATCGCTGGCATCAGCCTGGCTGAACTTCTGGAAAATACGGCTGCGGAAAGCCTCCGGAATACCGGAGCCACGGTCTTCCACCACGATGGTGACACGCGCCCCCTGCTGCTGCATGTACACCAGCACCCGATCCCCTTTGGGCGAAAACTTGATGGCATTGGAAATGAGGTTGTTCAGCACTTGTGCCAGCCGGCCAGGATCTGCCCAGACTTTAATAGGTAACCATGCTCCTCCGGCCTGGATAGACACGCCAAAGCTGTCAGCATAGCCGGTGTTATTGTCCAGTGATTGCTGCAGCAATGGCATCAGGTCGCACAGCTCGCATTGCAGGCGCAAGCGCCCGCTTTCCATTTTCTCGATATCCAGGATATCGCTGATCAATGCCAGCAAGCGCTGGCCATTGCGCTGCGCAATCCCCAGCAATTCCATGGCAGGCTGTGGCAAGCCGCCCATTGCCCCTGCCGTCAACAGGCTGAGCGATCCGACAATTGAGGTCAACGGGGTGCGCAGCTCATGACTGACCGTCGAAATGAACTCGGACTTCATCCGCTCCATCTTGCGACGCTCGGAAACATCGCGCGCGATCGAGACAAACAAGGGGCGGGAGAGGTGGTCATGATTCAGCTGCAGCAGAATCTCGACCGGAAAAGCATCGCGTGATGCGGTCAGGAAAACGGTTTCAAACTGCAGTGCACGATGTTGCCCCGAGAGGCATAGCGCCAGCTTTTGCTGAAATACCGGCTGTTCTGCCGGATCCAGCAATACATCAAACGGCAATTGATCCAGCTCATGCTCCAGATAGCCCAAGCGCTCCCGCATGCCCTGGTTAACATAGGTTAATCGGGACTGTTGCGGATCGTAACAACAGATCATGTCCAGCGTGCTGTCCAGCCATTGCCGGAACTGCGCCAGCTCGTCCAGCAGGTTCTGGCGCTCTTGTTCATGGCGTACCGCCTGAATCACACTGGTCACGCTGACCACAACCGGCTGGATCAGCTCCAGTAAATCGTCGTTGTAACCCTCCGACCGCCCTGCCAGAACGATGAGACCCAGCAAGGTATCCAGCGCAAAGCACGGAAGCGCCAGCACAGGCCGGCTGTTGCTGGCGCCAGGCGGCCAGTTCAGGCTCACCGGGCCACGGCTGCGTCGACCGGCATCCAGCAAGTGGTTCACCATGGTCACGGTATCACCCAGTTCGGGCAGACTGCCCGCCTCGACCAACGGCCCTGGGCCTTCACCCTGCATGGCGAGCATGCCACCATAGGCACTCTCGGTGCACACCAGCATCTCATTGAGCAGGAGCTGGAAAACCCGCCGGGGGTCCTGCTCGGCAATGTACAGGGTCAGGCCGAAACGTACCGCGCCCAGCAAGCGGTTTTGCAGCAGCATGCGTGCTTCGCTGTCTTTCTGCGCCGTAATGTCCCGCTGCACCGCCACAAACTGGATCAATTGCTGCCGCTCGTCGCGTACTGCCTGTACATCCATGGACAGCCAGTAAGGACGACCCGACTTGTGATAATTCAGGATTTCAACGGTAAAACCCTTGCCATGCGTGAGACATCGCCGCATGTACTCGATGGTCACCGGCTCGGTACCCGGGCCTTGCAGCACGTCTCCTGGCTTGCGAGCTCGCACCTCATCCAGCTCGTAGCCACTGATGCGGGTAAACGCCGCATTGACCCACTCCACACGCCCCGCTGCATCCGTGATCACCACCGCATTGTCGGTGCGGCTGGCGACTACGGCCAGCTTGCGCATCTCTGCTTCCCGCTCGGCCAATGCCCGCAGGGTCCGCTCAGAGTGGGTAATGTCCGTCACTACACCCAGCATGTAGAGGGGCTGATTCACCTCATCGTAAATGGGGATCTTGGTGATGGAGAGCAGCAGCTCTTCCCCTGTGTGAGAAACCATTTGCTGCACCGGCAGGGTTTCCACGCCGCATTCAAACACCTGACGGTCTTTCTCCAGAAAGGACGCCGCCAGCTCAGGAGGATAATGCTCCCGCTCATAGCCCCCGATGATCTTCGCGGACGGAATGCCCAAGGTCTGCGCACACGCCTTGTTCCAGAGAAATACCTTACCAAACTCCTCCGGCCTGCCGCTCTTGACGAACACGCCGTTAGGCAGCTCCTCGATCATGCTGTTGAGGAAATTCCGGGCACGTTGCAGCTCGGCCTCAATGGTCTGGGTGCGGGTTACGTCAAAGGCAATGCCGAGGTAACCGATGATGTTGTCTGCAGCATCCGACAGCGCGGTCACGGACAGCAGCACCGGCAGCCTGCTGCCATCCTTGCGGACATAGGTCCAGATCCGTTCATCCGCGGTGCGTGTCGAGCGGGTCTTGGCAACGAAGCTGTCAAACCCGGGGAGAATGGGTTGCCCCAATTCCTCGCTCAGCATCCGGGCCCGTTCCACCACCTCGCCCGGGTCATGAAAGGGGGCCGGGGTCATTTGCCCGACCACCTCAGCGGCCGTGTAGCCGAGCAAACGCTCCGCACTGGGATTGAAAGTGTGAATCAAACCCTCAGGATCAGTTGCGATGATGGCAAAGTTGGCGCTGCTCAGGATGGACCGGTTCAATGCCTGGGCGGTGTGCGCTTCCGGCATTTGCAGCTGCAGCGCCCAGCACGGCACCCCATGGCGGGATAAACGCTGCAGACGAAGCTGCATGACCTGCATGCCAGCCCGGGTCGCCACCGGTAGTGGCTTGATGCTTTGCTGGGTGGCAGAAGGCCACTCCAGCCACATCACATCCCAATCGGGAACCCAGTCGTTGATCAGGCAACCGTGGGCATCCGGGGGTAAATCCAGCAGTTGGCTGGCACCGGATGACCATGCCTGCACCCGACCGCCCGCATCCACCAGCAAGATGGGGTCCTGCACCACGGTCAGCAGGTCAGTCAGCAAGGAAACATCAGGGTCTGAAAGCATGCCAGCACTCATCCGGTCATGCTCGCAGTGTAGTCAACAGCGGTGAAAATGCCAGTCAGGCCGTACTTTCAGCCCGGTGGGGACCCATCAGGCGAGCACGGGGATCTTGCCGGTAAAACAACACCAGTTGCTGATAAAGGGCCGGGTAATCTGTGGCGACGGCAAAGGGCAGCTCAAAAAACGTCTCGCTCAGTACAGCAAAACACTCCGCCGGACTGCTGCAGGCATAGGCATCCAGCCAGTGCGGCAGCTGCCCCATGCGCGCCTGCCAGCGCATCAGACGATAGTTGGCCTGCCAGACCTCTGTCCAGCGCAAGCGCTGCATGCCCCGGTGCAAGGGCGGGAAACCGTCGGCCACCCCATTGAGCATGTCCAGCTTGTGGGCAATCTCGTGCAGGATGACGTTAAACCCATCCAGCTGCTGGCTGGCCCGCTCAGCATCCGGCCAGGAGAGCAGAATGGGGCCGTCGCCCCTGGCCTGCCCTAGCTGGATCTGGTCTTCCTCATGCACCACCCCTACCCCACCCCACTGCGTCACGGACAGCATTTCCGGGCGCGCATCGCGCACCACAAAGGGTGCCGGGTACAGGATGACCCCGCGCCAGTCATCAAAACTGTCCTCGTTCAGATTGAGAATGGGCAGGCTGGCGGTGAGCGCCAGCAGACGGCGCATGGCATCGGTCACCAGCAAGCCTTCGGTGCCGACCCATTGTTTGCGGCTGAGAAACCGTTCGCCCAGTACACACAAGCGCCAGGCGTCATCGCGGTTCAAGCCGGCAAACAGTGGCAGGTCCAGTACGGCCTGCCACTGCGGCAGCAAGATTTCTGGAGGAGGCGGCGGGCGACGCAACCAGTCGAACAGTTTCACGTCGCCCTCTCTGGCTTACAGCCCTGACAGGAACAGGCTGTTGACGCGCTTCACAAAGCCCGCCGGGTCTTCCAGCTGGCCACCCTCTGCCAGCAAAGCCTGTTCGAACAGCACATGGGCCAGATCATCAAAGTGCGCCGGCTCGGCAGACAACTTCTTCACCAGTGCGTGCGACGGATTCAGCTCCAGGATCGGCTTGCTGCCCGGCACGCTTTGCCCGGCGGACTTCAACAGCCGCTCCAGATGCCCGCTCATGGCATGATCATCCGCCACCAGGCAAGACGGCGAGTCGGTCAGGCGATGGGTCACGCGCACTTCCTTGATGCGCTCACCCAGACTAGCCTGCACCTTCTCCAGCACCGGCTTCAAGTCATCCTCAGCGGCTTTCTGCTCGGCCTTCTCGGCTTCATCGGCCAGCGCATCCATATCCAGGCTGCCCTTGCTGACCGACTGCAGTTTCTTGCCGTTGTACTCGGTGAGCGACGACGCCAGCCATTCGTCCACCCGGTCGGACAGCAGCAGCACTTCCACGCCCTTCTTGCGGAAGATTTCCAGATGCGGGCTGTTGGCCGCGGCGGCAAAGGAATCTGCGGTCACATAGTAAATCTTGTCCTGCCCGTCTTTCATGCGGGCAATATAGTCGTCCAGCGACACCGACTGCTCGGCCGTGTTCGCCAGCGTGCTGGCAAAACGGCACAGCTTGGCAATGCGTTCCTTGTTGGCAAAATCTTCGCCAATGCCTTCCTTGAACACGGTGCCAAACTGGCTCCAGAAGGTACGGAATTTCTCTTTGCCTTCGTCCTCTTCCGAACCCGCCAGATCATCCAGCAGGCCCAGAATCTTCTTCACGCAACCGGCACGAATGGCGTCGATATCCTTGCTGTCTTGCAGGATCTCCCGGCTGACGTTCAGCGGCAGGTCATTGCTGTCGACCACCCCCTTCACAAAGCGCAGGTATTGCGGCAACAGCTTCTCGGCATCGTCCATGATGAAGACGCGACGCACATACAGCTTGATGCCCTGGCGGCGTTCACGGTCGTACAGGTCAAACGGTGCACGCTGCGGGATGTACAGCAGCTCGGTGTACTCCTGGCGGCCTTCTACCTTGGCGTGACTCCACGCCAGCGGGGCCTCCCAGTCGTGTGCCACATGCTTGTAGAACTCTTCGTACTGTTCCTTGCTGATGTCCGCTTTGGACCGGGTCCACAAGGCGGAGGCCTGGTTGACCGTTTCGATTTCTTCTTCGTTCAGCAGCTCACCCTTGTCGTCCCGCTTGGGCTTATGCAACAGGATGGGCAGGGAAATATGGTCCGAGTAGGTCTTGATGACATTAGACAGACGCCACTCATTGAGAAACTCGTCTTCACCCTCACGCAGGTGCAGCACGATCTCGGTACCCCGGCCCGGCTTGCTGACGTTTTCCAGCGTGTACTCACCGTCACCAGCAGACTCCCAGCGCACGGCGGCATCCGCCGTACTGCCGGCACGACGGGTGGTCAACGTCACGCGGTCTGCCACGATAAAGGCGGAGTAAAAACCCACGCCAAACTGGCCGATCAGGTTGGCATCCTTGCGCTCATCGCCGGACAGCTTTTCAAAGAATTCGCGGGTACCGGACTTGGCAATGGTGCCGATATGCTGGATCACGTCCTCACGGCTCATGCCGATGCCGTTATCCGCGATGGTCACGGTACGGGCATCCTTGTCGAAGGACACATGGATTTGCAGTTCAGGGTCATTCGCCAGCAAGCTGCCATCCGCAATGGCGGCAAACCGCAGTTTGTCTGCGGCATCCGATGCATTGGAGATCAACTCGCGCAGGAAGATTTCCTTGTTGGAATACAGCGAGTGAATCATCAGCTTCAGCAGTTGTTTGACTTCTGCCTGAAAACCCAGCGTTTCCTTGTTCACACTCATGGCTATCCTCGTTGACTGACAAAACGGCTTTGCCGCATGCAGCCTAATTGGGGACAGACCTTCTGGTTTTCAAGCGCGAACCCATTCGGGCTGAGGATGAGCCATCAAGGGCAAGGCCACTGTAAGCGTCGCCCCCGGGCCGGGGTCATTGTTGCTGGCCCAGATCATGCCGCCATGTCCACGGGCGATTTCCCGGCAAATCGGCAAGCCCAGTCCGGTACCGCCCGCGTTGGAGCGCGTGGCACTGCTCTGAATGAATTTGTCGAATACGCTTTCCAGTTCGCCGTGTGGAATACCCACCCCCTGATCCTGCACCGCCAGCAACACGGCAGCCACACCTCGCCCCGGCAGGGTGCCCTGGCGTATGGTGACCTGGATCAAGCCACGCTCGGGGCTGAACTTGATGGCATTGGCCAGTAGATTGCGCAGCAATTGCCCCAGTCGCATACCATCAAACGGCAGCACCAGGTCCTCACGCTCTGCCAACAGTTCAATGTGCTGCGCTCGCGCCATGGCCAGCAGCTGCAGTTCGGCAATGGCATCATGCACCAATGGCAGCAAGGGCTGCGATGTCATCTGATAGCTCATCTTGCCCGCCTCCATTTTGGAGAGGTCCAGCAAGTCATTCAGCAATCCCAGCAAGCGTTGCCCCGCCTGACGGATGTTGCCAAGGTAATGTTGAATCTTCTCTGCGGGCGCTTTGTCCAGCCGGTCAGCTGCCAGCTCGGCAAAGCTGAGGATGGCATGCATGGGCGTGCGCAGCTCGTGCGACATATTGGCCAGAAATACTGACTTGGTACGATTGGCCTGCTCGGCTTCATCGCGAGCCTGCCGCAAGGCCTCCTCGGCCTGAAAAATCTCGGTCTGATCCTGCACCGTTCCAAACTGGCCCACGATGTTACCGAACTCATCCAGCAGCAGGCGATTGCACTCTTTGAGAATCAAAACCTTGCCATCTGGGTGCACCACGCGATAGTGGTAATCACATGTCAAGCCTTCTTCAAAAGCCAAGGCGGCCAGTCGAAACCAGTTTTCCGCATCGTCCGGGTGCACGCGCTGCAAAATCAGGTCCAAATCGGGTGTCGGTTCCGCCGGATCAAAACCATGCAGGCGGAACGTCTCGGCAGACCAGGTCACCCCTTCGTTGATATTCCAGCGAAAATGCCCAATGTGGGCAATGCTGGACGCTTCTTCATAGGCGTGCTCGCTACGCGCCAGTGCTGCGGCGGCCTCCCGCTCCGCAGAGACATCCTGGTATAACCACATCTGACCTTTGGACGGGTCATGAATGTCAATCGCCCGACCATAGGCCACGCCGTCAAATACCCTGCCATCAGCCCGGACAAAAGGGGTATTGACGGTATGGGTCAGCCCGGAGAACTGGACCGGCGTAACGCGTTGCCCCACGTCCATAAAGGCCGCATCACTTTCAAAGACCATGCGGGTCGAGTGCCCCAACATCTGTTCAGCAGGCCAGCCAAACAGCTCGAGAAAAGCCTGGTTCACCATCACGAAGTGCCGGTTGATCACCTGCGCCATCCCCATCGGGCTGGCATCAAACACGGCCATCAGGCGCTCAGTCTGCGCATCCGCCGTGCGTTGCAACTGGTCCCGGTGTTGGCGCAGTGCCACTTCGGCCCGTTTTTGCGCGGTAATGTCCTGTGAAATGCCGCGCCAGCCGGTAAACTGGTCGGCTGCATCAAACACCGGGATACCACTGATGGCTACATAGCTGGGGGGATCATTATCACGCTGGCGGATCAGCTCCAGTCGTTGCACCGCCTGCCGCCTTGCAAACACCTCATGGAAGGCACCCCAGTCATTGCAGGGGCCAAGATAGGGCAGCTCCCACGGCGTTTTGCCCAGGATACCCTCAGGCGACAAGCGGACTGCGGCCCCCATGCCCGCCTCGATGTAGGTAAACCGATACTCCGCATCCATCTCCCACACCCAGTCGATGGAGAGATCAAACAACACCTGCTGACGTTGCTCGCGCTGACGAGCCTCACGCAGGCGCTGCCTCAGGCGCCGGTTTTCCCGACCCAGCGCCAGCATCAGCAGGCCGATGCCGAAACCGGGCAAGACCAATAGCCCCCACCACCCGTTCACGGCTTTGCCAAACAGAGGCAGCGACATCAGCCACCCGACCAGCACCAGAACACTGGTCAGCAGTGCGCCGTACGCCAGCACCTGCGTCCAGCTGGAGGCAAGACGCCACCTCCGCCTGGGTATCTGGCCAGACGCGGTGTGATCATCAGCAGAAGAGGAACGGTGCAGAAACCGCATGCTGCAAGTGTAGACGCCGTTCCGAGGCTTGGCGACACCTTGCTAGTCCAACAGCATGAAATCAATGGCCTGTTGCATCACGCCCTTGTCTTGCAAGATACGGCGGTGGCCCAACCCTTCAGTGGTCACCAGTTGCGCGCCGGGCCAGCGAGCAGCCAACTGCACCCCTTGTTCGTACGGGATTTCCTTGTCCTGGCGATCATGAATGACCAAAGCAGGATAACGGGCATTGTGCGCAATGAGTCGACCATCCAGTTCTTGCCACGACACACCATGCCGCTGCGCCATCGCTTCTTGCATGTTGAGGCGGATGTTGTCTGGCAACGCCACCATACGCGCAAACTGGCGAGGTGCCGTCTCAATGTTCTCTGCTGCCGCCAGCATGACCAGTCGCCCGGCGGACCATCCTTCCGCTGCCGTCAGGGTCAAGGCGGAGGCCCCCAGCGAGTGACCCGATGCGGCATCTACCGGCCCGATCAGCCGCTCCACCAGCCGCAGCGCAGCCATGAAATCAAACAGGGTGACCTGGCGCTTGGGCGCTTCACCATGCCCCGGCATGTCCAGCGCCAGCACCTGACAGCCACTGGCCAGCAATGGCGGCAACCAGGCCGCAAATTGTGTCGCCCAGCCACCCCAGCCATGTACCAGCAGGATTTTTCGCTCACCCTGCCCCCAGCGGAGCAACTGCCCGCCCCGTTGTGGGGTATTCAACCAGCGACTTTGCTCATGCCACAGCGGAATCACCTCGGCCTTGGCACGCCATTGGCGTTGTGTTGCCGTTTCCTGGGGTTTGGGCGGTGTGGTGAATTGCCGCAATGCCCAGCGGCTCATGTAATCCGGGTAGTGCCCACTCAGCCAGGGGACCACTCTGCGCATCCAGCTCATCACCCATGAATCAGCACGTACGTTCGTGCTTTTATTTGGGCGTACTGCAATCTCTAGTGATGGCATGACAACTCCTTGGTGACACACAGTCAACGAGGCTGGGTATAGCCTCTCTTAGAACCTGTTTATGGTCTCGCGAGCGAGGGGGAGACAAGGCGAAAACGACTGAGGAAGCGGAGTTTACTGGGTGTAAATGAGCATTCCGAAGTGGTTTTCAACGCCGTATCGCCGTCGTGCAGCAGACCATAAACTGGTTCTTACACGCTCAGTCCGCCTTGTCCTGCCGGGGCGGATGGTGCAGCAAATGCTCGAAACTCCGCATGATCCGGCGACGTACTTGATCGGCCGGTTCAAAGCCTCGATACACATAGCTGGAGTACACAATCCCCAGCAACATGAAAGCCAGCTCCCCGATGGCCGTATCTGCAGGCAGCTCGCCCGTCTCCACGGCCAGTTGTGCGGCCTTTTCCAGAAAGCCCTGCCAGTTCCGCTGATGCTCAAACACCGCGTCGCGCACCATGCCGGGCTTACTGTCAAACTCAAACACGGCGGCGGCAATCAGGCAACCGCCGGGCAAGGAGGTCTCATAGTCCAGCCAGCCTTCAAACATGGCCCGCAAGCGCACCAGCCCGCGAGGCAACTTCAGTGCTGGCTTCACCACCGTTTCCGCAAACACCTGCGCGGTCGCCGCCATAACTTCGCGCTGCAGCTCCTCACGGGAGCCAAAGTGACCAAACAGGCCGCTTTTCGACATGCCCATGCGCACCGCCAGATCTCCAATGGTCAGGCTGTCCAGCCCGACTTCACTGGCCACCTGCCTCGCGGTGTGTATGATCAATGCCTTGGTTTGTTCGCCTTTACCCATGCTGCATCCTGTTTACGCTACCATTTTTAGCACGATCGTTCGGACTTTTCAAGTGCCTTGCATCTCCTGCTGCTGCGTAGGCAAAGCCATCATGCCGCGGCGATCCGCCGCTGTCTGGCGGATCTCCTGCAGGAAATCCTGCACAAAGGGCTCATCTGCCTGCGCCGCCCGGGTGGCTGCAAACAGGTCGCAACGCAAACCTTCCGGTGTAATGCGCCGGGTTTCCACATAGCCCTTGCCCGCATAGTCACTGACACTCCATGCTGGCAGCGCCGCCACACCCTGCCGCAATGCCACCAGCTGGATGATGGCCGCCGTCAGCTCCACCGTGCGACGTCGCATCTCAATCCCGGCCGGGCGCAGCACCTTGTGTACCAGATCCAGCCGATGGTCGGGCAGCGGGTAGCTGATCAGGGTTTCGCCGATAAAGTCCTGCGGTTCCAGTACCGCCCGCTGCAGCAAGGGATGCGCCTTGGGCAGTACCGCAACAATCTCAAAGGAAAACAGGGGGTGCAGCACCACATCCTGCGGCTGGATCGGCTCAGACAGAATGACCAGGTCCGCCTTGTGCTCGCGCAGCAGGGCCACCGGCTCCGCCTGCCAACCCAGCAGGAAATCCAGTGACACATCGGGCCAACGCTCGCGGAATCCCTCGTTGGCGGGCAGCAGCCAGTCAAATGAGGAATGACAGGCCACACTGATGCGCAGTTGCCCAGCCTCCGCACGGACAATCCTTTGCAGGTCCTGCTCCGCCTCGGCCTGTGCCTGCTGCATTTGTCTGGCCAGCTGCAACAGTCGTTGCCCCGCGGGAGAAAACCGGGGTGGCGCCGATTTGCGGGCAAACAGGGCACAGCCGTAATGCGCCTCCAGCGCCTTGATCTGATAAGAAATGGCGGACTGGGTCAGGTGCAGTTCCCGTGCGGTGTCTGTCAGGCTGCCGGTACGCGCCAGCGTCAGCAAGGTGCGCAAGTGGCGCAGCTCGAGTGGGGATTGAGCCATTTTCATGAATAAAATTTATGCAGTGTAACAGTATATTCCGTTTGCTCCGGCGCGCCCAGCCCGCCAGAATGCCTCCCTGCGACGTCGCCATCCCTTGAACCAGACCAGACAGGAAATCCCCATGAAAACGTTGAGGGTTGCCCTTGTAGGCGACTATTCACCAGACATCACGGCCCATCAGGCCATCCCCGTGGCCTTGCAGCTGGCCGCGGAGGACAGTGGCCACGACATCCAGTCGCACTGGCTGACTACCGATGAGATTGATCATCCCGCGCTGTTCAATGATTTTCATGGTATCTGGTGCGTGCCCGGCAGCCCCTATCGCAGTGAAGCGGGTGCCTTGCTGGCCATCCGCACCGCCAGAGAACAGCACATCCCGTTTCTGGGCAGTTGTGGCGGCTTCCAGCACGCCTTGCTGGAGTACGCACGCCATGTGCTGGGCTGGGCCGAGGCGACCCATGCCGAGATCGACCCGGATTCGCCCCACGCGGTCATCAGCCGCCTCAGCTGTAGCCTGATTGATGTCAAAGCTGGCATCATGCTGTCAGAAAACAGCCAGTTGGCCCGACTATACGGTCGCACCCGGATTGAAGAAGGCTTCCGCTGCAATTATGGGCCGAGCCCACGCCTGACCGCGCATTTGCAACAGGGCCCCCTGCGTGCCGTGGGGCACGACGATGCGGGCGAGGTACGTGCCATTGAGCTGCAGGGCCACCCCTACTTCATTGCCAGCCTGTTCCAGCCTGAACGTAGCGCATTGCAAGGCATCCTGCCCCCACCTGTTGCGGGTCTGGTTCATGCCATGCAGCAACGCTGATCTACCCCGGCGGCCTGTGCCGCCGGATCATGAAAGAAAATGATGCAAACCTGGCAACTCTATTTGTCCACCATTCTGATCTGGGGCTCCACCTGGATTGCCATTACCTTCCAGCTGGGTACGGTGCCGGTCACCGTTTCGCTGGCCTGGCGCTTTGGGCTGGCCAGCCTGATGCTCTGGCTGTGGCTAGGGTGGCGCAAGTTGCCGGTCCGCTTCACGCTGCAGCAGCATGGCTGGCTGCTCCTGCTGGGCCTGTGCCAGTATGGCATCAACTATGCACTGATCTATCTGGCCGAGATGCACATCAGCTCCGGCCTGGTGGCGGTGCTGTTTACCGCCATCATTGGCGTCAATCTGCTCGGCAGCCGCGTTTTCTTCCAGATCCCCATCACCCGTCGCTCAGCAGGTGGGGCGTTACTGGGCATGCTTGGGGTGGCATTGGTCTTTCTGCCGGAGCTGCAAAGCCTGCGCGGCGACGCCAAAACCCTGCAGGGGATAGGACTGGGGCTTCTGGCGGCCTTGTTTGCCAGCGCGGGCAATCTGCTATCGGCGCGCAATGCCCGCGACAATATGGGCGTGATGTCGGGCAACGCTGTCAGCATGGCCTATGGCGCGGGCACCATGCTGCTGGTCAGCCTGCTGCAGGGGCATGTGCCCAGTATCCCGTTGACCGTACCTTATGTGTCGTCCCTGCTCTATCTGGCCTTTTTTGGCTCAGTGCTGGCTTTTGGCGCTTACTTGACGCTGATTGCGCGCATTGGTCCTGCCAAAGCCTCTTACGCCGGGGTGTTGATCCCGCTGGTGGCGCTGCTGCTGTCCACCTTTTTTGAAGACTATCAGTGGCATCTGTCTGCCTTTTTCGGCATGGCCCTGTGCCTGTCTGGCAACGTACTGATGCTGCGCAAATAAAGGAAAGTCCATGCCACACGATCCCGTCGCCCGCCTGCCTGAGCCCCCTTACTACGCGGTCATTTTCAGTTCCGTACGTCACGAGGGTGACGAAGGTTATGCCGCAATGGCCAGCCGCATGGTGGCGCTGGCCGCGCAGCAACCGGGTTATCTGGGGGTAGAGTCCGTGCGGGGCGATGACCGTTTTGGCATCACGGTGTCCTATTGGCAGGATGAAGCCAGCATCCAGGCCTGGCGAGAGCAGGCTGAGCATGTCATCGCCCGTGAGCTGGGCAAACAGAAATGGTACGAAGTAATGGCCACCCGGGTGTGCAAGGTGGAACGGGCCTATGGCTTCGCCCGCCAAGCCGATGGGGTGCTGGCGCCCCTTCGCTGAACGCTCAGGCCTCGGCGCCTGCTGCCTTGGCCTGTAGCCGCCGCTGCTCCAGCACGGCGGGATCGGGTTTGGCCAGATCCCAACCTTGCATGTGGCGCTCAGCCAGACCGGCCAGCGCCGCAATAAAAGGCGCGTCCTCATTCAGGCACGGGATGTAGCGGAATTCGCCGCCCCCCGCTGACAGGAAAGTGGCCTTGCCTTCCATGGCAATTTCTTCCAGGGTTTCCAGGCAGTCCGCCACAAAGCCAGGGCAGATCACATCCAGCTTGCCGACCTTGGCCTTGCCCAGCTTCTTCAGGCTATCGACCACGTAGGGCTTTAGCCACTCTGCCTTGCCAAAGCGGGACTGGAAAGCCACCGTCACCTGCTCGGTGGGCAAACCCAGCGCTTCACGCAACAACCGCCCGGTCTTGAGGCATTCGCAATGGTAGGGATCGCCCTTGTCCAGCGTGAAACGCGGCACACCATGGAAACTCAGCAGCAGGTGGTCACCCCGCCCATTCAACGCCCAATGCCGCCGTATCTTGTCTGCCAGCGCCTCGATATAGGCAGGTTCATCATGAAAATGCTTGATCACCCGCAGCTCAGGCGGGTTGCGCATGCCTTGCAAGGCACGGAACACTTCGTCCATGGCAGACCCCACACTGCTCGCCGCGTATTGCGGGTACATGGGCAGCAGCAGGATGCGGTCACAGCCCTTGGCCTTCATCTCGGCCAGGACATCGGCCACCGCCGGCTTGCCATAGCGCATGGCCCAGCCCACCATCACATGATCTCCCAGTCGGTCACCCAGCAGGCCTTTCAGCAACTTGGCCTGCTTCTCGGTGTGCAGCTTCAGGGGTGAGCCTTCCGGGGTCCAGATGGTGGCGTACTTCTCCGCCGATTTGCGTGGGCGGAATGGCAGAATGAAGGCGTTGAGGATCAACCACCAGACCGGGCGTGGAATCTCGATGACCCGTCGATCCGACAGGAATTGCCGCAAATAGGGACGCAGCGCCTTGGGCGTGGGGGCCTCCGGCGTGCCCAGGTTAACCAGCAACACCCCGACACGGGCAACGTTCTGGTGCTGAAAGGCAGGTTCGGCGATCGGGTAGGACATGGTCACTTTCAGTAAGGGGACAACTCAGGCTGTCGCAAGCGCACTCAGCCTGACAGGGCATTGGATAACAGCTTGGCGGTGACATCCACGATCGGGATCACCCGCTCATAAGCCATACGGGTCGGCCCGATCACGCCGAGGGTGCCGACCACTTCACCATCAATCTCATAGGGTGACGCCACCACCGAGCAATCGTCCAGTGGCAACAGGCCGGACTCACCGCCGATGAAAATCTGCACGCCTTGCGCGCGCTGGCTGACATCCAGCAATTGCAGCAAGACGGTTTTTTGCTCAAACACCTGGAATAACCGGCGCATCTGCTCCAGATTGCCGCCCAAGTCGGAACTGGACAGCAGATTACCTTCTCCAGACAGCACCACCTCTTCCTCTTCCTCCGCCAGCGCAGCCTCGCCAACTGCCAATGCCGTACTCATCAATGCGGTCATATCACTTTGCAACTGCTGCAGCTCCTGCTGCAAGCGGGCACGCATCACCAGAAAGGTACAGCCAGCATAGTGCTGATTAAGGAAATTGGCGGCCTCGGTCAATTCAGCCGCCGAGTAGTCGCGGTCGGTTTGCAGAAAGCGATTCTGTACGCTGCCATCGGTGGCGACGAGGATCAGCAGCACCCGCTGCGGGCTCATTCGCAGGAATTCAATATGGCGAATCGCCAGATTCTTGCGCTTGGGGGTCACCACCACACCCGCAAAGCGGGTCAATTCCGACAGCAACTGCGAGGTGGTATTCATCAGGCGCTGCGGGCTATCCGGGTGCAGTTGCGATGCCAGTTGCTGGCGCAATACCTCGCCGGACTCCGAGCTGACCGTCATCAGGGTGTCCACAAAATAGCGGTAGCCCAAGGTCGTGGGTATCCTGCCTGCCGAGGTATGCGGGCTGGCAATGAAGCCCAGCTCCTCCAGCTGTGCCATGACATTGCGCACTGACGCCGGGCTGAGATCCAGCCCGGACAGCTGCAGCAAGGTGCGGGAGCCCACCGGCTGACCGTCAGCGATATAACGTTCAACCAGGGTCTTCAGCAGCAATTGGGCACGAGGATTCAGCATGCTTTCTATTTACCACAAACTTCGGGCCGTGGTCACCCCCGCCCGGGCGACCATGACAAGCGCTGGTCGCCCTCCCCGGCTTGTGCTTTAATGCCGGCATGAACAAACTGTTCCCGCGCATTGCCATCATTGGACGCCGCCGCACACCGGATGTTCTGGTGTCGGTCCTGCAATTGGCCGAATTCCTGCGCGAGCAAGGTCTGGCCGTCTATCTGGATGGTGAAGCCGTCCCCACCGGCCACGCGCACGACTTTCCACTGCTAAAGCGGGATGCCATTGGCAGCCAGGTAGACCTGGCGATTGTGATTGGTGGCGATGGCACTCTGCTAGGTATCGCCCGTCTGCTGGCCGGATACGAAGTACCCATCATCGGGGTCAACCAGGGCCGGCTCGGCTTTATGACCGATGTTCCGCTGGACCGCATGCTCTCTGTGATTCAGGGCATGCTGGAAGGCCGCTTTGTACCCGAAGAGCGCATGCTGCTGGAAACCACCGTGATGCGTGATGGTGCCGTCATCGCCAGCGGCAGCGCTTTCAACGATGTGGTGTTCAGCCGTGGCGCACTTGGGGCCATGATCGAGTTTGAGATCTTCATCGACAACCAGTTTGTCTACAGCCAGCGCTCCGATGGCCTGATTGTGTCGACACCGACCGGGTCCACCGCCTATGCGCTGGCCGCTGGCGGCCCCATACTGCACCCTTCTGTACCTGCGCTGGCACTGGTGCCGATTTGCCCGCAATCCATGAGTAACCGACCGATCGCCGTGAGCGACCGGGCCGAGATTGAGTTTGTGCTGCTGCGGGGCTTTGAGAGCCGGGTCCATTTCGATGGGCAGTTCCATGTCGACCTGCAGGAAACCGACCGGGTCTTGATCCGCCGATCAGAACGCGCCCTGACCCTGCTACACCCGCTGGGCTACAACTACTACGATGTCTTGCGCCAGAAGCTGCACTGGGGCGAACAACTGCTCTGAGCCTGTATTCATGCTGACCCTGCTGACCATCCGTGACTTTGTGATTGTCGACCAGCTGGAGCTGACCTTCTCCAGCGGTTTTACCGTGCTCACCGGGGAAACGGGGGCCGGCAAATCGCTGCTGATTGATGCGCTGGGGTTGTTGCTGGGCGGCCGCGCGGACAGTACGCTGGTACGGCGGGGTTGTGACAAGGCTGACCTGAGCGCCGAGTTTGACCTCAGCCAGCTGCCGGAAGTCCAGACTTGGCTGGCATCTCAGGAATTGGCAAACGAGCCCGGAGAGCCGTTGTTGCTGCGTCGCACGCTGGACAGACAAGGTAAAAGTCGCGCGTTTATCAACGGTATCAGTGCCACCGTGCAGCAACTGCGCGAGCTGGGCGAGCAACTGATCGACATTCATGGTCAGCACGCCCATCAATCGCTGCTACGGGCCGATACCCAACGTAGCCTGCTGGACGCCTATGCTGGTGCTGAGGCTCAGGTGCAAGTCGTACGTACAAGTTGGCAGCAGTGGCAGCAGGCCTTGCAAACCCTGCAGGATGCCGACCGGCAGCACGCAGAGCGGGAACAAACCCTGGCCCGGCTGGACTGGCAGATCCAGGAATTAAGCCCGGTGGCCTTGCCCCCGGACGCCTTGCAGCAATTACTGCAAGATCATGCCCGGCTCAGCCATGCCGCCAGCCTGCTGGAGGGCGCACAAAATGGCGTGTCCCTGCTGATGGAGAGTGAGCAGGCCATGTTGCCGCCGCTGCACCATCTGGCTGAGCACATCCGAGAGCTGGCAAAGATTGACCCCGCCCTGATGGAAGCGGCTGACCTGCTGGACAGTGCCACCATCCAGTTGCAGGAAGCCGCTTACAGCCTGCGCCATTATGGCAACCGTACCGATCTGGACCCCGCCGAACTGGCGGCACTGGATCAGCAGCTGGCCAATCTGTATGCCACCGCACGCAAACTGAAGCTGGAGCCTGCCGAATTGCATGCCGCCTTGCACAGCGCGCAGCAGCAACGTCTGAAACTGCTCAGCCTGTCGGACCAGGACGGGTTGCGGCAGCGCGTACAGGAGGCCGAGCGGGACTACCAGCAGCACGCTGCACAATTGCGCCGCATGCGGGAGCAAGCGGCTGAGCAACTGGGACTCGCCGTCAGCGATACGCTGGCGCAATTGGCCATGGCCAGCAGTCGCTTCAGTGTTGCGCTACAAACGCTGACCACACCTGGCGCATCTGGCACGGAGAGCATCGAATACCGCATCAGCCATCACGATGCGCCCGCACAGTCGCTGGCGCGCATTGCATCGGGGGGCGAGCTCTCCCGCGTCAGCCTTGCCATTCAGGTGGCGATGACCACGGTCGCGGCCGTGCCGACCCTGATTTTCGACGAGGTTGATGTCGGCATTGGCGGGCGGGTTGCCGATATTGTGGGCCGTTTGCTGCGTCAGCTGGGCGAACGTCATCAGGTGTTGTCGATTACTCACCTGCCGCAGGTGGCCGCGTGCGGGCATCAGCACTGGCAGGTCAGCAAAGGGCTGGAATCCGGCGTGCTACGCAGCCGAATTACGGTGCTGGACGGGCAGACACGCACGGAAGAAATCGCCCGCATGCTGGGTGGTGCCCAGATTACGGATACCACACGCCAGCACGCTCAGGAATTGCTGGCCCAGCCTTGAAGAAGGATGTGGCTACCTTTGCTCAGGGATAGGTGCCATGCAGCCACAGGGGTTAATCCAGGTACGCAGGTAACAGGCTACGGGTTTTGGCATCCCGGATTCCAGACAGCCGCTGCCAGAAACGCTCCATCAGCTCCGGCTTGCGAGCTGCAAACGCTTTGCTGAACACCGTGAAGTAAGACTTTCCACTCAGGAGCACCGGCAATTTTTCCGCTGAGGGAAAACGGCGCTCTGACAGCAGATAATCCCCCATCACTTCCTGTGCGGCAACCAGCTGCACCCGTCCAAGCGCCAATTTGCCAAAGTTTTGCGTGGTTTCCTTGGCCTCATCCACCGTAGCGCCCAATTGCTTCAACATATCCACCACCGAGTAGCCGGTATTGGCTCCTACCGCTCCGGTCAGATTGAGAAACTGCTTGCCGTCCCACTGCACCGGGCTGCCTTTCTGACGATACAAGGCATAAGAGAGGTAGCCGATGCGCCGACTGTCATCCAGCTGACCCGCTTTGTTCAGCGGGTATGCATAGTCTCGGGCGCGCTCATCGCTATAGGACAGCATGAGGATGGCGTCTATCCGCCCCTCTTTCAGGTCCAGCAACAAACGCTTGCTGGGCAGGCGTTGCCAGCTGAGGGTCACCCCGATATCCGCCGCAACCGTATTGGCCAGCTCTACCGCAATGCCGGGCGGGGACGACAAGGCTGAGCCCGACCCTACCATGTACGGGCTGTTATCGACATCATTGATGGCAATGCGGATCTCTTCTGCATGGATGTGCAAGCTGCTGAACAGCAGCACAAGCAGCAGATAACCCCTGCGGGCCTTTGTCTTGACTTGTCGGTTGAGCTTGACCATAGTTTACTGTAGTACACCTTGGACACGTTGCCAGCCCATGCCCATTACAGCTGCTGCCGATCTGCAAAGCGGTCCCGAGGCGCTCCCCGCCTACCTGAAGCTGCTGCGCCAGCGCGGGGCCAGTACAGCCAGCATCAACCAGCGCAAGCACTTCCTGCGTTATCTGCTGCTGGCACTGGATCAGGTTCGCGATGACAGTGTGGCCTACCGTCATGCGGTGGATCAGGTACTGGCCAAGATGGCCAGCGATGAATCCCGGCCTTTTCTGGTGTCTGTCGCCCGTGAATTTTTCCCGTTCTGGATGGGGGATCTGGAAACGGTGATGGCGCTGGCCGCCGGTGATGGCTTTGCCTTGCAACCAATCCTGCTGCAGTCCAGCGGCAGTTTGATCCAGTTGTTTGAAGCCATGGACAGTGATGGCTGGGAGGAGCGGGAGATTCCCAGCTTGACCCAATATCTGGCTGACACCACGCCGCCGGGTGATGAAGAGCACGTTCTGGATCTGCGGGACCGTTTTCTGCGTGCACTGCACTTCATTCTGCAGCACCAGCCCGTGAATCCGGCCACCTACCGGGCCGGGGTCAATGCCATGCTGCTGCTGATGCCCCGCGCCCAGACCCAGCGCTCCTTCCTGAACCTGATCCGGGAATACTTCCCGTACTGGATGGATAATACACCGGGTGGAGACACCCCGGACCCATCAGCCCCCCCGGCTTGACTCCAGGAAATGCTGCAAGGCCAAGGCCACGTGCTGCGGCTGCTCCCAGTGCAGCATATGCCCTGCATCCTGGATCTCCACACACTGCAGCTGCGGCACATGACGGCAACGCCAGGCAAACGCGGTGTCATCCTCTTTCAGGAAATCAAACACCCAGCGATCACTGCCATACAGCCACAGCACCGGCGCTTGCGTATTGCGCCAGCAGGCTTCGGCCTCCGCCAGCCGGTATAGCACCGGGTTGACCAGTCGATGGGCTGGGTCAGCCAGCAAGGCGTATGCTCCGCCAGCCGTGGGCTCACCCAGCTCTGCAGCCAGATAGGCCGCTTGATCTGCCATCAAACGAGGATGCTGCTTTTGCAGCTTCTTGACCAGTGCGTCCTGGTCCACCATCGGATGATGTACCGGTGGCGCACGCAAACCGTCCAGCCATTGCTGCAGCCGTTTCGGGGCCTGGGTAGGGTCGCTGTCCGGCAGGCCAAACCCCTCCAGCGAAATCAGCTGGCTCACCCGCTCAGGTCGAACCCCAGCATACAGCCCGGCCACCATGCCGCCCATGCTGTGCCCCAGCAACACCACCGGCTGGCTCGGGCTATAGGCGGCCAGTAGCGCATCCAGATCAGCCAGGTAATCGGGGAAGAAATAGCTGCGCGGACTACGCCCGCTGCGGCCAAAGCCGCGCCAGTCCAGCGCCAGCCAGCTGTAACGCTGGAACAGATCGTCCGGCAGGGCATCGACCAGGAACTGGAAGGTCGCGGCCGCATCCATCCAGCCATGCAGCATCACCACCAAGGGTTTGTCGGCGTCACCCCAGCGGCGCAAGGTCAGCGGCAGCCCTGCCCCGTCAAACGTTGAAAGCTGTGGCACACGCCGTAGAGAATAAGTTTCCATGATTGGCATGGTAAGCAGGATGTTGCTGCGCAGCAAGCGGCATGGCTGCCGGGCCGGGGTGGTTTCGGGGTAAAATGCGGTGATGACTACTCCGCATTTCGTGCATCTGCGCATGCACACCGAATTTTCTGTCAGTGACGGCATTGTCCGTATTGACGACGCCGTCAAAGCCGCTGCGCAGGATCAGATGCCGGCGCTGGCCATCACCGACCTGTCCAACCTGTTCG
Source organism: Leeia aquatica (assembly GCF_012641365.1). Taxonomy (NCBI): domain Bacteria; kingdom Pseudomonadati; phylum Pseudomonadota; class Betaproteobacteria; order Neisseriales; family Leeiaceae; genus Leeia; species Leeia aquatica. The sequence goes on from NZ_JABAIM010000002.1 coordinate 152,163, forward strand.
GCATGGTCAAATTCTACAAAGCCGCGCGCGGCAAGGGGCTAAAGGCCATTGTCGGCTGCGATATCTGGGTCAGTAATCAGAATGACCGTGACAAGCCCTATCGCCTGCTGCTGCTGGCGCGCGACCGGCAGGGCTATGGCCGCCTGTGCGAACTGCTGACCCTGGCATACCGCAAGAACCAGCACCGGGGCCGCGCCGAGATCCTGCCGGCCTGGCTGCAGCACAACCCAACCTCGAGCGACGCCGAACTGGGCGGGGACAACCACGGCCTGATCGCCCTCTCTTCCACCCTGTGGGGCGAAGTGGGCACCCATCTGGCCAATGGCAACGCGGCGGCGGCAGAAACCGCCGCCCAGCAGCTGGCCGCCAGTTTCCCCAATCAGTTTTTCCTCGAAATCCAGCGCAATGGTGACCCGGCGGTCGACGGTCTGGTGCATCCCATGGCGGCCCTGGCCGTCAAACTGGACCTGCCGCTGGTAGCCACCCACCCGGTGCAGTTCATGGCCGAGGACGATTTCAAGGCGCACGAGGCACGGGTGTGTATCGCCGAAGGCTATACCCTGTCTGACAAGCGGCGGCCCAAGCACTTCACCCCGCAACAGTACTTCAAGACCCAGCAGGAGATGGTCGAGCTGTTTGCCGACTATCCGGAAGCGCTGGCCAATACGCTGGTGATCGCCCAGCTGTGCAACCTGACCGTCACGCTCGGCAAGAACTACCTGCCGCAGTTTCCAACGCCGGATGGCATGACGCTGGATGATTTTCTGGTGCACAGCGCCCGTGAAGGGCTGGAGCGCCGCCTGCTGGAGTTGTATCCCGATGCCGCTCAGCGTGATGCCGAACGCCCCCGCTATCTGGACCGGCTAAAGTTCGAAACCGACACCATCCTGCAGATGGGCTTCCCCGGTTACTTCCTGATCGTGGCGGACTTCATCAACTGGGCCAAGCAGAACGGCTGCCCGGTCGGCCCAGGCCGGGGCTCCGGTGCCGGTTCGCTGGTGGCTTACAGCCTCGGCATTACCGATCTGGATCCCACCGCTTACGCCCTGCTGTTCGAGCGCTTCCTGAACCCGGAGCGGGTGTCGATGCCCGACTTCGACATCGACTTCTGCCAGGACAACCGCTGGCGGGTGATCGAGTATGTGCGGCAAAAATACGGCGTGGATGCCGTCTCGCAGATCGCCACCTTCGGTACCATGGCCGCCAAGGCGGTGGTGCGCGATGTAGGTCGGGTACTCGACCTGCCCTATACCTTCTGCGACACCCTGTCCAAACTGATTCCCGCCGCGCCCGGCAAGCAATACTCGCTGGACGATGCTCTGGAGATGGAGCCTGCACTCAAGGAGCGGGTCGAGAACGAAGAGGAAGTGGCTGAATTGTGGGTACTGGCCAAGAAGCTGGAAGGGCTGACCCGTAACGTCGGTATGCACGCAGGGGGCGTGCTGATCGCTCCGGGCAAGATCACTGATTTCTGCCCGATGTACGCTCAGCCCGGCTCGGAGTCGGTGGTCAGCCAGTTCGACAAGGACGATGTGGAAGCCGTCGGCTTGGTGAAATTCGACTTCTTGGGTCTGCGCAACCTGACCATTATCGAGCTGGCGCTGAAGTATGTGCAGCAGCTCGACCCCGGCTTTGATACCCGGCTGGAGGATTTGCCGTTTACCGACCCGGCCACCTACAAGGTGCTTCAGGACGCCAACACCACCGCCGTGTTCCAGCTGGAATCGGACGGCATGAAGAAGCTGCTGGCCAAGCTGAAGCCGACCCGTTTCGAAGACATCATCGCTGTACTGGCGCTGTACCGGCCCGGCCCGCTGGGCTCCGGCATGGTGGATGACTTCATCTTGCGCAAGAACGGCAAGCAGGCCATCGACTATTTCCATCCGGATCTGACCGGCTGCCTGGACCCGACCTACGGCGTGATCGTGTATCAGGAACAGGTGATGCAGATTTCGCAGATCATCGGCGGCTACACCCTGGGTGGGGCCGACATGCTGCGGCGGGCAATGGGCAAGAAAAAACCCGAAGAGATGGCCAAGCACCGGGTGACCATTGCAGAAGGCGCGCAGCAAAAGGGCTACGACCCGGCACTGGCCGAGCACCTGTTCGACCTGATGACCAAGTTTGCCGAGTACGGCTTCAACAAGTCACACACCGCCGCCTATGCGGTGGTGTCCTACCACACCGCCTGGCTGAAGGCGCACCACACGGCCGCCTTCATGGCTGCCACGCTGTCGTCGGAACTGGACAATACCGACCAGTTGCGGGTGTTCTTTGAAGATGCGCTCGACAACAAGCTGGAATTCCTGCCACCCGACGTCAACCAAAGTCACTATCGCTTTGTGCCGGTGGACACCAAGCGCATCCGCTACGCACTGGGCGCCATCAAGGGAACCGGCGAGCAGGCGGTGGAGCACATCATCGCCGAGCGGCAAGCCCATGGCCCGTTCAGTAATCTGTTCGACTTCTGCAACCGCACCGACAAGCGCATCGTCAACCGCCGTACCATCGAGGCGTTGATCCGTGCCGGTGCGTTTGATGCGCTGGAGAAAAACCGCGCCGCCCTGCTGGCCAGCGTCGGGCTGGCCATGGAGCAAGCCGAGCAGGCCGCCGCCAATGCGCAGCAGACCAGCCTGTTCGATCTGCTGGACCAGCCCGAGCACGAGCACAAGCTGCTGGATGTCTCCCCCTGGGATGAAAAGACCCAGTTGCAGGAAGAAAAGCTGGCGATTGGCTTCTTCCTGTCCGGCCACCCGTATAACAGCTATCGCCGCGAGATCGCCCCCTTCGTCCGTCAGCGCCTGGGGCAACTGTCACCGGACAAAGCACCGCAACGGCTGGCAGGCATTCTGGTCGCCACCCGGGTAAAGATGACCCAGCGCGGCAAGATGGCCATCCTGACCATTGACGATGCCACTTCTGCCATCGAGGTCACCCTGTTCTCGGAAGCCTTTGATGCCAACAAGGACAAGCTGAAGGAAGACCAGCTGCTGATCATCGAAGGCAAGGTCAGCAACGACGAATTCAGCGGCGGTTTGCGGGTCAACGCCGACAGCATTCTGACACTGGATGAGGCTCGCACCCGCTTTGCCAGCCATCTGGACCTGACCTACCCGGCAGGTATGGACCCGGCGGCACTGCTGGAGCGCTTGCGACCATGGCAACAGGAAGGCGCAACGCCAATCAAGCTGCGCTATCGCAATGGTGCCGCCAGCGCAGTGCTGGAACTGGGGCATGACTGGCGGGTGCGTGCCAGCGATGATCTGCTGCACCTCTGGCGCAGTCAGCATGGGGCGGATGCCGCCAAGGTCGTTTACTAGCGGCTACCCCCTTCCTGCAAGGCGCGCTGCAGGAAGGCGATGAACCGGGGGTGCGCCGCATAGGCCACATTCAGCCGCAGATGGTGCAGGCTGCCACCGGTCAAGGAAAAAATGGCCCCGCTGGCCAGCAGGATGCGCTCCGCCAGCGCCTGCTGCGCCAGCCGCTGGCTGTCCAGCCCATCCGGCAGCTTCACCCACAGGAAGATGCCATCCGGCACCGCATCCTCCACCTGTAGCGGCAAGCCCGACAGGGTGGCAATCGCCTGACTGCGTACACGGGTCAGTCGATTGCGCAATTGCTCGGTATGGCGGTGGTAACGGCCACTGGCCATCACCTCGTCCACCAGCATTTCCTGCAGGCTGGAGCCGGTGAGCACGCCAAACATCTTGCGCTCCATCAGCGCAGGCAAAAGAGGGGTGGGTGCCGCCACATAGCCGATGCGCATGCCGGGGTTCAGCACCTTGGTAAAGCTGCTGATGTACAGCACACGGTTGAATTCGTCGATCTTGGCCAGCCGCAGGGCGTGTGGCCCGGCCAGCTCACCGTAGACATCATCTTCCAGAATCAGGAAGTTGTAACGCTCCGCCAGATTCAGCAGCTTGTGGCACACCGCCGGTGAGGTATTGCCGCCAGTCGGGTTATGCAGCAGCGTCTGGGTGTAGAACATGCGAGGGCGGTGAATCATGGCGAGCTCCGCCAGCCGCTCCACATCCGGCCCGTCCGCCAGCCGAGGCACACTGATCATCCGTACCCCATGCCGCTGCAATTGCTGGTGCATCACAAAGTAGCCGGGATCTTCCACCATCACCACATCACCCGGGTTCAGCGCAGTACGGATGACCAGATCAAAGGCATGGCTGGCGCCTGTCGTCAGCAGCAGATTGCCGGCCATCGCCGGAATACCTTGCCTGACCAGGCGCTCGGCTATACGCTCACGCAGCTGTGGATTCCCTTGCACCGGGGCTGAGTCCATGCCACCCGAGCCCGCCCGCAGCAGGCGTTGCAAGCTGCTGCCCTGAAACACACCATCCTGCCACTCTCCGGGCAGGAAACCGCTGCCGACCGGTACGTCGACTGACAGCGATGAGGACAGGCAATACTGGGCAAAGCCCGCTGCAGTCGCCGGGTCCACCGGGGCCATTTCAATGGGCGGGCAAGGCCGCATCCTTAACTGACGGGCCACATAGTAGCCACTACCGGGGCGAGACTCCACCAGCCCTTGGGCGACCAGCCGCTCAAAGGCCGTGGTCACGGTATGCATGGAGACATCCAGCGTACGGGCCAGTTGCCGGACAGACGGCAGACGCTTGCCCTCTCCCAGCTGCCCCTTGCGGATCAAGGCTTCGATCCGGGCCACAATCTGGTCGCCCAGCCGCTTGCTGCCATCGCGCTCCAGCTGCAACATCATCGCATCATCATCCACAGGGTCAGCAGCAACAGCACTGCCATGATGGCATTGAATATACGCCGGGTAGCCGGGTTTACCAAATAGCGCCGCATCTGCACGCCAAACAGCGCCCAGGCGCTGATGCAGGGGTAGTTGACCACAGCCAGTACCCCAAACAGCAGCGCCAGCCACTGCCACACGGGCATTGCGGGCGCGGCAAACAGGCTGACCGTGGTCATCGCCATCACCCAGGCCTTGGGATTCACATACTGGAACAGCGCGGCCTGCAAAAAGGTGAGCGGGCGGGCGCTGCTGCGCTCACCGACCTCCCCTTCCCTCAGCAACTGCCAGCACAGCCAGAGCAAGTAGACCATGCCTCCCCACTTGAGCCCGCTGTACAGCCACGGCAGCCAGACAAACAGCTGCCGCAGTCCCAGCGCTACTGCCACGGTCATCAACGCATAGCCAATGCTGATGCCCAGCAGGTGCGGTATGGTGGCACGGTAGCCGAAGCGCGCCCCGGAGGCTGTCACCATCAGGTTGTTCGGTCCCGGCGTGATCGACATCACAAACGAATAGGCACCCAGTGCCGCAATATCCAGCATTGTCTTGCTCCTGCAGGCTTCAGCCGCCGCATGACGGCTGTGACCCTTACCATACGTCCGCCAGCCCTGCATCGGAAAGACACGGTCTAACCAGTACGGCACAAACTGTTCTGGTCGGACGGGCAGCACAGTTTCCCGATTGCACCCTCAACTGCACCGTTACAAGAAGCGGCCAGCTGAGGTAAAGTGCCATGATGGACCCATACAGGATGGAAACCGATGTCTGCCCTACCGCTCTCTCGCGCCACCCAGCGCAGCAAAAGCTCTGATGTGCGTGACCTGCTGCACTATGCCACCTTGCCCGGCATGATCTCGATGGCCGGGGGTCTGCCTGCGGCAGAACTGTTCGATGTTGCAGGCATTGAAGCCGCCCAGCAGCAGGTGATGCGTGAGCGTGCTTCCGCCGCGCTGCAGTACAGCGTGACCGAGGGTCAGCTGCGTTTGCGCGAAGCGCTGGCCAAACTGGTGCAAGGGCGTGGCATCAAGGCCAGTGCGGACCAGGTGCTGGTCACCTCCGGCTCGCAGCAGAGCCTGGACCTGATCGCGCGCGCCATGCTGGATGAAGGGGATACGGTGGTACTGGAACGACCCAGCTATCTGGCAGCCATTCAATGCTTCCAGCTGGCCGGTGCATCGTTTCTTTCCATCTCCGGCGATGCTGACGGTGCCTGTGTGGACGAGCTGGACCAGCTGCCCGCTGATGCCCGGCCCAAAATGGTGTATGTGGTCAGCAACTTCGCCAACCCCACCGGTGCCTGTCTGAGCCTGGAACGCCGTTTGAAGCTGCTGCGCTGGGCGGTGAAGCATCAAACCCTGGTGGTGGAAGATGATCCCTATGGCGCACTGCGTTTTTCCGGCAGCGCCATCCCGCCCCTGCTGGCCTTGGCAGATCAGGTGCCGGGTTCAGCCGATTACTGCGCCTACATTTCGTCCCTCTCCAAGATCATGGCACCGGGCTTCCGCCTGGGCTTCATGATCCTGCCGCCTGCGCTGAAGCACGCCACGGTCATGATCAAGCAAGCGGTGGACCTGCACAGCTCCACGCTGGCACAGGAGGTTGCTGCCAGCTATCTGGAAAGCGGTCGGCTGGAGCCGCATGTCGCCATGGTGGCACAGGCCTATGGCGCTCGCGCGCAGGTGCTGGCGGAAGCCTTGCGGCAGGAAGTTGGATCCGTGCTGGATTTCAACATGCCGGATGGCGGCATGTTCCTGTGGGGGCGTTTCAATCATGGCGTCAACAGCCGTGAACTGCTGATGATTACCCGCGAACAGGGTTTGATTTTTGTGCCGGGCGAATCTTTCTACGCCGACCACCCGGACCGGAACAGCATTCGCCTGAGCTTTGTCACCACCCCGGAGGCGGGGCTGCGTGAAGGCGCCAGACGGCTGGCCAAAGGCCTGCAGCAACTGGCAGGATAAACCACGCCGGGGCAGCACACGGGCGCTGGTGCTGCCGCCCCCCCCCTTTTACGGGTAGCTGAACTGCTTGACCAGTGTCAGCTCCCCGGCCTTGCGCATCGGAATGCGGAAGGACTGCTGCTTCTCGTTGGGCGTACCTTCCTGGGTCACCAGGGTCACTTGCGCCACCGTCAGGTCTGAGGTGTTCTCACCCGAACCGTAGTAATTGACGTACACCAGGTACTGGCCTTTCTGCGGGGACGAGCTGGAAAAAATTTCCGGGCCATAGCCGGTGGTGACATCCACATCCTGCGCGCTGCCATCGGTGGCTACCCGGTTGCCATAAAAGACATGCTGGCCATCCGGCATCACCACATGCAGGTCTAGATCGGTTTCATCACTGTCCCACGACAGGATCACCCGCATCCTGGGCCGGGCCTTGCCGGCATAGTTTTCGTAAAACTGCACCCGCTTGCGCAAACTGCCATCCGGCGAACGCATCTCGACACTGTTGGAGCCCACACTGAAGGCATAGGGACGCTCAAAACTGCCATCCTCTTCAATGCGCTGTGGCATGGCAGCACCATTGACCACCAGCGTATAGGGTGGCTGCTTCTTTGCTTTGGGCATGCTGAGAATCTGCCCTTTGATCAGGGCACTGACACTTTGGCCGGGCCGCGCATTCACCCGCACCGCCGGGTAGTGCACCTCTTGGGTATAGCTCTCTTCCCCCTCCCCAGTCGAATTGCGCCAGCCGCCAATCGGGGCATCCATGCGGATACCGGCTGCCAGGCTTACCACATGCACCGCAGCCAGCATGCTGGCCAGCCCCCATTTGATCCGATTGTTCATTGGTTCCGTTTCACAGGCGAATAGCCCGCCCCAGCGTCAGATCCCCCACCTTGCGCAGCGGCACCACAAAGCTCTCACGTCGCTCGTTGAGGGTGTTTTCATTGAAAATCAGGCTAAGCCGCGCCGTGATCACCACTTGCTCGTTGCGATCATCGTCAAAGTTGTAGCCTGCCTCGTTAAAGTTGCCCCAGTAGTTGATGTAGAACAGCCAGTTGCCTGACTGTGGTGCCGCCGAGGAGAAAATCTCCGGCCCGGCACCATCCACGCTGTCTACATCCAGCCCGCCACCGTCACCCAATTGCGGGTTAGCCCAGAAGGCATGTGCACCATTCGGTGCAATCACATGCAGATCCACCTCGGCATGCGGATCATCCCAGGTCAGGATGGCCCGCAGGCGTGCCTTGGTCTTGGTGGTGTAGTTATCGTAAAACTGGACCCGCTTGCGTTCCTTGCCATCCGGCGTGCGAATCTCGATGCTGTTGGAGCCCGGCCCGAAAGCATAAGGGCGGGCAAAATGGCCTTGCTCATCGGTATACAGTGGCATCGGGTTGCCATTGACCACCAGCAGGTGTGGCTTGCGGTTCTTGCCCATCTGCAGCAAACGCCCCTCGATCAGGGTGCGGTAGCGTTGCGCACCACGATCCACCGGTGGTTTGGGATAGGCGGCAGTGCCACGCTCCAGCTCATTCTGCAAACCACTGTGCTGCCAGCCACCACGCGGGCCATCCAGCTGGATACTGCCGCCCGCCCAGCATGGCATCGTTGCCAGCAGGGCCATCATGCTGCACAGGGTGGTTCGCACGCTCATCCTCCTTGCTGGATCAACCGCCGGGCGGTCTGTTCTACAAAGTCCTCGTCCTGCCCTCGCGGGTGATGACGGAACAACAAATGCAATGTTTCATGCGCCACCGTGATCCGGTCTTCATCCGTCGCCAAACCACGCACATGAATCCGCCCCCGCTCAACATCGGCGTAGGGCTTGCCACCTGGCAACCGGCATACAGCCGGTGCTTGTTCCAGCGCCTCCAACCCTTCCTCATGCTGCAAGCGCCGCTGCCAGACCGGCAATTGCTGCTCCAGCCAGCGCTCCACTTGCGGCAAGCGATCACAATCTCCATCCAGCGGGCTCAGGTATGACACCAGGCTGCTGCCAGGGTAGGTTTGCTGCAGCATGCGGTCGAATGTCATGCCCCGCTGTGCTGCGCTCACCGCCCAAGCCCAGGCCAGCTGGTGCCGCGCCTGTCGGGTGGAGTGGTACTGCACCGGCACCCCGGTCAGCACCAGACCATCGGTCCAGTCGGCAATCGCCCGCGCAGCCTTGCTGGCGGGGCGCGGTGCCACCCGCTGCTGACTGCTGCTGTCTTGCATGCTGAAGCAGCCCTGCTCACGCGCACCTTGCTGCACCACATAGCTGCGGGCGGCGATCGCCAATGCCCGAGCCGCCTCTGGCGGCTCACTGCGGCCCTCACGCTCCAGCACCCTTGCCACATACTCATTCATGCCCAGTCGACCATTGACCTGCCAACCGGCAACGGTCTGCTGGAGCCATAACTCGCCTTGGCTGCTCAGGGCCAGGCTGACGCCATTGCGAAAGCGCACCTGGTACTGCCCTTCCATCACCCCCGGCACCACGACCCGGCCATCACTGCGCGTCACTGACTGTATCGGGTAGCGAGCAAAGTAGCGCACCCGCACGCAGGCCTCGGTATCGGCCACGGTGACCGGCTGCAACAATGGCACCAGTTTGGGTGACAGCTGTGGCAACACCTGGGCACTGCCTCCTCGCCCCTGCAACCAGACAGGGGAGCCATCGGCCAGCCAGCCCGCTGCCCCACCCTGCCGCTCGCCCGGGTGCGACGGGTCCGGCATGGTCCAGGTTTTCACCCGCAGCTGGCTGCCCAGCAGCGCCACACTGCCCTCAGCCTTGCCCTGGGTCAGCACCGATACCAGGGTATGTCCGGCTTGCTGCCGCGCTTGTGGCGGAAATTGCGCCAAGCCTTGCAGCAATTGCGACACCGCTACTTGTCGCTCTGGCTTCAGTTGCGGTAAATCCTGCAACCAACCCGGTGCCTGCCGTGCCTGCCAGAACCGGCGCCAGTCCGCAGCAGCGATCTTCAAGCGCCGGGGCTCAAAGTACAGTCCGCAGGACTGCAGCAAGGCCCGCTCACGATCCACACTATGCCCCGGCTGGCAGCAATACACCTCCTCCGGGTTACCACCCTGGCAGACATAGTCACTGCCTGCCAGGTTCTGCTCCACCATATAGCCGTAGACAAACAGCTTCCAGACACTGCCCAGTGGCGTTTGCAAGCCCGGCGGCAGCGGGGCGGATTGCGGCTGATTGCCACCCAGCTGCCACAGGGTTTGCTGGCCTTTGCGCTGCCAGGCCATCTGCAGGGCGACGGCGGGTTGCCACAACACGCCGCCCAGCAGCAGGCTGATTACTGTACGGTAAACACCCACGGTGTCTTGCCATCTCCCTGGAAGGCCTTGTCTTCGGGCTGATACATCCGGAAGTAACGGGCGGGCGGCAGCGTAAAGCGGCCACGCTGCGAGAAGCGCAGCAGCTGCCGGGTGACCCAGCGCTTGCCCAGTTGTTCCACCGGCAGGTTGTAAGACAGCTGGCCCATTTCATGCTGCAGACGGCTGAAGCCATGCTCGGCATCCACCCCGTCCAGCCCGGTGATGGTCAGGCCGGAAGTCGTACTCTCCACATCGGCACCCGGTGGCAACGGCACCTCCAGCAGACCATAGCTGTAGCTCTTGCCAGCAGGGGGCGTCAGCTCAAGTTCGTCCACATACAGGCGGCCTACCTGCAGCGCCTCACCCTGTTTGACGGGCTTGGCGGTAAAGGTCAGCGCCTTGTCGTCTTGCTCCAGCACATACAGGCGACGCTCCATGCGCAGCGGCAGGCGGGCAGGCTCCAGTGCACTGCTGTCGTAGCGGATCAGCGCAGTGGCAGCCTCCGCTGGCAGCTTTTGCAACTGCAGGCGTGCAGGCAAGGTCGCGCTGCTCCACGACCATTGCTCCTGTCCACTGCGTGTGGTGCTGGCCACCCAGCCGGTACCCACCACAGCACCACTCGGCTTGACCACGGGTGTGCCACCCATGCTCTTCTGCAGCCAGATCAGTGCCATCGCCCGCTCCTGGGTCGGCATGTCACTGCTCACCAGCGGCAGCAGACTGGCCGCCGTAACGCCCGGTTTGGCCTGATTACTCAGCAGCAGTAAAGACTGCACAAAAGGCGATCCCGACTCACGCAGCGCGGTCTGAGCAGAGGCCACCGGCTCCACCAGCTCTGCAGGCAGCGGGGTCTTCAGCTCAGCGTGCAGCTGGGCCACCAGTGCCAGCGTCAACTGCTGCGCAGATTGCGACTCCGGTGCGATGAACAGCAGGCTATCCTGACGCCCCAGCTTGACCAGCGGCCCAGACTGCTGCTGGATCAGGTCACGCTCGACGCCAGACAGCAAGGTCTGCACCGGCAAGCCCATCTGGTTGGCCCACCACAGCACCATGGCACGTTGTGACAACGGGGCCTTGCTGCCGTGTTTCTTGTACACCTCCAGCAGGTACTGCCAGTTTTCCGCCGGCACAGGCAGCCCCAGACTGCGGCTGGCATACCAATCGGCGTAGTAGGCATAGCCGGTCAGGAAAATGTTTTCCTGGCTACCCGGTCCCCACCAGCCAAATACACCATCGCCCCCCGCCAGCAATACCAGCCGTTGCCGTTGTGTTGCCAGCAACTGGGTCAAACGGCGGGTGTCGGGCTGATCCCCCATCGCCTGCACGGCCAACGCCAGCGGAATCAGACGGCTGGCGGTCTGCTCGACGCAGCCATAGGGGTAATCAATCAGCTCATCCACCACACGGGAGAACTGGCTGGCAGCACTGCCCACGATGCTGAGCCGGATGTTACGGGCGTCAGCCGGTAGACTCAGCAGCAGATCATTGCCGCTCAGCGGTACTGCCAGCTGACGGGGCGACAGCCAGTTGACCGGATTGATGCGCAGATTGGTCTGCAAGCGGTCTACCACCCGCCCACCAGACATCAGCTCGGCGGTCACCAGACCCGCTTGCGGATTGCTGATCGGCAAGGAGAGGTAATTGGCACCGCGCTTGAGTGTCACCGCCTGGCGCTGGCTGAGCCCGGCCCCGGTGACTTGCCACTCCACGGCCTGATCCTTGTCGGTCTGGTTGAACGCGACCAGATCCACGGTGGGTGCATCCTGCTCACGGTAACGGGCAGGGGCTGTCCACTTGATGTAGAACGGTTTTTCCGAGCGCACATAGGCGGTACGCTGCCCCACGGCACCATCGCCAGTCATGGCACGACCCGTGATGCGCCAGCGGGTCAGGGAATCCGGCATCACAAACGTGAAGCGGGCATTGCCGTTGGCGTCGGTTTTCAGGTTGGGCTGCCACGCAGCGGTATCGGTTTCGTCACGACGCGGCCGCTCCAGCACCTTGACGCCGCGCTGGTTGTAGTTATTGGACGAAGGCGCACCCGGCAGGTGTGACTTGGCCATGTCGTAACTGATGAATGACAGGCTGGCCGAGGTTCGTACATTGTTACGCCGCGGGTGGTAGAAGAAATCCACAATGCTCGGCGCAATTTCCGGCTGCAGCACGTAGACCATCTCATCCACCACGCTGACCGACAGGTTGGCCGAGACCGGCTTACCCCCCAGCGTGCTGTTGACATCCACTACCACCGTTTCGCCTGGCAGGTAAACGGGTTTGCTGGTCTTGAAATTCAACGCCACGGTCGGCTGGGCGACCTTGATGCCCGCGTTCTGGAAGGTATAGTCGCCATTCTGCGCGTACAGTACCGAGAAGGTGATGTTCGGACTGAACAACTCATCCACCCGGATACGCGCCCGCCATTGCGACTGGCCCACCCGGGTCAACGTCACCCAGTCGGCCCCTTTGCTCAGCAGCGCGTACTTTTCCACCTTGTCCCGTTCCAGCGTCAGCAGGGCATTGCTCACCGGCTTGGGGAAGGTAATCAGCGCTTCGGCATTTTCACCTGGCTGATAGCTATCCTTGTCGAATACCACTTCCACGCTACCGGGCGTGGCCTGCAGGCCGTCGCCCGCCACCCAATGACTCAGTGCCCCCAGCAGATTGCCGCTGGCATCCTTCACCGACAGGGTATACGAGCCAGGCTGGCTAATCGGCATGGACCAGCCTTTGGCATTGGCCGGTATTGCACCCGTAGTCCGGGTTTGCGACTCCAGGCGCACCAGCTCCCACTGTGTGGGAGGCAGGCCACCGCTGCCCAATGGCTGCAAACCAAAGCTGACCGTTTCACCGGGCTGGCTGAAATGACGACTGCTGACAATGCGGTACGGATTGCTGCCCCGTTGCACCAACAGCTCCCGCGTGACCTTCACACGATAAGCCGCCTGCTCGTTGGCAAACAGGGTCAGAACATAACGGCTGGGCTCCTTGGCAGCGGGCAGTTTGAGCGCGATCTGGCCTTTGCTGTCACTCTTGAGCTCCTGCTGCTCGAGCTTGACCGGGAACAGGCCTGCATATTGCAGCTCGCCTTCCACCATGGTCAGTTGCTGGGCGCGAACGCTGACCGAGACATTGGCCCCAGCGACCGGGCGACCATCGGTGTAGTTCAGCTGAATTTTGCCCTCAATCGGCTCGCCGGTCTTGAACTCCGCCTTGTTCATGGCGAGGTTGATGTCAAAGTGCGGCTTGATATATTCCGCCACCCGGAATGCCGCAGCGTAGTCATCCTCCCCCATCGAATAGCGGATTTCATAGCCACCGGCTGTCGCATTGGAGGGCAGGCGGAAGCTGGTATCGGCTCCGCTCTCCGTCTGATACTTCACGGTTTGACTGACAATGGGGGTGCCATTGGGGTCAAACACGGTAAGTTTCAGGTCGGCAGCGGGCAACGCCACCGACTGACGCGCATTCTTGAATTCACGGCCTACAAACTTGAGCTTGACCTCATTGCCCGGGCGGTACAGCGGGCGATCAGTAATGGCCAGCAGTTTGGCGTTGTAGATTTCGCTGTCGTAATAGAAGTTTTCCGAGATGAACACGCCCCCGGCCGCATCCTGGCCCATCACATAGGTGTGCTCCGGGCGGGCATGCTGCAGCTGGGCGATACCTTCCGCATTGGTGGCTGCGCTTTGCAGCACCCCGGCACCATCGCTCCACATGACATTGACCGAGGGTACCGCCTGACCGGTCTTGCGGTGTGCCGTCCACACCACCATCTGGTCTGAGGCGTTCTTGGTAATGGCCACGGTATCGGTCACAAACAGCAGGGTCTTGGCATGGTGTGCGCCAATCATGGCTTCCACCAGATACAGCCCTGGTTTGAGCTTGCCGAGCGGCACCATGACATTGCCCTCACTGGCGGCGAGGAACTCGCTGCTGCTGCCATCCAGCTTGACCTGCTTCGGCGGCTGAATGGTCTTGGCATGCCACAATGGATAACGGAAGCGGCTGATCAGCTCAAAACCCGGCAGAGGCTTGAACTGCGGGTTCTGCTCAAAGCGGGTCGGGTAGGGAATGAACTGGCTGGTTTGCAGCTGCGGCGCCTTTTCAATCGCCACACCACGCGCCTTGGACGACAGGATGCGCTGCCAGGACAGACGGGACTGCTTGTACCAGCTGTCCCACAGATAGTTCAGGGTATTGGCCAGCCCCTCACCCGCGTAGTTCGCCTTGACGTTGACCCGGTGCAGGTTTTTCTGTGCCTTGAGGAATTCCAGCGGCTGCGGCACCCGGTACAGCACGATGTCTGCGCCCGAGTATTTTTGCAGATAGCTGCGAAAATCCCGCCCTGGCACCTCCAGGCGTACCATCGCCTGGCTGTCGCTGCCGTAGCTCGCATCAGACAGCAGGAAGAAAGGCTCGCCACGGAAGACTTCATAGCCGCTGGGCGGCACTTCCGGCAGCGGTGCATGTTTGGCAGGAGCAGCCCAGCTGGTCAGCGCACTCAGCGCGACAAGAAGGCCAACCGAAAGACGCCGATAAAATTGGGATTGTTGCCGTGGGGCTGCCACCGCGTATCCTTCCATTGCTGCAGTTGTTGTAGGGTGACGGCCCGAAGACCGTTGTCGGTCGGACTGACCGTCCCGGTGTGGTAAGCGATGTATCGCCCGGTCCACACCATCAAATGCTGATCATCCCCCTGGTCAAAGAACAGCACATCCCCGGGCGCGGCCTGCGATACTTCCTTGCCCAGGTAACGGCTGTTCTGCTGCACCAGTGCCAATGCCGTCACAAAAGCCTGCTTGCTGCCATCCACATGCTGCCACACGGCCCCCAGCCCCTGCTGCTCGGGCCGCAGCCGGACATCCGGGGGTAACGCCCCGACCGGCATGCCATTGGCCCGCAGCCATTTGGCATCGTGCGTTCTTAACGCTTCCCGCACTGCAAACCGCACCAGTCCGGCACAGTCACGGTGCTGCCAGCGCGGGCTAGGCCCCCTGCTCAGTTGCAACTCGATGATACGAATCATCCAGTTACGAAATACCTTCGACTGCTCGGCATCCAGCATGGGACCGGTTGAGGGCGTCAGCACAGGCTGTAAAGCGCGAGCCGGCCCCAGTACAGCCCAGCATGCCAGCGCTTGCAGCAAATGTCGCCGCTTCAACGCGCCTGCGCCTGCCATTGCAAGTCCACCCAGGCCAAACCGCGTGGCACACTGCCCGCCAGCGAAACCCGCAGCGGCGGATATTTGGCCAAGGCTTTCAACCGGGGAATCAAATGTTGCTGTGCGGCGGCACGAAGTACCGGCTCCTGCTCATCCGGCAATGCATCAAAGGCTTCATGCTGGAACAACGGTGCCAGGCCAGCTGGGGTCACAATCATGGCGAGCTGATCCGGCTGCTCGGCACCATCCGCCGCCGAGGGGTAGCGTTTGGCCAGCACGTCCAATGCGTCCGTTACCAGACGTTCATCGGGTGAAAACAGCACATACTCACCAGCAACGGCCAGCGTGACCGGGAAATAACGGTCTGATGAAAACTCTTCGGCCTGATCCGCCGCGACCTTGTGGCTACCGTAGCGGGCGCTAACCGGGCGCTGCCACAGGGTTGCCCCATCCTGCTTGCGGGTTGCCACCGGGAACCGGTCCTTGCGGGCAGGCTCCTGCGCCCCAATCAGGGCGGTAAACAGTGTACCCAGCTGCGCAGCCTGTTGCTGAGCGATGGCCGCACTCTTCATGCGGGTAATGAACAAGGGTGAGGCGATGCGGGATTTGGCATACCAGCACACCCCGGCCGGGCCTTCCAGCTGGGCGGCGAGCACCTCGGCGGCCGCACCATCTTCCGCCATGTCCTTCAACAAAGGCGAGGTACTGCTCCAATTGACGGGCAAGCTGGTACACAGGGCCGCACCATGCGGTGCCGCCTGCCACATGCGGCTGCTCTTCCAGCCCGCCTCGGGCAGACGCTCCCCATCCAGCAGGGCAGCACTCTGCCAGCCACTGCCATCAAACTCAAATTTCAGTGCGTTGACACCGGGGAAAAACTGCTGATAGCCAAACGAGAGGAAATCGGCATCCACCACCATCTGGTGGCCACTCTTGACCGGGGAGAGCTGGAACAGCTTGCGGAAGCGATCCTGCTTGTCGCTGTCGTCAGAGAACAGGCCCTCGATGATTTCACGACGGTCCTTGAGCAAGGTGCCCTCCGGTACCGGCTGACCCGAAGCGACCGCTTGCTCGACGGCAGCAGGATCGGCGGCTTCCAGCAGCATGCCCGCATCAGACAACACCACTAGTTCATCACCGTGGCTGGCAAACAGCATGGTTTTCTCGTGGCCATACTCCAGCGCGTACAGGGTGGCATCGTCTCCGCCCAAGCTCAGCTCACCGGCCTTGCGCAGCTGACTGTCCGACAGCGCCACGTTAGCCGCCCCTTGCAGCAGGCGCGCCATGCCATTTCGTTTCACCCGCAGCAGCCAGTAACGCAGCTTGCCTGAGTCATCACGCCACAGGGCCAATTCACCCGGCTCATTCATGACTTTGGTCAGCAGCTCATCACCCAGGCTGAGATTGTGCTCAAACGCAATGCGCCGGACCGTACCGGACAGCGACAGGCGGCTTTCATTCTGCTCGTAGTAGTAAACGAAATCCTCGGTCAGCACATCCTTCAACATGGGGACTTGCAGGATGTCTTTGGGCAAGCGGGACAGACTGGTACTGTCAATCAGGGCATCGGGGTGCGTCAGGTCCAGATCAACAACCCGGACCCGGTCGACGCCTCGCGCACCGAACGGGCGCCAGATGGCCTGGATGGTGACCGCAACGGCAGCTGTCACAAACAATCCAAGGAGCAGGTACTTACTCTTGCGGGACAGCGGCATGCGACGCCCTTAACGGTTCAGGTATTCAACAGACCCACCATGGGGAATACGTGGCGGATTATACCGATGTCTTATGGAAGATACAGCGGAGGATTGTGAAGAAATGTACACAAGCGCGGGAGAGAGCCGTAATGTCATGCAGGGGTGGGCAAGCCCACAAGCAAAAGGGCCGGGAACCCCCGGCCCTTTTGCGCCTTATTGTGCAAATTACAGCAGGACATCACGGCTGATGCCATTGCGCTTGAGCATCTTGCGCAGAGCAGAGAGGGATTCGATCTGGATTTGCCGCACACGCTCACGGGTCAACCCCAGTTCTGCAGCCAGCTCCTCCAGGGTATACACCTCACTATCGCAGAAGCCATAGCGCTTTTCGATGACAACCCGCTGCCGTTCGGTGAGTTTGCCCAGCCATTCATGTACCAGAGACTGCATCTCGGTGGAGTGCAGCATGTCTTCAGGCGCTTCCTGATTGTCATCCGCAATGGATTCACCCACGCTCAGCATCGGGTCAATATCCAGCGGTGCGTCCAGCGAAGCCACCCGCTCATTCAGCGACAGCATGTGCTGCACTTCCGCAACCGTCTTGCCCAGCAGGTGCGCAATGTCTTCAAAGCTGGGGTCGCGTCCGGCGGTGGCTTCCAGATGGCGCTGAGCGCGCAGGTAAACGTTCAATTCCTTGATCACGTGTACCGGCAGCCGAATGGTACGAGACTGGTTCATGATGGCACGCTCGACACTCTGACGCACCCACCAGGTGGCGTAGGTCGAGAAACGGAACCCGCGCTCGGGATCGAATTTGTCCAAGGCATGCATCAAACCGATATTGCCTTCCTCGATCAGATCGAGCAGGTTCATGCCCCGGTTGATGTAACGCTTGGCGATATTGACGACCAAGCGCAGATTGCGCTCGATCATTTCGCAGCGGGCTGCCTCGTCTCCTTGCACCACGCGACGGGCCAAAGCCAGTTCTTCGTGAGGTTTCAGCAGGCTGTTCTGCCCGATTTCATTCAGGTAAATCTGGGTTACATCGTTGATGGCTTCGAGGTTGTAATCCACCCCTTGCCCGACTGTCTCCTCGGCTGCTTCAGTGCTCTCCTCCCGCTCCTCAGCACTGTCATCCAGCAGCGTTTCACCGTCAACAATATAGTCATCACGTTCCATGGTGCCCTCCATGTAGTCGTTGTATCAGTTGTCACGGTATACATCGCCTGTTGACCGGCGATTCATTCGATTTCCAATCGGTTTTGACTTCGATTATAGGTTTCCGTCAAAAAAATACCAGTCAATTAAAGCAAAAAAACCTGAAGCCTGCCATAGAACAAGCAACGGCGCGGCTTCAGGCTACTATCTGACCCACCACCCAACCGACAAACGGTCGGTATTAGAGGATAAGCGGCGGGCTATTTCAATTAATTTGCAGGCAAAAGTTTTTGCGGGTCCACTGGTTTGCCATAGCGGCGTATTTCAAAATGCAGTTTCACCTGATCCGCTTCGCTGTCCCCCATCTCGGCAATCTTCTGCCCTTTATTGACTTGCTGGCCTTCTTTCACCAGCAGTTTGTCATTATGGGCATAAACGCTGAGGAAGAGCTTGTTGTGCTTGATGATGACAAACTTGCCGTAACCGCGCAGGTTGCTGCCGGCGTACACCACCTTGCCACCCTCAGCAGCCATCACCGCTGTACCTTTACTGCCCCCAACATCAATCCCCTTGGCCTGGCTGGCCTCGTTGAAGCCGCGCAGTACCTTGCCTTGTGCCGGCCACTGCCAAGCCAGGTTTTCATCGTCCTCACCCGGCGGGTTCGTCTTGGCAGGTTTGTCATCCGGTTTGCTATCTGCAGGCTTTCCGTCTGCAGGTTTGGGATCGGTGGGCTTGGTATCCGCCGGCTTGGTGTCTGCCGGTTTTGCCGGCACGTTTGGCTTGGTGGGCAATGGCTTGCTGTCCGCCGCTTTCATTTGCGCCAGTGCCTGCTCGGAATAGGGCAAGCGCACGGCTTTGGGGCCTTCAATCACCTCGATGCTGAGCGCGCTGTCCAGCGGGCGAGTGACCATTCCGCCCTCGCCACCGGGTGGCGTCAATCGCAACACTTGGCCGATACGGATCACGTTGACATCACCCAGCTGGTTCCAGCTGGCCAGCTCGCGGTAATCAAACCCATACTCCAGCGCAATGCTGTATAAGGTGTCGCCCTTGCTGACCTGGTGGGTTTGCGGACGCGGATCACCGCTGTTCAGCGGGCGGCTTTGCGACTTGCTGTCACCCGCATTGACCACAGGAGCACGGCTTCCGCCTGTATCCGCCGGGCGATTTGCTGTGCCGGTACTGCCACGGGATTCCACCGGAGCCGGTGCCGAGCGGCTGCTGCACCCTGCCAGCACCATGCTGGCCAAGGCCAGCGCCAGATACCATCGCCCATTTTTTGTCAAAACTCACTCCAAATGCTCAATGCGGCAAGGTCAACCCAGACCCGCCAGCAAGGGTACAAATTTGACCGGCTCCAGCAGCGTCTGCTGCGGGCCATTGTCGGTCATGTCAATACAGCACAGCCGCTGCTCGGCCACGCCGACGGGCATGACCAACCGCCCTCCCGGCGCCAGTTGCGCCAACAGCTCAGCCGGTACATGACTGGCCGCAGCCGTCATCAGGATGGCGTCAAACGGTGCGGCTTCCGGCAAACCCAGATGCCCATCGGCATGTTTGAGCCGGACGTGGGTAAAGCGGAACTCGCGCAATCGGGTGCGGGTACGGTCCAGCAGCGGCGCAATACGTTCCACCGAGTACACCTCCCGCGCCAGTTTCGCCAGCACTGTAGTCTGGTAACCACAGCCGGTACCGATCTCCAGCACCTTGCCCAGCTTGCCCCCATTACGCAGCAGACTGGTCATGCGCGCCACGATATAGGGCTGCGAAATGGTCTGCCCAAAGCCAATCGGCAAGGACACATCATCGTATGCACGGCTCATCAGCGCTTCTTCGACAAACTGGTGGCGCGGCAGTTCACTCATCACCGACAGCACCACTTCGTCATTGATACCCTGCTGGCGCAACCGCTCGATCATCCGCAGCCGAGTGCGGGGTGAGGTCATGCCGATACCGGTGGGGGTCTTGTTCATGCCTGTAACCACCCGCGCACCTCGTCCAGCTGACTGCTTGCCGTCAAATCAATCTGCAGCGGCGTGACCGACACCATGCCCTGCGCCACGGCATGAAAATCGGTGCCAGGCCCGTTTTCCTGCTCGGCTCCAGGCGGACCGACCCAGTAGATGGTCTCACCACGCGGGTTCTTCGCCGGAATCACCGGCTCGGCCTTGTGGCGACGTCCCAGGCGGGCCAACGTCATGCCCTTCAGATCGGCATAGGGTACATCCGGCACATTCACGTTCAGTAGCCGACGCTCCGGCCACGGCGAGGCTTGCCAGCGCTGCACCAGTTCCAGCGCAACCCGTGCAGCCGTTTCAAAATGCGCCCCACCGCGGCTGGCCAGCGACACCGCGATGGCAGGCACACCCAGCAGATAGCCTTCGGTCGCCGCCGCGACCGTACCGGAATACAGGGTGTCGTCCCCCATGTTGGCACCGTGGTTGATGCCGGAAATCACCATGTCCGGCATGGCATCTGCCATCAGGCCGGTCAGCGCCAGATGGACGCAGTCGGTAGGCGTACCGTTGACGTACTGAAACCCGGAGGCCGCCCGCCGCAAGGAGAGGGGCCGATCCAGTGTCAAGGAATTGCTGGCGCCGCTGCGGTCCCGCTCGGGGGCAACCACCACCACTTCACCGATGGTTTGCAAAGCCTGGGCCAGATGCGCCAGGCCCGGCGCAAAATAACCATCATCATTGCTGAGTAGAAAACGCATATTGTGCTTTGTTTTCGTTTTTCCCTGCGGGCCACGGTTGGCGCGGCCCCCTGCCCTGCTCAGCGGCTGATCGGCTTGTAGCGGATCCGCTTCGGCTTGGCGCCCTCTTCACCCAGGCGACGCTTCTTGTCGGCCTCGTATTCCTGATAGTTGCCGTCAAAGAACACCCACTTGGAATCCCCCTCGCAGGCCAGGATGTGGGTCGCAATGCGGTCAAGAAACCAGCGGTCGTGGGAGATCACCATCACGCTGCCGGCAAACTCCAGCAGTGCATCCTCCAGCGCCCGCAGGGTTTCGACGTCCAGATCGTTGGATGGCTCATCCAGCAGCAGCACGTTGCCCCCGGCAATCAGGGTCTTGGCCATGTGCAGACGGCCACGCTCGCCACCGGACAGGTTACCGACAATCTTCTGCTGGTCACCACCTTTGAAGTTGAAGCGGCCAATGTAGGCGCGGGACGGGGTTTCGTAGCGACCGACCTGCAGCACATCACGGCCACCGGAGATTTCCTCAAACACCGTCTTGCTGTTGTCCATGGCGCCACGGCTCTGGTCAACAAAGGCCATTTTCACGGTCGGCCCGATCTTCACCTCACCGCTATCCGGCTGTTCCTGGCCGGAGATCATGCGGAACAGCGTGGATTTACCGGCACCGTTCGGACCGATGATGCCGACAATGGCACCCGCCGGGATCTTGAAGCTGAGGTCGTCAATCAGCAAGCGGTCACCAAACGCTTTGGACACGTTGGTGAATTCGATCACTTCATTGCCGAGGCGATCCGCCACCGGAATGAAGATTTCCTGCGTTTCGTTCCGCTTCTGGTACTCCACCGAGTTCAGTTCTTCAAAGCGGGCAATACGGGCCTTGGATTTGGCCTGGCGCCCCTTCGGATTTTGCCGAACCCACTCCAGCTCCTGCTTCAGCGCTTTCTGACGGGCAGACTCGGAGGACTCTTCCTGCTTCAGGCGGTTTTCCTTCTGCTCCAGCCAGCTGGAGTAGTTGCCCTTCCACGGAATACCGTGGCCACGGTCCAGTTCCAGAATCCACTCGGCGGCGTTATCAAGGAAGTAGCGGTCGTGGGTCACCGCTACCACGGTACCGGGGAAGCGCACCAGGAATTGCTCCAGCCAATCCACCGATTCGGCATCCAGGTGGTTGGTCGGTTCATCCAGCAGCAGCATGTCCGGTTTGCTCAGCAGCAGCTTGCACAGCGCCACCCGGCGCTTCTCACCGCCAGAGAGGTGGCCAATCACCGCATCCCACGGCGGCAGGCGCAGCGCATCCGCCGCGATTTCCAGTTGCAGCTCGGCGTTGTCGCCCGCACCGGCGGCAATGATGGCTTCCAGCCGTGCCTGCTCTTCGGCCAGCTTGTCGAAGTCCGCATCCGGGTCGGCATAGGCGGCGTAGACTTCGTCCAGCCGCTTCTGGGCGTCAAACACTTCCCCCATGCCAGATTCGACCTCTTCCCGCACGGTCTTGGCCGGGTCCAGCTCCGGCTCTTGCGGCAGATAGCCAATCTTGATGCCCGGCATCGGTGTGGCTTCGCCTTCGATGTCCTTGTCCACCCCGGCCATGATCTTCAGCACGGTGGATTTGCCGGAGCCATTCAGGCCGAGCAGGCCGATTTTGGCCCCAGGGAAAAACGACAGGGAGATGTCTTTGATAATCTGGCGCTTGGGCGGAACAATCTTGCCCACGCGGTTCATGGTGAAAACGTATTGAGCCATGCGTCATCCGGAAAGGAGTCTGATCACACGCCGCCACATGCGGTGGCGGCAAACTCCCGAAGTTTATCAAACCGGAGACGGGAACACAGCGCACCTCGGCAAAAAAGCTGCCGGAATGTGCGGGCGTGTATGCGAATTACATCTGGGTGGTGTGGCGGGCGGCATCCCGCGCATGGGTGCGGTAGGGATAGTACTGCAGCACCCGCTTCACATATTGCTGGGTTTCCTTATAGGGCGGAATGCCCTTGTAGCGATCTACCGCGCCCTCGCCTGCATTGTAGGCAGCGGCAGCCATCGCCACATCACCGTGATAGCGGTCCAGCAACCAGCGCAGGTAACGCACCCCGCCCTTGACGTTCTGGCTGGCGTCAAAGGCATCCTTGACGTTAAAACGCTCGGCGGTGGCCGGGATCAACTGCATCAGGCCCATGGCATTGGCACCCGAGCGGGCGTGCGGCTGAAAGCGGGACTCTACCGTCACGATACTCAGCGCAAACCGGGGATCCACATCATTCCAGCGCGCCACCTGCTGCACCATGTCGACAATCCAGCGCCGCTGTTTCGGCAAGCTGGCGATCACATCGTTCAGGGAGGCGCTGTTGGTCACCGGGGCATGGGCAGGCTGTACATCGGCCAGCACGCACTCGGGCAGCTTGTCTGAGCTGTAATGAATGGTTTCCAGCATGTTGACCGCTTGCTGGTGACCCTGCTGCGCTGCCAAGGCCAGCAGCGAGGCCGCGGCATCACGGTCTTCAGGCACGCCCTGACCAAAGGCATACAGCATGGCCAGCCGGTACTGTGATTCGGTAGAGCCTTGGCGTGCCCCGCCACAGTAACGCACTGCAGCCTGCCAGGGGTCGCGCTGCTCCAGCTTGGCCGCTTCGGCCAGCCAGGTTTGCGTCTGCACGGTTTCCACCTCTGCCGTATCCGCGAGCGCAACCCTGCCCACCAGCAGCAGGCATGTTGCAATCAGGAGCAGAAGTCGTGGCACGGGCAAACTCATTTCACTCAGGGTAGAGTCGCTTTATAGCAGAAAGCGTGTCAATAGACTGTTAACGATCGTCACGCGGGCGAGCACCACCTATCGCCGCCGGGTCGCCCATACCGTGGCAACCAGAATCAGGGCCATGCCTGCAAGCACCTGCAAACTCGGCCACTCATGCAATAGCCATGCGGCCAGCAGTACACCATAAACCACTTCCAGCGCCGCCGTCACACTCACCAGACGGGCGGGCAATTGCCGCAGACAAAACATGAACAGACTATGCGCCAACGCGGTGCAGCCCACCCCCAAGGCCACCAGCCCCAACCATTGCCCGCGGCCCATGTCAGCCGGAATATGCAGCCATGGCAGCATCCATATCGCGGCGCCGGCATTCTGCCAGAAGGCCAGCTGCGCCGGTTGCAAGCGGGTGGAGAGGCGACGGTTTGCCAAAGTCAGTCCGGCAAAACTGAGGCCAGACGCGACGCCCCAAGCCAGCCCCATCAAGGAGACCTGGGTCGTGCGCTCGGTTGCCACCACAGCGATGCCCGCACCAACCAATGCTGCACGCCAAAGGTCGCCCGTCCGGCGTGGCTCACCAAAGCACCATGGTTCCAGCACAGCGACAAACAAGGGGTAGCTGGCCCAGCCCAACAGCCCGGTCGCCACACTCCCCAGCAAAATGGACTGGAAGAACGTCCACCAGTGAATGGCTAACAGCAGCCCACAGCCCAGCACATCGCGATGCCAGCCCGAACCCGGACCAGCTCGGGTCATGCGCAGCCAACCCCACAGTGCCAGCGCAGCAAAGCCGCTGCGACCGGCAACCAGCAGCACGGCAGGCAGATTCAGGTATTTACCGGCGACCGCCGCCAGCCCGAACAACAGAACCGCGCCATGCAAGGCCAGCAGGTTCCGGTAATGATTCATGTCACGCATGTGACGATGGTAGCCTGCCCCTCCCGCATGCCGCAAACAAAAAGGCGGCCAAGCAGGCCGCCTTTTTGTTTCCCAAACACCTGGATTACAGGGCCTGGATAATGCCTGCTGCACCCATGCCGGTACCAATACACATGGTCACCATGCCATACTGCCCGGCCATGCCGCGACGGCGCATGCCATGCACCAGCGTAGCAGTACGGATGGCACCGGTGGCGCCCAGCGGGTGGCCCAGCGCAATGGCCCCACCCAGCGGGTTGACCTTGCTGGCGTCCAGCCCCAGATCCCCCATCACGGCGAGCGCTTGGGCAGCAAAGGCTTCGTTCAGTTCGATCCACGACAGATCGTCCTGATGCAGGCCCGCCAGCTTCAGTGCAGCCGGGATGGCCTCTTTCGGGCCAATCCCCATGATTTCCGGCGGCACACCCTTGACTGCGAAGGTCACGTAACGTGCCAGCGGGGTCAGGTTGAACTGCTTGAGGATCTTTTCGCTCACCAGAATCACGGCACCGGCACCGTCCGACATCTGCGAGCTGTTACCGGCGGTGACGCTGCCCTTGGCCGCAAACACCGTCTTCAGCTTGCCGAGGCCTTCCAGCGTGGTATCGGCACGCGGGCCTTCATCGGTATCCAGCACGCGGGTCTTGCTGATCACTTCACCGCTGGCCAGGTTGGCAGTACGGTTCACCACCTCGAGCGGGGTGATTTCGCCCTTGAACTCGCCGGCCTCAATGGCGGCCAATGCTTTCTGATGCGAGGCCACTGCAAAGGCATCCTGTGCATCGCGGCTGATGTTCCACTGGTTGGCCACCTTCTCGGCGGTCAGACCCATGCCGTAGGCAATCGCCACGTTCTCGTCCTGGAACATGGCCGGGTTCAAGGCCACCTTGTTGCCCATCATCGGCACCATGGACATGCTCTCGGTACCGGCGGCGATCATCACATCGGCCTCGCCCAGGCGGATGCGGTCTGCGGCCATCGCCACCGCATTGATGCCGGAGGAGCAGAAGCGGTTGATGGTGACGCCGCCCACGCTGATCGGCAGGCCCGCCAGCAGCAGGCCAATACGGGCCACGTTCATGCCCTGCTCACCTTCCGGCATGGCACAACCAACGATCACATCTTCAATCAGCTTGGGGTCCAGATTGGGCACCTGGGCCAGCGAGCCCTTGATGACGTGGGCCAACATGTCGTCCGGGCGGACATGCTTCATCATGCCGCGTGGTGCCTTGCCTACCGGGGTCCGCGTCGCGGCAACGATATAGGCTTCCTGAATCTGTTTCATGTGTATGTCTCCGAATTCGTTTCTGTGCGCAAAAGGGGCAGCGATCAATTACGCAGCGGCTTGCCGGTTTGCAGCATGTTGAAAATCCGCGCTTGCGACTTTTCCTGTTGCAGCAGCATCACGAATGCCTTGCGCTCCAGATTGAGAATCCATTGCTCATCGACCAGCGTACCGCTTTCCACGTCGCCACCGCACACCACTTCTGCGATGATCGAGGCCAGGAAGTAGTCATACTCGCTGATGAAGCCACCTTCTTTCATGTTGACCAGCATGCCCTTGATGGTGGCCGCGCCAGTACGACCGGCGACCGGGAATCCCTGCAGTTTGGCCGGCGGGCGGAAGCCTGCCGCAGCCATCGCCAGCGCTTCTTGCTTGGCCACATACAGCAGCTCGTAGGCATTGAAGACGATGGTGTCGCTCGCCTTCAGCAGGCCCAGCTCCTTGGCTTCTTCCGCACTTTTCGCCACATTGGCCATGGCGATATTCTGGAAGTAGTTTTTCAGGAACGGCAGCAGGTCGTTGCCCTTGGCATCCGCTGCGGCACGCAGAGCAGCCTCCTTGCAGCCACCGCCGCCCGGCAGCAGGCCAACGCCAATTTCCACCAGACCGATATAGGTTTCCAGCGCAGCCACCGCCTTGTTGGCGTGCATAGTGAACTCGCAGCCACCGCCCAGCGCCAAGCCACGCACGGCAGCCACCACCGGCACGCTGGAGTAGCGCAGGCGCATGGCGGTCTGCTGGAAGCGGTCAATCGAAGCTTCAATGGCGGCAAAGTCGCCCGACATGAAGGCCGGTGCCATGTCTTTCAGGTCCGCGCCCGCCGAGAACGGCTCATCGGTCTGCCAGATCACCAGCGCCTTGTAGTGCTGCTCGGCCAGATCCAGCGCTGCGTTCACGCCGTCGATCACCGCGCTACCGATGGTGTTCATCTTGGACTTGAACGACACCACCAGCACATCGTCACCGGTGCTCCAGGCACGCACGCCATCGTTTTCGTAAACGGTTTCACCCAGCTTGCTGTTCTCACCCACCAATGCAGCCGGTGCCAGTTGACGCTGATAGACCGGCAGGCTGGAGCGGGCTTGCAGGCTGTTGGTCGCCGCAGAGTAGGAGCCTTCGCTGCTGTGTACACCGCTACGACCATCGCTCACCCATGCCGGCAGCGCTGCGCTGGACAGGGTTTTGCCTGCTGCGATGTCTTCTGCCAGCCAACCCGCCACTTGCTGCCAGCCTGCCGCTTGCCAGGTCTCGAACGGACCCACGCTCCAGCCAAAGCCCCAGCGGATGGCCAGGTCCACATCGCGTGCATTGTTGGCAATATCCGCCAGGTGGCAGGCAATGTACTGGAATACATCGGCAAAGCAGGCCCACAGGAACTGGGCTTGTGGGTGGCTGCTGGCGCGCAGTGCGGCAAATTTCTCGGCCGGGTTCTTGATCTTGAGGATCTCTTTCACCGACTCGTCGGCCTTTTCGCCAGACGCCACGTACTCGCCGCTCACCGGGTCGAGCACCTGAATGTCCTTGCCGACCTTCTTGTAGATACCGGCCTTGGTTTTCTGACCCAGCGCACCGGTCTCGATCAGCTTTTGCAGCCAGGCCGGGATATCGTAGTGCGGATGCCACGGGTCGTTCGGCAGGCTATCCTTCATGGTCTTGACAACGTGGGCAAAGGTATCCAGCCCCACCACGTCTGCCGTACGGAAGGTCGCCGACTTGGCGCGCCCCAGCCGGGTTCCGGTCAGGTCGTCCACCACGTCAAAACGGATACCAAACTTGGCAGCGTTGGCAATGGTCGCCAGCATGGAGAACACGCCGATGCGGTTGGCCACAAAGTTCGGGGTGTCCTTGGCGCGCACCACGCCCTTGCCCAGGGTGGTAGTCAGGAAGGATTCCAGATTGTCCAGCATGGTTGCATCGCTGCTGGTGGCCGGGATGATTTCCACCAGCGTCATGTAGCGCGGCGGATTGAAGAAGTGGATGCCGCAGAAGTGGCTGCGCATCGAATCCGGCAGCGCCTCAGCCAGCTTGTTGATCGACAGGCCAGAGGTGTTGGAGGCAAAAATGGTTTGCGCGCCGAGGAAAGGGGCTACCTTGTGGTACAGGTCCAGCTTCCAGTCCATGCGTTCGGCAATCGCCTCGATCACCAGATCACACTCCTTGAGCAGGTCCATATGCTCTTCGTAGTTGGCCGGGGTGATCAGCTGTGCCTTGCTGGCCACCGACAGGGGAGCCGGGTTCAGCTTCTTCAGGTTGTCGATCGCCTTTTTGGCGATGGCACTCTTGTCGCCCTCTTTCGCGGGCAGATCAAACAGCACCGACTCGACGCCCGCATTGGCGAGATGGGCGGCAATCTGCGCTCCCATCACACCCGCGCCGAGCACCGCCGCCTTGCGGACATAGAAATTCTTGGACGTGGCCATGCTTGCTCCTGTGTATCTACGCTCGATTGTAGGGCACCCTGCGGCACCCACCACTTGCCAGTGACACCGGCAAGCCGTTTCTCCAGACTGCAAAGCTCGCTTGGTGCGCGGAGACACGCACCGTCTGGCCGACTGCCCCAGGCAACCGGCCTGATGTCATTCACCCCGTCCCAGCCTGCATCCCGCCGGAGAGGAAAGGGAGTATCTGCTGCATCACCATGCGCTGATCGTCTGCATCCACCGTTTCGCAGCGGGCGACCATCTGCAGCGCATCATTGCCGGCCAGGGCGTGGAACAAGGTGCCAAACGCCAAGTGCAGGCGCCACATCAAGGTGGCTTCATCCAGCAGTGGCAGCGCTTCACGCAGCACCGTCTTGTATGCCATGACCAGCGGTGCAAAATGTTTGGGCAGCACCCCTTGCAGCGCAGGATGCGGCTCAATGAAAGCCCGCGACAGCAAGCGGACAAACCGCCCGCCGTCCCGCCCCCGGCTCCAGACCTGCTGCTGCGCCGTCTCCAGAAAAATGGCCATCGCGCTCGCCACCGGGACCGGCCCGGCAGCCTGCTGCTGCAACAAGCGCTGGCAGCATTGCTGCACCAAGGGGTCCAACCGGCGACTGAACACTTCTTGCAGCAAGGCTTCCTTGGAGCCGAAGTGGTAATTCACCGAAGCCAGGTTGACAGAAGCCCGCTGGGTGATCATCCGCAGCGAGGTACCGGCAAAGCCATGCTCCGCGAACAATACCTCGGCGGCATCCAGCATGCGTTGCACCGTATCCGCAGTCGAGGCAGCCGGTGTGGCACCACTTTTCCGGTCAGTTCCTGTCCCAGCACGCACGCGGTCAAGCCTCATCAAGCAAACGGTTGTTTGAAACATACGTTTGAGGCTTTACTTTGTCAAGCGCTCGCTTGGTAAATATTCGTTCACAGGGATGCAAACAGTATAGACCGTGCACTGCAACACAAGGTTACAGCTGACAATCGGTCATACCCGGACAGAAGGACAGGCAGGGCTTAGCGCGCGCCTCGCCTCACAGACTTGAGGCCAGCAGGGTCAGCACAGCCACCAACAGAAACCCCAGCCAGGAAAGGTGTTTGCCGCGCGATCCCCACAGGGACACCGCGAACTGCAGCAGAAAGCACAGCCCCACCACACGCCCGATCTGCTCGGGAGAGAAGGTGGGTCGGGCCAACAGGACCAATACCCCAGCCAACCCGAGCCAGGCCAGGGTGGTGATATGCCAGGCAAAGCGCAGCAAGGTCATGGTATACGCTGTGCCACCGTACAGGCGTGGCAAATTGTCCAGCCGCGCCAGCCGCCGCAGCAAGTAGCGCTCACCCAGCCAGGAATGGGCCACGCCTATCAATAGAATCACCACGGCTGCCAGATCATACAGGACCAACATGCGCATGCTTTCAGGCTGGATCATGATCTGCAGTATGCCAGCAGTGGCCGACTGGCGCATGATCCTTGACAACTAGACGACCGGTCTAGTATATTGCACCCCATGAGCCGCCACATCGACACCCGCAACCACCTGCTGGACACCGGATCCCAGATCATTCTGGGCCGCGGCTTCTCTGCGGTGGGTCTGGCTGAAATCCTGGGTACCGCAGAGGTACCCAAGGGGTCGTTCTACCACTACTTCGCCTCCAAGGAGGCATTTGGGGTGGCCATGCTGCAACGCTACTTCGCCGAGTATCTGACCCTGCTGCGCCAAAGGCTGACTCGCGAGGAAGGCACCGCCCATGAGCGCCTGCTGGGCTATTACCAGCAGTGGGTCGCCAACCATCAAGCCAATTGCAGTGGTGGGGGATGCCTCGCTGTCAAACTCTCTGGCGAAGTAGCCGACCTCTCCGAGCCGATGCGGGAAGCCCTGGCTGAAGGCATGCATGGGGTTTGCGGGCTCATTGCCGACTGCATTATTCAAGGCCAACAGGAAGGCTCCATTACGACGGCACAGGCCGCACCCGAGCTGGCCGCCTCCCTGTACAGCCTGTGGGTGGGCAGTGCCTTGCTGAGCAAGGTACAGCGCAGCCTCTTGCCATTGCAACTCGCATTACAACAAACCCGCCTGCTGCTGCAGGCCCCCTGATTTTTTTCGTCGGAAACTAGACGACCGGTCTAATTAACACAAAGGGCATGACCATGCTGGACAAACTGTTGACCCCCCTGCAAATCGGTGCCGTAACCGCGAACAACCGCGTACTGATGGCGCCACTGACCCGCTTGCGCAATACGGAACCCGGCGACCTGCCGACGCCACTGATGGCGGAATACTACGCCCAGCGTGCCAGCGCAGGCCTGATCGTTTCCGAAGCCACCCACATCTCCCCGCAGGGCAAAGGCTACGCCGGGGCACCGGGCATCTATAATGACGCCCAGGTCCATGCTTGGAAGGATGTCACCGATGCCGTACACCAGGCGGGAGGCAAGATTGCACTGCAGCTGTGGCATGTAGGTCGCATTTCGCACACCTCGCTGCAACCGGGCGGTGCCGCCCCCGTCGCCCCATCCGCCATTCAGGCCGACAGCAACACCACCATCCGTAATGCAACAGGGCAACTGGAACGGGTGCCGACCAGCCTGCCGCGTGCACTGGAAACCGCAGAGCTGCCAGCGCTGGTTGAAGACTATGCACAGGCCACTGAACGCGCCCGCGCCGCGGGTTTCGACATGGTGGAAATCCATGCCGCCAATGGCTACCTGCTGAACCAGTTTCTCGCCACGGAAAGTAACCAGCGTAGCGATGCATATGGCGGTTCCATCGAAAACCGCGCGCGCTTGGTACTGGAAGTGCTGGATGCGGTGATCGCCAGCTGGGATGCCAAGCATGTGGGCATTCGCATTTCGCCGCACGGTCTGTTCAATGACACCCAGGATAGCGAAGCGGACAGCATGGCCTACTACCTGGCCGAAGCGTTTGCCAAGCGCGGTATCGCTTACCTGCACCTGTCCGAACCCGACTGGGGTGGTGCACCGGAGCTGAGCGAGGCTTTCCGCAAGGGCCTGCGTGAGCGCTTCCCCGGTGTCATCATCGGTTCCGGTGGCTATCAGGCGGACGATGCCGACCAGCTGATCCAGAGCGGCCTGATCGACGCCGTCGCCTTTGGTCGCAGCTTCATCGCCAACCCGGACCTGCCTGCCCGCTTCCAGGCTGGCGCCACACTCAACCCGCTGCGTGCCGAAACGCTATACGGCGGCGGTGCCGAAGGGTATACCGATTACCCGGCGCTGTAAGTCAACTGGGCGTGATGGGGATGCTGTTACTTCCCTCACGCCCTATAAAAACTCCCCGCGTCCGCCAGACCAGGCACTCACCCACCGCGATACACCAGCCGTAACACCGTACCATTGCGGTCTTCGCTGATGTACACCGCGCCATCCGCCCCCACCCGCACATCGACTGGCGCGCCCATCGGTTGCGTGTCTTTCGGCCCCCAGCCGTCGATCAGCGGGATGGGTTTGCCTTGGGGGGTGCCGTCTGCAGCCACATCATAGGCCACCAGGCGGTGACCATTGTCGCGGTAGCCGTGGAAGCCCACCAGCAAGCGGCCTTGCCATGGGGCCGGGAATTGCTTGGCGGTGTAGAAGGTCATGCCCAGCGGCGCAGCGTGCCCCGGCAGCAGCACCACAGGTGCTTGTTGCTTGCGGCAGTCATATTTGGGGAATTCCGGCGCATTGACGTTCATGTCATAGCAGTAGGGCCAGCCGTAGCTGCCACCCGGAATCAACCGGTTGATTTCATCGTGCGGCAGGTCGTTATCATTGTTATCCGGCAGATTGATTTTCTTGTTGATGGCATCGCGGCTGTTCTCGCCTTGCCAGATGCTGCCGCTGCTGTGCAGTGCCAAGGCCATGGAGTTGCGCAAGCCGCGTGCGTAGATACTCCAGCCGGTCACCTTGCCGCCTGGCTTGTCAAAGCGGTAGCGGCGCACCACGCCACGTGCTTGTTCGCCCTCTGCTTCCGCGCAGCTGGGACCATTGGCCTTGTCACAGTTATCCGACGCTGAGCCGACGTTGACCAGCAGTTGCCCTTCAGCATCGAACAGCAGGCTGACCAAGGGGTGACGACCGGTGCCTTGCAGCGGTTCAATACCCGAGTCACCGCCAATCACGGCCTGCAGCGCAGGCTGCGCAGCTTTGGGGTCGAACCGCATCACGCCACCGACCACACCCAGATAGACCATGCCGTCCGGCCCCAATGCCAACCCGTTGGGCCGGTCCAGCTTGCTGAAAAGCTGGGTCTTGTTCCACTGCTTACCATTGCGCTGCATGCGCCACAGGCTACCCTTGTTCGGGTCCCAGCTGCGCATGTCAACCACCAGCAGATCACCGCTCGGCAAGGGGAGCAGGCCGCGCGGGAATTTGAAATCATCCGCGATCAGGCCGACGCAAAAACCCTTGGGGGTCACGACGTCGATCTTGGGGAACCCGTCACACTCGCCGTTGGTCGGATACTTGTCGGCCCAGACCGCAGGGGACAAAAAAGCTGCCGCCAGCAATACGGCCACTCGTGTTGCACGCATGTCACGCTCCATAAAGGTTGTTGCAGACCTTAAGCCTGCATCTGGTGTGCGGAAATGCCAGCATGCTAACATTGAAGCGGAGGCTATATGAACAGCTATCGCATCACCCTGACCTTGGCGCCCTTGAGTGAGCTGGAGTGCCATCGTGCGCTGGATGCCATTCGCCAGTACTGGATGCGGCCGGAGCAGTTGAGCCGCAAGCCTTGGCAAGGGGCCTTCATCCTGACCGCGTCTTCTGAAGCCAACTTGCCGGCTTTTGAAACCGAGAGCCTGTTTGCCAAGCGCTTGAGCTCGGCCATCTGGCGGCGGCTGGGCCGCTACGTCAAGATCACCGTGGATTGTGTCTGCATTGATGACGACACGTCGTCACATTTCTTGTTCGATGAAACCCGATATCGTGAACTGATGACCCTGCGCTAAGCCTGCTCATGAAGCGGGCGCAAGCGGTCCAGCGGAACAGGCTGCGCAGACTGCCAATTGCACTCCCCTACCGCCAGAAAGCGGTCGATGGCATATTCAACCACCGTACGGTCGATCACTTCCACGTCCAGCACCATGTTTAGCCCTACGCCGTAGCGATAGCCAGGCAGTATCTGGAAGCGCTCATGGATCACAGGTGGCGTATGGTGCAGGATGTCTACTTTGAGTTTCGTTATTTGCTGGTGCAAGGTACGCCCTTCAAAACGAGCATAGTGTGGCTCGGGCGGTGAAACCGCTTCGTAGGCCCACACCTTTCCAGTATCAGAAAATAGCGCGGGAATAAACTCGATCTGCCGCTCGGCTTCCCGCTCAACCGCTGTTAACGCCGCATGGGCTTGTTCACGGGCCAGCCGACCGGCTTCATCCTGAAACGCGACGCGTGCCGTCACCAGCGACGCATTCCACAGTGTAAAACGATTGCTACCCGGAAAATAGAAATCAAACCAGTTACAGCCTGCCGCAGCAGGCTCAGGATCATCCAGCGCAAACAGGCTATCAAAGCGGCCACCATAGTCGGCGGCATAGCGCCGCATGCGGTTTTTCAGCTGAATGACTGCCTCACTGCGCCGGTGGCGCGGCCAGTGTTCAAACGGTAGCAATCGGGTATGCCTCGACCGCATAGGGTTTAACATCCTGAAAAGAAAAAGGCATGGTGAATTCACCATGCCTTCTGATGCGGGATGGACTGGCTTCAGTCTTCCCGAGCTATCGTGCTATCGACGCGCTCACGCAATTCCTTGCCCGCCTTGAAGTGGGGGACATATTTGGGTGGCACTTCCACCTTGCTGCCCGACTTCGGATTCCGTCCCGTACGGGGCGGCCGGTAGTTCAGGTCAAAACTGCCAAAACCACGAATCTCGATGCGCTGGCCCTCGGCCAAGCCCTGAGCCATGGTGTCGAGGATCGCTTTGACCGCCAACTCGGCATCCTTGGCGACCAGTTGCGGATAACGCATCGCGAGCTTGGCTATCAACTCGGATTTCGTCATGTGGCCCCTGTCCTGGAAGTACTGCATCAAGCGCCCCAGCCTGCCTGAGCAGGCCGGGGCGTCCGGCGTGATTGCGCTGGATTACTCGGCGTTGCGACCGTCGAGTTTGGCCTTCAGCAGTGCGCCCAGGTTGGTGGTGCCAGCGGTGCCGGAAGATTCCAGCGCCTTCATGGCTTCGGACTCATCCGACATGTCCTTGGCCTTGACCGACAGGTTGATCGAGCGGTTCTTACGATCAACGTTGATGATCATGGCTTCGACTTCGTCACCTTCCTTCAGCACCGAGCGGATGTCTTCCACGCGTTCGCGGGAGACTTCGGTAGCACGCAGGTAGCCTTCCACATCACCTTCCAGGACCACAACAGCACCCTTGGCGTCCAGGGACTTCACAGTACCCTTCACCACGGAGCCCTTGTCGTTGATGGCGATGTAGTTGTTGAACGGATCCCCGTCCAGCTGCTTGATGCCCATGGAGATGCGCTCGCGCTCCACGTCGATCGACAGCACCACGGCTTCCACTTCGTCGCCCTTCTTGAAGGAACGAACGGCTTCTTCGCCCGGCAGGCTCCAGGACAGGTCGGACAGGTGTACCAGACCGTCGATGCCACCCGGCAGACCAATGAAGATACCGAAGTCGGTGATCGACTTGATGGTACCCTTGATCTTGTCGCCCTTCTTGTACGTGGCGGCGAAATCGTCCCACGGGTTGGACATGCATTGCTTCATGCCCAGGCTGATACGACGGCGGTCTTCGTCGATCTCGAGGATCATGACTTCGACTTCGTCGCCCAGCGACACCACCTTGGACGGGTGAACGTTCTTGTTGGTCCAGTCCATTTCGGACACGTGCACCAGACCTTCGATACCCTGTTCGATCTCAACAAATGCACCGTAGTCGGTCAGGTTGGTCACCTTGCCGAACAGGCGGGTGCTTTGCGGGTAGCGACGGGACAGACCGATCCACGGATCGTCGCCCAGCTGCTTCAGACCCAGCGAAACGCGGTTCTTCTCTTGATCGAACTTCAGCACCTTGGCTTCGACTTCGTCGCCCACCGTCAGCACTTCGGACGGGTGCTTGACGCGGCGCCATGCCAAGTCGGTGATGTGCAGCAGACCATCGATGCCACCCAGGTCGACGAACGCACCGTAGTCGGTGATGTTCTTGACGATACCCTTGACCACTGCGCCTTCCTTCAGGTTGGCCAGCAGTGCTTGACGTTCTGCGCCTTGGCTTTCTTCCAGCACAGCGCGGCGGGAAACCACCACGTTGTTGCGCTTGCGATCCAGCTTGATGACCTTGAAGTCGATCGGCTTGCCTTCGAACGGCGTGGTGTCCTTGATCGGGCGAATGTCGACCAGCGAACCCGGCAGGAAGGCACGGATGCCGTTGATCATCACGGTCAGGCCACCCTTGACCTTGCCGCTGATCACGCCATTCATCACCTTGTTTTCAGCCAGAGCCACTTCCAGATCCAGCCATGCTGCCAGGCGCTTGGCCTTGTCGCGGGACAGCTTGGTTTCACCGTAGCCGTTTTCCAGCGAATCAATGGCAACCTGTACGAAGTCGCCCGGCTTGACGGTCAGCTCGCCCTTGTCGTCCTTGAATTCGTCGACCGGAATCAGCGAT
Organism: Leeia aquatica; assembly: GCF_012641365.1. Taxonomy (NCBI): domain Bacteria; kingdom Pseudomonadati; phylum Pseudomonadota; class Betaproteobacteria; order Neisseriales; family Leeiaceae; genus Leeia; species Leeia aquatica. The sequence continues at coordinate 187,899 of NZ_JABAIM010000002.1, forward strand.
TCGGACTTCAGACCGGCGTTCACCACCACGAAGTTGTGGTCCACGCTCACCACTTCAGCGGTGATCACTTCACCTGCGCGCATTTCCTGACGTTGCAGGCTTTCTTCGAACAGGGCGGCGAAGCTTTCCATGGAGCCCATGGCAGCAGTAGATACGTTAGACATAGAGATTGTTACCTGAGTAGCCATCTTGCGACAGCTCGTTCGTTACTCACCGGCTGCACCCCATGTGCAGCCACCTGAAAAACCGCCCCCAAGCCCGGTCAGGCGACCGTGCGCAGGTGCGGCGAAACCCTAGCCATGTCGAGGTTCTGATGAGCGGTATGCCCGGACCACAAAGGCGACAGCGTCGTCGATGGTCAGATGGGATGTATCGAGCAGCATCGAATCCGAATGGTGCTTCAACGGGGCTACCGCTCGGCTGCTATCGCGCGCGTCGCGGTCCATGATGTCCCGTAGAACATCCGTCAGATTAGCACCATTCCCCTTATTGATCAACTGCTTATGCCGCCGTTCCGCCCGAATCTCGGCGCTGGCGGTCAGAAAAATCTTCAGCCCGGCGTCCGGAAACACCACCGAGCCCATGTCGCGGCCATCCGCTACCAGCCCGGGCAGCTGGCAAAAATCGCGCTGTCGCTGCAACAGCGCCTGGCGCACCCCCCCCAGCACCGAGAGCTTGCTGGCGGCCATCCCTACCCGCTCGTGGCGTATCGCGTGCGCCACATCGCTCCCGCTCAGCAGGATATGCTCGCCCTCAAAGCGCACATCCAGCGTCGCCGCCACCGCGGTCAGCCTGGGTTCATCGTCCAGCAGGATTTCCTGGTTCAGCGCCACCAGCGCGACCAGCCGGTACAGCGAACCGGAATCCAGATAATGAAAACCGAGGGCTTGTGCGGCGCGTTGCGCTACCGTGCCCTTGCCCGAGGCCGTTGGGCCATCAATGGCAATCACCGGAATCGTCGACGTCATGTCGGGGTGTCCTTCCAATACCACCATTTCAGCTTGGCCGGCTCCGGATGTTCGGTTTCGGCATAGTAAATGGCACAACGAAATACATACAACATGCAGCGGTCCACACGGCAGCCCTGCAGCGCACACAAGGCCTCATACAGCTGCCCGGCATCCCGCCCGCGCAGGTCAGCTACCGTATGGATGCCCAATTGCCACAAGTCCAGCGCACAGGCCGGCCCGACCCCGGGGATGACCTGCAGGACTTTCAACGCTGCAGGGTTGACCGGGGGCGAGCGGCGTGTGGGCATTACATGGTCTCCAGCACCTCAATGCCAAGCAGGCCCAGACCAGTGCGCAGGGTATCCGCCGTCAAGCGGCACAGCTGCAAGCGGCTCTGCTGCACCGCGCCTTCGCTCTTCAGCACCGGGCAGGATTCGTAGAAGCGCATATACTGCGCTGCCAGCTGGTACAGGTAGGCACACAGGTAATGCGGGCAACTGTCACGCGCGGTCTGGTGCAGGGTATCGGCAAACTGGGCCAGCACCAGCGCCAGCCCGCGCTCAGCAGCCTCTTGCAACTGCACCGGTGCCGCAGCATCAAATGCATCCACCTTGCGGAAGATGCTGCACACCCGCGCATAGGCGTATTGCAGATAAGGTGCAGTATTGCCTTCAAACGCCAGCATGCTGTCCCAGTCGAATACATAGTCGCTGGTACGGTGCTTGGAGAGGTCAGCGTATTTCACCGCGCCGATCCCTACCACCGGCGCAATGCGCCTGCGCTCGACTTCCGGCAGATCCGGGTTTTTCTCGCTGACCACCGCAAACGCCCGCTCTTCGGCTTCATCCAGCAGTTCGATCAGCTTCACCGTATCGCCAGAGCGGGTCTTGAACGGCTTGTTGTCCTTGCCCATCATGGTGCCGAAAGCCACATGCTCCAGCTGCAGGGCGGCAGGCTTCCAGCCTGCCTGCTCAGCTACGGTATACAGCTGCTGGAAATGCAGCGCCTGGCGGGCATCCACCACATAGAGACAGCGGTCCAGCTGCAGCTGCTGTACCCGGTAGCGGATCGCGGCCAGATCGGTGGTGGAATACAGATAGCCGCCATCCTTTTTCTGGATGATGTAGGCTTGGGCTTCGCCGTCGCGGCCCTTGAAGGCATCCAGATACACCACCTGCGCGCCATCGCTCTCGGTCAACAGACCTTTTGCCTTCAGCTCGGCCACCAGTACCGGCAGGTCATCGTTGTAAGCGGATTCACCACGGACATCAGCCCGCGTCAGCTGCACGCCCAGCTTCTGGTATACCGCATCACAATGGCTCATCGACACGTCTAGGAACTGTTGCCACAAAGCCAGCACCTGCGGCTCACCGGCCTGCAGCTGTACCACATACTGCCGGGCGCGGTCGGCAAACACCGGGTCCGCATCAAAGCGGACCTTGGCTTCGCGGTAGAACACTTCCAGATCACCCAGCGCCAGCTCGCTGTCACCCGCCTCGATATGCTCCAGCAGGTGGGCAATCAGCATGCCGAACTGGGTTCCCCAGTCGCCGACGTGATTTTGCCGGATCACCTGCTGCCCGAGGAAATCCAGCACCCGTGCCATGGCATCACCAATGATGGTGGAGCGCAGATGGCCAACATGCATTTCCTTGGCCAGGTTGGTGGAAGAGTACTCCACCATCACCTTTTGCGGCGGCAGCGGCTCCACCCCCAGCTTGGCATCGGCGCGAGCGCTCATCACTTGCTGGGCAAGGAAAGCAGGGGACAGGTGGATATTGATGAAGCCGGGGCCGGCAATCTCCACCTTGTCGGCAATCCCCGTCAGGTCCAGCGCATCGACCACCTGCTGCGCCAGCTGGCGCGGGTTCATTTTCAATTGCTTGGCGGCAGACATCACACCATTGGCCTGATAGTCACCAAACTCCGAGCGCGCCGCCGGTTGCAGCATGGCCTGCGCCTCCGGCGCGCCTGCGGCGGTCAGCGCAGCCTGAACCCGCTGTGAAAGCATGTGTTGCAAAGTCATGTTCAAATCCTGTCTGCAGCCGGGATACGGCTGCTCAATACACTGCCTGAGCCTGACGGGATAGCGCCAGACTCACCTGTCCTTGTCGTGGGATCAGGTCATCGTCGGATGCTGTCCAGCACCTCGAAATAGGTCGGGAAAGTCTTGGCGGTGCACTTGGGATCATTGATGCGCACCGGCACCCCACCCAGTGCCACCAGCGAGAAGCACATGGCCATGCGATGGTCATCATAGGTGTCGATCACGGCATTGGGCGTCAACGATGCGGGCGGCGTCACCCGGATATAATCCGCACCCTCCTCCACGGTGGCCCCCACTTTGCGCAGCTCGGTGGCCATGGCGGTCAGGCGGTCGGTTTCCTTGACGCGCCAGCTGGCCACATTGCGGATGGTGGTGGTGCCGTCGGCAAACAAGGCAGCCACTGCAATGGTCATGGCCGCATCCGGAATATGATTGAGGTCGGCGTCGATTGCCTGCAAGCGACCTGATACCGGGGCCGAGGCTTCAATCCAGTTGTCACCCCAAACGATGCGGGCCCCCATCTGTTTCAACGCTTCAGCAAAGCGCTTGTCGCCCTGAATGCTGTCGCGACCCACGCCTTCGACCCGCACCGGGCCCTTGCCGATGGCCCCGGCAGCGAGGAAGTAGGACGCGCTCGACGCATCGCCTTCCACATGAATCACCCCCGGGCTACGGTACTGCTGCCCGGCGGGCAGGTGGAAGGCTTGCCAGCCGTCACGCTCGACCGTCACGCCGAATTTCTGCATCAGGTTGAGGGTGATTTCGATGTAGGGTTTGGAGATCAGCTCGCCTTCAACCTCAACCGTGATTGCCCGCCCGGTCAGCGGCAAGGCCATCAACAGCGCAGTCAGGAACTGGCTGGAGACATTGCCGCGTACCGAGACCTTGTCCTGCTCAACATTGACACCGGAGCGCAGTTGCAGCGGCGGGTAGCCCGGCGTGCCCAGATAGGTCACCTGCGCGCCCAGCGGCAGCAAGGCATCGACCAGATCACCGATCGGGCGCTCGTGCATGCGGGGTACGCCGGACAGCTGGTACTCGCCCCCCATCAGCGCCAGTGCAGCGGTCAGTGGCCGGAAAGCGGTACCGGCATTGCCCAGGAACAATGCTGCCTGTTTGACTGGGAATGCACCTCCCGCCCCATCCACCACGAAGTCACGGCTCTTGCCCTGCTGTGCCCAATGCACGCCCAGCGCGCGCAGGGCGGTCAGCATGTGTTGCACATCGTCCGAATCCAGCAGACCACGGACTTCGGTCTGTCCTTGTGCCAGCGCAGCCAGCAGCAAGGTACGGTTTGAGATGCTTTTCGAGCCGGGCAGCTGCACGCTACCTGCTACCGCCGCAATGGGCGCGAGATCAAGACTTTCCATCGGGAACTTCATTTCCTGCAATGCGGTTAGAGGAGGCGGCATCCGGTAGCGGTTGCAGCGCCTGCTTTTTCTTGTCCAGCCAGGCATTGCGCGCCTGGCGTGAGGTGGCAAATACCGCCTCCAGTCCTGCAGCATCGTGTTCCAGCAGCATCTGGCGCAAACGGAGCAATTGAGCCTGATAGGCCTCCAGCTCTTGTAACAGGGCCTCACGGTTGGCGAGGCTGATGTCGCGCCACATCTCAGGGTGACTACTGGCGATGCGGGTAAAATCTCGAAAACCACTGGCAGCATACTGAAAAAACACCTCGCCATCCGGGCGACGGGCCAGCTCTTCCACCAAGGCAAACGACAACAAATGCGGCAAGTGACTCACTGCCGCAAAAATCCGGTCATGCTGTGCCGGGCTCATCTCCGGCACCAGGGCACCGCACGCCTGCCACAGCTGGCGTACCCGTGCCACGGCTACTGGGCTGGACTCCGGCAAAGGCGTCAACACCACCTGTTTATGCCGGTACAAATCCGCACGGGCCGCACTGGCACCACTGAACTCGGCGCCAGCTATCGGGTGCCCCGGCACGAAATCGGCCAGCCGTTCACCCAGGTGCGCGCGGGCCAGCGCTGCCACATCGGATTTGGTGCTGCCCCCATCGGTCAGTACCGCGCCGGGCGGCAGCAAATCGCGCAGCTGGCGGAACAAGTCGCCCATCTGCCCCACGGGAGTAGACAGCAGCACCAGCTCGCTACCTTCTACCCCCTGTGCCAGCGAAGTCGTGGCCTGATCCAGTATGCCCAGTTCCAGCGCAGTATCCAGATTGGCCTGAGAGCGACCTACCCCCACCACTTCCCGCACCAGCCCGGCGGCCTTGAGGCTCAGCGCAAACGAGCCCCCAATCAGCCCCACCCCGACAATAGTCAGGCGGCGCAACGGGGCAACCGAAAGGGGCAAGGTGGCAGGCATGGCAGTGTTCAACTCCGGCGTCAGCAGTTCAGGCAACACAAGCAGAAAGAGCGCAGCCTGCGCTACGCTCTTTCGTCGATACGTTAGGACACACAGCAGCGATTATAACCGGCCCGTCAGCCGACTGCATCCTCCCAGTCAAGGTCGCCACACAGCACCACACACTGTCCGCCGGATTCAAACGCGATCGACAGGGTCACGCAGGCCCGGCCGGTGCTGGCCGAGAGATACGGGCGGGATACTTGCAACTCGCCGAGCGCATGCATGGCATCCCTGAAGTATGGACGGCGAATCCAGCTGGCTCCGGCGGTTTCCTGCAAGCGGTGCAACCGCGTGGTGCCAACCCGTCGGCTGTGCCCCGGCAGCCCCTCACCGATCTGGCGGCCCTCACTGTCCAGCACAAAGCACAGCGCCGCTGCGGGCAGATCCAAGAAGCTGCCTGCGGCCACCGCCAGGGTTTGTCCATCCATCATCATCCGTGTCGGGATATGCCGGAAGGCTTCGATATAAGGTGCGAGCTTCTCGCGCTGCGCCACGCTGGTATCATGATCCAGCTGGCGGTAATCATTCCACAAGCGATCGAATACTTCGCTGCGCTCGCCAATCACCCGGATGTCAGCCTGTGGCATGCCGAAATAAAAACCCTGCACGAAATCACAGTCGGCCTGCATTGCCACCATGGCCTGGGCATGGCTCTCGATCCCCTCAATCACCACCAGCGACCCGGCATCGTGCAGCAGGGAAACCAGACCGCGCAGCATGTTGAGTGCACGGCCATCCTGAGCGGCACGCGCCACCAAGGATTGATCCAGCTTGACGATGTCCGGTCGCAGACGCCAGATACTGTCCAGATTGGCATTGGTCCGGCCAAACTGGCTGACCGCCAGCAAGCAGCCCAGATCACGCCACGCCATGGCAGCTTCATGCGCGGCATCCAACATATCGAGCTCCAGCCGCTCGACTTCCAGCACCAGATTGTCGGCCATCAGCCCATAACGGCTGAGCATGTCCGGCAACAGATGATGGACCAGCGCCCGGTCCACAAAACTTTCTGGCAGTACATTCAGAAACAGCCAGCTGCCACTGCCACCACCTTGACCAAAATGGGCCAGATGCAGGTCCAGGCAGGCGCAGTCCACCGCACTACTGTCATTCTCCAGCTGGGCATGCTCCAGAAACTGGCGGGTACTTCCCCAGTGTGCCGACTGCTGTTCGACCCGCAGCAGGGCCTCAAAGCCGACGGTATGGCGGTGCGCCAGACCAAAGATGGGCTGAAAGTGGCTCTCCACCACCATGGGGAAACCCATCAGTGCCGCAAAAGGGTTCGGGCGGGTATGTTCTACAGGGTGTGTCATGGCTCTCGCGTTCATGGGCAGCATCTGGATCCTGATCGTAGTATGCCCGTTGTCGGTTGCAATTCTTGTGCCCGGGATCAACCGGGCCGCAAGTCATGAAAATATCGGCAGACGCACCAGTCTGGCCCATGCACCATCGACGCTCGCACCATGCCGGCGCATTACAATACGGATGGCGCGTTCATGGTCTGGCTTAAGGTGTCTTGCTCCAGCGGCAGCCAGACCTTGAAAATCGCTCCGCCTTCCGGGTGGTTCTCTGCCCAGACATGTCCCGCATGGTCCTGAATGATTTCCCGGCAGATGGCCAGCCCCAGCCCGGTACCGCCGGAACCATCCTTGGTCTTGCTGCTCTGGATGAACTTGTCGAAGATGGTAAGCAATTCGGCCTCGGGTATGCCCGGCCCATGGTCACGCACCGTGAACAGCAAGCCATCCAGCACCTCTTCGCCATCGGTATGGCTGGCCTCCTTGACCGTCAACAGCACCTGACTGCCTTGCACGGTGAATTTGAGGGCATTGGCCAGCAGGTTCCGCACCACCTGACCAATGCGCATGGCATCCATGGAGGCCCGCACCGGGTCCTGCTCCTGGATCACCAGCTCGACGCCTCGCTCCTGTGCCAGCGACATGAACTCTTGTACCACTTCCTCCAGCACCAGGCCCAGCCGGGTGGGTTGCATGGTGTACACCATCTTGTCCGCTTCCAGCTTGGACAGATCCAGCAGATCGTTCAGCAAGGCCAGCAAGCGGTTACCGCTCTGATGGATGCGGGAGAAGTATTGCCCCAGCTTTTCATTGCTGACCGTTCCCAGCTTGCGCTCGCCCATCTCCGAGAAAGAAATGATGGCATGCATCGGGGTACGCAGCTCGTGCGACATATTGGACAGAAACTCGGTCTTGGCCCGGCTGGCCGATTCCGCAGCCTCTTTGGCTTCGCGTAGGAGCACCTCTGCGCGCTTGCGCTCGGTCACATCCATCAAGGTACCCACATAACCGGACAGGGCCCCATAGTCGTCCACCAGCGGCGCCAGCTTGCAATCCACCCAGAACGGCGCACCAAAGCTGCTCGGCACCCGGAACTCACCCACGTAAGCACCGTCCTGCTCGCAATCCCGCTGCCAGCGCGACTGCACCAGCCCCCGGTCGTCGGCCAGCACCAGCATGGTCCAGTCGGTGCCGATCACGGTTTCCACCCCCAGCCCCGTGCGCCGGTTCCAGTATGCACTCATGAAAATGCAGCGCCCATCCGCCGAAGTGCGAAAAATACCCACCGGAGCGGCATTGGCGAGGGTCCGGAAACGCTGCTCAGACGCCCGCAATGCCTCCTCGACCCGCTTGCGCACCTGCAAGTCCTCTTCCAGGCGGCGGTTTTTCTCTTCCAGTTCGTGAATCAGCTTGTTGAGCGCCTGCCGGGTATATTCCAGGCTATTACCCAGCTTGCCCAACTCATCATTACGGGTCCAGGTAAAGGGATGCTCCAGCATGCCAGCGGCCAGCCGGGTGGAATCCCGCATCAGCCCCATCAGAGGGCGTACCAGCCGTAACTGCAGCAGCAGTACGATCAGCATCAGGGAAAACGCCAGTTGTCCCAGCAAGGTCCACAGCATGGCGTTACGGTTGTTGCCGATCTGGTTACGCAAATAACCATCGTCCATCACGACCGTGACGAAGCCGATCACTTGGTTCTCGAAGTACACCGGCTTGCTCTGGGTACGTAACTGCCCCAGTTGCCGCTCTGGTTTGTGCATTTCAAGAAAAGTCCCCAGATGGGCATCAGTTACGCTGATGCGGACGATGCGAGGGTCTTCCATCACCGAGGATACAATCTGCTGGCCGGAATCCGGGCTCAGATTCCACAATGGCAGCTGGATCGCCAGCACCAGATTACTGAGTACCTGACCGTGCTGCAGCTCCAGATTGCTGCGCAGTTGCTGTTCGGAGCGTTGCAGGGAAAAATAGCCATTGAGCAAGGACGGGATCAGCAAACCAATGATGATCGCACCGATGATGGACTGCTTGATTGACAACGCCCGCTTCAACAACTTGGCTCCACTCCCGTCGCAATGGGTTGAAACGATGATGCGCGCCCAGATAGTGTCATGCTAGCTGAAAAACATGAAAATTGAAGCAGGGAGTATATGGACGATCAAGTAAAGCGCGCTTTGCAGCGGTGGCCTGGCGTCCCCGCCGTCTATGGCTGGCTGCGCCTGGATGCACGTGGTGACTGGTGGCTGGACAACACCCGTGTCCGCCACCCGGGCTTGCGTGACTTCATTGGCCGCAACTATGCAGCGGCAGCCGATGGATGCCACTACTTCCAGAATGGCCCCCAGCGCGTCTATATCGAGCTGGATGCTGCCCCCTATGTGCTGCACCTGACGACGGCCGGCGAACTCCATGACCATACTGGACTGCGCTGGGGACAACATCCGCTGCAAGGCTGGCGGGATGAAGCCGGCCAAGTCTGGCTCTTGGAGCAGGGGCGTCTGGCCATCCTGGACGACCGCAGCCTCGCCCAGCTGGACATTCTGGATACAGAACCGCCACAGCTTACCCTGGCAGGGCAGCACGTTTTGCTACCTTTGGTCGCATCCCGTGAACTCTTGCAACAATTCAACGTCAATCCGCTGCCGACCCCATAGAGAGGGCGGCCATATTGAATTATCATTGCAGTTAACACCAACAGGGAGTAAACCGACCATGGCCATGGACGTCATTGATTACCGTATCCTCGGCAACGACATGCAGTATGTCGAGGTAGAACTGGACCCGCAGGAAGCCGCGGTGGGCGAAGCCGGTGCCATGATGTATATGGAAGATGGCGTCGAAATGGACACCATCTTCGGCGATGGCTCCGCCCAGCAAAAGGGCTTCATGAACAAACTGTTCGGCGCAGGCAAGCGCTTGCTGACCGGCGAGTCGCTGTTCACCACCATCTTCGTCAATAATGGCACGGGCAAGCGCAAAGTTGCATTTGCCGCCCCCTATCCGGGCCACATTGTTCCCGTTCATCTGCCCGATGTCGGCGGTACGCTGATTTGCCAAAAAGATTCCTTCCTGTGTGCCGCCAAAGGCGTATCCATGGGCATTGCCTTCCAGCAAAAGCTGGGCGCAGGCTTCTTTGGCGGTGAGGGCTTCATCATGCAGAAGCTGGAAGGGGATGGCCTGGCCTTTGTCCACGCAGGCGGCACCGTTTGCGAAAAAGTACTGGCACCGGGTGAAGTGCTGCGTCTGGATACCGGCTGCCTGGTGGCCATGCAAAGCTCGGTCGACTACGACATCCAGTATGTTGGCAAGATCAAGAGCGCCCTATTCTCCGGCGAAGGCCTGTTCTTTGCGACCTTGCGCGGCCCCGGCAAAATCTGGCTGCAATCCCTGCCGCTGTCACGCATGGCCAACCGTATTGTTGCAGCCTCCAGCTACGCCAAGGGCGGTGGCGGCCGTGAAGAAGGCTCGCTGCTCGGCGGCTTGGGCGGCCTGCTGGACGGTGACAACGACTGACCTCCCCTGACAGGATACCTTTTGCCATGCGCAGCACCGCCAGCCTGACGGCACACAGTTTTGTCGGTCAATGTTTCAGCCCCGGCCAGGCCACGGGCCAGGATGTCCTGGTCGAGCTGGTTCCCGGTTCGCTGGTGGTGTGCCTGCCGGATGGGCAGCGCCTGACGGCCCCGCTGAGTGAGGTCCAGCTCAGCCGGGGCGGCTTCAATGCGCAGCAGTGGCAGTTCAGCTGGCGTCATGATGGGGGGCAGTGGATGATTGCCCTGTCCGACCCCAATGCCCAGCAACGTCTGCGGAGCAAACCGCCCGTCGGGCTGGAAAAACAGCTGGCATCCCTGAGCAAGGCCCAGCACAAAGCCAACTGGGTGGCCCGTATTGGCTGGAGCGTACTGGTTCTGGTGATTCTGACGCCGCTGATCCTGTTGGGCCTGCTCTGGTGGCAAGCGGACCGGATTGCCAGCTGGGCCACCGATCGCATCACGGTAGAACAGGAAGCCGCCCTGGGCCAGGCGGTGTTCGAAGCGCAGAAGTCCCATCTGCGGCTGATTGAACAAAGCCCGCTGCAGGCCCCCTTGGAGGAAATGGGTCAGCGTCTGACCAAGGGATCAGCTTACCGCTACCAGTGGTATCTGACCGATGATCCCGCGATCAATGCCTTTGCCATTCCGGGTGGCATTGTGGTGGTCAACAGCGGCCTGGTGAAAGCCAGCAGCAGCCCGGAGGAGCTGGCCGGGGTGCTGGCACATGAAGTGCAGCACGTTGAACAACGCCACAGTCTGAAGGGCATGGTGCAGAACCTCGGACTCGCCGCCATTGCACACTTTGCCCTGGGCGACTATAGCGGCAGCCTGCCTGCGCAAATGGCTACCGAACTGGCTGACCTGAAATTCTCGCGGGACCATGAACGGGATGCCGATAACAAGGGGTTTGATACCCTGTTGAAAGCAGACATCAACCCGCAAGGCATGGTCAGCATGTTCGAGAAGCTCGATCAGGCAAGCGGTAGCGCACCGCCAGCATTGCTGTCTTCACACCCGGATACACAGGAGCGTATTGCTCACCTACGTAGCCGCCTGGCCGGATTACAAGCTCGCAAGTTTACGCCCCTGCCCTACCCGTGGCCCAAGCTGAAGCAAAGCCTTGCAAAATAAGCTGACCACCCTGCTGATTGACCTCTCTCAGCAGCGTCTGCAATTGCTGGATGAGACCGGGACCCTGCTGGGGACATACCCGGTTTCGACCGGAGCGCGAGGTGCAGGAGAGTTAACGGGCAGTCAGCAAACCCCTCGTGGCTGGCATCGCATTCATGCCCTGATCGGCAAAGATGAGCCTCCGGGTGCAGTCTTTGTGGCCCGTCAGCCCACCGGAGAAATCTACAGCCCGGCGCTGGCGGCCCAACACCCCAGCCGGGACTGGATTCTGAGTCGCATTGTGTGGCTGGACGGGCTGGAGCCTGGCTTTAACCTCGGTGGGTCGGTGGGTACCTTGCAGCGCTACATCTACCTGCACGGCACACCGGATTCGGAGCCCATGGGGCAGCCTGCGTCACATGGTTGTATTCGCATGCGCAATGAAGACCTGATCGCCCTCTTCCCACATTTGACCGAAAGCGTGCGAGTTCATATTGTGGCGCAGCGAGAACGCGCACAGGTGGTAAATGTTGATACGCAGATGGCCGCCGCCTACTTCGCCAATCAGGGTCTACCCCACGACCCGCAAGCGCAAACCATCCTGCTGCAATATGGCTTGCATTTCGACGGCTGGTTGGGTGGCCTGCAACTGAATGCCTCAGGCGAAATCACCCGGCTCTGTGCCACAGATGTGCATCCTGACCTGTTTCGCCGCCTGCTGCTCCGGGCGGGACTGACACGACGCTATGCGGGGCTGGTCGGTCCCGCCTGGCTCGCCCCCCAGACCGACTGGCCCGCCTCGCGATTGCAGGAACTTGGCTTGCAACCGCTTTCACCGCATACTGACCGCTTTTTTCTGCCCCTAGACTGATTGATAAACATGAACACCGTTTTCCGGATGCTGCTGCTGACCGTACTCAGCAGCCTGCTGCTGGCCTGCCCGGCCACCACCCCACCCGCCAATACGCCAGCCGTCAATGCAGGCAAGCCCACACCCAAGCCGCAAACGAAACCAGTCAAGATTGCACTGGTGCTGGGTGGCGGCGCTGCGCGCGGTTTTGCCCACGTGGGGGTGATCAAGGTGCTGGAAGCCAACGGCATCGAACCGAAGATCGTGGTGGGTACCAGTGCGGGCAGCGTGGTGGGCTCGCTGTATGCCGCAGGCTACTCCGGCTTTGACCTGCAAAAGCTGGCACTGAGTCTGGATCAGGATGAGGTGGGTGACTGGACCTTGCCGGACCGGGGCTTCATCAAGGGCCAGGCGCTGCAGGATTTCATCAACAAGAACGTCAAGAACCAGCCGATCGAGAAGCTCAAACGTGAGTTTGGCGCGGTCGCCACCAACCTGAAAACCGGTCAGGGCGTGTTGTTCCAGCGCGGCAATGTCGGTATGGCCGTGCGCGCTTCCAGCAGTGTGCCGGGTGTATTCCAGCCGGTGAATATCGCTGGGGTGGATTATGTGGATGGCGGCGTGGTCAGCCCGGTACCCGTCAAGTATGCCCGCCAGATGGGGGCAGACTTCATCATTGCGGTAGACATTTCCGGTAGTCCGAACAGTGGCCCGATCACCAGCAGCAAGGACGTGCTGTTGCAATCGGCAACCATCATGGGCAAGACCATCAAGGAAGAAGAACTGAAACAAGCCAGTGTGGTGATCACGCCCAAAGTCGGCCAATTCGCAGCAGACGATTTTGACAGCAAACACCTGGCCATTCTGGAAGGTGAAAAGGCAGCCCAGGCGCTGATGCCGCAGATCAAGCAAAAACTGGCCGCGCTGCAAAAGCAATGAGCGTTAGTCACTGCGCAAAATAAAAAAGGAGGGTTTCCCCTCCTTTTTTATGGCCTGCAGTAACGCTTACTTGCCGTACACCGGGAAGCGAGCGGTCAGCGCCTTCACCTTTTCCCGCACGGTGGCCAGATTGGCTTCATCATTCGGGTTGTCCAGCACATCCGCCACCAGATGTGCCACCTGACGGGCTTCGTCTTCCTTGAAACCACGCGAAGTAATGGCGGGCGAACCAATGCGAATGCCAGAGGTGACGAACGGGCTTTCCGGATCGTTCGGAATGGCGTTCTTGTTGACCGTGATATGCGCCAGGCCCAGTGCGGCATCTGCTGCCTTGCCGGTCAGGCTCTTCTGGCGCAGGTCCACCAGGAACATATGCGATTCGGTGCGGCCAGACACGATGCGTACCCCGCGCGAAGCCAGCGTTTCCGCCATGGCAGCGGCGTTCTTCAGCACCTGCTCCTGATAGGCCTTGAATTCCGGCTTCAGTGCTTCACCAAAGGCAACAGCCTTGCCTGCGATCACGTGCATCAGCGGGCCACCCTGCAGCGACGGGAACACGTTGGAGTTCAGCATCTTCTCGTGCTCGGCCTTGGCCAGAATCAGGCCGCCACGCGGACCACGCAGGGTCTTGTGGGTGGTCGAAGTCACAAAGTCGGCATGCGGTACCGGGTTCGGGTACAGACCCGCAGCCACCAGACCGGCATAGTGCGCCATGTCGACCATGAAGTATGCGCCCACCTTCTTGGCGATTTCGGCCATGCGCGCAAAGTCAAAGCGCAGCGCGTAAGCCGAGGCACCACCGATGATCAGCTTGGGCCGGGTTTCCAGTGCCACCCGCTCCATGTCGTCGTAGTCAATCTCTTCATTGGCGTTCAGGCCGTAGGCTACGATGTTGAACATCTTGCCGGACAGGTTGGCCGGGGAGCCGTGGGTCAAGTGACCGCCATGGGCCAGATTCATGCCCATCACCGTATCGCCCGGCTTCAGGATGGAGAAGTACACGGCCTGGTTGGCCTGTGAGCCGGAATGCGGCTGCACGTTGGCGTATTCGGCACCAAACAGCTGCTTGACGCGGTCAATCGCCAGTTGCTCCACCTGATCGACGTATTCGCAGCCACCGTAGAAACGCTTGCCCGGATAGCCTTCGGCGTATTTATTGGTCAGTTGCGAACCTTGTGCTTCCATCACCGACGGGCTGGTGAAGTTTTCGGAGGCGATCAGCTCGATATGGTCTTCCTGGCGCTGAACTTCCTGCTGGATGATGGCCCACACAGCGGGATCATGCTGGGCCAGCGTGACGGACTTGCTATACATGGTGCAACGCTCCTGAACAGTGAAGAGGTATGACGGAACCGGGCGATTTTATCACGCCTGCGAACCTGCCTGTTTGGCTTCCAGTTCTTCCCAGCGTCCCAGTTTTTCCAGCAGCAGGGTTTCAATCTCCTCCACCCGTGCCTGCCTGGCAACCGCGCCCTTGGGATCATCACGATAAAGCGTGCCATCCAGCAGCGCTGACTGCAAAGCGGCCTGTTCTTGTTCCAGGGCGGCAATCTGCTCCGGCAACTGCTCCAGTTCCCGCTTCTCGTTGAAGCTTAGCTTCGCGCTGCTGCTCTTCTTGCGCTCAACAGGCGCAGCATCTCGGGCGGGTTCAGCCTTGCGGACAGCGAAAGACGCCGCCGCCCGGCTGCGCTGCCAGCTCAGCCAGTCGGAGTAACCGCCCACATACTCTTCCAGCACGCCATTGCCTTCAAAGGCAATCACGCTGGTGACCACATTGTCGAGGAAGACCCGGTCGTGGCTGACCAGAAAAACGGTACCCGGATAGTTGAGCAGCAAGGCCTCCAGCAGCTCCAGCGTATCAATATCAAGGTCGTTGGTCGGCTCGTCCAGCACCAGCACATTGGCCGGGCGGGCAAACAATCGTGCCAGCAGCAGGCGGTTACGCTCCCCGCCAGAGAGTGAGCGCACGGGAGAGCGGCTGCGGGCGGGCGGGAACAGAAACTCTTCCAGATAACTGATCACATGCTTGCGCACACCACCAATCTCGACAAACTCACTGCCGGGGCTGATGGTATCGGTCAGCGTGGCATCCTCATCCAGCTGCGCGCGGAACTGGTCAAAATAGGCAATGCTGAGGTTGGTGCCTTGCTTGACCTTGCCGCTGACCGGGGCCAACTCGCCCAGGATCAGCTTCAGCAGCGTGGTCTTGCCCACCCCGTTCGGCCCGATCAAACCAATACGGTCGCCCCGCTGAATGCGGGTGGAAAACTGGCGGATCAGCGGGGCTTGCTCTGGATAGCCGAAATGTACGTCTTCCAACTCAGCCACCAGCTTGCCTGAGCGTTCACCCACGTCCAGCTGCAGATTGACCTGCCCCTGTTGGGTACGGCGGTCAGCGCGGATGCGGCGCAACTCTTCCAGCCGTCGCACGCGGCCTTCATTACGGGTACGCCGCGCCTCGATCCCCTTGCGGATCCAGACTTCTTCCTCTTTCCAGAATTTATCGAACTTGGCGTTATGCACCGCCTCGATCTGCAACTGCTCGGCCTTCTTCACCTGATACTGGCTAAAGTTGCCGCTGTAGCTGGTGAGGAAGCCCCGGTCCAGCTCGATGATGTGGGTTGCGACATTGTCGAGGAACTGGCGATCGTGCGTAATGAACAGAATGGCGCCGCCAAAGCCCAGCAGCAAACTCTCCAGCCACTGGATGGCGCTGACGTCCAGATGGTTGGTCGGCTCATCCAGCAGCAGCACATCGGGCTCGGACACCAGCGCACGCGCCAGCGCCACCCGCTTCTTCCAGCCACCGGAGAGGTCCGCCACCAGCGTATCCGCCGGCAAGGCCAGGTGCGACAACACGGTATCCACCAGGGTATTGAAACGCCAGCCGTCACGGGCTTCGAGCTCACCCTGCACGTGCAGCAGCTCCGCCAGCTCAGCCTCATCGCTGTGCTGGGCGAGATGACTGGTCAGCACATGGTAACGCTGCAGCAATTGCTGCAGCTCCCCCAGCCCGGACGATACCGCCGCAAACACGGTCTCGCCCTCAGCAAAGACCGGCTCTTGTGGCACCCAGCCCACCCTGGCATCCGGCGCACGCCAGAACACCCCGTCGTCCAGCACCTGCTCACCCGCCAGTACCTTGATCAATGAGGACTTGCCGGCGCCATTGCGGCCAATCAGGCCCAAGCGCTGCCCGCGATCAAGCAAGAGGTTGGCACCATCCAGCAATGGCCAGTGACCAAAGGCAAGGGAGGCATTTTCAAGGCTAAGAAGGGGCATGGCAACCTGACATCAGAAAACGGGCAAAGTCGGGATTATAATTCAGGCACCCGATCCCTGCTGACGAGTTGCGATGCGACAGCTGACCATCCTGCTGTGTCTCTGGTACATCCCCCTGACAGCCTGGTGCGAACCGCACCTGACGGCCCGTTTTGCCGCCAGCGAGTGGGCCCCCTATATGGGTGCACATCTGCCACAGCAAGGCCGCGCCGTGGCGACGGTGCGCGCAGCATTTGCCCGCAATGGCATCCAGTTGCAAGTCGATTTCTACCCTTGGGCGCGCACCATCGCCCTGGCGCGTGCGGCACCATATGATGGCTATCTGGTGGAGTACGACGATGCAATGCTGCGCAAGGAATGGCTCTACTCTTTGCCCGTGGCCTACAGCCCGCTGGGGTTGGCAGAACGGGTGGCCAATCCGGTGGTCTGGACACGGCTGGAAGACCTGGCGGCCCAGCGTAAAACGATTGGGGTGGTACAAGGCTATGTCAATACGCCGGAGCTGGACCGCCTGATTGCACAAGGTACGCTCAATAGTGACCGCAGCGCAGATGACCTGACCCTGCTGCACAAGCTCGCCGCTGGACGGGTGGATGTCGCGGTCATGGATGCCCAAGTGTTCGAGTATCTGCTCCTCACCCAAAGTACACTACGCGCCCATGCCCACCAGCTGCGCCTGCAGCCCCGTTTGCTGGAACAAAAAGCCCTCTATGTGGTGTTCCGTAAAACACCGCGCGGCCAATGGCTACTCAACCAGTTCAATCAAGGGCTGCGTGCAGTGGGGAATATTGCAGCCCCCAAGCCCCCTGCCTGAACCTTCACGGCAGAATGGGCTTGTGCTGCTCATCCTGCAAGCCTGTCAGCAAACTGCGGCCATCCTCACCCACCCGCAGTACCGCAAAACGAGCCTTGGCGAAGCGCTCGCCTTCACCCTCCTGAAAGAACCAGGCTTCGCTTGGCAAGGCGGGCCGGTCCCACGACCAGCGGGTACGCCATTTGAAACTCAAATAGAACTCACCGGCCCGCAAGGGCTTGCCATCTTCCAGCCGCTGCAGGCGCGCTACCCCGCCAGGGTCGGCTTTGAGCACCATACGACTCTGCTCGGGGTGCTCTATTTCGGGCAGCACGGCATCCGGGTTCTTTTGCCGTGCTGCTTCACGCACAGCATCCTCTTTCTGCCGTAGCTGATCCCCCAGCTGCTGCGCCACCTCGTAATCCAGCGCCATGTAGTCGCCCTGCATCAGGGAGCGTGGATCCACCGGCGCCAGCGCCAGCACCACCACCCGTCCTTGGTGCAACAAGCCCTCATTGCGCCCGATCAGCCCGGCAAAGGCCAGCAGTGGCAGCAGCAACCCCGCCAGAAACAAGCTGCGCTGCCGTGGCAATCGTTCAGACCATTTCATGGCTGTCTCCTTGTTTGTGCTGTACACGGCGACGCCAGCCGTACCAAACCAGCATCAGGCTGCCGCTGACCATCAGCAGGATGGACTTGTGCAGCAAGGTCCAGCCCAGGTTGAAGTAGAAATAGCCAAAGCCAGCGACCACACACAGCACACCGATGCCCAGCAGACGACGGTCACCATGCTCCATCCCCATCAGCAATACCAGCAGCCCCACACCCAGCATGGGCGACAATACGGCGGTTGGCAGGAAGAGCAGCAAGGGTGCCAGTGCAGCCAGGGGCACCTCTTCCTGTTTCAAGAGGCGCCGCCCCAGCCACAGCAGCAATGGCAGAGCAAACACCAGACTCTGCGCATTCCACCAGGTGCGCAGCTCATCCCCCTGCCCTGACCACTGATGAGCAGTAGACTGCACCATGGCCTGCAGGATGACGGCACCGAGCAGGGCCCAGAAGAACGGACGCAGCCAGTGCCGCCAGCCCCGTACCAGTGCAGCGTCGTTGAAGCGGAAGCATAGCCAGAGAGCGAGACACTCCAGCAGGTTTCGCAGGGTTTGCGGGATGGAGAGCACATCCCACACTTGCCGACTGCCATCCTCCGGATCCCAACCGTAGCGTAGCGAGGTCCACACCAGCACCTCAATGGCCGCCAGCATGGCCACCGCCGCCAGAAAGCGGGCAAACGCATTGGCCCCGATCACGTAATACGCAGCCGCAATCACCAGTCCATACAGGGCGGCAACCTTTTCCTTATCCTCCCAACCGATATTCAGTCTGGAAAACAGGCCAAACCACAAGCAGCTTCCGCCCGCTACAAACAGTGGTACAGCAATGTGCTCAAGAAACACGGCTCGCTGCTTGACTCGCATCAGCGCCCAGCCGGCTACCGTGTACATCACGCCAAAGGCGATAAAGCTGCCCGGTGAACCCTCGCCACCATTGGCAAACAGCAGGAGACTGGTGAAGATGATCACCAGAATGGCCGAAACCCAGGCCGCAACCAGCAGTAGGGCATCCAGATACCAAGGCAGCTCACGCTGGGTTTCGGGTGGCAATTCTGCCGGCAGCCGCCCTTCCCTTTGCAGCACCTGCAGGACTTCAGACACACTGAGCGTGCTCATGCTGCCCCCTCCTGTTCAGACCATTGCCCATGCCACTGCCGCAGCAGCTTCACCACACCGATACTCATGGCAATACTGAGCAGTGCAAGGATCAGCCAGGTACCGGTATCGCTCATGCGCATGCGCGAACCCACACCGATCAGGATGGCCCCTCCCGCCGCAAACACCGGTAGAGTCACCATGAACAGCTCTTTGCGGCGGTAATAGAGCGCGAAGCCGCCTCCCAGCCACAGCAGGCTGGGCAGCAAGGTGATGGTTCCCTGCAGCACGCCGACACCATCATGCCAGCCACCGTGCTCCATCCAGAAGTAATTGCGCCAGTCCCCGACCACCGACCAGAGCGCAAGGGTACATTGCCAAGCAATACCCGCGCCAAGCAGGCGCGGCACCACCCGATGCTGCCAGTGCGGCAGATGGCCACGCCAGCGCTCCCAGCTCAGTAGCGCTAGCGTGTGCAGCAACAGCATGGGCATATTGATGGCATGCATGGAAAAGGCACTGTTGCTGTACAGGCTTTGCCATAGCCACAGAGACAATGAGAGGATGCACAGCCACAGTAGCCACAAGGGCTGAAAGCGTGCCAGCAGTGTCCAGGGCAAACCCAATACAGCCCATAGGGCAAACAGTTGCCAGGGGTCGGCACCGGTCTGATACACCTGCCCCACCACCGCAGCCACCACCCCAATCATCACCACCGCGGCAAACAGTGACCACTGCCCACGCGCTTGCTCCCATGGGCTGATCAAGCTGACCCCGGCCGCCAGTACCAGCCCGGTCAACACCAGGGCCAGTTTGGCCCAGCCCGGCAGGGCATTCCAGTTCCAGGCAAAGAAACTGACAATGCCGGACAGCAGCATCAGTACTCCGCCGACCAGCAACAACAGATCCGATTGCTTGCGCCAGACCGGCGGCGTGGGTCGTAACCCGGCCATCCGCAAGGCTCGCTGAAAGCCAGACGCATCCAGCAGTCCCTGCGCTGCCAGCTGTCTGAGTCGATGATCACTCATGGGAGTCTCCATGCCGGACAATGCGGGCATCATAACCCGCTTGCCCAGCCACGGAAACGTCAAGCGTACAAGTATTGAAAAATGAACCCGGCAGTCACCGGGGACAACACTGCCCCCTTTGGACAGGGCCTGCGGCTAGCTGGACTGTTTCAGCAGCGCGCAGCCGCTCTTCTCCACCGGGCGGAAGGCCCTGTCTCCCTTGATGGTCCGCATCACCTTCAGCAAGTCCCAGTCGCTCTTGGACTCGGAAGGCCGCTTCACCTGTACATAGTACATGTCATGAATCATGCGGCCATCCTCGCGGATGCGCCCAGCCTTGGCAAAGAAGTCATTGATTGGCGTGGATTTCATTTTGGCCATCACGGTATCGGCCTCATCGGTCCCCGTATCACGTACCGCGTTCAGATAATGGGTAACGGCTGAGTACACCCCAGCCTGGTTCTGATTGGGCATGCTGCCAAATTTTTTGTAGAACCGCTGCGCCCAGGCCCGGGTTTCCGGGTTCATGTCCCAATAGAAGGCGGTGGTATAGCGCATGCCTTGTGCCGCATCCAGACCGAGTGCGCGAATATCGGACTCATATACCACCACGCCGATGAACTCTTGCCCTTTCTCAGCCAGACCAAAATCCTTGGCCTGGCGCATGGCATTGACAAAGTCACCACCTGCATTGGCCAACACCAGCTCTTTGGCACCCTTGGCTTGCACCTCCAGCAGTGGCCCGGTCATGTCGGCCTGCCCAGGCTCGTGCTTGACACTGCCAAGGAATTTGCCGCCGGACTGCTTGATCAGCGCCAGGCCATCCAGCATGTCGCCGGTCAGCGGGCTGGCCTTGCCGTAATCCACCATCAGGATGGCCCAGCTATCAGCTCCGTCCACCGAGGCCTCTCGGATCGACGTGGTGATCAGCGCATAGGCATCCATCGCGTAGTGAATGCCATATCGAGTGCAAGCTCGGTTGGTCAGCTGGCTGGTGGTAGCCCCCGTGGTCATGGTGATCTTGCGCTGGGTGGCGGCGTAGCGTTGTACTTCCAGCGCTACTTCGGAATTCATCAGGTCGGTGACCATGTCAACTTCGCCGCCTTCCATCCAGCCTTTGGCGATGCGTACCGCTTCTTCCGGCTCGTTACGATGGTCCGCAGAGACCAGCTGGATGGGCTTGCCCAGCACCTTGCCACCAAAGTCGGCAATCGCCATCTGTGCCGCGGCAACGGTACCTTTACCCCCAACCTGGGCGTAGATGCCGTTCATGTCGGTCAGTACGCCTATCTTGACCACGTTGTCGGAAATACCAGTCGCTGCCTGGGCGAAAGACGCAGTCAGGCAAGCCACCGCCAGCAGGCGGGGGGTGAAAGTCATGGTGTTCTCCTGTCTCTCTTCGGAAAGCACCCGTCAGTTCATGCTGTCGGGTCTGTAGTTTTTGGTGCAGTTGTTATTGAACTTCAGTTCACTGCTTTGTGTATTTTGAATTAATATTCACGCAGTTACAACCGGTCTGCAGTATGCAAAAGGACAGGTGTCTTAAAACCGGCTTACCGTCTCGTGAACAAAGAGGGCGTAATGCGAAAACTGCAGAGAAAGTGGCGTTATCTCGGGGTCACAGCGCGTGCCAAGATCGGCGCTTTACCACAGTGCAGTCACACCACAAGCTAATCTGCATTAAAGCTGGGGCAAGCGCTCGACCAGGAAGGACACCGCGGCTTCCCGCTGACGACTGCGCCGCATGGGCGGCAAGCTGCGCCAGATACGCTTGCCGTAGGGTTTGTCGATCAATCGGGGGTCACAGATCATCAACACCCCATGATCGGTTTCGGTACGGATCAAGCGCCCGGCACCTTGTTTGAGGGTGATCACAGCATTCGGCAACTGATGGTGGATGAAGGGGTTGAGTCCCTGCTTCTGCAGATGTTCAATCCGTGCCGCCAGCACCGGGTCATCCGGTGCGGCAAACGGCAAGCGGTCGATCACTACCAGCGTGAGGGCATCACCAGCTACGTCCACCCCTTCCCAGAAACTCTGGCTGGCCACCAGAATGGCGTGCGGCTCCTGCCGGAAGCGCTCCAGCAACTCAGTGCGCGATGCCTCCCCTTGCAACAGCAAGGGATAGCTCAAATCGGCACCCGCCAGCCGGATACTCAATAACTCGTGGGCTTCACGCATGGCGCGCAAGCTGGTAAACAGCAGAAAAGCACGCCCCTGGCTGGCCGCCACCAAGGGAAAGGCCGCCTCCACCACTGCGCGGGTATAGCCCGGCGCGTTCGGCTCCGGCATGCCTTCCGGCACATACAGCAAGGCTTGCTCGCCATAGGCAAACGGGCTGTCCCAGCTCTGGCTGGTAGCTTCATACAGCCCCATTTCATTGCAGTAATGGTTGAAGTCACCACCGACCGACAAGGTCGCCGAAGTAAAAACCCAGCTGCGCACCCCTTGCTTGAGCTGACGGTTGAACAGGCTGGCAATCGACAACGGTGTGCTGTGCATCTGGAAGCCGTGCTGGGTGAGCTCCAGCCAGCGGATCAAGGTACCTTCCGTCAGGTTCTGCCAGGCATCAAACAACTGCAGCAGCATATCGGCACGCTCGGCGCAGCGCTTCAGCTCTTCTGCGCGGGCGGCCTGGCTATCGAGCAGTTCCTTCAGTTCCTGCAAGGCACGCCCCACCTCCTCCAGCTGCTGCACGAACGCGTCGTTTGCCAATACCTCTTGCTGCGACAGGCGCGCCACCTCCATGCGGAAAGTCAAACGCAGGTCACGCACAGCTTTGTCCAGCACCTGAGCCGCTTCCGGCAGTACCGCAAAATCACGTGCGTGCAACAGCGCCTCGATACGGCTGTCACGCGACAGTTCAATCAGCTGGCTGGATGACAAGGTATCGCCAAAAAACTGGGTGGCCACTTCCGGCAGCTGATGCGCCTCATCAAACACCACGGTATTACAGTTCGGCAACAACTCGGCCACACCGCCATCGCGCAGGGCCAGATCGGCAAAGAACAGGTGGTGGTTCACCACCACCACGTCCGACTGCATCGCCTCACGGCGTGCTTTCATCACGAAACAGGCTTCGTAGTCTTCGCACTCCTGGCCGAGGCAATTGTCGCGGGTCGAGGTCACCGCGGACCACACCGGGGCAGACTCTGGCACGCTGCCCAGCTCACTGCGGTCACCGCTCTGGCTGACTTCAGCAAAACGGATGATCTTCGGCAGCATGGCCGCATCTTCGCGTGACGCAAAGCGCCCCTGTTCCTGCGCGCGCTTCAGGTGATAGAGACAGACATAGTTGGCGCGCCCTTTGAGCAGTGCAATGCGGGCCGGACTTTTCAGCGCAGCACGCACCGTAGGCAGGTCGCGCAGGAACAGCTGGTCCTGCAGGGTCTTGGTGCCGGTGGAGATTACCACCTTGCCACCGGAGAGCAAGGCAGGTACCAGGTAGGCCAGTGTCTTGCCAGTGCCGGTGCCAGCCTCTGCCACCAAAACCCGGTTTTCGCGGATGGTCGCTTCAATGGCAGCAGCCATCTCCTGCTGTGCCTCGCGCGCCCGGAAACCGGGTATCGCCTTGGCCAGCGGGCCATCCTCTGCAAAGGCATCAATCAGGGTCAACGGCACGGGGGTGACATTTCAAAGCTGGGGGGTGCATCATACCGCATCTTGCCACCCGACCGGACCCCCTTATGCCGCAGGACAGCAGCCAGGCCGACTTTTGGAACAGCCGCTATCAAAATGGCGTCACCCCATGGAATGCGGGCGGCATTCCACATGAAATTGCCGAGTTCGCTCATCAGCACGAGCGGGGGCGAGTGCTGATTCCCGGCTGCGGGCATGGCCACGAGGTGCAGGCATTGGCTCAGGGCGGCCATCAGGTTACCGCCATTGATTTCAGCCCGGATGCCGTCGCTGCAGCACAAGCGGTGCTCGGCCCCTTGGCAGACTGTGTCCATCAGGCG
Organism: Leeia aquatica; assembly: GCF_012641365.1. Taxonomy (NCBI): domain Bacteria; kingdom Pseudomonadati; phylum Pseudomonadota; class Betaproteobacteria; order Neisseriales; family Leeiaceae; genus Leeia; species Leeia aquatica. The sequence continues at coordinate 211,746 of NZ_JABAIM010000002.1, forward strand.
GATTTCTTTGCATTGAATGACCCGCAGGGTTATGACTGGATTTACGAACGGGCTTTCCTGTGCGCACTGCCGCGCAGTCGCTGGTCTGACTGGGGACGTGGCATGCAAACCTTGCTGAAGCCGGGTGGCTATCTGGCAGGCTATTTTTTCCTGGCCGACAAACCCCATGGCCCGCCCTTTGGTACAGATGAGGCCACAGTACAGCAGCTACTCGGCCCCGGCTTTGAGCGACTGGCATGTGCGCAAGCCCGCTACAGCCTGCCGGTTTTCTCTGGCCAGGAGTACTGGATGATCTGGCGACGCTGTGCGTAAAGTCACTGGCGGAGCCGGGGTTCAGGGTTTACGCTGTAAGAAGCCCTTGCTTTTCCTGTATGGAGTTACCCATGTCTGCACAGAAGTTTCGCCTGGTTACCCGTAGCGACTTTGACGGGCTGGTTTGCGCGGTCCTGATGAACGAACTGGAGCTGATTGATGACATCCTGTTCGTCCACCCCAAGGACATGCAGGATGGCAAGGTGGCCATTACCGGCCATGACATCACCACCAACCTGCCCTACGTGGCAGCAGCACACTTGGCGTTTGACCACCACCATTCGGAGACCATCCGCAATGAAGGTGAGCGCAAGAACCACATCATTCACCCAGATGCTCCTTCCGCTGCGCGGGTGGTGTATGACTATTACGGCGGCAAGCAGCGCTTCCCGCACGTCAGCGATGAGATGATGGAAGCCGTCGACAAAGCTGACTCGGCGCGTTTCAGCAAGGAAGAGGTGCTCAATCCGGAAGGATGGGTACTGCTTAACTATCTGATGGACGCTCGCACCGGGCTGGGCCGCTTCCGTCAGTTCCGCATTTCCAACTATGCGCTGATGATGGATTTGATCCGCTACTGCCGCGACCACGGCATTGAGGACATCCTCAAACTGCCGGACGTGGTAGAGCGCATCGAGCTATACCGTGAGCACGAAGCCAAAGCCAAGGCGCAGATTCTCAATTGCAGCAAGGTGTATCAGAATCTGGTGGTGCTGGACCTGCGTGATGAAGACACCATTTATGCGGCAAACCGCTTCCTGATCTATGCCCTCTTCCCGCAGTGCAATATTTCCATCCACGTGATGTGGGGACGGGACAAGCAGAACACCGTGCTGGCCACCGGCAAGTCCATCCTCAACCGCAGCTCGCAAACCAATATTGGCGAGCTGATGCTGCGCTATGGCGGCGGTGGGCATGAGAATGCCGGTACTTGCCAGGTCGAGAATCACGAGGCCAATGCCGTGCTCAGTGCATTGACCAGCAAGATCAATCAGGACGGCTGATTACAGCATCTGCGGGTAGAGCAGCTCCAGTCGCTGCCGCGCGCCAGGGTAGTCCTCCCGTTCGTGGATATCTTGCTGCAGGAAGGCTTCCATTTGCGGGATCAGCGCGATGGCCCGGTCCAGAATCGGGTCCGCCCCCCGGCTGTACGCCCCGACATTGATCAGATCACGATTGCGCTGGTAGCGTGAATACAGGTACTTGAACTGGCGAACCTGCTGCAGCTCCTGTGGGTCGATCAGGTCGGTCATCACCCGGCTGATGGACTGCTCAATGTCGATGGCCGGGTAATGACCCTGATCCGCCAGCTGCCGCGACAACACGATGTGGCCATCGAGAATGGCACGAGCGCTGTCCGCAATCGGGTCTTGCTGGTCATCCCCCTCCGACAGCACCGTGTAGAAAGCCGTAATGGAACCCGACCCCGCTCGGCCATTGCCTGCGCGCTCCACCAGCCGTGGCAGCATGGCAAATACGGAAGGTGGATAACCTTTGGTGGCGGGGGGCTCCCCAATCGCCAGAGCAATCTCGCGCTGCGCCATGGCGTAGCGGGTAAGTGAATCCATGATCAGCAGCACATTCTCGCCCCGGTCACGGAAATACTCTGCCAGTCGGGTGGCGTAGGAGGCGCCGTGCAGCCGGATCAGTGGTGGTGCATCGGCAGGCGCAGCCACCACCACCGAGCGTGCCAGTCCGGTCTCACCCAGGATATTCTCGATGAAATCCTTGACCTCACGCCCCCGCTCGCCGATCAGGCCCACCACCACCCGATCCGCCTCGGTATAGCGCGCCATCATGCCCAACAGCACACTCTTGCCGACGCCGGAACCGGCAAACAGACCCAGACGCTGCCCACGCCCAACCGTGAGCATGGCATTGATGGTGCGCACCCCGACGTCCAGCGTCTGTTTTACCGGCATCCGTTCCATCGGGTTGTAAGGGCGGCTACCCAAGGGCACCAACCGCTCAAAGCGCAAAGGGCCTTTGCCGTCCAGCGGGCGGCCAATGCCATCCAGCACCCGGCCCAGCAGCCCTTCACCCACCGGCACTTGCCGGCCCTTGTCTTCACCCGCTGCCGGGCGGTAATAGGTTTCGCCAAAAGTTGGGGTGTGCTGGCCCAGCGCTTCCACCGGCACCACCCGTGCCCCTGCCTCCAGCCCGTAGGCATCCGACAGCGGCATCAGGAACAGTTTGTCACCGGCAAAACCGACTACTTCGGCTTCAATCTGGAATTCACCCGCGTCAATCCGGCAACTGCTGCCCACCGGCAAGCGCAGCCCGATAGCCTCCAGCACCAGACCGGCGGCACGCACCAGACGCCCAGCGCTTTGCCACGGCTGCACATCGCCTACCGCAATGGCGGCATCCTGCAGGTAACGCTGATAATCAGTCAGGCTGTGCATGGCCTTGCCCCAGTGCGGCCAGCACGCGCTGCCACCGGGTTTCCAGTGTAGCATCCACACTGCCGCCCGCCGTTTCCAGGCGGCAACCGCCACGGGTCAGCGCGGGGTCCGGTTGAAGTAACCAGCCATCAGGGGCAAGCTCGACCTGCAAGCTGTGCCGCAGCAAGTCCAGGTCTTCCGGATGCAGATACAGGCGCGGCTGCTCGCCCAGGTAAGGTACATCTGCAATCACTTCCTGTACCAGTGCCAGCAGCCGCTGTGGCTGCTCACGCAGGGTATCACTCAGCACCTGCTCGGCCATGCGGACTGCCAGGTGCACCAGATCAGCTGCCAGTTGCTGCTCGGTCTGGCTCACCAGTTGCGACAGGTGCCCCGTCAACTCGGTGAGTACCGCCAGCCGGTGGGTCAGCTCATCCTGCCCCGCCTGCAAGCCCGCTGCATAGCCCTCGTCATGGGCTTGCTGCTGCAGGGCAGCCAGCTCTTCGGCGGTCGGCATCATCAATACTTCGGGTTCGACCTCAGGCAGCAGTGCTTCCGCCTGCTGATGGTTCTCGCTTGCCGGGTCGGCTACGGACTCAGGCGGTGCAAGGGGTACACCAAAATTGGTGGTGGGCTCCCAGCGCTGATACTGGGTCAGAGCCTCTGCCGGGATTACCCTATTCGACAAGGCCTTCGTCCCCACCCTTGCCGCCGAGGACAATCTGACCTTCGTCAGCCAGCTTGCGCACAATCTTCAGGATTTCCTTCTGCTCGGCTTCCACTTCCGACAAGCGGACCGGGCCCTTGGCCTCAAAGTCATCCCGCAGCATTTCGGCGGCACGTTGCGACATGTTCTTGAAGATTTTGTCCCGCAGTGCCTGGCTGGTCCCTTTCAGCGCCAGCACCAGCGAATCGGACTGCACTTCACGTAGCAGCAGCTGAATGCCACGGTCGTCGATGTCGATCACGTTCTCGAACACAAACATCTTGTCCTGAATCTTCTGTGCCAGCTCGGGGTCGTATTCGCGGATGGCCTGAATGGCCGACGTTTCCACCACCGCGCCCATGAAGTTGAGGATTTCGGCGGCCATCTTCACGCCGCCCAGTGCGCTCTTCTTGATCTTGTCCGAGCCGGACAGCAGCTGGGTGAGCACCTCGTTCAGATCACGCAGCGCCGAGGGCTGGATACCATCAAGCGTGGCAATCCGCAGAATCACATCATTGCGCAGGCGCTCGACGAAGCAGCCTAAAATCTCACTGGCCTGGTCTTCTTCCAGGTGCACCAGAATGGTGGCAATGATCTGCGGGTGCTCGTTCTTGATCAGCTCCGCCACCGAGCTGGAATCCATCCACTTCAGGCTTTCAATGCCGGTGTTGTCACCGCCCTGCAAGATACGGTCGAGCAGGTTGGCGGCCTTGTCGGTCCCCAGCGCCATGGTCAGCACCGAGCGGATATACTCATCGGCAGCACCGAGGTTAGCCCGGTTCATCGAGGCGGCGCGGAAATCACGCAGGACATCGTCCACTTCTTCGCGCGTCACCCCCTCCATCGCCGCCATGGCAAAACCGAGCTTCTGCACATCTTTAGGGCCCAGGTATTTGAACACCTCGGCGGCCTCGGTTTCCCCCAGCGACATCAGCAGGATGGCACCGCGTCGAACCCCAGCGTCGCTCATGCGTCATCCTCCTTCACGATCCACTCACGGATGATGGTCGCCACCATGCGCGGGTCTTCCTTGGCCAGATTCTTGGCTGTGCTCAGATTGTCAGCATAGCTGGCGACACGAGCAGCCTCTTCGGCATCTTCACGCTGTCTAGCCTGCTGCTGCTCTTCCGGTGACAGGCTCACCGTATCCATCACCTCACCATCCGGCCCAAGGCTTGGCACGCCCGCCGCGCCCCCCTGCCCGGCACCGGCGCCTGCACCGGCCAGTTGCGGCTCCATACGGTAGCTGCTGCCGGTGAGGTCACGCATCAAGGGGCGCAGCACGCCAAAGAACAGGTAGGCCGCAATGCCGCCAATGACCGCGTACTTCAGCCAGTCCATCCAGCTGAGCGTAGCCTGCGCCATCACCTTGTCCACCAGCGAAGTCGGTGCCGCGGCAGCCAGCTGGCTATCCGCAAACTGCGCATTCACCACGTTCAGGCTGTCGCCACGCTGCTGATTGAAGCCCATTGCTTCGCGCGCCAGATTCTCCACCTGCCCCAACTCCTGTCGGGTCAGCGGGACAAAGCTGTCCTTACCGGATACGGTTTTCTTCTTGTAGTTCACCACCACCGCCACGGACAAGCGCTTGACACTGCCCGTCGGCAGCAAGGTGTGGCTGACGGTCTTGTCCACTTCGTAATTGGTGGTGTTTTCACGATGGCGCGTGGTGCCACTGCCGGTCGTCGCATTGGCGGTGGTACTGCCGGGCGGATTGGTCGCGGTCAACGGTGCGGTGGCCGCACCCGGCGGCTGATTGGACAAGGCGCCCGGCACACCGCCCGCCCCGGTGCTGCCATCACCAATGGTTTCCACCGTCTGCTGACTGCGTACCGTCGCTTCGGATGCCGCGCCATTGGGCTTGAAGGTCTCCGAGGTCTGCTCGGTCTGGGCAAAGTCCAGCTGTGCCGTCACCTGGGCCTTGATGTTGTCCTTGCCCCAGACCGGCGACAGGATCTCTTCGATCCGTCGTGCAAAGCTGCTTTCCACCTGATGGACGTAATCCAGCTGCTTGGCATCCAGCCCGCCGGGACGGGCGCCTGCCGTGTTGTCCGACAGCAGGTTGCCGCGTTGATCGACGATGGACACATTCTTCATCGGCAGATCCGGCACGCTGTTGGCGACCAGGTGCATGATGCCGGCAATCTGCGCTTCATCCAGGGTACGGCCGCCGCGCAGGTTCAGCAGGATGGAGGCGGTGGGTTTTTGTTGCTCGCGGACAAATACGGTGCTCTTGGGAAAGGCCAGATGCACTCGGGCCGACTCAATGGCATCAATGGACTCAATGGAGCGCGAGAGTTCGCCTTCTACCGCACGCTGGTAGGATACCTGCTCGGCAAACTGGGAAATCCCCAGCCGCTGGTTGTCCATCAGCTCAAAGCCCGCAGCGCCGGACTTGGGCAAGCCCTGGGTGGCCAGCTTGATCCGGGTATCGTACACCACGTTTTCCGGCACCATGATCACATTGCCGGGTTCGACGGTGTAGGGAATATTCATCTGCTGCAGCGACGCCACCACTGCACCACTGTCCTTGTCCGACAGGTTGGCAAACAGGGTTTTCTGCGCGGGCTTCTGCGCCCACAGCAGGACCGCCACCACCATCGCCACCAAAGCAGCAACCGCCACCATGATGGCGACCTTGCGGGAGTTGGGCAGCTCGCTGAAGCGTGTTGTCAGTGCGGAGAAGGGTTGCGTTGCCGCTTGTGCCATAGCCAGGAGACGCTACCCTCAAACCTGCATGTTGGAGATTTCCTGATAGGCGGTGGTGAGCTTGTTACGCACCTGTACCAGGGTCTGGAAAGAAAGGCTGGCCTTCTGCATGGCCATCATCACATCCTGCAGATCCATGCCCGGCTCTCCGACGGCGAAAGACTGCTGAGCCGACTCTGCCTGCTTTTGCAGATCGTTGACGCGGTTGACCGCCGATTGCAGCATCCCGGCAAAGTCACCCCCACTCGTTGGGGCCTCCGTCGCAGTACCACCGGCAGCCTGATCGGCCATCGAGCGCATGTTGGACAGAAGTTGCTGCACGCCGTTTACGTTCATTGCGCGACCTCCGTTCTGTGGATGGGTTCAAAGCAGGCCATGCGGCGCTTGCACTACGCCCATCATGACCCTGACGTCATGTTTCATATTATGACACGAGATGCCGCCTGTGGTGCGGCTTTCTGCCGAATCAGCCCGCCCCGTCGCGCTGGTTGCGGCGATATTGCCACGGTGGCTCTGCCGACCGGTCTGCCCACAAGCCGGAGCCCTGCCCCTGCGCCTCAGACTGTGCTGACTCATACCGTGAAAACTCCTCGCCCGACTGGCCCTTGCGGGCATACTGCTGGTAGTGCCAGGCCATCCCCTGCTGCACCTGCCGGAAGTTGACATCCTGCTCGCCCAGCCAGACCTGCCCGACGTTACGGCCATAGCGATCCTGCTCCACCACCTTCACCCGCACTTGCTGCTGATAGACCAGATCAGACAGCGCCTGCTTGGCACGCATGCCATAGGGCTGAGATTTCTCCGGCGCATCAATAAAGGCCAGCCGCACCTTATAGCGCTGATGATCCGCATCCAGCACCGTCAAGGTATCACCATCCGACACCCCGACCACCGTGCCGACGATCTCTCCCGCAGCCGCACGCTGCTGGCCGCCGCGCCCCTGCCATTGCCAGCCCGCCCACAATGCCAGCAGCAAGGCTACCATGGCCATCAGCCGCGCGATGCCACTACGGGCGTTCAGCAATCGCATGACTGCAGAAAGAATCGACTGCCTGCGCATTTTCCTGCCTCCGACTCAGGCCCGCCCCCACCATTGCTGCGCCTGCCAGAAACCCAGCAGGGTCAACATCACCGAGCCACAGACATGCAACAGGATCATCCCGGTTGCGGCCACCCAGTTACCCTTGAGCAAATGGGTCAGCACTTCTGAGGAAAAGGTGGAAAACGTGGTCAGGCCGCCCAAAAAGCCGGTCATGATAAACAGCCGCGTCTCCGCTGACCAGTGCGGGTGCGCCAAAACCGCCCCCATCGCCAGTCCCATCAGGTAACCGCCGCCCAGATTGGCCAGCCAGGTACCGAGCGGCAACCAGCTGGATACCGGGTTCAGCCACACACTCAAGCCCCAGCGCAGCCAGGCCCCCAGCGCAGCCCCCGCCCCTACCGCCAACCACATCATGTCCCTCTCCTGTTGCTGTATCTGGCAGCAGATTGTGCCAGAGCGCTACCCTTGCGGCAGCAAGCCATATGAAATTTGATTTGATTCATGCGCTTACGTACAATCGCAAGCCTCTTTCCGGCAAGTGCGCTGCACACTGCCGACCCCGAACCAGGCCCGAGCCATGTAAAACCCCTGTTTTGATCAGCGGAATACCCGAACATATCATCGACACCGCCCATGCTGCCGGTGTCGCTCTGTATTGCTGTGGCGGCTGCGGTGCCGCCCTTGCCCAAGGCTAACATCATGAGTCAGATCGCTAACGAAGTCGGCCGTCGCCGGACCTTCGCCATCATTTCCCACCCCGATGCGGGTAAAACCACCCTGACCGAGAAGCTACTGCTGTTCTCGGGCGCCATTCAGCTCGCCGGCACCGTCAAGGCGCGCAAATCGGGCCGCCATGCCACCTCTGACTGGATGGAGATTGAAAAGCAGCGCGGCATTTCCGTCGCCTCCAGCGTGATGCAGTTCGACTACCGCGAGCACGTCATCAACCTGCTGGACACGCCCGGCCACCAGGACTTCTCTGAAGACACCTACCGGGTGTTGACCGCTGTGGATTCGGCACTGATGGTGATCGACGCCGCCAAGGGCGTGGAAGAGCAAACCATCAAGCTGCTGAATGTCTGCCGCCTGCGCGACACCCCCATCGTCACCTTCATGAACAAGTACGACCGTGAAGTGCGCGACTCGCTGGAGTTGCTGGACGAGGTGGAGAACGTGCTGCAGATCCAGTGCGCGCCCATTACCTGGCCCATTGGCATGGGCAAGACCTTTCGTGGGGTGTACAACATCCTGCAAGACAAGGTGGTGCTGTTCGACGCCGGTCAGGAGTCGGCCAACCAGCTGGTCAACGAGGTGATCGACGGCCTGAACAACCCGCGTCTGGATGAACTGTTCCCACTGGAAATCCAGCAGCTGCGCAACGAAATCGAACTGGTGCAGGGGGCCTCACACCCGTTTGACCTGCAGGCCTTCCTGGCCGGCAAGCAAACGCCGGTGTTCTTCGGTTCTGCCATCAATAACTTCGGCGTGCGCGAGATTCTGAATGCACTGGTGGACTGGTCCCCCGCACCGGGTAATCGCCACACCATGCAGCGCGATGTAGCACCGACCGAAGCCAAGTTCTCCGGCTTCGTGTTCAAGATTCAGGCCAATATGGACCCGAAGCACCGTGACCGCATTGCCTTTGTGCGGGTGTGTTCCGGTCAGTTCGAGCGCGGCATGAAGATGAAACACGTGCGCCTGAACCGTGATGTTTCAGCCAACAGCGTGGTGACCTTCATGGCACACGAGCGTGAGCAGGTGGAAGAAGCTTGGGCGGGTGACATCATCGGCATCCCTAACCACGGCAACATGCAGATTGGCGACAGCTTCACCGAAGGTGAAGTACTGCAGTTCACCGGCATCCCCTTCTTTGCACCAGAACTGTTCAAGGCCGCCCGCATCCGCAACCCGCTGAAGATCAAGCAACTGCACAAAGGGCTGCAGCAGCTGGGTGAAGAAGGTGCAGTGCAGGTGTTCAAGCCGCTAAACGGTGCCGACATCATTCTGGGTGCCGTGGGTGTGCTGCAGTTTGAAGTGGTAGCCAGCCGCCTGGCCAACGAATACGGCGTGGACGCCGTGTTTGAATCGACCAGCACCGCCACCGCCCGTTGGGTCAGCTTCAAGGACAGCAAGCAGCGCGCTGAATTTGAAAAGGCGCTGGTACACCAACTGGCGATCGACGCGGGCGGCAATCTGGCCTTCCTGGCCACCAGCCGCGTGAACCTGCAGCTGACGCAGGAACGCTGGCCGGATGTGGTGTTTCACGCCACCCGGGAACACGCCGCTCAGCTGTAATTCCACGCCTTCATGGCAGGCGCGCCAGGCTGGCGCGCCTTTTTCTTGTCCGCAAGCAAAATAAAATCAGCGTTCACGCATAATTACCTCACTAATATTTCGCAGGCTTTGTAGTTTCAATACGCGAAAATCATGCATATCGCCATCTACCTCTCAAGGCAGGATGCGCCTTATACGGCATGATGCGCCGCACAAATGGCAATTCACTGTCAAAATCTCACTTGTTTGCGCGCTAACAATGTACCTTTACTACACTTTACTCACCTGTACACAGTAGGCATAATACGGCGCAACTGTAGTGTGCCAGTCGGCTGGCGCTGCGCATGTGCGCCAGCGCACTGACCCCATCCACAAGGCAAGGGCATGATCCGGTACCGATACGCTGTACAGCATCCCCATCCTCCGACCCGCTTGACCCAGCGCAAGCCCGTAGCCTTGGCGTTCCCGGATACTGGCGCTACAAGCTGTTTCTGCCTGATCCAAAACCACCGGCAAACTGACACCTGAAAGCAGGCCATCCGCCCGCCAACAGGCTATGCTGCCTTTGCGAGACAACATCAAGAGCAAGAGGTCCACGATGACTGCACTACCACCGAATGACATCGACCCGCAAGAAACCCGGGAGTGGCTGGAAGCGCTGGAAAGCGTTCTGGAACACGAAGGTAGCGAACGCGCCCAGTTCCTGCTGGAAACGCTGACCGACAAGGCGCGCCGTACCGGTGCCCACCTGCCCTTCTCGGCGACCACCGCTTACCTGAACACCATTCCGCCGCACAAGGAAGCACGCAGCCCAGGTGATCATGCGCTGGAAGAACGCATCCGGTCGTACATTCGCTGGAACGCACTGGCGATGGTGATTCGCGCCAACAAGAATTCTTCCGAGCTGGGCGGCCACATTGCCTCCTTCGCCTCGGCTGCCACCCTGTACGATGTGGGTTTCAACCACTTCTGGCATGCACCCACCGCCGAACACGGCGGCGATCTGGTCTATATGCAGGGCCACTCAGCGCCCGGCATCTATGCGCGCGCCTATCTGGAAGGCCGTATCAGCGAAGACCAGCTCAACAGCTTCCGTCAGGAAGTGGATGGCGGTGGTCTGTCGTCCTATCCGCACCCGTGGCTGATGCCGGACTTCTGGCAGTTCCCGACCGTGTCCATGGGTCTAGGCCCGATCATGGCCATCTACCAGGCCCGCTTCATGAAGTATCTGGAAAGCCGCGGCCTGTCGAAAGATACCAACCGCAAGGTCTGGTGCTTCTGCGGTGACGGTGAAATGGATGAGCCGGAATCGCTGGGCGCCATTTCGCTGGCTGGCCGCGAAAAGCTGGATAACCTGGTGTTTGTCATCAACTGTAACCTGCAGCGTCTGGACGGCCCGGTGCGCGGCAACGGCAAGATCATCCAGGAACTGGAAGGTGACTTCCGTGGCGCGGGCTGGAATGTGATCAAGGTGGTGTGGGGCAGCTTCTGGGACCCTCTGCTGGCGCGCGACACCAAGGGCCTGCTGAAGCAGCGCATGGAAGAATGCGTGGACGGCGATTACCAGACCATGAAGTCCAAGGATGGCCGCTATGTGCGCGTCCACTTCTTTGGCAAGTACAAGGAACTGGAAGAAATGGTCGCCAACATGTCCGACGAGGACATCTGGCGTCTGAACCGTGGCGGTCACGACCCGCACAAGGTGTACGCCGCTTACCATCAGGCGGTGAACAATCCTGGCGGCCGCCCGACCGTGATTCTGGCCAAGACCATCAAGGGCTACGGCATGGGCCGTGCCGGTGAAGCACAGAACATCACCCACCAGCAAAAGAAGATGGATATCGACTCGCTGCGCGAGTTCCGTGACCGCTTCCGCATCCCGGTCAGCGACGAGCAACTGCCGGAAGTACCGTTCTACAAGCCTGCCGACGACAGCCCGGAAATGCAGTACATGCTGGGTCGCCGCGCGGCACTGGGCGGCTACCTGCCCTCGCGCAAGCCGGTAGAAACCGCGCTGGACATTCCGGCACTGAACACCTTTGAGCGCCTGCTAAAATCATCTGGTGAGCGCGAACTTTCCACCACCATGGCCTTTGTGCAGATGCTGGGCATGCTGGTGAAGGACAAGAATATTGGCCGCCACGTGGTACCGATCGTGCCGGATGAATCCCGCACCTTCGGCATGGAAGGCATGTTCCGCCAGCTGGGCATCTGGAGCTCGGTCGGTCAGCTGTACGTGCCGCAGGACAGCGAACAGCTGATGTTCTACAAGGAAGACAAGAGCGGCCAGGTCCTGCAGGAAGGCATCAACGAAGCAGGCGGCATGTCGGACTGGATTGCTGCGGCGACGGCTTACGCCAACCATGGCGTGCCGATGATTCCGTTCTACATCTACTACTCGATGTTCGGCTTCCAGCGGATTGGTGACCTGGCCTGGGCAGCGGGCGACATGCGGGCGCGCGGCTTCCTGCTGGGTGGTACCGCCGGCCGCACCACGCTCAACGGTGAAGGCTTGCAGCACCAGGATGGCCATAGCCACGTCTTCGCGGGCTTCATCCCGAACTGCCTGTCTTACGATCCGACCTTCTCCTATGAGGTGGCGGTCATCGTGCAGGACGGCCTGCGCCGGATGTACGCCGAAAACGAAAACATCTACTACTACATCACCTTGATGAACGAAAACTACACCCACCCGGAGATGCCGGAAGGGGTGGAGGAAGGCATTCTCAAGGGCCTGTACCTGTTCAAGCAAGGTGCGGACAGCGACAAGAAGGTACAGCTGCTGGGCTCCGGTACCATCTTGCGCGAATCCATTGCCGCCGCAGACCTGCTGCGCGACGACTGGGGTGTGGAGTCGGACATCTGGAGCGTGCCGAGCTTCAATGAGCTGAAGCGCGATGCGGTTGCTGCGGAACGCTGGAACCTGCTGAACCCGACCGCCGAGCCGAAGCTGAGCTATGTGGAGGAGCAGTTGTCCGGTCGCCAAGGACCGTTCATTGCCACCACCGATTACATCCGCAACTACGCAGACCAGATCCGTAACTGGGTGCCTGGGCAATACGTGGTGCTGGGTACGGATGGTTTTGGTCGTTCGGACACCCGCCGCAAGCTGCGCCACTTCTTCGAGGTGGACCGCTACTTCATCACCGTCTCGGCGCTGTCGGCGCTGGCCAAGGAAGGCAAGATCGGTCGCGATGTGGTGGCGCAAGCCATCACCAAGTATGGTCTGGACCCGGAGAAGGCCAACCCGGCCACCGTATAAGGGCTTCCACGCTGGAATCGACCGGGCTGCCTCACCACGGCAGCCCGCTACACTAGACAGGAACAGACATGAGCACGCTCATTGAACTGAAAGTACCCGACATTGGCGATTACAAGGATGTCGAGGTGATTGAAGTATTGGTCAAGGTTGGCGACACGGTACAGGTGGATGACTCGCTGGTGACGCTGGAAACCGACAAGGCCACCATGGAAGTCCCCGCCGCCGCCGCCGGGGTGGTGAAAGAGGTGTTGATCAAGCTGGGCGACAAGGTGTCCGAAGGCAGCGTGTTGGTCCGGGTGGAGGCTGCCGCAGCAGGCGTCAGCGCACCCGCACCCGCACCCGCACCCGCACCCGCACCCAGCCAGTCTGCCGCAGGCGGTGTAGTCGAAGTCAAGGTGCCGGATATCGGTGACTACAAGAGCGTTGATGTCATCGAAGTGCTGGTCAAGGTTGGTGACACGGTGCAGGTGGATGACTCGCTGGTGACGCTGGAAACCGACAAGGCCACCATGGAAGTACCGAGCAGCGCCGCAGGCGTGGTGCAAAGTGTCCACCTGAAGGTGGGCGACAAGGCATCGGAAGGCAGCCTGATCATCACGGTCGCCAGCAGTGGTGCGACAGCAGCGCCAGCCCCTGCTGCAGCCCCTGCCCTGGTCGCAGCACCGGTTGCTGCACAGGCCGCCCCCGCCGCTGCACCTGTCGCCGCCGTCAGCAACCCGCCGGTGTCCGCCGGCATGGATGGCAACCTGATGCCCACCCATGCCGCACCAGCGTTTACGCCGATTGACGAAGTCGGCTTTGCACAAGCGCACGCTAGCCCGTCGGTGCGCCGGTTTGCCCGCGAGCTGGGTGTCGACCTGTCCAAGGTCAAAGGCAGTGGCCCCAAGAGCCGCATCGTGCAAAGCGATGTGCAGCAGTTTGTCAAAGGCGCACTGCAGCAGCTGACCAACGGTGCGCCCGTCGCAGCCGCCGCGCCCGCAGCCGGTGGTGGCAGTGGCCTGGACGTGTTGCCATGGCCCAAGGTCGACTTCAGCAAGTTCGGCCCAGTGGAAAAGCAGCCGCTGTCGCGCATCAAGAAGATTTCCGGTGCCAACCTGCATCGCAACTGGGTGATGATTCCGCATGTCACCAACCACGAAGATGCTGACATCACCGAGCTGGAAGCCTTCCGCGTTCAGCTGAACAAGGAAAACGAGAAGAGCGGCGTCAAGGTCACCATGCTGGCCTTCATGCTCAAGGCAGCGGCGGCAGCACTGAAGAAGTTCCCGACCTTCAATGCCTCGCTCGATGGCGACCAGCTGGTCCTCAAGCAGTTCTTCCATATCGGCTTTGCCGCAGACACCCCGAACGGGCTGGTGGTGCCGGTGATTCGCGATGTCGACCAGAAGGGCGTGTTCCAGATTGCCCAGGAAATGGGCGAGCTGGCCAAGCTGGCACGCGATGGCAAGCTGAAGCCCGAGCAGATGCAAGGCGGCTGCTTCTCCATCTCCAGCCTGGGCGGCATTGGCGGTACCTACTTCACCCCGATCATCAATGCGCCGGAAGTGGCCATCATGGGGGTGTGTAAGTCGAGCATGAAGCCGGTATGGGATGGCAAGCAGTTTGTGCCACGCCTGATGCTGCCGCTCAGCCTGTCGTGGGATCACCGCGTGATCGACGGCGCGGAAGCCGCCCGTTTCAACACCTACTTCGCACAGATCCTGGCGGATTTCCGCCGTGTGATGCTGTAAGGGGCCAACATGACGACCCGTATTGAACTGAAGGTGCCGGATATTGGCGACTACAAGAACGTCGATGTCATCGAATTGCTGGTGAAGGTGGGCGACAGCGTGAAGGTGGATGATTCACTGGTCACGCTGGAAACCGACAAGGCCACCATGGAAGTGCCCGCCTCTGCGGCAGGCATCATCGTGGAACTGAAGGTGGCGCTGGGTGACAAGGTGTCTGAGGGCAGCGTGCTGGCGGTGATCGAAGCCGCAGCCGCAGCGGAGGCCCCCGTAGCAGCGCCCGCCCCGGCCGCCGTTGCCTCGACACCGGCCCCCGCTCCCGCCGCAGCCCCGGCAGCGGCCAGCTTTGCTGGCAGTGCTGACGGAGAGTACGACATGCTGGTACTGGGTGCCGGGCCGGGCGGCTATTCCGCCGCCTTCCGCGCTGCCGACCTCGGCATGAAGACGGTGCTGGTGGAGCGCTACGCCACGCTGGGTGGCGTGTGCCTGAATGTAGGCTGCATCCCCTCCAAGGCGCTGCTGCACACCACGGCCGTGCTGGATGAAACCCGCCAGATGGCCGCACATGGCATCCAGTTTGGCGAGCCGCAGATCAATCTGGACCAGCTGCGTGGCTACAAGGAAAAGGTGATCGGCAAGCTGACCACCGGCCTCGCCGGCATGGCCAAGGCTCGCAAGGTGGAGGTGGTGCAAGGCGTTGGCCGCTTTGTGGATCCGCACCATCTGGAAGTGGAGCTGGCGGCTGGTGGCAAGAAGGTCATCAAGTTCAAGCAGGCCATCATCGCCGCCGGTTCGCGCGTGGTGAAGCTGCCCTTCATCCCGGAAGACCCGCGCATTGTGGACTCCACCGGTGCACTGGAGCTGCGGCAGATTCCGAAGAAGATGCTGATTATCGGTGGTGGCATCATCGGGCTGGAAATGGGCTCGGTGTACTCCTCACTTGGTGCCCGCCTGGACGTGGTAGAGATGCTCGATGGCCTGATGCAGGGCGCAGACCGCGATCTGGTCAAGGTGTGGCAGAAGATGAACCAGCACCGGTTTGACCGCGTGATGCTCAAGACCAAGACGGTGAAGGTGGAAGCCTTGCCGGAAGGCATCAAGGTCTGGTTTGAAGGCGAAGGCGCGCCGAGCGAGCCGCAGCTGTACGACATGGTGCTGGTGGCAGCCGGCCGTGCACCGAATGGCAAGCTGATCAACGCCGAAGCCGCGGGTGTGGTGGTCAACGAGCGTGGTTTCATCCCGGTCGACAAGCAGATGCGTACCAATGTGCCACACATCTTTGCGATTGGCGATCTGGTCGGCCAGCCCATGCTGGCACACAAGGCGGTGCACGAGGGCCATGTGGCGGCGGAAGCCGCCCATGGTGAGAAGGCCTACTTCGACGCCAAGGTGATCCCGTCGGTAGCGTATACCGACCCGGAAGTGGCCTGGGTTGGCCTGACCGAAGACCAGTGCAAAGCGCAAGGCATTCGCTACGAGAAGGGTGTGTTCCCGTGGGCCGCCAGTGGTCGTGCCATCGCCAATGGTCGCGACGAAGGGTTCACCAAGCTGATTTTTGATGCTGAAACGCATCGCATCATTGGTGGTGCCATTGTTGGCACCCATGCGGGCGACCTGCTGGGTGAAATCTGCCTGGCGGTGGAAATGGGCGCAGACGCCGTAGATATCGGAAAAACCATCCACGCCCACCCGACGCTGGGTGAGTCGGTTGGTCTGGCTGCAGAAGTATTTGAAGGCAGCTGCACCGACCTGCCGCCGCAACGCAAGCGTTAAGACGGTTCCCGGCACCCGCAAGGGTGCCGGGTGCATCAAGCCTGCTGGTTGCTCCAATTCTCCAGCCAATCCACTGCGTAGGACACCAGCCGGTCTGCCGGCAGCAGTACACTGGCCGCATGGCCTACCTCGCCCAGACAACCATCCTGCAACAGGAAAGACTGCACAATGTCAGCAAAGTAGTCGTCTGCCAGTCCCTCCACCACGGGATCGCAGGTATCAAACTCCTCCTGCCAGACCCAGAACGTCTCCCCTTCTATCCGCAATGGTACTTCCATACGCACCACCCGCTTGCGCGGGATGTCGGCCAGGTGCTCGGCATGGTGCAGCAAGCTGACAGTATCCAGCGGCGCGCCCACCAACAGCACCCTACCCTTGCGCGCCACCAGCCTTGCAAATGGGGAGTTCTCGCCATAACCATACTGCATGGGGTGCGCTTCGGTATACCACGCGGCCTGTGCGCCAATCGCGGCTACTGATGCACCAGGATTGCCGCTGCGCAGCGCCCCCGGCCAGCTGCGTACATGTTCCGCCATCACGCCATGGTCGCGGCTGGCCCGAGCGCACTGCGGGTCAAACGGCGGGATATGCGGCTTCAGCATGGAGGGCAAGGCACCGGAGGCATCCAGCGCATCCTCATACTGCTGATCCCAGTTGGTGTAGCACAGCAAGGTACCCTCCGGGCCAATCACGGCGAGGATGGCAGCAATCAGGGCATCAGGGCCATTGAGCAAGGGGCCGACCTGCCGCATGGCGGCGTGCAGCATTACCTCATCGCCGGCTTTCAGCCCCAATTGCCGCAGGTGGGCCTGCAGTTCAGGCTGGCTCCAGTACAGCTGCTCTCCAATGGTCAGCATAGCCCCTCCGGTTTTGACAGGGATGACATGGGTCCGCCCGTCCAAAAAACAACACCCCGTCTTAGCGGGGTGTTGTTCAATGTTTGAGGCTGGCGGTGTTCAGCTGCGACCTGCCTTGATCACGCCAACATAGCCTTTGTATTCAAACTTGCCCTGGATCGACTTTTTGTCATCCTTGGTCACCACCTTGAACTCGATGGTCACCTCACCATTTTTCAGCCGGGCCTTGACCACATCCCCCTCGATCTTGCCTTCCTCAAAGGCATAGGCTACATCACCATCCGGGGTACCGTAGAACAGCGCCTGGCCCATGACCTTACTGCCATCGACCTGGTCCACTTTCACCACCAGCTTGTCCTCAAACTGGAACTGATCCAGCAGCCATTTGCCCTTCCACTCACCCAGCAAATCCGCATTGCCAGCTACTGGCGGGGTGGTCGTTGCGGTAGCGGTGCCGGGGGCAAAGTCGGAGAGTTTCACCACTCCAACATAACCCTTGTATTCAAACTTGCCCTGGATCGACAGCTTGCCGTCACGCTCCACCGGCTTGAGGTCAATGGTGACTTCGCCATTCACCGCACCAAAGTGCATCTTGCTGTCGGGGGCATATTGCGCATCCATCATGGGCCCGGTCACATCACCATTTGGCGTGCCGAAGAAGGAGACCACAC
Organism: Leeia aquatica; assembly: GCF_012641365.1. Lineage (NCBI taxonomy): Bacteria > Pseudomonadati > Pseudomonadota > Betaproteobacteria > Neisseriales > Leeiaceae > Leeia > Leeia aquatica. The sequence continues at coordinate 229,463 of NZ_JABAIM010000002.1, forward strand.
CCTTCAGGGTGGAGCCTTCGATGGCGTCAATCCGCAACACCATCTTGTCCTCAAACTGGAATTGCTCCAGATACCACTTGCCCTTCCATTCACCGACCAGACGCGCCGGTGCTACCGCACTGTCTTCTGCCTGGGCCGTACCGGCCAACATCAGCAATACTGCAAACAGGCTTGCGCCGAGTTGTTTCATCCATTGCATTTTAGTGTCTCCACAGTCTTTGGGGTCATAGCTGTAGTTATAGGCCTACCCGATGATCTCGGGGTGCTGTCGCCCACTGTAGCAGAGATCAAGCGAATTTACATTCATTATTGGATCACCCGTTTCCCGGCACAGATTGGGCCTGCCCCCTTGTAATCACGACAACCGCCCCCAGCTATGCGTAAAGCACTGCTCCAGCTTCACAGCAGGCCGGGCATGGGCTAGGATGGAACGGTATCCAGCCTCTCACGCCTCTGCTTTTCATTGCACCGCACCCCGACTAAAGGACATACCATGAGCGAACATATCAAACATGTAACGGACGACTCCTTTGAAAAGGACGTTCTGCAATCGGATAAGCCAGTACTGCTGGATTTCTGGGCAGAATGGTGTGGCCCGTGCCGCATGCTGGCACCGGTGCTGGATGAGCTGGCCCCGCAATATGCTGGCAAGCTGCAGATCGCCAAGCTGGATACCGAAAAGAACCCCGGCACCATGCAGAAGTATGGCGTGCGCGGCATTCCCGCCCTGATGCTGTTCAAGGATGGCAATGTGGTGGCAACCAAGGTGGGCTTGCAGTCCAAATCCCAGTTGACCACATTCCTTGACAGCAACCTGTAAACCCGCTAGTATCCGCGCAAATTTGTTTCGCCCGGGTTTCCGCTCTTGAATCCAGAGCCGCCCGGGTGATGTTCCAGCAGCATCCTGTTTTCTTCTTATATTTTCAGTCCTTTACACCCGATTAGCGGATCAGCCCATGCATTTATCTGACCTCAAGCGCCTGCACGTCTCCGAACTGGTTGACATGGCGATTGCCAATGAAATCGACGGGGCCAGTCGCCTGCGCAAGCAGGATTTGATCTTTGCCTTGCTGAAGAATCAGGCCAAAAAGGGCGAAAGCATATACGGTGAAGGCACGCTGGAAGTGCTGCCGGACGGTTTTGGCTTTCTGCGCAGCCCGGATACCTCTTACCTGGCCGGGCCAGACGACATTTACGTCAGCCCCAGCCAGATTCGCCGCTTCAACCTGCATACCGGTGATTCGATCGAAGGCGAGATTCGCACACCGAAGGAAGGCGAGCGTTACTTTGCCCTGGTCAAGGTAGACCGCGTCAACGGTGACACACCGGAATCGGCCAAGCACAAGATCCTGTTTGAAAACCTGACGCCGCTGTTCCCGACCGAACCGCTGAAGCTGGAACGGGACATCTCCTCGGAAGAGAACGCCACCGGTCGCTTGATTGATATCATCTCGCCGATCGGCAAGGGACAGCGTGGCTTGCTGGTCGCCCCGCCCAAGTCCGGCAAGACCGTGATGCTGCAACACATTGCCCACGCCATCACCGCCAATCACCCGGACGTGGAACTGATCGTACTGCTGATCGACGAGCGCCCGGAAGAAGTGACCGAAATGTCCCGCACGGTGAAGGGTGAAGTGGTTGCTTCCACCTTTGATGAACCGGCGACCCGTCACGTCCAGGTCGCAGAAATGGTGATTGAAAAGGCCAAGCGCCTGGTGGAGCACAAAAAGGATGTGGTCATCCTGCTCGACTCCATCACCCGTCTGGCCCGTGCTTACAACACCGTGATTCCTGCTTCCGGCAAGGTGTTGACCGGCGGTGTGGACGCCAATGCCCTGCAGCGCCCGAAGCGTTTCTTCGGTGCTGCGCGTAATATCGAAGAAGGCGGCTCGCTGACCATTATTGCCACTGCGCTGATCGACACTGGCAGCCGCATGGATGATGTGATCTACGAAGAATTCAAGGGCACCGGCAATATGGAAATCCATCTCGACCGCCGCATGGCCGAGAAACGCCTGTACCCTGCCATCAACGTCAACCGCTCCGGCACCCGCCGTGAAGAGCTGCTGATCGACAAAGATGTGCTGCAGAAGATCTGGGTGCTGCGCAAGCTGCTCTACCCGATGGACGATCTGGAAGCGACCGAATTCCTGCTGGACAAGCTGAAAGCCACCAAGAGCAACTCGGGTTTCTTTGACTCGATGCGCCGGGGCTAGGGCCTGACAGTTGCAGACGAGATAAAACTCGTCCATAATTCCGCTTTTACAAAGTACCGGCACAATCCCGGTACGCTCATGCAAAAAGGAAAGTCTGATGAAAGACGTGCACCCGAACTACACCGAAATCAAGGTGACCTGCAGCTGCGGCAACGCCTTTACCACCCGCTCGACCATGGCCAAGGACCTGCACATTGAAGTGTGCGCCCAGTGCCACCCGTTCTACACCGGCAAGCAAAAGGTGGTGGATACTGCTGGTCGTATCGAGAAGTTCAAGAACAAGTACGGCAGCATGGTGCGCTAAGCATCACGCCGCAGAAAAAAGGCAGCCTGGGCTGCCTTTTTTTGTCTCTGTGATCTGCCATTGATGCTGCCATGCTGACTTACACGCCCGCGTCCGCCCTGCCGCCTACACCGCCACGCGACCACTCCTGGCTCTTGCTGCTGCTATGCCTGGCCTGGCTGCTGCCCGGCACCTTTGGCCATGCGCCGTGGCGGGGGGAAGAGGTCGAAGTCATTGGCGTGGTACAAAGCATGCTGCATGGCCAGTGGCTGATTCCACAACTCAATGGCCAACCCTTCCTTGACAACCCACCACTGACATACTGGCTGGCGGCGGCCTTCGCCAAAATACTGCCCTCGCACTGGATCGCCTTGCACGAAACGGCCCGACTCGCTGCGGTGCTGATGATGGGCCTGACCTTCTTGCTGGTCGGCCTGGCGGGCAAGCATATGTGGGGGGCGCGACAAGGGCGGCTGGCCGTACTGATGCTGATGGGCTGTTTTGGCCTGCTGTCGCGCGCGCATCTGGTCATGCCGGAACAGGCGGCATTGCTGGGTGCCGCATTGCAACTGTACGGCCTGAGCCTGCTGGCCGCGCGTCCCATGCGGGCGGGCCTGTGTCTGGGCCTGGCGCTCCCCGTTGCCCTGCTCGGTGGCGGGCCACTGGCATTGGCCGTCAGCATCCTGACCCTGCTGTTGTTTGCCTGGCCTCGCCCCGGCGTCGCCACCGCACAGTGGCTACGCGCCTTGTTACCTGCCAGCGTCATCGCCCTGCCCTTGCTCCTGCTGTGGCCGCTGGCCCTGAAGCAGCATGCCCCGCTGATTTTTGATCAATGGTGGCAGCAGCAGGTGCTGGCAGCTCACTTTGATGCTCACCGTCTGCGCTACTATCTGGGCATGGTGCCGTGGTTTGCCTGGCCGGCCTGGCCGCTGGCCTTGCTGGCGCTGCGGCGTAATCCGCTGGGCACTGCGCCATCACGGGTACTGCACCTGCAATTGTTGCTGGCGAGCCTGCTGTGGATATTGGGGAATGCCTGGCAACCGGATGAGCATGACGTCAACACCATGCTGTGCCTGCCTGCGCTGTGCCTGCTGGCCGTGCCGGGCCTGGACCGGCTGCGCCGCGGCGGTATCGCCGCCTTCAACTGGTTTGGCCGTTGTACCTTTGGCTTGATCGCCCTGCTGGTCTGGCTGGGCTGGCTGGCCTTGAGCACCGGATGGCCTGGCCGTATCGCCATGCGCATGCACCGGGCCAGCCCCACCTACCAGCATGAGCTGCACCCGGTACTGCTGGCGTTTGCCCTGCTGCTGACCGGGCTGTGGCTGTGGATCATGTGGCAGCAGCGCCATGATGTACGTAAAGCCCTCAGTGGCTGGGTGGCCGGTGCCACCATGGCCTGGGGGCTGATCATGACCTTGTGGTTACCCTGGATTGTCGCGGCCAAGGACTACCAGCCCATGCTGCAGCAGCTGGCCCGGCAGTTGCCCGCAGACCGCAGCTGCATTCACACGGCCGACATGCCACGCACCGTGCTCACCCTGCTGGCCTATCGCCAGGGCATCGACTTGCCTGTGCGGGATCAGGCATGCCGCTGGAAACTGGCCAAGACCACCCAGCGCAGCGTTGCCCCCGCCGGCTGGCGAATTGTCTGGCAAGGGCATCGTGGCGGTGATCGCAAGGAAGGCTACTGGCTGCTGAAGCGTCAGCTTTGAACCTTAACTGAACCAGCTCCTGATCAAGGCTCGTGCCAGGCGCTTTGCAATCCAAACGATACCCCGTGACAGACTGGGTTTAAGATCATCTAGCAAGCTATACGCCACCGGCACCACTACCAGCGTCAGGAGGGTTGAAGTAATCACCCCGCCGATCACCGCGTGGGCCATCGGTGCGCGCTGCTCGACCCCTTCGCCCAGCCCCAGACCCAGTGGCAGCATGCCCAGCACCATGGCAAAGGTGGTCATCAGGATGGGGCGTAGCCGCACCCGCCCGGCTTCCTGAATGGCGGTCATGCGGTCTACCCCGTTGCGCACCGCCTGCTCGACAAAGTCCACCAGCAGGATGGCATTCTTGGTCACCAGCCCCATCAGCATGATGATGCCGATCACCGAGAAGATGTTCATGGTTGAGCCACCCACCATCAGGCCCAGCACCACCCCGATCAAGGACAGCGGCAGCGCCGTCATGATGGCCAGCGGGTGCAGGAAGCTGTTGAACTGCGAAGCCAGCACCATATAGATGAAGATCACACCCAGCCCCAGCGCAGCAGCGGCATAACCAGCGGACTCCTGCATGTCCTTGTTGGCCCCGCCGGTGACGATGCGGTAACCCGGTGGCAGCGCCATGCTCTGCACCACCGGTTGCAAGTCCTTGCCAACTTCACCCGCCGGACGACCATCCACGTTGGCACTCAGCCGAATCTCGCGCAGCAGCGAACGGCGATTGATCTGGTTTGGGCTTTTACTGTCTACAAAGCTGACCACGGCAGACAACGGCACCAGCAGGGGCTGACCGGTCTGTGGATCGGTCTTGCTGCTTTGCAGCCGCAGCTGTGCCAGATCGGCCGGGTTCTTGCGGTTGGCTTCATCCAGGCGTACCACCACATCGTGGTTCTCGCCGTCTTCACTTTCCCAAGTGGTGACCGTGTCGCCGACTACCAGCGGCTGCAATGCCTGATTGATCTGCTGCAGGGAAATGCCCAGATCCGAGGCCACATCGCGCTTGATGCGAAGGGCCAGCATCGGCTTGGCATCGCTCAGGCTGGATTCGACATCCACCAGCCCCGGTATCTGCTTCATGCGGCTGCGCAGCTGATCTGCGAGGCGCTGCAGTTCGCGAATATCCCCCCCCTGAATGCTGAGCGATACCGGCTTGCCGCCCCCGCCCGCAGAGTTGGTACCGCCGATACCGCGCAGCTCAATCCCGGCCACCTGCAACACCCGGGCGCGGAAACGCTGCGCCAGCTCCTTCTGCCCCAGCTTGCGCTGCTTGCGGGGTATCAGCTTGATGCGAATGGAAAACTGGTTTCGCCCTTGCACAAAGCCGGTATTGACCGTGGAATAGGTGCGTTCAACCTCCTTGAAGGAGCGGAGGATGCGCTCCACCTGCTCCACCTTGCTGCGCGAGTATTCGAGACTGGAGCCCACCGGTGTCTTGGCAGAAAGCACCATGTCGGACTGGTCCGCTTCCGGCACAAACTCGCTGCCCAGCCGGCCCATCAAGACAAAACTCAGCACCAGTACACCGATGGACATGCCGACCACGGCCAAGCGATGACGCAAGGCCCAGCGGATCAAGCCGGTGTAGCCATTCGAGAGGCGCTCAAGCTGGCGCTCAATCCAGCCCAGCAGCGGCCCCAGTAGCGGCATCGGCTTGTGATCCTGCACCTGGGGATCGCGCCAGACGGAGGACAACATCGGGTCCAGCGTAAAGCTGACGAACATGGAAAACAGTACGGCAGCGGTCACGGTAATGCCAAACTGATGGAACCAGCGCCCAATGATGCCGCCCATATACCCTACGGGTAGGAACACCGCGACAATAGTTAGTGTGGTGGCCAGCACCGCCAGCGTGATTTCCTGGGTGCCTTCCAGCGCAGCCAGTCTGGAAGGCTTACCCATGGCCATGTGCCGGGTAATGTTCTCCCGCACCACGATGGAGTCGTCAATCAGCAAGCCAATGCACAGCGACAGGGCCATCAGCGTCATCATGTTCAGGCTGAAGCCGAACAGGTCGAGCAAGAAGATGGTACCCAGCAGCGAAATCGGCAAGGTCAGGCCAGTAATCACCGTACTGCGCCAGGAACCGAGGAACAGGAACACCACCATGATGGTCAGCAGCGCCCCTTCCAGCAAGGTGGTGGTCACGTCGTTGAGTGAGTTACGGATCGGCACCGAGCCATCAGCAATCACGTCCAGCTTCATCGCTGTCGGCAGTTGCTCCTGCAGGCGATCCTTCATGCGTTTGACGGCATCAGCTACTTCGACGGTGTTGCTCTTGTTCACCTTGTAGATGTCGATGGCCACCGCCGGTTTGCCGTTGATCAGGGCCAGCGAGTTCTTCTCCTGCTGACCGTCAACCACTCGTGCGACATCACGTACCCGGATCACGCTGTCGCCACGACGGGCCACAATCAGCTCACCAAACTGCTGCGGATCACGAATCTTGCCTTCGAGCTGCACCACCAGATCACGGCCACCGCCACTCAACACCCCGACCGGTAATTGCCCATTTTCCCGCTTGAGCACGGCGGATAACTGGTCCACCCCGACATTAGCAGCCTGCAGCCGCAAGGGGTCAGGCTGGATGATGATCTGGCGCTTCACGCCACCCACCACAGAAGCCTGGCCGACCCCCGGCACCGTCAGCAGTTGCTTGACCAGGGTATTTTCGGCCATTTCTGTGAGCTGTCGGGCCGAATGGCTGCCGGAGGTCAAGGAGAGGGAGATGATCGGCCGATCATCCGGATTGGTACGTCGAATCACCGGTGCATCCACCCCATCACGCAGCCGGGGGGTGAGCACAGAAATCTTGTCGCGCACGTCCATCATCGCGTCGTCCATATTGGTCGACAGGGTGAAGTTCACAGTCACGACACTGCTACCCTCATACGAGGTCGACGAAATCTCATCGACCCCATTGATGGTGTTCATCGACTCTTCCACCCGGCGGGTGACGTCCGTCTCTACCACTTCCGGGGTGGCGCCCGGATAGTTGGTGACAATGATCACCACCTGCGAGCCCACATCGGGGAATTGCTCCACCGTCAGCTTCTTGTAGGACGACACCCCCAGCACCAGAATTGCCAGCATCATCATGCAGGCAAACACCGGGTTGTGAATGCTGATACGGGTCAGATTCATGCCGGTGCTCCAGCTTTCGGCACACGTACGGCCTGCCCCGGCTTGGCCGAAGCCAGCCTCACCCGCACCAGCAGGTCACCTGGCTGCAGACCGCTGCGCACATCCTGAAAATTGCCACTGTCGTCCAGCTCTCCCAGCACCAGCTGGCGCTGCTGCAGCTTGCCCTTTTGCACCACCCACGCCGTTGCTTTGCCGTCCTCAATGCTGATGGCAGACTTGGGCGCCAAGAGCACTGGCTGACTCCCGCCTTGCAGCTGCCCACTGACAAACAGTCCGCCCCGCAGCGCCGGTGAAGACGCTGTCAAACTGAGCCAGACCGGAATCTGCCGAGCCCCCCCTTGCGTCTGTGGTGCAATCCGGCTCAATTGTGCAGACCAGGACTGTTCCCCCAGTCCCTCCACGCTAAAACGGGCAGGCATGCCGATCTGTACCTTGGGCAACTGTTCAGGCTGCAGGCTGGCCTCGATTTCCAGGCTGCTGGGATCCACCAGCAGAAACAAGCGCGCCCGCGCTGCGACATTCTGGCCAGCCTGCACATCCTGGGTCGCAATAATGCCGTCAAACGGGGCGCGGATCACCGCATCCTGCGCGGCACGCTGCACCAGCTTGAGCTGGCTTTGCTGGGACGCCAGCGCGGCCCCCCGCTCGGTCACCGCCGCCTGACTTTCCTGCAAGGCATTGGGCGAAATAAACCCTTGCTCCTTGAGCGCCAGACGACTCTGGTGATTTCGCTCCGCCAGCTTCAGCTGCGACGCGGCACTGCTGACGGCTGCCTTGCGCTCCTGCAGGCGTGCTTGCAAATCGCGCTCGTCGAATATAGCCAGCACCTCGCCCTGTTTTACCACCTGACCGGGGCGCACCTTGACCTCGGCCAGCAGCCCTTCCATTGGCGCAGCCAGCATGGTCTGCCGCCGTGCCACCAGCGAGCCAGTGAACGGTGTGGATTGTACGCGGACTCCGGCCTGCATCCGGTAGACATCCCCTTCAGCCAATACCAGCAACTGGCTGCCTTTGTCACGGTTACGTTGCCCGCGCTCCGACTGCCCGCCCTTGCCGGGACGCAGCACGATGAGTGCGGCAAGCGCTGCCAATACCAGTAGCAATAACCAGAACCAGGGGCGACGCAAAACAGACATGGGGCGTTCCTGAAAAGTAAGGGGACAGGTGGGCTTTGATTATATCGGCTCATTACCCTACAGCAATGGGCTTTACAAAGCGTTTACACGGTGACAGGACAAGACATCCGCTATACTGCACATACCTTGGCGACCCTTTGATCATGACGCATTCACACGCTGATTTGCCTGTCGACGCCCATGATGGGCTACTGATTCATTTACCCACACCGGTGCTGCTGGTGCGTTTGCCGGAAGGGCTGCTGCTGCAAGCCAATCCCGCAGCCCATGAGCAGCTGCAGCTGCCCGCCGGTGGCCAGCCGCTGGACAGCCTGTTTTTACACAGCACGGACTGGCGGGAGCTGCAGTTGCGGCTGAAGCAGGGTCCTGTACGCCAGTTTGAAGCCCGGCTGCAGGGCGCACATGGCCGCCCGGTGTGGATGCTGCTGTCCGCACGTGAGCAATGGCAGGGGGATCAGCGCTACCTTTGGCTTTCCTTGCACGACGTGTCCGAGCGGCGCAAGCGTGAATTCCAGCTGCAGGCCAACGAAGCCCTGCACCAGCAGATTCTCACCACCTGTGGTGAAGGCTACCTGCAGTTTGATGCGGCGACCAACCGCATCGTTGACGCCAACCCGGCCTTCTGCCAATTGCTGGGCTGCTCGACCGAGCAAGTGCTGGGCGCCACCCTGGCCGACTTTCTGGCACCCGATTGTCCGCCTACGCCGCTGACCGACCGGCACTGGCCTGAACAGCAGGAAACCGTGCGCGGTGAACTCTCCATGCTGCGCGCAGACCGTATTCCCCTGACAGTGCAGGTACAGGCGAACGTACTGCGCGATGAGCGCGGGCAGGAAGTCACCCGCTTTGCGCTGCTGACCGATATGACCGAGCGCAAGAAAAACGAAGAGCGCATGATCTATCTGGCGTTCTATGACCCGCTCACCGCCCTGCCCAACCGCCTGCTGTTCCATGAGCGGCTGCAACAGGCCCTGTTTTTGCTGAATCGGCAAGGGCAACCCTTCGCCTTGCTGTTCCTTGACCTGGACAATTTCAAGCAGGTCAACGACACGCTGGGTCACGATGTCGGCGATGAGTTGCTGCGGGAAATCGGGCGGCGACTGTTTCAGGCCGTACGCGAAAGCGATACGGTGGCCCGTTTGGGCGGCGACGAATTTGTGGTGCTGTTGCAAGGGGTGCGCAGTGAGCTGGCAGCGGCGACCGGTGCAGAGAAGCTGCTGTCAGCCCTGGCAGATCCAATCCAGATCGGTGAGCACAGCCTGCAGGCGTCGGTCAGTATCGGCATTGCCCGTGCACCGGAAGATGGCAATGATGCCAGCACCATCCGCAAGAAGGCAGACCTCGCCATGTACGCCGCCAAAGCCGCCGGCAAGCATACCTACCGTTTTGCATCAGAGTAAGCAGGAAGCGTGCTCAGCGCACGCGGGAAACGATAGAGGCCACCTGCTCGACAAAGCGGACGTCCGAGTCGGTCCAGATGCGCTCTCCGCCACATTGTTCGCAGCGGATGGCACCGATCATATTGCCTTCCCGCATGATGGCCACATCCAGCACGGCCTCAATCTGGCAAGGATCATAATAGCTGTCCAGCAATGAGGCCAGCGACGGATCCGCCGTCACCTTGCTGGCCACCACCTTGCCCTGACCGCTGAGTGCGGCAAAGTAATCCGGATTGTCTTCCTGATAGTGCAGCGCACCCCGGCTGTGCTGCCCGCTTTCTGCGTCATACAGGTCGACGCTGCTGAGCGCAGCACCGCCTTGCACCAGCAGCCAGATGCCCATTCGCTGGATTTCCAGATGTGCGGCCACCGCCTCATTAAGCCGGCTGAGGAAGGTAGCCAGATCAATCTGCTTGCCACTGTACTCGACAAACAGTTGCTTCATGACCTCCACGATGTTGTCCATCTGGCTCCCCTTGCAATCACGAATGCGGCATGCTGTTCAAGTCATAGCCCACTGCGGGTCAGAAAGCAAGTGTATCCGGTCAATGACCCTGATGCGTCGCCTGTTCGATGGCCTCATCGGTCAGGTGCGGTGCAAAGCGCTTCATGAAGTCAAAGGCAAAGCTGCGCAAATAGGCATCTCGGCGGAAGCCGATGCGGGTGGTGGAAGGCTCAAACAGATGGCTGGCATCAATCGCCCGAAGCTGAGTGTCGCGCTGTGGCTCAAAAGCCATCGTCGCCAGAATGCCGATCCCCAATCCCAGGCCGACATAGGTCTTGATCACATCCGAGTCAATCGCGGTTAGCACCACATTCGGCTCAATCCCGGCAGACTCAAACGCTTTTTGCATCTTGCTGCGCCCGGCAAAGGCAAAGTCATAGGTAATCAGCGGGTACTGCCCGATGTCCGCCAGAGTGATCGGACGTTGCAACTGCAGCAGCGGGTGGCCTTCCGGCACCACTGCACTGCGGTTCCACTGCTGGCAGGGCAACATCACCAGCTCGCGATAGCGGTCGATGCCTTCGGTGGCAATGGCCAGATCAGCCTCGCCACTCAGCACCATCTCGCAAATCTGGGTGGGGCTGCCTTGCTTGATGGACAGGCGAACCTTGGGATACTGGGTCATGAATTGCCGGATCACATCCGGCAGCGCGTAGCGCGCCTGGGTGTGGGTGGTGGCAATGGTCAGGCTGCCGGCATCATGATTGGCGTACTCATCGCCCACCCGTTTCAGGTTGGCCGCTTCACGCAGGATGCGCTCGGAGATTTCCAGCACCGCCCGCCCCGGTTTGGAGACATCCACCACTCGCTTGCCGTGCCGAATGAACACCTGGATCCCCAGCTCATCCTCCAGCAAGCGAATCTGCTTGCTGATGCCCGGTTGCGAGGTATGCAGCTTTTCTGCCGCATCCGATACATTCAAACCTTGTTTGGCGACTTCTACCAGATAGCGTAGCTGTTGCAGCTTCATGATGATGCGGCTCCGCAGCAAAATAACCAGATCGTATAAAATACTAACACAATATTCTTTCCAGTCCATATAGGCCCACTGTTAGCATGGCCCTTCTCGCACAGTGGGCACCCTCTCATGAATTTCGTACAAGTCATCTCCGGCTTTGCCGTCGGGCTGATCGTCGGTCTGACCGGGGTGGGTGGCGGCTCGTTGATGACCCCCATCCTGCTGATGCTGGGTTTCCCGCCGACCAAAGCGGTGGGTACTGACCTGCTATACGCCGCGATCACCAAGGCCGGCGGCGTGCTGGTGCATCATCGCCAGCGCAGTATCGACTGGCGCATTACCGGCTGGCTGACGCTGGGCAGCGCGCCGGCAGCCATTGCGACCGTGCTGCTTCTGCAGCACTGGCACCTGTCGAGCAAGGTCTTGAACAATCTGCTGACCCATGCACTGGGGGTCGCCCTGCTGCTGACGGCAGTCGCCATCCTGTGCAAGCCCTGGATTCTGCGCCTGCTGCGGCACCAGCCCGACGCGCCGGTGGAACTGACGCCACGCCGCGCTGCCTCCACCGTGCTGACCGGGATCGTGATCGGGGTACTGGTGACCCTCAGCTCGATCGGCGCAGGGGCCATTGGCACCATTGCCCTGTTTGTACTGTTTCCGATGATCCCGACCGTGCGTCTGGTGGGTACCGAGATTGCGCATGCCGTGCCGCTCACCCTGATCGCAGGTCTGGGACACGCCAGCATGGGACATCTCGACTGGGGGCTGTTGTTCACTTTGCTGGTAGGCTCCCTGCCGGGCATCTATATTGGCAGCCGTTTGTCCGGCAGCCTGTCGGACAAGACCACGCGCCCGCTGCTGGCGGTGATGCTGGCGGTGATCGGCAGCAAGTTTGTCTTCCTGTAATGGCCATGGTGCCAGACTGAATTGATCCAAGGAGTAAGCATGACGTTTGATCAGAAACTGCAAGACACGGTGGCTTTGCTGAAGACCATCGCCAACGACTATCAACCTGCGGTATTTGCCAACAGCTATGGCGCGGAAGACATGGTGCTGACCCACCTGATCAGCCAGCATGCGCTCAACATCACGGTATTCAGCCTGGATACCGGTCGCCTGCCCGCCGAAACCTATGCCCTGATGCAACAGGTGGAAGAGCAATACGCCAGCCACCCGGTCAAGGTGTATTTCCCGGATACGGCCGCCACCGAAGGCTATGTGCGCGAACACGGCATCAACGGCTTCTACCGCAGCGTGGAGCTGCGCAAAGAGTGCTGTCGCATCCGCAAGATCGACCCGCTGCGCCGCGCCCTGCAGGGTCAAAAGGCATGGATTACCGGCCTGCGCCGCGAGCAGTCCCCGACTCGGAAGGATCTCGGCAATCAGGAATTCGACAAAGACAACGGGCTGGAAAAGTTCAACCCGCTGATCGAATGGACCGAGAAGGAAGTGTGGGGATTCATCCGTAGCCAGAACATTCCCTACAACGAACTGCACGACAAATTCTATCCTTCTATTGGCTGTGGCCCCTGTACCCGCGCCATCACGGTAGGCGAGGACGTTCGTGCTGGCCGCTGGTGGTGGGAAAACCCGGAAACCAAAGAGTGCGGCCTGCACATCAAAAAGGGCTGATCTCCCCCCATCTCCACCGGTGCGCGCCGGTGGAGATGGATTGTCCCGCGTCGGTGAGGGTGTTATTGTCGCGCCTGCATGAACCGCTCACGGTCTACTGGCATGACGCTAGCCCCGCGTACCCGAATCTTCCTGCTCGCTTTGCTGACCTGGCTGCTCCTCAGCCTGCTGGCGATCGGGGCCATGCTGTTCACGCAGTACCTGCAAATCTCCTCGTCCTTTGAGCAGGATACCCGCATTCTCAACCGGCTACTGACCCAGAGGGCCGAGCAGCACGACGCCATCCTGGCGTCGATTGGCGCAACTCAGACCCTGTCGCCCATTCCCTCACCGTTTGAATTGAGTGGCTTTGCCGAGGCGATCCGCAGCCGCTACCCGCAAGTGGCGGGTATCGCCAACTGGCAATACCTGAACCATCGCTCCGGGCCCCAGCTGCAATGGCGAACCGGCGCCGCCCCGATCGACTGGCCGGATGGTGAAAGCCTGTTTGACATCCCGGCTGACAAGGACTGGCTGGGTGTCGAGCGGGCTCCGGGAGATCGGCACGTTCTGGTCTCGCGGCAACAAACCTATGACGGTGACGTCGAGCTCACGGTGTTACTGATCGACCCCACCGCCTTGCTACGACAGGAAGACCTTCCCTCCGAGCAGATGGGCTTTCGTCTGGTCGCCCCGGTCGGGGATATCCCCGTGCTGGACAACCCGGCGCCGCGCAGCAACTCGGTGCGGGTCAACTGGATGGAACCACCGCGTTACGACCACCCGCTGTCCATTGCCTCCCAGCCCTTCCTGCTGCATGCCTGGCGCCCGGTCTATCTGCAAGAGCTGGCGCCCGATCGCCTGGTGGCACTGGTCGCTCTGATCGCCGTCATGGTCACCCTGTTGACGCGCCTGCTGGTCCAACGCCAGTATGCCCGCTCCATTGCACGCAGCAGTGCCAACCAGCTGGCACGGGAACGGTTGAGGGCTTCTACCACGGTGGAAGCCACCGCCGACGCGCTGATCGCCTTTGACCGCAATGGCCGCATCACCCTGGTCAACCCAGCCGCCCGCATGCTGGCCGAACTGAGTGAGCAGGTACTGACCCTGGATGTGGATCAGACGCTGCACCTGGCACGAGCCGATATGGAGGCACGCCGCTATCCGATTCTGGACACCATCCGCAGTCGTCAGGATGTGCTGGAGTTGCCAGAGGGCCTCCTGCTGTCGTTGCCGGAAGGCGGGCAACGCATGGTGGAGGGAGCCTTGTCACCGCTGTTCGACGAAGTGGGTGACTTCCATGGCGGTGTGTTGACCTTCCGTGACATTGGTCCCTTCCGCCGGCGGGCGCTGGCCGCGCTAGAAGGTGCGGAGCGCCGCTTGCGCGAAAATGAGGCCTTGCTGACGCGCGTCACCCAGGAGAGTTCACTGGCAGAAATGGCCTCTGGCATCGCCCATGAGTTGAACCAGCCGCTGACCGCCATTCTCAGCCGTAGCCAGGCTACCTTGCGGCTGCTGCGTGAGAGCCCGGAAGAATGGGCACAGGCCTGCGACGTGCTGGAAGGCACCGTCAAGCAGGCCAAGCGGGCGGGCGATATCGTCTTGCGCTTGCGCAGCCTCGCCATGCGCCAGCGCTTTACCGAGCAGCCGCTGGAGCTGAACCAGGTGGTACGGCACGGTTTAGCGTTGCTGAGCGAGGATCTGGCCCGCTTGAAGATCAAGGTCAAGGACGGCTTGGCCGCCGATTTGCCCGTCATGCATGGCGACCCGATCCAGCTTGAGCAAGTCATCGTCAACCTGATTCGCAACGCGATGGATGCCATCAGCCGCGCCCAACCCAAGCAAGGTCGCATCCGTCTGAGCAGTACGCTGCTGACAGGGGGGCAACTGAGCCTGAGCATTGAAGACAATGGCAGCGGCATTGCCGAAGCGGACCTGCCACGCCTGTTTGAGCCTTTTTTCACCACCCGGAATGATGGCATGGGCCTCGGGCTGGCAATCTGTCACAATATCGTCAGCGCGCACGGCGGCACCTTGCAGGCAGAGAACCTGCCAGAGGGTGGAGCCCGCTTCGTACTGGTGCTGCCCCTTACCAAGGAACCCGACTGATGGACGCCCTCTCCCCGCTGGTCTACCTGATTGACGATGATGACGATGTGCGCGAGGCCTTGGCCCTGTTGCTACGAACCATGGGTATGCGGGTAGACGCCTTTGCGGATCCGCTAAGCTTTCTGAGCGCCTTCGACCGCAACACCATTGGTTGTCTGATCGTGGATATCCGCATGCCCGGCATGACCGGTCTGCAATTGCAGCAACGCTTACTGGATGAGCAGTGTGATTTGCCAGTGGTGGTGATCACCGGCCATGGCGATCTCAACCTGTGCCGCCGCGCCTTCAAGGCTGGTGCAGTGGAGTTCCTGATCAAGCCTGTCGATGAAGAAGCACTGCTGGATTCCGTGCAGAAGGCGGTCACCCAGCACATCCGCAGTCGTCGCCAGCAAACCCTGACCCGCGAGGCACAAGCCCGGCTGTCCAAGCTGACCGACCGGGAAAATGAGATTCTGGTCCAGATCGTCGAAGGTTTGTCCAACAAGCAGATTGCCCGTGTGCTGGATTTGTCCCCCCGCACCGTAGAAACCCATCGTGCCAACATCTTTGCCAAGCTGGAAACCCAGTCACTGGCCGAACTGGTGCGCCTCTATCTGACCGGCGTCAGCGAGCACGGCTATAGCCCGCTCTCTGGCCCGGCCAGTCCGTAGTTCTACGCAGCCGCTTCGGTAGCGAACCCAATAGGCATAGCGCAAGCGCTCGCTTAATATCCGTTTCGTAGTCTTGGTTGTTGATGGTTTTGCTGTCAGCAACCTGCGCTCCCAATCGCGTAGACTGCTGAACCGGCTTACGCCGGTTTGTCCTCACTCAGGCCGCACTATCTGGATACGTAGTGCGGCTATTTTTTTATTCAGTGCACAGCCTCATCCGCTGCAACCTGATCCAGATCCAGGAACAAGGGCTGCCCGTCCGCCCCCAGCGCAGGCTGCACATCACGAACACGGCGAATGTCCGTCACCTGGCACTCCTGCAGCAAGCTTTCCATCATATGCTGCACCGAGGCGACCCGATCCAGTGCCGACAGGCGCCAGACAAAACGCTCCCGCAAGGAGGGCTGCAGTACCGAGCCCAGGCACACCCGCAACTCGCCACCTTCATGACACGCCAGCACGGCGGCCGGATCACCCACGCCCTCCCGTACCTTGCGGATCTGGGTGCTGGCAAACAACTGAAATGCCACTTCCAGGCAGGTAAAACGCGCATCATGCCGACCCGCCATCACCCCGCTCATGGGGCGAGGCATGACAAACAGGGTCAGCCCATTCTGTTGCCATTGGGTCTGCAGCAGTTTGCACAGTGCCAACCCCCAACCTTGCGCATCGCCACCCAACCGCACCAGCGACTCCCCCTCCTGCTCCAGCGCCAGGCCCACCAGGCAGCGTACATGCACCCCTTCATTGCCTTTGACCACTAACGGTGATGCCGGCAACGACAAGGGCAAGCCCTGTCCGCCTTGCTGCACGGACAACATGGCCTGATACCAGGTGCTGGCTGAAACGGCATCCATGGACGGTAAATCGCACAGAGTATCAGACAGCCAGATCTGATTGCTGTCGGCCAGCACCCCGTGCTGTTGCAGCAAGGCCATGGCAGCCGCCGCATCTGGCAAGGTCGCCGGAATGGTCACCTCCTGCCGCGCACCCGCCACCAGTATCAGCGGCAACATGAACAGGCGAGCCCGCTTGCCATCCGGGCGGCTGAGCACCTCCCCATCCACCAGCTGACACAGCTGCTGCCACAGCACGTCATGCGCCTCTTGGGCAGGTGCTGCCTGCAGTGCGTGCTGCAAGGCTTCGTCCTGCCCCGACAGCAAGGCATCGCGTACCGCGTGTTGCAGGGCGATCAAGGTTTCCGGCTGATCCGCCTGGGTCAGGTGGCTCATTACACGGCGCAGCAGGGGCTGCTTGGGGTCCATCCGGGCGTACTGGCGGGGATCAGGCAAGAGCATGGTCATCGGTTCTTCAGAGGTTTCATCAATCAAGGCGACAGTATACCAGCACCGCCTGCACAACCATGCCCAGCCCGCTTGTGCAGCGGGTTACAAAAAAAGGAGACCGCATGGAACTTTCCCGCATGTAGCCTACTCTGAGTTGGGCTGTCAGGAAGAATGTCATTTTTTTTGCTGCTGTGCACAACATTTAGCTTGCAAACTGAATTGTCTTGTAGCATAATGCAGTCATCAGGAATGAGGTTCTTCTGATTTCTTGATAGTGTCTCCTCTTTTCTCCTTTGGAGTTTGCGGCCCGGTTCACACCGGGCCTCTTTTTTTCTCCCTCCCATGCCTCACTCTGCCGTGTAGTTTGACAACGCGCAGTACATCATTTCACTTTGTTGCAACGCAGCATAATGGCTGTGTCCCACTCAGCCAGACAATCCCGTATCATGGATGCCTATCCTGCCATGCTGTGATACACCTCATGATCCCTGTCATTCTCGAAGCCTGGCAAGCCACGACGGCAGCCAGCGGCGCATTCTGGGTGCCGCCAGATGGTTGTCGCGATCTGATCATCCACACCCGTTCATCAGGTCACCGTGTAGCCCTGATCGCCCCGCTGGCCGATCAGGCCTATACCGTAGAAGGCGTGGCCGGCGAGCGCTACCTCGGCTATCGCTTCCAGCCCGGAGCCCAGTTTGATGAAAGCCGTCTGCTACGCGCCTTGCAGCTGCAGCGTGACCCGAATCCGGCTGACCTGAATGCCATCATTGGTGAAGAAGTACGACTGGATGCGCGGATACATGAGGCGTTGCAGGGGCTGGCTGCCAGCTCGAGTGTAGCCGTCGCCTGTCGCCAGTTGGGGGTGGGTGAGCGCACCTTGCAACGCTTGCTGACACCCACGGGTCGCCATCCCGCATACTGGATTGCGCTGGGGCGCGCGCGCCGTGCGGCACGCGCCCTATTCTCAGCCACGCCCCTGACGGCTCTGGCCTGCGATGTGGGCTATGCTGACCAGGCGCACATGACGCGCGCCTTTCAGCGCTGGTTCCAGCATACCCCCGGCCAGTTGCGCAACCAGCCCACATGGTTGGGGCTACTGTCGGCCCCGGCCTTTGCTTGAGCGCGGCGGAACGCTCAGCCCACTGCAGTGCAAATTTCGACCAGGAAACCATCCGGGTCGCTGACATATGCGGTAATCTGCCCCCAGGGCATTTCTTCCGGTGATTGTCGCAGCGTCGCCCCTGCCTGACAGGCCCGTTCAACAGCAGCAGCAACATCCTCCGTCACCAAGGCGATCTCGCTGCATGCCGCCAACGGGTCCGGCGTTTGCGTACGTTTGCCCATCTGCTGCAACAAGGCATGTGAACAAAACGCCAGTGTGGTCGCACCGGTTTCCAGCTCGCCCCAGTCACCCGATTCATGCAGAAAGCGACATTCGAAACCAAATGCAGCCTGGTAGAAGGCCAGGCTTTTCTTCACATCATGCACATAGAAAATGGTGTATCCCAGCTTCATCATCTCACTCCTTGCTTGAAAACCGGATCAGCTTACCCGCCTGCCTGGCGTGATGTCTTGAACAAAGCCGTCAATACCAAAAAATCAGGCCGGGAAAGCCCGGCCTGATCTGTGGTCACCTCACGGTGCAGGACTCACTGCAGTCCTTACTTCACCGTCACCACTTGCCACTTGCCACCCTTCACTTCATAAATGGTGACCGGGGCATTCTTCGGCTCACCGTTGGCTTCGAATTCGAAGGTACCGGTCACGCCCTTGTAGCTGATGGTCTTCAGCGCTGCCAGATACTTGGCAGGTTCGGTGCTGTTGGCCTTCTTCATGGCTTCAGCAACCAGGTACACTGCATCATAGAACTGCGGCCCAAACAGCACCACGTCCTGGTTGTACTTGGCCTTGTACTTCTTCTCGAACGCTGCTCCGCCCGGTTGCTTGTCCAGCGGTGCACCCGCCACAGCGGAAAAGTGACCTTCAGCCGGCTTGCCGCCTGCCATTTCCACAAACTTGTCGGTGTTCAGCATGTCACCGCCCATGATCTTGGCGGTCATGCCCAGGCCGGCCATTTGCTTGACCAGCGGCGCAGCTTGCGCATCCGCACCACCGTAGAACAGTACGTCCGGATTGCTGCCCTTCAGGGAGGTCAGGATGGCGCTGAAATCCACAGCCTTGTCGGTGGTGAATTCGTGGCGCAGGATCTTGCCGCCGTTGGCCTTCACCGCAGCTTCAAACTGCTCGGCCAGGCCTTGACCATAGGCGGTACGGTCATCGACCACCACAATGTTCTTGGCCTTCAGGGTCTTGACGGCATATTCGCCCAGCACCTTGCCCAGGAACGCGTCGTTACCCACCAGACGGAAGGCGCTCTTGAAGCCTTGCTGGGAGTACTTCGGGTTGGTCGCCACGGTCAGCTGTGGGATGCCTGCATCGGCGTACACTTTGGAGGCCGGAATGGAGGTACCGGAGTTGAAGTGACCGATGATGGCGCTCACCTTGGCATCCACCAGCTTCTGAGCCACTACCGTGCCCATGCGCGGGTCGGCCTGGTCGTCTTCAACCACCAGTTCAAACTTGACCTTCTGGCCACCCACCATCACACCCTTGGCGTTCAGCTCTTCTACGGCCAGACGGGCTGCATTTTCATTGTCCTTGCCATAGTGTGCTTGTGCGCCAGACAGCGGCGAAGCAAAGCCCAGTTTCACAACGGTATCAGCCAGGGTCAGACCGGAGCTGGCGGCAAACGCCAGGGCAATGGCAGACAGGGCCAGTTTCTTCGGGTTCATCATGATCGATTCACTCCTCGTTTGATTTTATAAGCCCCATAACGGAAAAACAGCATGCGCCGGGGCATCGCATGCGTCCGTACTCTCAAAAACGATCAATCCGGCATGCCTCCTGGGGGTAGGCAGCCTGTCGACCGGCGACCAGATCAGCAATGATCCGGCCTGTTGTCGCCCCCAGCGTCAGGCCAAGATGACCATGACCGAAGGCAAAACTCACATTGTCGTGCCGTGGCGCCTTGCCAATCACCGGCACAGTATCCGGCAGCGCAGGACGGTTTCCCATCCAGAAGCTGGCACCGGCATCATTCAGCTGGGGCAGATACTGCCGCGCCTTGTCGATCAGCACTTCAGCCCGCCGCATGTTAGGGGGTGCATCCTTGCTCGCCAGTTCGACCGTACCGGCCACCCGGATGCCGCCATCCGCCATCGGCAGGATCACAAAACCGCCCGAGGCCGACAAAATGAACTTGTCCAGCGCTACCCCGGCATTCGGCAGGGTCGCATGATACCCGCGTTCGCTCTCCAGTGGCACCTTGTAACCCAGTTGCTTCGCCAGCTCGCCCGACCAAACCCCCGCGGCCACCACCACATGATCGGCTTTGAGTGTGTCGCCACCGGCAAGTTTCACCCCGATCACCCGCCCCTGCTCCAGCAGGAAGGCCGAGACTGACTGAGGTACCTGGGTGACCCCCTCAGCCATCGCCTTGCGGGCAATGCCTTCCGTGAAGACATAGGGATCGTCCACATGAGACCACGATGGCACATGCACCGCGTGCTGCCAGCGCGGGTCCAGCGCGGGCTCCAGGCTCTTGAGCTGCGCGCCTTCCACCACATCACAGCGGATACCATGATCACGCTTGATCTGCCATTTGGCGGCATCCTTGGCAAGGTCTCCGGGTCCGTCATAGACGGTCAGCGAGCCATGCCGTCGCCAGATCGCATTCACCCCCGCCCAATGAGCCAGCGGTTCCAGATCAGCATAGACACGGTTAAGCAACTGCGCCATGGCGGAGGTCAAACTTTGCATCTTGCTGCGTCGCCCGGCCCAGACAAAACGCAACAGCCATGGGGTCAATGAGGGCAGGTAGCGCCACTGCAAGGCCAGCGGTCCCAGCGGGTCCATCATCCAGCCCGGAATGCGGCGGAATACCCCCGGCTCGGACAGCGGCACAATGTCACTCACGGCAAAGGCACCGGCATTGCCAAACGACGTGGAACGGCCTGGCGCTTCTGCATCGACCAGCACCACCTCATGCCCGTCCTGCCGCAACCAGGCGGCACAACAAATACCGACGATGCCTGCCCCAACCACCACAACCTGTTTGCGCGTTGTCATGATCAGGCCACCTCAAAACCGTGACAGTAGGGGTCACGCGGATCCAGCGTGATCTGGCTGGTGCCGGTAATCACCGCCCAGCCTTCAATGCTGGGCACCATCGCGGCGTAATCACCCACTTTGGTCTCGGCCTCAATACGGCCGATGAACTGGCTGCCTATGATGCTCTCGTGCACAAACTGCTCGCCTGCCTTCAGCAGGCCACGGCCATAGCGCTGTGCCATGCGGGCCGAGGTGCCGGTACCGCAGGGCGAGCGGTCAATGGCGGCCTCGCCATACAGCACGGCATTACGGGCATCCGAGCCTGGCTGGCGCGGCGCACCGGTCCACAGACAGTGACGCACGCCACGAATCTTCGGGTCCTCCGGGTGCACAAACTCATAGTGTTCGTTCAGATACTGGCGCACCGCCCGGCCCATCTCCACCAGTTCAGAAGGCTTGAAATCCGCCATGTCACGGAAATTCTCCTGCGCCTCCACAATGGGATAGAAGTTGCCCCCATAGGCGATGTCCACCTTCAACTCACCCAGCTGCGGGATCACTACCTTGACATCGGTACGGAACAGGAAGGACGGTACATTGGTAATGCGTACGCCTTTGACGTATTGACCATCCATCTCATAGCGAGCCACCACCAGGCCAGCAGGCGTTTCCAGCCGCAGTTCCCCCGGCGTACGCGGCGTGACCAGTCCACGCTCAATGGCAAAAGTCACTACGCCAATGGTGCCATGACCGCACATCGGCAGGCACCCGCTGGTTTCAATGTACAAGACAGCGATATCGCAGTCAGGGCGGGTCGCCGGGTACAGGAAAGCACCCGACATCTGGGCATGGCCACGCGGCTCGAACATCAGACCGGTACGAATCCAGTCGAACTGTTCCATGAAATGAACCCGCCGCTCCCCCTGGTTTGCACCCAGCAACGGGGGATGATTGCTCACAACCAGCCGAACCGGATTGCCACACGTGTGTCCGTCGATGCAGTGGAAGGTATGAGCCGTACGAGATGACATTACGGCTGATGCATGGGAGGTTTCATGATTGTTCATGTTATTGATCTGATTACCAAACAGGGTTTTGAAAAACGTCGAAAAGGCCAAATATTAACCGGCAAAGTGACCTGATGACCAAACAAGGAAAACAGCCAGCATCCGTTAAACTGCCACGCCATACACAATGGCATGCTGGAAATGCCTGTCTTCTCACCAGGTTACCCCTTGCAATGTGTATATTGTATACATTACAAGACAGTGGAGAACAAGCCTTTTTCCAGCCTGCACAATCATCTACGTATTACTACGCATCACATGGGGTGTACGCTTGTAGTTCTACGGTGCATCCTAATTTATTTGCCACACATATTGAATATTGTATACAAAAAAGATATGATGCGCAGCATACCCGAGCATTCAGGGCTGTCACAACGGTCCGGATGTCAGGTCTGACCAATCAAAGATGGAGAGTAAACTCATGGCTTGCCCCTGGACTGGCGTTTATCCGGCCGTTACCACCAAGTTCACCGCCGACGGCGCTCTGGATCTTGCAGGTACCCAACAACACATTGAGTGGCAGATTGACTGCGGCGCGGATGGCATCATCGTCTGCGGCTCGCTGGGCGAGAACTCCACCCTGTCTTTTGATGAAAAGCTGGCGGTACTGGGCGCAGGTCTGAAAGCCAGCCGTGGCCGCGTGCCGGTACTGTTGACGGTGGCCGAAGGCACCACGGCAGATGCGTGCCGCCTGGCCAAGCTGGCGGAAGAGCAAGGTGCCAATGGCCTGATGGTCCTGCCGGGCATGCGCTACGTATCCGACCGCCGTGAAACCATTGCGCACTACCGTGCCGTGGCCCAGGCCAGCAAGCTGCCGATCATGCTCTACATCAATCCTCTGGCCTACGTGGTCGACATCACCCCGGACATGCTGGTGGAAATGGCCGATGAGCCAAACTTCGTGGCCATCAAGGAATCCACCGGCGACGTACGCCGCGTCACCCAGGTGATCAACGCTTGCGGTGACCGCTATGGCATCTTCTGCGGCGTGGACGATCTGGCGATGGAAGAAATGGCCATGGGCGCTACCGGCTGGGTGGCGGGTCTGGTGACCGCATTCCCGAAAGAGACCGTGACCATCTACCGTCTGGTGCAGGCCGGCCGCTGGGAAGAGGCCCGTGCCATCTACCGCTGGTTCCAGCCGCTGCTGCGTCTGGACATCTCCACCAAGCTGGTACAAAACATCAAGCTGGCGGAAGCCATCGTGGGTGTTGGCACTGAGCACGTGCGTGCGCCGCGCCTGCCGCTGGTTGGCGAAGAACGCGCCCAGGTCGAGAAGATCATTCGCACTGCGCTGGAAAAGCGCCCGACCCTGCCGCAAATCTGATTCTCATCTGCCCTCCCCCAACCCGGCGCCTGGTGCGCCGGGTTTGTCATTACGGTGAAGCTGCCTCCTCCACGGAAAAGGAACTGCCATGTTTGCCAATCTGATCAACGGTGAATGGGTTCAGAGCGCCCACGCCATTGTCAACCGCAACCCCTCCGACCTGTCTGATGTGATCGGCGAGTACGCCAGTGCCGATCGTCAGCAAACTCTGGATGCCATTGCCGCGGCGCGGCAGGCTGCCCCTGCCTGGGCAGCCACCACCCCGCAGCAGCGGTTTGACATCCTCGACCGTGCAGGCAGCGAAATTCTGGCTCGCAAGGAAGAGCTGGGGCGCCTGCTCAGCCGTGAAGAAGGCAAGATTCTGGCCGAGGGGATGGGCGAAGTCGTTCGTGCCGGCAATATCTTCAAATACTTTGCCGGTGAGTGCCTGCGCCAGCACGGCGAGGTACTGGATTCGGTGCGCCCCGGGATTGAAGTCAACATCACCCGCGAGCCATTGGGTGTCGTCGGTATCATTGCTCCGTGGAACTTCCCGATTGCCATCCCGGCCTGGAAGATTGCCCCTGCGCTGGCTTATGGCAATGCCGTGGTCTTCAAGCCCGCCAGCGTGGTTCCGGCCTCCAGCTGGGCACTGGCTGACATCCTGCACCGGGCAGGTGTTCCCGCTGGGGTCTTCAATCTGGTGATGGGCAGTGGCCGTGAAGTGGGCGATGTGTTGCTGAACGCCGGGCTGGATGGCATCAGCTTCACCGGCTCGCAGGATACTGGCAAGAAAGTGGCAGCCGCCTGCCTTGGCAGCGGCAGCAAGTTCCAGCTGGAAATGGGCGGCAAGAACCCGCTGGTGGTGCTGGACGATGCCGACCTCAAGCTGGCGGTGGAGGCTGCCATCAATGGGGCTTACTTCTCGACTGGTCAGCGTTGCACCGCTTCCAGTCGTCTGGTGGTGACTGCGGGTATCCATGATGCCTTTGTCGAGGCCATGGTGTCGCGCCTGAAGACCTTGAAGGTGGGGCACGCGCTGGATATCAGCAGCCACATTGGC
This sequence comes from Leeia aquatica, assembly GCF_012641365.1. NCBI lineage: Bacteria > Pseudomonadati > Pseudomonadota > Betaproteobacteria > Neisseriales > Leeiaceae > Leeia > Leeia aquatica. The sequence continues at coordinate 254,061 of NZ_JABAIM010000002.1, forward strand.
CCGGTCGTGGATGCGGGGCAGTTGCAACAGGATCTCGACTATGTCGGCATCGCCACGGCAGAAGGCGGACTGCTGGCATATGGTGGAGAACGCCTGCAAGCCGAGAAAGACGGCTACTACATGAGCCCGGCGCTGATCACCGGCACCCATAACCAGATGCGCATTAACCGTGAAGAAGTGTTTGGCCCGGTCGCCAGCGTCATCAAGGTGGCAGACTTTGAAGAAGCGCTGACCATTGCCAACGACACGCCCTTTGGGCTGGTCTCCGGCATCTGTACCCAGTCACTCAAGCTGGCCACCCAGTTCCGCCGCCGCGCAGCAGCTGGCATGGTGATGGTGAACCTGCCGACCGCCGGGGTGGATTATCATGTCCCGTTCGGCGGTCGCAAAGGCTCCAGCTATGGCCCACGTGAGCAAGGTCGCTACGCGGCTGAGTTTTACACCACGGTGAAGACGGCCTACGTGGCGGCCTGATTCAAAGGATCTCCCGGCCTTGGCGGGCTGGGAGCAGTGGACATTTTGTCGGGCGGGTGATAAAACCGCATATCACAACAGGCGCCTGCCCATACCAAGAGAACCCGCATGTCCAAACCGCCACTGATTGCTCGACAAACCCTGACTGGTGCGGTAACAGAAGCCTTGCGCAACCAGATCCTGACCGGAGAGCTGCCGGATGGCATGCAGCTGCGGCAAGAGGCCTTGTCCCAGGAGTTTGGCGTCAGCCGCGTACCGGTGCGGGAAGCGTTGCGTCAGCTGGAAGCCGAAGGTCTGGTGCAGATCCTCGACCATAAAGGAGCCACCGTCACCCAGTTTTCCTTTACCGATGTGAAGGAATTGCTGGACATCCGGGCTCTGGTTGAATGTGACCTGCTGCAGCGAGCCATCCCTTTACAGTCGGAAGCTGAGCTGAAGGAGGCCGAAAGCCTGCTCAAACAGTTCGAAGCTGCGCTGAAGAAGAAGGATGTATCTCTTTGGGGCCGACTGAACGCCCAGTTCCATCTGTCGCTGTACCGCTCCGCCGGGCGGCCACACAGCCTCGCACTGGTGGAATCCCTGCTGAACAAGACCGAGCGGTATACCCGCATGCAGATTCTGTATGCCGATTACAGCCAGCGCGCGCAATCGGAGCACAGCGCCTTGCTGGAGTTTTGCCGGAAGAAGGACGCCGAGGGTGGTGCACGCTTCTTGCGTGAGCACATCCTGGGTGCCGAGCATGCGCTGGAAAATTATTTTGCCAAGCAGGGTCAATCCCGCTAATAGCATCCAGCCCCGGAAATCGATGTTATAATCCTGTTTAATCATCCACGCCACCATCGGTCGGTGGCGTGACCGTGTAGCTGCAAGCACGGACCCATGATCCGATAATCGCTGACAGGGCCAACCCTCCGACCGAACCACGCCCTGCGTGCCTGGGTAGCTGCCCGGAGTCCATCCATGCTGTTTACTGAACTCGGCCTCTCCGAGGAGATTCTGCGTTCCATTGCCGAACAAGGTTACACCGACCCCACGCCCATTCAGGCACAGGCCATCCCAGTGGTACTGTCTGGCCGTGATCTGTTGGCTGGGGCACAAACCGGCACCGGTAAAACTGCCGGCTTTACCCTGCCCATCCTGCACCGGCTAAGCAACCGCACCAAACCAGGCCCTTCCAGTGGTCGCCCGCCGGTACGGGCGCTGATTCTGACACCGACGCGTGAGCTGGCCGCGCAGGTGGAGGAAAGCGTTCGCACCTATGGCAAATACCTGAAGCTGGCCTCGATGGTGATGTTTGGCGGGGTCAGCATCAACCCGCAGATCAAGGCGCTGAAAAGCCGGGTCGACATTCTGGTGGCGACACCCGGCCGCCTGCTGGACCACGTGTCACAAGGCACACTGGACCTGAGTGGCGTTGAGATCCTGGTGCTGGACGAAGCAGACCGCATGCTGGACATGGGTTTCATCCGTGACATCCGAAAAATTCTGGCCCTGCTGCCTGCCGAGCGGCAAAACCTGCTGTTCTCCGCCACCTTCTCCGATGAGATCCGTGAGCTGGCGCATGGTTTGCTGAAAGACCCGGCAGAAGTGGAAGTGGCCCGCCGCAACGCCCCGATTGATCTGGTCACCCAGAAGGTGTATCCCGTCGACAAGGAGCGCAAGCGTGACCTGCTGATCAAGCTGATTCAGGATCACAACTGGTTCCAGGTACTGGTCTTTACCCGCACCAAGCATGGCGCCAACGCACTGGCTGAAAAGCTGGCCAAGGCCGGCATCACCGCGCTCGCCATTCATGGCAACAAGAGCCAGAATGCACGCACCCGTGCGCTGGCCGAATTCAAATCCGGCGAGCTGCAGGTGCTGGTGGCTACCGATATTGCCGCACGCGGTCTGGACATCGACCAGTTGCCGCATGTGGTCAATTACGAGCTGCCCAATGTATCGGAAGACTATGTGCACCGCATTGGCCGTACTGGCCGTGCCGGTGCAACCGGCGAAGCCATCTCGCTGGTCTGCCCGGATGAGCAGAAGCTGCTGCGCGATATTGAACGACTGACCAAGCGTGACATCGAGCGGGTGCAGGTGGAAGGCTTCGAGCCTGACCCGAATCGCCCGGCAGACCCGCCGCCGCAACAGCGAGGCCGTCAGGCCCGCCCGCAAGGTGAAGGCCAGCCCAGACAGGGGCGCAAGCCCGCCAGCGAGGGTGCGCCTCAAGCACGTGCGCCGCGCAAGCCTGCTGCAGAAGGTGGCGATCGCCAGCAGCAGGCGGTGGGTGAGCCACGCCCGCCCCGCAAGCCACAGGAAGGCCCGGCAAAAGGACAGGGTAGGCCACAGCAAGCTCAAGGTCGCGGTCAGCCTTCGCAACAACAGAATCGGAACACCCGCAAGCCACGACAGCAAGCCTCCCTGCTGGGCAACCCGCAGCGTCTGGAGGACTTGGATGAAGCCGTCAATGGTAACCGCATCATGCCGGATAACCGCGAGATTGATGGCTATCGTGAACTGACCGGGCACCACTTCAACAGTGATGGCTGGGCCAGCACCCAGACCCGCCCCACCCAGCCTCGCGGCGGTAGCACCCAGGGTAGCGGCAAGCCCGGCAACCGGGGCGACCGTCAGCAAGGCCGCCCGCAGCAGCAAGGCCAAGGCCAAGGCCAGACCCGCCAGCGCCAAGGTGGCGGCGGCAATGGCAATGGTAATGGCAACCGTAATCGAGGCAACAACTCGCGTCGTGGTGGTTAAGCCGGTGAGCCATTAGCGCCTTGCCGCCCATGCAAAAACCGCCAGCCGGGATGACCGCTGGCGGTTTTTTCATGGGGTCAAGCAGGTCGACCCCGTATCAGATCACCCCACGCGCCTGCAATTGCGCCAAGGCCTCATCCGATTTCCCCAACAGCGATTGCAAGACTGCCGCCGTATGCTGTCCCAGCAAGGGCGGTGGCGTCTCATACTGGATTGGCGTGGCCGAGAAGCGCATTGGGCTGGCCACTTGCGGCACACTGCCCGCCACAGGGTGGGGGATGTCCACCCGCATGCCGCGATGCTGGATCTGCGGATCGGCAAACGCCTGCGGGATGGTATTGATCGGACCGCAGGGAATGGTCTCTGCATCCAGCAGCGCAATCCATTCATCGCGCGTGCGGGTACGCATCACCTCGGCGATCATCGGTACCAGCACCTGCCGATGCTGCACCCGCGCCCGATTGGTGGCAAAGCGTTCGTCCGCCGCCCATTCCGGGTGACCGCACAAGGCCGCATAGCGCGCGAACTGGCTGTCATTGCCCACCGCCACAATCACGTGGCCATCCGCCGTAGCAAACACCTGATAGGGCACGATATTGGCGTGCGCATTGCCTTGTCGTGGCGGTGTCACCCCACCGATCAGATGGTTCATGTTGACGTTGGCCAGCATCGCCAGCTGGCAATCCAGCAAGGCGATGTCGATATGCTGCCCCTGCCCGCTTTGCTGCCGATGGAACAGGGCGGCGAGGATGGCCGTGGTGGCATACATGCCGGTAAACAGATCGGCAACTGCCACCCCAACCTTCTGTGGCTCGCCATCCGGGGCGCCGGTGATGCTCATCAGCCCCCCCAACCCTTGTACCATGAAGTCATAACCGGCCCGGTCGGCATAGGGCCCGGTCTGACCAAAACCGGTGATGGAGCAGTACACCAGGTCGGGTTTGATCGCTTTCAGGCTGTCGTAGTCCAGCTGGTACTTGCGTAAGCCGCCGACCTTGAAGTTCTCCAGCACCACATCACAGTGCTTGACCAGCTCGTGCAACAGCGCCTGCCCTTCGGGCTGGGTGAAATCCACCGTGATGGACTGCTTGCCACGGTTGGCACACAGGTAGTAAGCGGCCTCACGGGTATCCTGCCCGTCGCGATCCTTGAGGAAGGGGGGCCCCCAGCCGCGGGTATCATCGCCCTGGCCGGGTCGCTCCACCTTGATGACCTGCGCCCCCAGATCAGCCAGATTCTGACTGCACCACGGTCCGGCCAGCACCCGGGAGAGATCCAGCACGCGAATGGAAGACAAGGCACTCATGGGTTGTTCCTGCCAGAGAGGTGGGGGGGGGTGCCCGCAGCGGGACGAGGGGAAGCCGCCAGCACACCCGAAACAAGGAGGTGCTTAACTGAAAGCCTGGATGCCGGTCTGTGCACGTCCCAGGATCAGCGCATGGATGTCGTGGGTGCCTTCATAGGTATTGACCGCCTCCAGGTTCATCACATGGCGAATGACGTGAAACTCGTCCGCGATGCCGTTGCCACCGTGCATGTCACGCGAGACACGGGCAATCTCCAGCGCCTTGCCGCAGTTATTGCGTTTGATCAGCGAGATCATTTCCGGCGCCCATTGCTCTTCGTCCAGCAGGCGGCCGACGCGCAGGGCAGCCTGCAAGCCCAGCGTGATCTCGGTCTGCATATTGGCCAGCTTCAGTTGCACCAGCTGGTTGGCGGCCAGCGGGCGGTTGAACTGCTTGCGGTCCAGCGTGTACTGACGGGCAGCATGCCAGCAGAACTCTGCTGCGCCCATGGCGCCCCAGGCAATGCCGTAGCGCGCCTTGTTCAGGCAGCCAAACGGCCCCTTGAGGCCTTTCACATTGGGCAGCAATTGCGCATCCGGCACAAACACTTCGTCCATCACGATTTCGCCGGTGATCGATGCACGCAGGGAAAACTTGCCTTCGATCTTCGGTGCGTGCAGGCCCTTCATGCCCTTTTCCAGAATGAAGCCGCGAATCTCGCCCGCATCATCCTTGCCCCACACCACAAAGACATCGGCGATCGGCGAGTTGGTAATCCACATTTTACTGCCGGACAGCATATAGCCACCATCAACCTTGCGGGCACGGGTGATCATACTGCCGGGGTCGGAGCCGTGATTGGGTTCGGTCAGGCCAAAGCAGCCTACCCATTCGCCACTGGCCAGCTTGGGCAGGTACTTCATGCGCTGCGCTTCGCTACCGTAGGCGTAGATCGGGTACATCACCAGCGAGCTTTGTACGCTCATGGCAGAACGATAGCCAGAATCCACCCGCTCCACTTCACGTGCGATCAGACCATAGGCCACATGGCCCAGCCCGGCACCACCGTATTGCTCCGGAATGGTCGCGCCCAGGAAACCCAGCTCACCCATCTCGCTCATGATGCTGCGATCGAACTGCTCATGGCGGTTGGCTTCCAGCACGCGCGGCATCAACTGTTCCTGACAGTAGCTGTGTGCGGCATCACGCACCATGCGCTCGTCTTCGGTCAGTTGCTGGGTCAGCTGCAGGGCATCATCCCATTGAAAGTTGAAGCGGCTCATCGTGGGTCTCCTGTGGTTTATTAGTTCCGCTTGGCGGAATAATATTCTGCAATGCGAAAATACTACCGTAAAACCGGGCAGGCTGCAATTTTCAACCTTGCAGTTTTTACAGCCCAGTCAAAGTGGTCTGCTCGCAAGTCCTGCTGTTTCAGGCTAGGATAACACCATGACTCGTCAAGACTGCCTGAACGCCGCCTCCAGCGCCTTTCTGCAAACGTGCACCACCCTGTTGCCCGCCATGCTCGAGGCCGCAAAGGACCGTCTGTTTGAACGTGCCGAGCACGCCACGTCCATGCAATTGCAAGGTCTATTGCTGGATAGCCGCACGGTGCTCAGCAATGAATCTGATGCCTTGCAAGATGCCATCGTACTGGCTTTGCAGCCCCTGCTGGAGCGCAGCTTGCAGACCGCTTTCAGCAGTTATCGCCCCAGCTATGCCGACCGCCTCAACCAGAGTCTGTCTTTGGTGAGCATGCAAGCGGTTGAATCTGAAATGCGCCTGGATGGCATCTGCCGCCAGCTCAGAGAGCACGCGGGAGAACAACTCTCGGATCTGACCATCCGCATCACCGTGCTGTTCGGGCAAACCCATGCGATCGAACGGGAAAACCCGTTTCGGCCCTACCTGCTGGCCAAGGGATTGGCCAATGGTGTGGAGCGCATGGCGTGGTCACGCGATATAAGTGATGTTCTGATTGATCAGCTGGCGCTGAGCTTGTACCCATCTGCCGCCCAGATTTACCAGGCCACCAACCAATCCTTGGCAGAGCAGGGGGTACCGGCGGAACTGCCCTTGCAGGTGGTGCAACGTCCGGAGCGCGCACCGCGCCCCACCCCTGCAGCACCGCCCATGCCGGATACCCCGCAAGGGCCTGATCAGCTGACCTCGCCCAGCAGCAACACGCCCTCACCCGAAGCAATGCTGATGCAAATGGTTCAGCGCCGCAGCATGCCTCGCCCCACAGGCGTGCCCTCCTCTGCGATGCCCACCGGAGAAATGCTCCAATCTGCCCAGCAGTCTGTCGGCATGCAGGGCAGTGCGCCCTCCAGCGAACAGGAGGGTTGGGGAAGCTGGCTGATTGGCCCACAGCAGGTTGGCGCCATGCTGCGGGGCTTGTTTCAGGGAGAGGACAGCATCAGCGCGGGTGACGCCACCCCCCACCCCCCGCTGGTAGCCACTGAGCTGGAATCCAGCCTGGTGCAATCCATCAGCACCCTGCAGCAAGCCGCCACGCCGGATAGCCAGCACATGCGGGATGCACACGGCCAGCTGCGCAACCTGATTCTGGAGAACCGCAGCTACCTGGGCAGCCTGACCAGTCATCCGCAAGAGCTGATGGTGATTGATCTGGTGTCCATGCTGTTCGAGCTGATCCTGCGTGACGGCAAGGTGCCTACCGACGTCCGCACCCAGCTGGGTCGCATGCAGTTTCTGGTGCTGAAGCAAGCGCTGACCGATCCCACCTTGCTCACCCAGAAGCAGCACCCGGCGCGCCAGCTGGTGAACCGCATCGGCAGCATTTCTCTGGGGCTGCAGCAAATCGACCCCAGCGGCGAGCGGGTCACCCAGGAAATCAGCCATATCGTCGAAACCCTGCTGCAAGACGATGCCCCCGGCACTGAGCGGTTTACCCGCATGCTCGATCAGCTGGAAAGCTTCATCAGTCATGTGCTGAACAGCCAGGATGAGCCTGTACATCAAACCCTGCAGGCACTGGCAACCGCCGACAAACGCAGTGCCCGGCTTGGGCAGATTGTGTTGCAGTTGACCGATGCTATCGGGGAACTGCAAATCTCGCCTTTGCTGTGGGGCTTTCTAAGCGATACCTGGGCGCGGGTGATTGAGCGTGCCGAGCAATCCGACCTGTTGCAAAGCCAGGTGTTTAGGGCCTGTGTGCCCCGCCTGCTGTGGAGTGCCGAGCCCAAGCTGACGGAAGAGGACCGCCGCCAATTGACCCGCGCGCTCCCGGCCCTGGTCAATACCCTGCGCAGTGGCATGCAGTTCATCGGGCAACCGGCAGCGGAAACCGATCAACTGATGCGGAACTTTTCCGGCCTGCATCGCCAGGCCTTGCAGGCAAACCCGCTCCAGTTGCCTGGCTTGACCCTGACCGCCTTTGAGCAGCGCTTTCACGCCTTCATTCATGACAATGCGCCGGATGCGGCTCCCCACAGCGATGCGGCGGAGCCTCACCCCTTGGTTCGTAATGAGGAACTGAGTCAGGTGAATGCCAGCATTGAGGTGCTGGATAGTCAGCATGACGCCGTGCGATCCATCGTCAACGAATACCTGTATGGCAGCGAGCCCAGCGTACAGTTCGACAAGGCCACCGAGCAAAGCGCGCTGGAACGTTTACGGATTGGGGTTGCGGTGGAGGTTAATCTGGATGGCCGCCCACAGCGGGCGGTATTGAGCTGGGTTGACCCCGACGAGCCGCGGATGGTGATCCGCATTGGTGACCACCCCACCCCGTCGGTGATGACGGTCAAGCTGTTCCTGCAACTGATCCGCATCGGACGGGCACGCTTTCTGGAAGATCGCCCGCTGTTCGAGCGTGCCGTCACATTGCTGCTGGAAAACGCCGACAAGGTGGACCGCTCACGCGCAGCCTGAGCCTGCCTCATCACCAAAGCAGGTTCCCAGCGCACGGGCGGCCTGGATCAGATCATGGTCTGCCGGGACATTGCGCCGCCCGGCAAGCGTCGCGGACAAGGGTACCGTGCAGGTCCCCATCTGGTGATACGCCACCAGAACACCAGATTCCCCACGGCAGATGCAATCTGCGGCATGGCTGCCCAGCCGGGTCGCCAGGATGCGGTCAAACGCGGTCGGGGATCCACCGCGCTGTAAATGCCCCAGCACCGTGACCCGTGCCTCCAGCCCGGTTCCCGCCTCTATATGCTCCGCTACCACGGCCCCAATCCCTCCCAGCCGCTTGGGATCGGTACGGCGGCGATCCATGCGCTGCACCACTTCGCCGCCGGTGGGAAGTTGTGCACCTTCTGCCACGCAGATAATGCTATAGCGCATGCCCATGGCTGCACGCGCCTTGACCTTGTCAAACACGGCTTGCCACTGGAACGGGATCTCGGGCAGCAGGATCACGTCAGCACCACCGGCCACCCCGCCCATCAGCGCAATCCAGCCCGCGGTACGGCCCATCACCTCCAGCACCATCACCCGGTGGTGCGAGGAGGCTGTGGTGGTCAACCGGTCCAGCGCCTCGCTCACCACGGCCGTTGCGGTATCAAAACCAAAGGTCTGGTCCGTGGCCAGCAAATCGTTGTCAATGGTCTTGGGTACGCCGACAACCTCCACCCCCAGCCGCTGCAGACGATCCGCCATCTGCATGGTGCCATCACCACCGACTACCACCACACCATCCAGCTGCCAGTGCTGCACCTGCGCCAGCAAGCGCCCGGAGCAATCCTGCCAGTCCGTTTTGCCATCCTGCCCCACCACCGGATAACGCCAGGGGTCCCCTTTGTTGGACGAGCCGAGGATGGTGCCGCCATCTTGCAAAATACCTGCGACACGCTCCTCCGTCAGCTCGCTGCCGCGCCCCTCGATCAAACCCTCAAAGCCATCCTCGATGCCCAGCACGGTCGCGCCATACTGCCTGCGAGCCGTCAGCGTTACCGCACGGATGACGGCGTTCAATCCGGGGCAGTCGCCGCCGCCAGTCAGGATTCCAATACGGGGATGCATGTGGCTTGGCATGATGATTCTCGGCAATGGTTTACCCTTGAGGGTAGCAGGCCCGCTGCATGGTGTCAGCGCCTGCAGGGCTGTGCTAGGCTAGGTGCATCATGACATTCCCTGAATTCACACCGCTGCAGGCATTGATCAGACATGCCCAGACGCACCTGCAAGGTCGCCCCATCGCACTGGGACAAGATGCAGACCTGTTACTAATCACCAGCCGCCGCCTGCAGCACATCCAGCGCGTTCCCACCCATGACCCTGCCCTGATCCTGGTTCTGCAGGGCACCAAGCTGCTTTACCCTGAAGGCGAGCAAACGCTCTACACCCCGCAGCATGCAATCGCCATGCGTGCAGGCTGCGCGCTGGACATCACCAACCTCCCGCCTGCTGGCGCGCCCTACCTGGCGCTGGCGGTGGCCTTCAAGCCCGCGCTACTGGAACGTTTCCAGCGTGCCTATCCAGAGTGGTCCGCCCCTCAGTCCGCCCCCGCTCCACTGCTACAACGCCTGCACCAGCGCCAACCGCTGGAGAGGATTGCCTTGTCGCTGCTGGAGCAGCTGGACGGTTCCGGCAGTCTGTTACATACCCACCTGCTGCTGGAGCTGCTGCTGCACAGCCTGCTGCAGGGGGGAAGCAATCTGCTGTGGCATGCAGAGCCGGACCTCGGCAGTCGCCTGCGACACTGGCTGAGCAGCGATCCAGCCCGTGAATGGCGCGCGGACGATCTGGCAGAACAGTTGCAGATCGATCCCTCTACCCTGCGCCGCCATTTGCGACGGCAAGGTACCTCCTTTCGACAGCTGCTGGAAGACGTGCGTCTCAGTCACGGTCTTTCGCTGCTGCAAGGTCAGCACCTGCCCGTAGGCGAAGTCAGTCAGCGCTGCGGTTACGCCTCACCCTCGCGCTTTGCCGCTCGCTTCCGTCAGCGCTTCGGCCTGCCTCCCTCACAAATTCACCCTTGATACCCGATTCGGGCGCATGGCTGCCCGGTAGCGGCGCGCGTGCGGTATGTGAGCACGACATACTGTCGCTGCACTGTTCAACCACACGGAGAAATACCCCATGCGAACCCATTTCCTGCTGACCACTTTGAGTGCCTTGCTGGGTAACCTCGCGCTCGCCGCCGACTTCAGCCTGAGCAGCCCCGACTTGCAAGCGGGTACTACCCTGCCCATGGCACAAGTGGCCAACGACTTCGGCTGCCATGGCGGCAACATCCAGCCCGCCCTGCAGTGGGACAACCCGCCAGCGGGCACCCAGAGCTATGCCATCACCGTCTATGACCCGGATGCGCCTACCGGCAGCGGCTGGTGGCACTGGCTGGCCTTCAACCTTCCCGCCAATACTCGCAGCCTGCCCAGCAATGCCAGCGCTGAACACAAGCTCCCCGCGGGTACCGTAGAGACTCGCACCGATGTCGGTTACCCCGGCTTCTTCGGCGCCTGCCCACCTGTGGGTGACAAACCGCACCGCTACATCTTCACCGTGCACGCCCTGAAAGTACCCAAACTGGACCTGCCCGTCAGCGCATCCGGCGCACTGGTCGGCTACATGATCAATGCCAACCAGATCAGCAAAGCCAGTTTTACCATGCATTACAGCAGGTAGACTGACTCGCTTGGCTCAGCATGAAAAAAACCCACCTTTCGGTGGGCTTTTTTATTGTCTTGCTGTCCGCACATTGTCCGGCAAGGCTTGCGGGACATTGGTGCGGAAGGGGTTGATGTCGAGGCCACCGCGGCGGGTGTAGCGGGCGTAGACGGTCAGCTTCAGTGAGTGGCACTGGCGGCTGATGTCCATGAAGATGCGTTCGACGCATTGTTCGTGAAATTCATTGTGCTGGCGGAAACCAATCAAGTAGCGCAGCACACTCTCATGATTGATCTGCGGACCAACGTAGTGGATCTGCACGCTGCCCCAGTCTGGCTGACCGGTCACCAAGCAGTTGGACTTCAGCAGATGGGACACGAGGGTTTCCTCAACCGGAGCGGCACCCGTTTCGGCTTGCTCATCCAGCTGCAGCAGCTGCGGATCGGGCTGATAGTGGTCCACCTCAATGTCCAGCGTATCGAGCAAAATACCCTGCTGCTCGTGCATGCGCTGGGTCGTAAAGGTGTCCGGCAAGTGCAAACGCACCGACACGCTGGCGCCTGCCGCTGCAGACAGATCCTGCACCAAGCGGGTTTGCAGTTCATCTGAACCGGAAAGCTGCGTCTGGTTATAGCTGTTCAAATACAGCTTGAACGACTTGGATTCGATCAGATTGGGAGAATCCGCAGGTATGACGATGGTCGCCAGTGCCACCTGCGGCTTGCCCTTGCGATTGAGCCAGGAGAGCTCGTAGGCCGTCCACAGATCAGCCCCCATGAAAGGCAGCCGTCCTTCGATGCCGATTTCCTGGCGTTTGCCGAGTCTTGGGATAGGGAACAGCAGCTCGGGGGCATACTGGTCGCGGTAAGTTACCGCTTTACCCAGTGGCGAGTGCTCGGGGACAGCTTCATGCATGGTCAACAACCTGTTCGATCTGAGACTTCAGCATTGTACCCGAGCACGCCCAGCTCAGGTTTCCGGACCACCCTGCAGGTCGGCACCAAATCGCTGGATATTGGCCGCGAGGTCAAGCCGCGCCATCATCACACGGCCATCCCGCTCCTCTTCCCGCAACTGCGAAGGCGGCACCATCCACATCACCTCAAACTCAATCCCGTCCAGATCGCGGGCGTAAACGCTCTTGGTAGTAACATGGTCGGTAGCGCCATACAATGCCCCCGCCTGCTGCAAACGATCTGCAACCTGTTGCAGCTCACCCAGCGTACTCACTTCCCAGGCCAGATGGTACAGGCCTACCGTGCCACGACCGGCGGAGCTTGCCGATGCTTGTTCACCAATACTGAACAATCCAAGATCATGGTCATTGGCAGAAGCGGGCGCGCGCAGAAAGCGAGCCCCAGGACGGCCAAACACCTCAGAAAAACCGAGAACCTGCTTGTAAAAGTCGGCACTTTTTTCAGCATCCCGCACGTATAGTACGGCATGATTCATTCGCTTGATAGCCATTCTTTCCTCAAAAGATGATGTCATGACCGCACTATAGCGTGACTTATTAGACGAAGAAATCGAACAAGTTACAATTGAAAATTCAATTATTTTGACATAGTCAAATTTTTCAACACCAAGCCCCACCCACCCTATGCATGTGAATGAACTTTCCCTTGCCCTCACTCTCTGACGTTGTCATAGTCCGTGCAAAATCAAATCCGGAGTGTCAGGCATGCGAAGAAGACTGGTGTGGGCTGGACTGATGACATCACTCTCTCTCCCTTCCATGGCGGAAGACTATTTGCTGATCTTTGCCCAAGGTAGCAAACCCGCTCGACAGCTTTTTTTTGCGGACATCAACTCGCTCTCAGATGCCACTCCCATTGATGAGTTGGTTACTGCAGAGCGCGAGGCCGCCGCAAAGACCATGCGCATGTACCTGACCACCATTAATGAGAGTGCGGCCCAACATGACGGCAGCACGTTTGAGGTGCACTATCGTTGCCGCGACAAGCAGTACCGGACGGTACGAACCAATCACATGCGCCGCGATGAAGAGGTGGAGCAAGTCGTCACCCCACAAGCCGCATGGACACCCGTCAATACACTCCCCATGCAGCGAGGCTATGACTTCGCATGCAAAAGCGATCAGTGGAAGAGCATTGTCATGTCAGGCAAAGACGGCCAGATCATGAGCAAAGAGCTGATCGCACTAGGCTATGCCTTTGTCGGTCGCCTGCAAGGCCCTCCAGCACTGTCAGACCTCGCCTGGAAAGGCTTCTGGAAAGATGGTCAACGCCCGGCCAGCACGTCCAGCCTGACCGCCGCCGAGAAGAAAAAACGGCAAGACCAGGCCATCGCTCAATTGCAATCCACCAGCAAACAATACAACCAGCAAGCCCAGACTCTGGAGCAGGAAGCAGCATTTCAAAGTTACCTGCAGCAACGCGCCAAGCAGTCCCTCTCCCATCCCAGCTTCCTGCGCTGGCAAGGCGAGAACGAACAGCGTCTGCTTCGTGCCTGGGGCGCCCCTGCCAGAAGTTATCAATCTGGCAACACACGCTACCTGGCGTTCAGCAGCCACCTGGACAATCGCTCAGAGACCGTCAACACCCGTACCGGCCAGGTTGTTGCCCAGAATGGCGGTATCTGGACCTGCAACGTTACATTCGAACTGATGCAAGGTGGCAACAAACCGGGCTACCGCGTTGTAGATGTTCGAACCGAGGGCAATGATTGCGCCGCTCAGTATCGCGGTCCACAGTAAGCCAACCCCTGCTGCATAAAAAGGATGCCCCACATGTTGACCCTGATCCGTCGCCACACTCATCCACTGGCCGGTGTGATGCTGGCACTGCCGATACTCTGTCAGGCAAGTGGCTCTCTGCCCATCCCGGAAAGCAAGCAGTCCTACCCCAGCTTTAATGCTTGTGTTGAAGCACTGAAAACGCAGTATCTGGCAGACCAGCAGCGTGTGTCTGCACTGCAAACCTTGCCCGAAGGGCGTACGCGCCAAATCAGCCTGGAGAGCAAAGGCGTACAGGTTTTTGGCAAAGACAAGGCTGGCTATGATGCCACCTTGTGGTATCACAATGGCGCACCACGTGCTGATCTCCAGCAAATGGAAGTCAGCCACAGTTTTGAAGAGCGGGGCTATGAATGTCAGGGTCCGCAGATGATCCTGCGCGGCCGGAATGGCTACACGCTGAGCACTTTCGAGCCCATGAGCCAGCCTCAGTAGATTTCAGCAGGTAAAAAAAACGGCGAATGGCGCTCCCCCATCGCACCATTCGCCCTCGGGACAATACCCTCCCCCGAAACCAGGAAGCGCTGGCAAGGGATAGCGCCAGCCCTCCTGCAACCACACGCAGGCCAGCGGGCCTGCGACATCCATCTTACCGGGCATGCCGCCGGTAGTATTCGATCAATTTACGCGTCGAACAGTCATGTTCCGACACGTCACTGCCCTCCACCAGCTGGGCATGGATCTTTTTGGCCAGTTGCTTGCCCAGTTCCACCCCCCACTGGTCAAAAGAGTTGATGCCCCAGATGGTGCCCTGCACGAAAATCTTGTGCTCGTAGAGTGCAATCAAGGCCCCCAGATTACGGGCATCCAGGGTTTTCATCAGGATGGTGTTGGTGGGCCGATTACCGTCGAACACCCGATGCGGGATCATCGCCTCCAGCTCCTCGCCTTTCAGGCCTTGCGCCGACAACTCGGCACGCACCTCATCGGCCGTCTTGCCCAGCATAAAGGCCTGTGCCTGGGCAAACACATTGGAGAGCAAAATATCGTGGTGCCCCGGCATGGAGTGGCGGCCATCAATGGAGCAGATCAGGTCGATCGGGGAAATGTGCGTCCCCTGATGCAGCAGCTGGTAAAAGGCATGCTGACCATTAATCCCGGTTTCCCCCCAAATGATCGGGGCCGTTTCATGGTCCACCCGCTCACCTTGGGTATTGACCTGCTTGCCGTTCGATTCCATGTCCAGCTGCTGGATATAAGCTGGAAAGCGGTGCAGATACTGGTCATACGGCGCAATCACATGCGAACCGCCGCCGTAAAAATTCATGTACCAGATACCGAGCAAACCCAGCAGCACCGGCATGTTCTTTTCCAGCGGCGCATTGCGGAAATGCTGGTCCATCAAGTGTGCGCCGTTAAGCAGCTCGTAAAAATGATCGCGCCCTAACGCCAGCACAATCGGCAGACCAATGGACGACCACACCGAGAAACGTCCGCCGACCCAGTCCCAGAACTCGAACATATTGGTCGGGTCGATCCCGAAATCAATCACCTTCTGCCGGTTGGTCGACACCGCCACAAAGTGCTTGGCGATGGCCTTCTCATCCTTGGCTGCCGCCAGAAACCACTCCCGCGCGGTACGCGCATTGGTCAGGGTTTCCTGGGTGGTAAAGGTCTTGGATTCAATCACGAACAGCGTGGTGGCCGGGTGCACATCCTTCAAGGTTTCGGCAATCTGGCTACCATCCACATTGGAGACGAAGTGCATGTGCATGCGCGGGTGGGCATAGGGCTTGAGCGCCTCATACACCATCTGCGGGCCAAGATCGGAGCCACCGATACCGATCGACACCACGTCGGTAATCGGTTGCCCGGTGTAGCCCAGCCAGTCGCCACTGCGTACGCTGTGCGCAAACGCACACATGCGGTCCAGCACGGCATTGACCTTGGGCATGATGTTCTCGCCATCCACCAGGATCGGGCTGTTGGTACGGTTACGCAGTGCCACATGCAGCACCGCCCGCTTTTCGGTGAAGTTGATCTTGTCGCCATCAAACATGGCGGCAATGCGCTCGTTCATGCCGCGTGCTTCAGCCAGCTCCACCAGCAGGCGCATGGTGTCGCTGGTAATGCGGTTCTTGGAATAATCCAGCAGCAGCCCGCCTACCTGCAAGGAGAAGGCATCAAAGCGCTGGTCGTCCTCGCGAAACAGGTCGCGCATATGCAGGGCATTGCTGTCACGGTAGTGCTGGCTCAGCGCTTGCCAGGCCGGGGTTTCCGTCAGTGCGGACATGATCAGACCTCTTCTCCGTTCTTGACGCGCTTTTCGCGCAGGCTCTTTTTGACTTTTTCCAGATGGGTAACCGCATCGCTACCCCGCTTGAGCGCCACCCCGACCGACAGCACGTCGATAATCACCAGCTGCACAATGCGCGACAGCATGGGGGCGTAGATTTCAACATCCTCTTGCGCATCCGCCGCCAGCGTCACCGTTGCTGCGCGTGCCAGCGGGGTACCGCTGGGCGTAATGGCAATCACATTGGCGCCGACTGATTGCGCCATCTGCACGGAATGCAGGATGTCTGCCGAGCGGCCACTGGCCGAAATCGCCACCACCACATCACCGGGGTCCAGCACCGCAGCCGCCATGCGGTGCACATGCGGGTCGGAGTACGCCACCGCCGGAATGCCGTAGCGGAAGAATTTGTGCTGACCATCCTGCGCAATGATGCCGGAGTTGCCTTGGCCATAAAATTCAATGCGCCGCGCACTCGCCAGCAGCTCGATGGCCTGCTGTAGCGCGACGGCAGAGAGGTCATTCCGGCACTTGAGCAAAGCCGAAATGGTGTTATCGAACACCTTGGCACCGAGGTCTGAGACAGAATCGCCCATCACCACACTGCTGTGCACAAAGGGCACCCCAGAGGCCAGACTGTTAGCCAGCCGGCGCTTGAAGTCCGACAAACCATCACAACCCAGGCTGCGACAGAAGCGGATCACCGTAGGCTGGCTCACCCGTGCCAGCCGGGCAATCTCGGCCACAGGTGCTTCCACCGCCCAGCGTGGCTGCGTCAGCACCTGCTCGGCGACCAGGCGCTCCGCTTTGGGCAGGGTATCCAGCTGGTGACGAATTTTGTTGAGCATGCTTGCTTCCTTCCTGTGCGCCTCAGGTCTGACGATGTGTCTGCAGCCATTGCGCCAGTGCGGCCGCCGCGCCCGTAAAGGCCGGGTATTCCGCGTGGATGACATAAGTCGGCACCTGCTGCAGGTACGCCGAACAACGCCCCTTCTCCTCAAAGCGACGACGGAAAGGTGACTGTGCAAAGTAACTGCCCAAGCGCGGCACGATGCCGCCGCCGATAAAGCAGCCCCCCCGCGCGCCCAAGCTGAGCACCAGATTCGCAGCCATGGTGCCCAGCATCGCGCAGAAAAGGTCCACCGTCAGGCGGCAGGCAGCGTCCTCACCTACCACACCCAGCCGGGTGATTTCTGCAGCGGTACGTGCTTGCTGCGGTATCGCCTGCACGGCACACACGGCCTCATGCAGCAGCGGCAGGCCCATATCCTGTCCAGCCCCGCCGCCACACAGCAGACGCTCGGCCGACACATGCGGGTGGCGAGCTTGTACGTAGTCCACCACCGCACGTTCGACCGCATCAAACGGTGCCAGTGTGACATGTCCACCCTCTCCCGCCAGGGCCAGCCAGCCGCCATGACCATCCGGCAGCAAGCCTGACACGCCCAGGCCGGTACCCGGGCCGATCAAGGCCATCGCCTCATGCGGTACGGGTACGCCGCCGCCTACCTGCTGCAGCTCAGCCGCTTGCAGATGGGGCAACGCCAGCGCCAGCGCGGAAAAATCGTTCAGCATCAACAGCTTGCCCAGCCCCAGCGCGGACTGCAGCTCGCTAATGGAAAACTGCCAGCTGTGATTGGTCATCTGCACCCAATCACCGGTAATCGGATTGGCAATGCCAAATGCCGCATACCGCGGCCGTACGGCTGGCTCGGTCAGGCCCAGCTGCTGCAGGTAGTGTGCTGCAGCTGCCTGCAGGGTGGCATGCTCACTCGTCGGCAAGACCTGCGGTGAGGCAAAGCCGGATGCCGGGCGATACAAGGCAAAGCGGGCATTGGTGCCGCCAATGTCGGCAATCAGCCAAGGCTGCTCAAGGTGCATGGAACACCTCAACCGGGGTGGCGGACTGTGCCAGCACATAGCTGACCGGCCAGCGCCGGTCGGCACCGCGCAGCGCCTCGGCAAATACCGCATGCTTGCTGGCACCGGCAAACTGCAGGAACACCTTGCGTGCCGCCAGAATGGCCGGCAGGGTCAGGCTCATGCGTTCCGTCGGTGCCGCCGCGCCGACCTGTGCCAGACAGGCCGGTGCATCAGCTGCCAGGCCCGCATCCAGCTGCGGGCTGGCCGGGAACAGCGAAGCGGTATGCCCATCATCCCCCATGCCCAGCACCACGGCCGCAAACGGGCGCGGCAAGGCGGCAAACGTCGCATTCAGCAAGGGCTCGGCCTGACGGGCGCTGCTCTGTCCGGTAAACATCGGTACAAAGCGCGCCACAGCAGCACGGCCTTGCAACAGATGCTGACGAACCAGTGCCTCATTGCTGGCCGGGTCACTGGTCGAGACCCAGCGCTCATCCACCAGAGTGACGATCACCCGCGACCAATCCAGCTCCACCTCGCGCAGCGCTTCAAATACCGGCACAGGCGATTTACCGCCCGACACCGCCAACACCACTTCCTGCTGCACGTCCAGCGCGTTGCGCAGGGTTGCCGCCAGTTCGCTGGCCAGCGCCAGCGCCAATTGCTGGCCATCGGAGAAGGCATGTTGCTGCAGCATGCTCACACCTCCTCGTGCCAGGCGAGACCATCCCGCGACAGCAGGGCGGACGATGCCGCTGGACCCCAAGTGCCCGCGGTATACGGCTTGGGCGGATTACCGTCCTGCTCCCAGGCGGTCATGATCGGCTCGACCCAGCGCCAGGCCTGCTCCAGCTCATCCTGACGCACAAACAGCGCCAGATTGCCACGAATGGCATCCAGCAGCAGACGCTCATACGCCTCGGCACGGCGAGCGGCGAATTGCTCGCCAAAGTCCAGATCCAGCGACACCTGCTGCAAGCGCATGGCATCACCCGGCACCTTGGCCAAGAAATACAGCTTCATGTGCTCATCCGGCTGCAGGCGGATCACCAGCTTGTTCGGGGTAGACATGCCCATGCTGGTCGGAAAAATCTGGTGCGGCACGTCGCGGAAATTGATGACGATTTCGGCCAGACGGTCGGCCATGCGCTTGCCGGTGCGCAGGAAAAATGGCACCCCGGCCCAGCGCCAGTTGGCCACTTCGCAACGCAAGGCGACAAAGGTTTCCGTCCGGCTGTCCGCTGGCACCCCCTCTTCCTGCAAGTAGCCGACCGCTGGCTGACCGCGCGACGCGCCTGCGCGGTACTGGCCGCGCACCGTACGGGTGCTGACCTCTTCCGGGCTGTAGGGCACCAAGGCGCGCAATACTTTCAGCTTCTCGTCACGGATGGCGTCTGAATCCAGGCTATGCGGAGGCTCCATCGCTACAAAGCACAGCAGCTGCAACAGGTGGTTCTGCACCATGTCACGCAGCGCACCGGTATGGTCGTAAAACCCGCCGCGTTTCTCGATCCCGACTTCTTCAGCGATGGTGATCTGTACGTCGCGAATCCACTCACGGCGCCACAGCGGGTCGAACAGCGCATTGCCAAAGCGCAGCGCCATCAGGTTTTGTACCGATTCCTTGCCCAGATAGTGGTCGATCCGGTAAATCTGCCGTTCCTGGAAATACTGACCAACCGCCTGATTGATGTCATTGCTGGACTGCAGGTCATGCCCCAATGGCTTTTCCAGCACCACCCGGGTGTGCGGGCCATTCATGTCTTGCGCGGCCAAGTTCTGGCAAATACCGGTAAACAGCTCCGGACTGGTCGACAGATAGTAGACGGTGACTTCCGCCGCCCGTGCATCCAGCACGGCCTTAAGCCCGGCGTAATCTGCAGCCTGCTCGGCATCCACCTTCACATATTCCAGGCGGCTGGCATAGCTAGCCCACACCTCGTCGGACCAGTCTGCAGACGGCACGAACTGGCGCGCCTTTTCTTCGGCCTGCTGCAGGTACTGTGCCTGGCTGTAGTCACGACGGCCGAGGCAGAAGATGCGACCACCCGCCGCCAGCTGACCGGCACGGTGACACTGATAGAGTGCAGGCAACAGTTTGCGCAGCACCAGGTCGCCGGTGCCGCCAAACAACACCATGTTGAAGGATTGGGTGAGGGTCACTACGGTATCCTTTACTCTGATTCAGGCCCGCTGCGGGAAGCCGCCTGAGTGGCCACCGCCCTGCCGCCATTGCCACACCCGGCAAGCCGTTTGGCACTGTCGATTCGTGTAGCAATACTACTTACATAATTTTGCGCTGTCCAGCCATGTGCATTGCGCAGCGCAAAACCTTGTCCTGCATGGCTTTTCCACCGATCAGAACGCGCTTGACTTTCATGAATGCGTGGGCTTAAATGTAGCAATCTTACACGTAAGTGAACTACCCAAACCATGCACGCCACTCTGCAACGTGTCACCGATCGCATTATTGAGCGTAGTAAAACTACACGAGCAGCTTGGCTGCAGCGCATGCAGGCTGCTCGCCTCAGCAACACCACCCGCAGCAGCATTTCCTGCACCAATGTCGCGCACGCCTACGCAGCGATGCCCGCCAACGACAAACTGGTGCTGAAAGCGGCTCGCCGCCCGAACCTTGGCATCGTCACCTCTTACAATGACATGCTGTCCGCCCACCAGCCCTATGAGCACTACCCGGAGTTAGTGCGCCAGGCTGCACGTGAAGTCGGCGCAACGGCACAAGTTGCCGGTGCCACCCCCGCCATGTGCGACGGCGTCACCCAAGGCCAGCCGGGCATGGAGCTGTCTTTGTTCAGCCGCGACGTGATTGCCATGAGCACGGCGATTGCCCTGTCGCACCAGACCTTTGACGCCGGGCTGTATCTGGGGGTATGCGACAAGATTGTGCCGGGCCTGCTGATCGGCGCCCTGCGCTTTGCCCACCTGCCCGCCGTCTTCGTCCCGGCAGGCCCGATGGCCAGCGGCATCAGCAATTCCGAGAAAGCCCGTATCCGTCAGCTGTATGCTGAAGGCAAGGTAGACCGCGACGCGCTGCTGGAATCCGAAATGGCGTCCTACCACGGTGCAGGTACCTGTACCTTCTATGGCACCGCCAACAGCAACCAGATGCTGATGGAAATCATGGGCCTACATTTGCCGGGTGCCGCATTCGTCAGCCCGAACACCCCGCTGCGCGATGCGCTGACCCGCGCAGCCGCCCAGCGTGCCGTGGCACTGAGTGAAGCCGGGCACACCCTGGCGGATGTCATCGACGAGCGCAGTATCGTGAATGGCCTGGTCGGCCTGCTCGCCACGGGTGGCTCGACCAATCACACCATCCACCTGGTAGCCATGGCGCGTGCCGCTGGCATCCAGATCAACTGGGACGACTTTAACGATCTTTCCGCCGTGGTGCCCCTGCTGGCCCGCGTGTATCCGAACGGCAAGGCCGACGTGAACCACTTCCACGCTGCAGGCGGCATGGCCTTTCTGATCCGAGAATTGCTGGATGCAGGCTTGCTGCACGAGCAGGTGCAGACGGTGGTAGGCAACAGCCTGCGCGATTACACCCGCGAACCGTGGCTCGACAACGGCCAGCTCGCCTGGCGTGATGCCCCGCTCGCAAGCGGTGACGCCTGCGTGCTGGCCCCAGCTAGCAGCCCGTTCAGCGCCGATGGTGGCCTGCGCCTGCTCAGTGGCAACCTGGGCCGTGCCGTGATCAAGGTCTCGGCGGTCGCCGCAGAACATCGCGTGGTGCGCGCACCGGCCATCCTGTTTGACCATCAGGACGCCTTGCTGGCCGCCTTCAAACGCGGCGAGCTGGAGCGTGACTTTATCGCCGTCATCCGCTTCCAGGGCCCCCGTGCCAATGGCATGCCCGAGCTGCACAAGCTGACCCCGACCCTGGCCGTGCTGCAGGAACGTGGTTTCAAAGTCGCCCTGGTGACCGATGGCCGCATGTCCGGCGCCAGCGGCAAGGTGCCTGCCGCCATCCACATGACGCCGGAAGTCCTCAGCGGTGGCCCACTGGGCAAGGTGAGAGACGGCGACATGATCGTACTGGACGCTGAAGCAGGCACCGTACATGCGGAAGTGGATGCCGCCGAGTGGGCGCAGCGCGACGTGCCCACGCCCCACACCGACACCACGTATGGCTTTGGTCGCGAGCTGTTTACCGGTATGCGCCAGCACGCCAGCGACGCCGAATCCGGCGCCATGACCTTTGCCTTTTCGGATTAAGGCGCAGCAGATCGCTGCACCGACACAAGGAATCGACAACATGACCCTCGACCAGATTATTGCCGCCACCACCGTGATGCCCGTCATCGTGGTGGATGACGTGGCGACTGCCGTGCCGCTGGCGCGCGCGCTGGTAGCCGGTGGCATCCGCACGCTGGAAGTCACCTTGCGCACCCCTGCGGCACTGGATGCCATCCGCACGATCAAGGCCGAAGTACCCGAAGCCATCCTGGGCGCAGGCACCATTACCACCCCGCAACAGCTGGATGCCGCCATCGCTGCCGGTGCGGCCTTTGGCGTCAGCCCCGGCAGCAGCCCGCGCCTGCTGCAAGCCATCCAGGCCAGCGGCCTGCCCTTCCTGCCCGGCGTGATGACCCCGAGCGAAGCACTGGTAGCACTGGAGGCGGGCTTTACCGTACAAAAATTCTTCCCGGCGGTTCCGGCTGGCGGTGTCAAGGTGCTGGACGCCATTCGCGGCCCCTTCCCCGAGCTGCGTTTCTGCCCGACCGGCGGCATCTCGCTGCAAACCGCACCGGATTTTCTGCGTCTGCCGAATGTGGTGTGTATTGGCGGCTCCTGGTTGACCCCAAAAGCCGCAGTGGCTGCAGGCGACTGGGCCGAGATCACCCGCCTGGCCCAGGAAGCCGCTGCACTGCGCGGCTGAACGCCCTCCTCGTTTAGCAACGGGGAGACGGCACAGGTCACAAAACTCCGGTATAATCACAGGTTTGTGTTCAACTTTCGCCAGATTCAGGGTGAACCCGCATGCCGATTTATGCCTACCGCTGTGACAGCTGCGGCCATCAGAAAGATGTGCTGCAGAAAATGTCCGATGCCCCGTTGACCGATTGCCCCCAGTGCGGCAAGGCCAGCTTTGCCAAACAGCTGACCGCAGCCGGTTTCCAGCTCAAGGGGTCCGGCTGGTACGCCACCGACTTCCGTGGCGGTGGCAGCAGCAGTACCGCCAGCAGTACCACAACCAGTAGCAGCACATCTGAGAGCAGCGCAGCTGCCAGCGACAGTGGCGCAGCCTGCGGAGGTGGTGGATGCGCCTGCCACTAGCCACCCTGCGGCGCTACCTGCTGACCGGCCTGCTGATCTGGGTGCCGCTGGTCATCACGCTGTGGGTGCTCAATCTGGTCGTGGGGACGCTGGACGGCCAGTTCAGCAAACTGCCGCTGGACTGGCAGCCCAACACCCTGCTGTACAAGCTACTGTCACACATCGTGCCGGTCAGCTGGCTACCGGCCAGCCCTGCGGACTTTCACGCACCGGGCTTAGGGGTCATCATCACCTTGCTGGTGCTGATCCTAACCGGTGTCACGGTCAGCAATATGCTGGGTCGGCAATTGCTGCGGCTGTGGGAACACATGCTGAACAGCATTCCGGTGGTGAAATCCATTTACAGCAGTGTCAAGCAGGTATCCGACACCCTGTTCTCCAGCAATGGCCAAGCCTTTCGCAAGGCCTTGCTGGTACAGTATCCCCGTGAAGGCAGCTGGACCATTGCCTTTCAGACGGGCACACCCAGCGGCGAAGTGGCCGAGTTACTGCCGGGCCAGATGGTGGGCGTCTATGTACCGACGACGCCCAACCCGACCTCCGGTTTTTTCCTGATGATGCCGGTGGAAGACGTACGGGAATTGGAGATGAGCGTCGATGAGGCGTTAAAATACGTCATCTCCATGGGGGTGGTTCCCCCCAAAGACATGGTGGAGCGGTCCGGCCAGCGCTAAGCGCCCGCCTGACGGCACTGCCCAACAAGACATCGTACAAAGAAAGAACAGCACGACATGCGTACCGATTATTGCGGTCTGGTCGATACCCGCTATCTGGACCAAACCGTTACCCTCTATGGCTGGGCCCACCGTCGCCGTGACCACGGCCGCGTGATCTTCATTGACTTGCGCGACCGCGAAGGTCTGGTGCAAGTAGTTTGCGACTCGGATTTTGCTGACGTTTTTTCAGTGGCAGATGGTGTGCGCAACGAATTTGTACTCAAGATCACTGGTAAAGTACGACGCAGAACTGAGGCCACCATCAACCCCAACCTGACCTCGGGTGAAATCGAAGTGCTGGCCCACAGCATTGAAGTGCTGAACCCGTCGGTCACGCCGCCGTTCCTGATGGACGACGACAACCTGTCGGAAAACACCCGCCTCACCTACCGCGTGCTGGACCTGCGCCGCCCGGCAATGCAAAAGAACCTGCGCCTGCGCTACCGCGTGGCGATGCTGATCCGCAACTATCTGGACGCGCAAGGCTTCATCGACGTGGAAACGCCGATGCTGACCCGCAGCACCCCGGAAGGTGCGCGCGACTATCTGGTGCCGAGCCGGGTGCACGATGGCCAGTTCTTCGCCCTGCCGCAAAGCCCGCAGCTGTTCAAGCAGCTGCTGATGGTGGCTGGTTTTGACCGTTACTACCAGATCACCAAGTGCTTCCGCGACGAAGACCTGCGCGCCGACCGGCAGCCGGAATTCACCCAGATCGACCTGGAAACCTCGTTCCTGAACGAAAACCAGATCATGGACATCACCGAGCACATGGCCCGCCATGTATTCCGTGAAGCCATCAATGTCGAGCTGGGCGACTTCCCGCGCATGAGCTATCAGGAAGCCATGTTCCGCTTTGGCTCCGACAAGCCGGACCTGCGTGTACCACTGGAATTCACTGAGCTGACCGAGGTGATGAAAGAGGTGCCGTTCAAGGTGTTCGCCGGTGCAGCCAACCAGCCGGGGGGCCGCGTGGTAGGCCTGCGCATTCCGGGTGGCGCCTCGCTGTCGCGCTCCGAGATCGACGCCTACACCCAGTTTGTGGGTATCTATGGTGCCAAGGGTCTGGCCTACATCAAGGTCAACGACATCAGCCAGCCGAACGAAACCGGCCTGCAGTCGCCGATCGTGAAAAACCTGACCGAAGCCGCGCTGAAAGCCACACTGGAGCGTACCGGTGCCCAGAATGGTGACCTGATCTTCTTTGGTGCCGACAAGGCCAAGGTGGTCAACGAAGCCATCGGCGCGCTGCGCCTCAAGATCGGCCATGAGAAAGGCTTTGCCAGCAAGGAATGGAAACCGCTGTGGGTGGTGGACTTCCCGATGTTCGAGCACGACGAGGAAGAAGACCGCTGGACCGCCTGCCACCACCCGTTCACCTCGCCGAAGGACGGCCATGAAGACCTGATGGTGACGGACCCGGCACAGTGCCTGGCCAAGGCTTACGACATGGTGCTGAACGGCTGGGAAATCGGCGGTGGCTCGGTGCGTATCCACCGTGCCGACGTGCAAAGCAAGGTGTTCGATGCGTTGAAAATCAGCCCGGAAGACGCTCAGAACAAGTTCGGCTTCCTGCTGGACAACCTGCAGTTCGGCGCACCGCCGCACGGTGGCCTGGCCTTCGGTCTGGACCGTCTGGTCACACTGATGACCGGTGCCGAGTCGATCCGCGACGTGATCGCCTTCCCGAAGACGCAACGTGCCCAGTGTCTGCTGACCAATGCACCGAACGCCGTGGACGAGAAGCAACTGCGCGACTTGCACATCAAGCTGCGCAACCCGCCGCAACTCGCCAGCTAAACGCTGACCGCAAACAGGCCACCGCAAGGTGGCCTGTTTTTTTTGCAGCTAGCCGAGGCGGCCATACTGCTGCATTACCGCCAGCAGTTCATCATGCGGCAAGGCATGCACCACATTGCCCTGAAAGCCTTGCAGGGTTTCTGCTGCCAGCAGGGCATTCACAATCGCCTCTTCCGTCGCCTCCACCGTGGCCCGGAATACCCCGTCCAGGTCATCATTGACCAGTGTTGACCACTGCTCCTTCCCGTCCTGCCGGGTCGGGCGGGCAGTGGAGAAGGCCAGGAACAGGTCGCCACTGGAATTGAAGGCGGCGCCGCCAAGCCGTGCCAGCCCCATGGTGGCCCGCCGCGCTACCCGCTTGAGCTGATGCGGCAGCAAGGGCAGATCGGCCGCCACCACGATGATGATGGAGCCATCACGCTGTTGCCGAATTTCCGGCATCAGCTCCGTCAGATGCTGCCCAACCGGCACCCCGGCGATGGTCAGCATGTCCCGCGCGCCGTAGTTGCTCTGCACCAGCACACCGAGGGTGCCGATCGTGCCCGCCACCTCCAGCATCCGGCTGGCGGTACCGATCCCTCCCTTGAAGCGATGGGTGATCATGCCGGTCCCGCCGCCGACATTGCCTTCTGCCACCGGCCCAGAGCGCGCTTGGGTCAATGCCGCCACCGCATGCTCGGCACGAACCGCCTGAGCCGAAATGTCGTTCAGCACCCCATCGTAGGTTTCCCCCACCACCGGCAAGTGGAAACCCTGCCCTTCTTCGGGTGGTGTCACCTTATCCAGCCAGGCGGCGACAGCATCCCGTACCACGCCAACCGAATGGGTATTGGTCAACATCACCGGCCCGGCCATGAAGCCGGATTCTTCGATCCAGTGCGAGCCGGTCAGCTCGCCATTACCGTTCAGCGAAAACACCGCAGCGGGTACCGAAGCCCCGCCCGCTTGCCGCCCACAAGGCAGGATGGCCGTCACGCCGGTACGGGTCGATGTCCCTTCGATCAAGGTGGTGTGTCCCACCTCCACCCCCGCCACATCGGTAATGGCGTTCCAGCGTCCGGGCTGGCCGGAAAACGGGATGCCCAGCTCGCGGGCGCGTGGTTTGCTTGTCATGTTTCATTCTCCTTCCAGCAAAAATGGGCCGGATAGACCGGCCCATTCTGAGTGCAGCATCCTTGCGGCTTACTTCATGGTCGGCATCACAAACTCTGCCCCGGCACGAATACCGGTCGGCCAGCGGCTGGTGATCGCCTTCATGCGGGTATAGAAGCGTACCCCTTCCGGACCGTGCATGTGGTGGTCACCAAACAGCGAGGCTTTCCAGCCACCAAAGCTGTGGAAGGCCATCGGCACCGGAATCGGCACATTGATGCCGATCATGCCCACCTGGATACGGTGGGCAAACTCACGCGCGGCATCGCCATCACGGGTAAAGATCGAGGTGCCGTTGCCATATTGATGTTCGTTGATCAGCTTCACCGCCGATTCAAAGTCCGGCACCCGCACCACACACAGCACCGGCCCGAAGATTTCTTCGCGGTAGATGGTCATTTCCGGGGTGACATGGTCAAACAGGCAGCCGCCGAGGAAGAAACCGTTTTCATGCCCCGGCACCCGCAGCCCACGGCCATCCACCACCAAGGTTGCGCCTTCGCTGACGCCTTGCGCCACATAGCCGCTGACCTTGTCCAGATGCTGCCGGGTTACCAGCGGCCCCATTTCGGCATGCGGATCAGTCCCCACATTCACTTTCAGGGTACGTGCGCGCTCGGCCATGCGGGCCACCAGCGCATCGGCGACATCGCCGACGGCCACCGCCACCGAAATCGCCATGCAGCGCTCCCCGGCCGAGCCGTAAGCTGCCCCGGTCAGCGCGTCTACCGCCTGATCCAGATCAGCATCCGGCATCACGATCATGTGGTTCTTGGCACCACCCAGCGCCTGCACCCGCTTGCCGTGATGCGCGCCGGTTTCGTAGATATAGCGGGCAATCGGCGTGGAGCCGACAAAGCTGACCGCCTGCACATCCGGGTGGGTCAGCAGGGTATCGACCGCCAGCTTGTCCCCCTGCACCACATTGAACACGCCATCCGGCAAGCCAGCCTGCTTGAGCAGGTCGGCGATCATCAGTGCGGCAGACGGATCACGTTCGGAGGGCTTGAGCACAAAGGTATTGCCGCAGGCAATCGCCACCGGGAACATCCACATTGGCACCATGGCCGGGAAGTTGAACGGGGTAATCCCGGCTACCACCCCCAGCGGCTGCCGGGTCGTCCAAGCATCAATGCCGGAGCCCACCTGCTCGGTAAACTCGCCCTTGAGCAATTGCGGAATGCCGCAGGCAAACTCCACCACCTCCAGACCGCGAGTCACTTCGCCCATCGCGTCCGACACCACCTTGCCGTGCTCTGCCGAGATCAGCTCAGCCAGCGCTTTGTGATGCTGTTCCAGCAGATCCTTGAACTTGAACATCACGCGGGCGCGTCGTAGCGGGCTGGTGGCGGCCCAGGCCGGGAAGGCGGCGTGCGCAGCCGCCACGGCGGCATTGACGTCTTCCACGTCTGCCAGGGCCACCTGGTGGATGACCTCGCCCCAGGCCGGGTTGAAAACGTCGCTCTTGCGCTGGCCGCGACCGTCAACGCGCTGGCCATTGATGTAGTGTGCAATGATGCCCATGTTTGTCTCTTTCAGAAATCCGTCGCTACAGGTTTACTCAAGGCGGCCCAGAATCTGCTGCAGGGTGCCGAACAACTGGTCGATGTGCGCCTTCTCGATGATCAGCGGTGGCGACAGGGCAATGATGTCGCCGGTAACCCGGATCAGCACACCTTGCTCAAAGGCTTGCAGAAAGGCACTGAAGGCACGCTTGCCCACTTGCCCGGGGATCGACTCCAGCTCAATGCCCGCCACCAGACCCAGATTGCGCACATCCTTCACATGCGGCAGACCCCGCAGGCTGTGGGCTGCCTCTTGCCAGTAGTGCTCCAGTGCAGCGGCACGCTCGAACAGGCCATCCTCACGGTACAGGTCAAGCGTGGCGCTGGCCGCGGCGGCGGCCAGCGGGTGGCCAGAGTAGGTGTAGCCGTGCGGGAACTCAATCGCTCCAGCGGCGGCCGCTTCCATAAAGCCTTGATAGATGTTTTCCTTGACCAGTACCGCGCCCATCGGCACCGCGCCATTGCTGAGGCCCTTGGCACAGGTCACGATGTCCGGCGTCACCTCGAAGCGGTCTGCCGCCCAGGCACGGCCCAGACGACCAAAGCCGGTAATCACTTCATCAAAAATCAGCAGGATGCCGTGCTTGTCACAAATCTCGCGCAGGCGTTTCAGATAGCCCTTGGGCGGCACCAGCACCCCGGTAGATCCCGCGACCGGCTCCACAATGATGGCGGCCACCGTCGAGGGGTCATGCAGCGCCAGCATGCGGGCTTCCACCGCATTGGCCATCTCCACCCCGCCGTGCTCCGGTTCACCTTGCGAAAAGGCATTGCGGGCCGGGTCATGGGTATGGCCGATGTGATCCACGCCTGCCAGCCCGGTGCCAAACAGCTTGCGGTTGCCGGCAATGCCGCCTACGGCAATCCCGCCAAAATTGACGCCATGGTAGCCCCGCTCGCGGCCCAGCAATTTCACGCGATGCACATCGCCGCGCATACGGTGGAACGCCAGTGCCATCTTCAGTGCGGTATCCGCCGATTCAGAGCCGGAGTTGGTAAAGAAAGCACGAGTCAGGCCCTTCGGGGCCATCTGCACCAGCTTTTCAGCAGCCACAAATGCTTCCGGGTGGCCCATCTGAAATGGGGGCGCATAGTCCAGTGTACCCGCCTGGCGCTGGATGGCCTCGGTAATCGGCTTGCGGTTATGGCCCGCGTTGACGCACCACAGCCCTGCAGTGCCATCGAGGATCTGCCGACCGTCGATATCGGTAAAGTGCATGTCCTGTGCCGATACCAGCAAGCGCGGCGCAGCCTTGAACTGGCGGTTGGCGGTGAACGGCATCCAGTAGGGTTCCAGGTTCAGCGGGGCATCGTTCCATTGCAGGGACATGGTTTTTCCTTGGCAGGTCGCTAAGATGCTTGCCACTGTACTGGGATTACCAATACAGTTACATGCACAGTTTCCACCACAGCCGCACTGACTGTGCAGGAAAAAATACCTCAACAGCGAGGCCAACATGGTCATGAACAAGCGCAGCAGTGATACCCTGGTTGAGCAGATCGTGCAGTTGCTGCGTGCGCAGATCCAGTCCCGCACATTGCGGCCTGGCAGCAAAGCCCCTTCCATCCGCCAGTTTGCCAGCCAGCACGGTGTGTCTACCTTCACTGTGGTCGAAGCCTACGACCGGCTGGCTGCACAAGGTTACCTGCAGGCGCGGCGCGGTTCGGGTTTCTTTGTCTGTGAGCTGGCCCAGCCTGGCCCTGAACAGCGCCCGCGGCTGACCGAAAAAGCGGTCGACAGCTATTGGCTGCTGCGCGATGTGTTCGAGAACAGTGACCGTGGCATCCACGCCGGTTGTGGCTGGCTGCCGGACAGCTGGCATGACGGCGAGGCGCTGCAGAAAGCCTTGCGCCATGCTGCACGCCAGCCGGATGATTTGCTGCGTTATGGCCACCCCAAGGGACATGCTGCCTTGCGGGAGCGGGTGGTGCGCCTGCTGGCCGAGCAAGACATCCAGGCCGACCCCGGCCAGATCCTGCTGACGCTGGGTGCCAGCCAGGCGCTTGATCTGGTGGCACGACGGCTGACCCAGCCCGGTGACACGGTACTGGTGGATGATCCTGGCTACAGCAATCTGCTCTCGGCACTGCGCCTGCGTGGCCTGCAGCTGGTCGGCGTGCCGATGACCCCCACCGGGCCGGATGTGGATGCCCTGACCTCCCTGTTGCAGCAGTACCAGCCCAAGCTCTACTTCACCCACACTCAGCTGCACAATCCCACCGGCGCCAGCTACAACGCGGCCACCGCCTACCGCGTGCTGCAACTGGCGCAGCAGCACGGCTTCATGCTGGTGGAGGACAATGTCAGCCACGGTTTGCTGGGTTCAGCAGCACCAACGCTGGCTGGCATGGACCAGTTGCAGCGGGTCATCCACATCGGCAGCTTTTCCAAGACCATTGCCCCCGGCTTGCGGGTGGGTTTCGTCGCCGCCGATGCGGCCTTGATCGACGAACTGGTCTATCACAAGATGGTGTCCGGCATGGCCACCCCTCAGCTCAATGAGCAACTGGTGTGGCATATCCTCACCGAAGGCCACCACCGCAAGCATCTGGAGCAGTTGCGCGACCGGCTGGCACGCGCGCAGCAGCGTACGGCGCGGCGGCTGGACATGGCAGGCTTCACGCTGTTCTTTGAGCCCGGTGCCGGCATGTTTCTGTGGGCGCAAGCGCCTGCCGGGGTGGACCCGCTGACCTTGTCGCAACAGGCAGCAGCGCAGGACATCCTGTTGGCCCCCGGCTACCTGTTCCGGCCCGACCAGTCGCACTCCAGCTGGCTGCGCTTCAATGTGGCCTATTGTGACAATGACCGGCTTTTTGCCTTTCTGGACAGCATGCAGCGACATGACTTTGTCGCCACCTGATGACCGCACAGCACAGGGAATGCTTCTCTGTTAAAATGAACCTTTAATTTCACGCAGAAGTCAGCCCGGTTTCGCCCGCGCTGCCACCACCATGAGCATTACACTGCATACTGCCGAAGACATCGAAAAAATGCGCATTGCGGGCCGCCTGGGCTCGGAAGTGCTGGATTACATCACCCCCTTTGTCAAGGCAGGGGTCACCACCGGTGAGCTGGACCGCCTGTGTCATGACTATATGGTGAACGTGCAAGGCACCATCCCGGCCACGCTGAACTACACCCCGCCCGGCCATGTACCCTACCCGGCCTCGATCTGCACCTCGGTGAACCATCAGGTTTGCCACGGTGTGCCTGGCACCCGGGTGCTGAAAAACGGTGACATCATCAATATCGACATCACCGTGATCAAGGATGGCTACCACGGTGACAACAGCCGCATGTTCATCATCGGTGACGCGTCGGTGCTGGCCAAACGCCTGTGCAATATCACCTATGAGTGCATGTGGCTGGGCATCCAGCAAGTCAAACCGGATGCCACGCTGGGGGATATCGGCCACGCCATCCAGAAGCACGCCGAAGGCGCGGGTTTCTCCATCGTCGAGGAATACTGCGGGCATGGCATTGGCCGCCGCTTCCATGAAGAGCCGCAGGTGGTGCATTACGGCCGCCCCGGTACCGGCGTGCGCCTGAAGCCAGGCATGATCTTCACCATCGAGCCGATGATCAATGCGGGTCGTCGTCACGTCAAACCGCCGCTGAGCAGCGACGGCTGGACGGTGGTGACCAAGGACCACAGCCTGTCTGCCCAGTGGGAACACACCATTCTGGTGACCGACAGCGGCTACGAAGTGCTGACCCTGTCCGCCGGTTCACCGCAGCCGCCGGCCTTCATCCGGGCTTGATGCATGCCGGTGCTGCCGGACCTGCCCGATGACACCGCCGCGCTACGGGACTATCTGAAGCAGTCCCGCGCGGCGCTGGCCACCGTCCATGCCAGCCTTGATCACCCGGAAGCATTGCTGGGGCAATATCGCCAGCTGATTGACGCCGTGCTGAAAATGCTATGGCAACGCAGCGGCTTTGCGCCGGACACCCTGCTGATGGCCGTTGGCGGCTATGGCCGGGGCCAGCTCTACCCCTACTCCGACATCGACCTGCTGATCCTTACGCCCGGCCTGCTGCAAGATGCCGAGCAAACGCGCATTGAGCAATTCATTCACTTGCTGTGGGATATCGGGCTCGATGTCGGCCACAGTGTGCGCAATCTGGAAAACAGCGTCGAAGAAGCAGCAGCGAACATCACGGTACAGACCAGCATGTCCGAAGCGCGCCTGCTGTGTGGCGACACCGCCTTGTTTCAGCGTTTCCGCACCATCCAGAATGCCACCTTTGATCCCAAGGCTTTCTTTGAAGCCAAGACGCTGGAACAACAGCAACGGCACGCCCGCTACTTTGGCGTCGCCAACAATCTGGAGCCCAATGTCAAGGAAAGCCCCGGTGGCTTGCGTGACCTGCATGTGCTGATCTGGATTGCCCACGCCTGCGGTCTGGGCGACAACTGGGACGATCTGGTACGGCAGGACTTGCTGTCTGCACTGGAGGCCCGCCAGCTGAAACGGGCTGAGCGGGTACTGCAAGCCATCCGCATTGCCTTGCACCTGGCGGCCAATCGGCGTGAAGACCGTCTGGTGTTTGACCTGCAAGGCACCCTCGCCAAACGCTTTACCCTGCAGGACCACCCGCGCCGCCGCGCCTCCGAGCAGCTGATGCAGGCCTATTACCGTGCGGCCCGTACGGTGCGGCAGATCAACCAGATGGTGTTGCAAAACCTGAAAAGCCGGCTGGACGCCCCCATGCTGGTGGAGAGTATCCCGCTCAATGCCCGGTTTACGGTGTCTGCCGGGCAATTGTCGCTGCGCGACCCGGAGGTGATGCAGCGCGAACCGGCTGCCATTCTGGAAGCCTTCCTGCTGCTGCAGCAGCATCCGGAACTGCAAGGCATGTCCAGCAGCCTGCTACGGGCGCTGTGGCATGCCCGTGGCCGTATCAATCAGGATTATCGGCGTGATCCCGCCTGCCGCGCACAATTCATGGCCATCCTGCGCGCGCCCCGCGGCCAGACCACCGTGCTACGCCAGATGAACCAGCTGGGTATTCTGGGCCGCTATATTCCGGCGTTTGGCCGTATCGTCGGCCAGATGCAGCACGACCTGTTCCACGTCTACACCGTGGATGAACACATCCTGATGGTGGTCCGCAACCTGCGCCGCTTTGCGATTGCCGACTTCAACCATGAATACCCGCTGTGCAGCCGCCTGATGCTGGATTTCGAGCGTCCGGAAGTGCTGTATCTGGCCGGTTTGTTTCACGATATTGCCAAAGGGCGTGGCGGTGATCACTCGCAGCTGGGCAAGGTGGATGCGCTTCGCTTTGCCCGCCAGCATGGTGTGTCGGACGACGATGCAGAGCTGGTGGCCTGGCTGGTCGAGCACCACCTGACTCTGTCGCAGATCGCACAAAAGCAGGATATTACCGACCCGGAAGTGGTGCAGGCCTTCGCTGTTCTGGTCGAGAACGAACGGCGGCTGGTGGCGCTGTATCTGCTGACCGTCGCCGATATTCGCGGCACCAGTCCCAAGGTGTGGAATGGCTGGAAGGCCAAGCTGCTGGAAGACCTGTTCCTCTCCGCCCGTCGCCGGCTGGGCCAGCACGATGACAGCCCGGACTACGTGGCCGAGCGGCAGGACGAGGCCCTGGCGCTGGTGCGGCTGTATGCCATCGACGAAAACCGGGTCAAACAGCTGTGGCAGCAGCTGGATACCGTCTACTTCCTGCGCCACGATGCGCAAGAGATCGCCTGGCATGCCCGCAGCCTGTTCTTCCGCGCGGACACGCAGGCCCCGGTGATCAAGGCGCGGCTGGACAACAGCGGCGAGGGCTTGCAGGTGCTGGTGTACCTGCCGGACCAGCCCGATCTGTTTGCCCGCCTGTGCGCCCAGTTCGAGCGCAGCCGCTTCAATATCGTCAACGCCAAGATTTTTACCACCCGCCACGGCTATGCGCTGGATACCTTCCGTGTGCTGCCGCCGATGGAGGCCAGCGAGCATTACCGCGACCTGATCAGTCTGCTGGAGTACGACCTCGGCAAGACCCTGCAGGAGCAGACCCCCTTGCGGCCGCCAGCGGCCGGTCGGGTCAGCCGGGCATTGCGGCATTTTCCGATTGAGCCTCAGGTCCATATCCGTCCGGACGATCGCGGTAACTACCATGTGATGACCCTGATCGCCGGGGATAGACCCGGCCTGCTGTCGCGGGTGGCCGCGCTGCTGGCCAGCTACCGGGTCAGCGTCTATGGTGCCCGCATTGCCACGCTGGGCGAGCGGGTGGAAGACACCTTTTTGATTGCTGGCCCGGCCTTGTCCGACAGTAAAACCCTGCTCACGCTGGAAGGTGAGCTGCTGGAGGTACTCCGCGCATGAAGCGCTTCATTGTGTCCGTGCTGTTTCTGCTGGTGTTGCTGCTGGGTGCCGCCGCCGCCCACTTGTACTGGTTCGCCCACGCGCCCTTGGGGGAGCCTGGCGCCAAGCAGACCTTTACCGTCAACAGCGGCAGTGGCCTCGCCAGTATCAGCCGCCAGCTAACCGAGCAAGGCCTGCTGCCCGACCGCTGGCGGTTCACCCTGATCGCACGCCTTAGCGGACGAGCAGGTAGCCTCAAGGCGGGCATTTATCAGATTGACCCCGCCAGCAGCCCGCTGCAACTGCTGGCGCAGTTCAACAAGGGGGAAACCGCCGAAATTCCGCTCACCCTGATCGAAGGCTGGACCGTGCAGCAGGTACGCGATGCGCTGGCGAGCAATCCGGATGTGAAGCAGGACCTGCCTGCGGTGGACACCGCTGAGCTGGGGAATGCATTGGGGCTAGAGCAGGCCCATGCGGAAGGCCTGTTCTTCCCGGATACCTACCATGTGACCCGTGGCGGTGAGGTCAGCGCGCTGCTCAAGCGCAGTGCACAGCGCATGGCGCAGAAGCTTCAGGAGGAATGGGCGCAACGTGCGCCAGACCTGCCCTACCGTACCCCTTACGAGGCCTTGATCATGGCCTCCATCGTCGAAAAGGAAACCGGGCTGGCCAGTGACCGTAGCATGATTGCCGCTGTCTTCGTCAACCGGCTGCGGCTGGGCATGCGCCTGCAAACCGACCCCAGCGTGATCTACGGCATTGGCCCAAGCTTCAATGGCAACCTGACCAAGGCTCAGTTGCAGCAAGACACACCGTATAATTCCTACACCCGTGCCGGTTTGCCGCCGACGCCGATTGCCCTGCCGGGGCTGGCTTCATTGCACGCCGCATTGCACCCGGCCAAGAGCAAAGCCCTGTACTTTGTGGCACGCGGCGACGGCAGCTCGGTATTCTCGGAAACCCTGGCTGAGCACAACCGGGCGGTCAACCAGTATCAGAAATAAGCTACAGGCGGGTGGCTGAGAAGGTATCGCAGCGCTCCGGATCACCGCGCTCAAAGCCGATGCTGAACCAGCGCTTGCGCTGCTTGGCCGTACCGTGGGTAAACGCATCCGGCGTCACATGACCCTGCGCCTCCTGCTGCAGGGTATCGTCGCCAATGGCGTTGGCCGCCGTCAGCGCCTCGCCCAGGTCGCCGCCATCCAGCAAGCCTTGCTGCTGGGCGTAGTGCCCCCACACTCCGGCAAAGCAGTCGGCTTGCAGCTCCTGCCGCACCGAGAGCGCATTGCGTTCCCGCTCAGACAGTCCCTCGCCTTGCTGCACCACTTGCCGGGTCACCCCGATCACATTCTGCACATGGTGGCCGACTTCATGGGCAATCACATAAGCTTGAGCAAAATCGCCCGGCGCGCCAAAGCGCTGGTGCAGTTCATCAAAGAACGACAGGTCGATGAACACCTTCTGGTCGCCCGAGCAATAGAACGGTCCTACCGCAGAACTGGCACGGCCACAGGCCGACTGCACGCTGCCTCGAAACAGCACCAGATGGGGCTGCGGGTATGTCTGACCACGTTGCTGGAACCACTTGCCCCAGAAATCCTCGGTATTGCCAAGGATGGCGCGCACAAACTGTGCGGAACGGTCGCTCTGCGGCGGCGGTGCAGCGGGACGTTGCTGCTGCTGTTGACTATAGCGAGAGCCCGAGCCGTGGCCATTGAGCATGTTCAGCAAAGTTAGCGGATTCTTGCCCAGGATCAGGCTGACCACCACCAGAATGATCAGACCGGTGCCACTGAGCCGGAAGCCCCCAAAGCCGCTGAAACCACCGCCGGAGCCACCGCCCCCCCAGCTGCTGTCACCCCTGCGGTCTTCCACATTGTCACTGCGGCGCAAATCGTCCCAACGCATCGCCTCACCCGCCTGTCCGTTTTACCGTCCAACCCTGCGCTTGCAACAAGGGTAGCAGCCGCTCAGCATGGTCGCCCTGGATTTCCACCACCCCATCCTTGACCGTGCCACCGCTGCCACAGGCCTGCCGCCACTGTTTGGCCAGCGGTAGCAAGGTCGCATCCTGCAGCGGGATGCCACTGACCACCGTCACCTGCTTGCCACCCCGCCCTTTGCGCTCCACCCGCAGGCGCACCACGCCATCGCCAACCGGGCGTGCCGCCGCACTGCAGATGCATTGCGCCACGGCCTGACGGCAGGCCGGGCAGGTGCGCCCCAGCTCGGTCGAGTAAACCAGACCACTCATCCCAGATAATCCCGCTTGCCGATCTCCACCCCGTTGTGGCGCAAAATGTTGTAGGCGGTAGTGACATGAAAGAACAGGTTGGGCAAGGCAAAGCTGAGCAGGAATTCCTGCCCGGTAAAGTGCAAGGGGCCGCTGCGCAGCTGCACCGTGATGGCCCGGTCTTCGCTGCCGTCGATCTGCTCGGGGCGGAAGGACTCGACATAGGCCAGGGCCTTGTCGATCCGCGCGATCAGCTCGGGCAGGGTGGTTTCCACATCCTCCCACGACGGGATATCCACCCCTGCCAGCCGGGCCATCGCCCCCTTGGCGGCATCTGTGGCGATCTGTACCTGCCGGGTCAAGGGAAACATGTCCGGATACAGGCGGAAGTTGAGCAGATTGGCCGCGTCAAACTTGCGGGCCTCGGCATGGGCTTCGGCCTTCTGCAACAGGGTTTTCAGGTTGCGCAACATGCGCTGAAAAACCGGGGCGCTGGCTTGGTACATGGACAGGGACATGCTATGGCTCCTGAATCTGGGGTAAAGGTGGCGTGGCGTTCCACACCGTGAACAACTTCATTGTGCCATAGCCCCCAATGCTGCGCAGGGCTTGTAAGAAAACCGGCGAGGTATCGACCAAGGTATCAAGGCGGCATCTTGCCCCTTGCAAGAACCTGCCCATGGTCTGCTGCGCAACGGTGATACGGCGTTGAAACCACTTCGGAATGCTCATTTACACCCAGTAAACTCCGCTTCCTCAGTTGTTTTCGCCTTGTCTCACCCTCGCTCGCAAGACCCTGAACAGGTTCTAAACGCACCCTGTGCGACTTGATTCGACTCACCTAAAAGGAAACTCACCATGTCCAAACGAATCGCTGCTTCTGGTCTGTCCCTCGCGTTGGCCGCCGCTGCCCTGCTGGGTGGCGCCACCCTGAGTACCGCTGCACAGGCTGCCGATGCCAAGGTGCAATGCGCCGGCATCAACTCCTGCAAGGGCACTTCCGAGTGCAAGACCGCCAGCAATGAATGCAAGGGCCAAAACAGCTGCAAGGGCCATGGCTGGGTTTCCAAGACCAGCGCGGAATGCATGAAGCTGGGTGGCAAGGTACTGGGCCAGTAAGTCACCGGCCCATTTCGCCAGGCTGGCTTCCGACGATCGGGGGCCGGCCCATACAGGATACCGATCATCATGACCTCTCCCTTGCTGCACGCTCCGCTGGGCTTTGGACTGGGCCTGCGCCCGCCACACTATGCGGCCATCCTCGACGAGCAAAGCCCGCTGGGCGCCGAAATAGACTGGTTCGAGATCATCAGCGAGAACTACATGATCCCGGGCGGGCGCCCGCTGTATTTTCTGGACCGGATACGCGAGCGCTGGCCGGTGGTGATGCACGGCGTCTCCCTTTCCATTGGCAGTACCGACCCGCTGGACCTGGACTATCTGCGCGATCTGAAAGCTTTGGCCCATCGCGCCAAACCGGCCTGGATCTCGGACCACCTGTGCTGGACGGGCGCGCACGGGGCACAAGTGCATGACCTGCTGCCCCTGCCTTTTACCGAAGAAGCTGTCCGCCATGTGGCAAGCCGGGTTCGGCAGGTACAGGATGTACTCGGCCAACGCATTCTGCTGGAAAACGTATCCAGCTACCTGCAGTTTGAAGAAGACGAGATGCGTGAGTGGGAATTCATCAGCGCCATTGCGGAAGCCGCAGACTGCCTGCTACTGCTGGACGTGAACAATGTCTACGTCAGCAGCGTCAACCACGGTTTTGATCCCGAAGCTTACCTGGCGGGTATCCCGGCAAGGCGGGTGCAGCAGTTTCACGTCGCCGGGCATGAAACCAGCCCGGACCTGCTGATTGACACCCACGACCACGCCGTACCCGACCCGGTCTGGCAACTGTATCGCTCGGCAGTTCAGCGCTTTGGCCCGGCCTCCACCCTACTGGAACGCGACGATGATCTGCCGGATCTGGACATACTGGTACAGGAATTACAGCTCGCCCGTGACCATCAGGCGTCCAGCCTGAAGGCGGCAGCATGACTACCAGTCTGCAACAGCGACAGCACAGCATGCTGGCCGCCATTGCCGCAGCAGACGCCCCGCACGCAAGCTGGATTCCGGCAACAGCAGGCATTGCTGCCGAGCGGCGGATCGGGGTGTACCGCCATGCCTACCGCGCCCGGCTGGCCGCTGCGCTGCAGGACAACTACCCGATGCTATACCGCCTGCTGGGCGATGCCCATTGGTCCGAACTGCATGCAGCCTATCTGGCCGTTCATCCCCCGGCGCATTACTCCATCCGCTGGTATGGATCGGAAATGGCCGACTTCCTGCAGCAGGGTGGTTTTGAGGGGCACCCGGCCATGAGCGACCTGGCCCGGCTGGAGTGGGCCTTGAATACGGCATTTGATGCACCGGATCACGCAACCCTCACGCTCGAAGCCGTCCAGGCCTTGCCTGGCCTGACCTGGACAGAACAGCCGCTGGCGCTGGTCCCTTCCCTGCGTTTGATCGCCGTACAGTATGCCGTTGGCCCACTCTGGCACCAGCTGCAGCAAGATCCGGAACAAGTCGGCGAGCCCGAGGCGATAGCGGGGTACTGCGTGGTGTGGCGGCAAGACAGCCAAAGCCGCTTCCGCCACCTGGAGCCGCTCGAAGCAGGCTTGCTGCAGCACCTGCAGTCGCAGCCGGCCAGCTTCAGCCAACTGGCAGACTGGCTGATGCAGCAACACGCCGACGGGCAACTCGCCACCGTGCTGGCGCAATGCCTGCAGCAGTGGTTGCAGGATGGCCTGCTGCTGCCGTGGGCGGAATAAAGACTCACAGCCCCGTCTTGCTTGCACCCGCTGACAATGCCTATCCTGATGGCATGAAACGTTGGTGGGGTTGGATCATTCTGGGCTTGATCGGCATGCTGTTGACGGCGTTCAGCAGCATGCTGCTGACTTTGCCGATCAACATGGGCGGGCCGATGGCCATGGACCTGGGCAGCTGGCTGGGCTGGGGCCTGCTGCTGCCCTCTGCCAGTTGCCTGCTGTTTGGCCTGTTACGCCCGGTCCAGCTGGATACCAGATCGGTGCTACTGGGTATCGCCGCGCTGGTGTTGCACGGCTTCAGCTTTTACCTGATGCAGCCCTTGCTGGACGCCCCCGCCGTTGGCTTGCTGCTGTGGGTTTTGCGTCGGCATCCGCTGCAACCGTTGCATGTCTGCCTGCTGCTGCTCGCCAGCGGCGTGACGCTATTGCCGGTGGCGCTCAATTTTCTGGACATGCCACCGATCACCGATGGCGCCTTCTTCTACGCCCGTTATCACGACCCGATGTACCTGAGCCAGCCTGCCGCCTATTTCGCCGCCCCGCTGGTGGTTCTGCAACTGCTGTGGGGGCATTGGCTGCAGGCGCGCCACCAGCAAGGACTGACCCCGACTGGCGCATGGGCCAGCCATTTGTTGTTGGGCAGTCTGCTGATCGGCGGCTATGCCCTGTTCATCCAGCATGGGGTATACCAGACGCCGATACAGCGGCTGAGCCAGCCAGACGGCAGCACCCTGCTGCAACCGGCAGCCGGGCCGTGGCCTGCACTACTGCTGTCCGCCGGGCTGATGCTGATCATCCTGCTGGCCTTCTACTGGCGTCGCCGCAGCCTGTGGGCGCGCAACCTGTTGCCATTCAGCCTGCAAGCGCTCTTGCTGGTAGTGAGTACCACCTGGCTGTATGCCGCCACACCCGAGCTGTAGCCTGACGCCTATTCCGCCCCAAACACCTTGCTGCGCAATCCCTTGAGCTGATCGCGCAGTTGGGCGGCGCGCTCGAAGTCGAGGTCCTTGGCAGCGGCCAGCATCTCTTTTTCCAGCCGCTTGATTTCACGCGCCAGCGTTTTCTCGTCCATCTCGGCCAGCTGAGTCTGCTCGGCCTCAGCCAGACGGCGCGCGGCAGCTTCGTCATACACCCCGTCGATGATGTCCTTGATGCGCTTGGTCACGGTCAGCGGCGTGATGCCGTTGGCCTCATTGAAGGCCAGTTGCCGGGTGCGGCGGGCGGTGGTCAGATCAATGGCGCGACGCATGGAGTCGGTCATCTTGTCGGCGTATAGGATGGCCTTGCCGTGGATGTGACGGGCGGCACGACCAATGGTCTGGATCAGCGAGCGCTCGCTGCGCAGGAAGCCTTCCTTGTCGGCGTCCAGAATGGCAACCAGCGACACTTCCGGCAAATCCAGCCCCTCTCGCAGCAGGTTGATCCCCACCAGCACGTCAAACACCCCCACCCGCAAGTCGCGCAGGATCTCTACCCGCTCCACGGTCTCGATGTCGCTGTGCAGATAGCGGACCTTGATGCCGTGCTCACTCAGGTAATCGGTCAGGTCTTCCGCCATACGCTTGGTCAGCGTGGTCACCAGTACCCGTTCCTGCACCGCCACCCGTTTGGTGATTTCGGACAGCAAATCATCCACCTGGGTCAGGACCGGACGAATTTCCACCTCCGGGTCCACCAGCCCGGTGGGGCGCACCACTTG
Organism: Leeia aquatica; assembly: GCF_012641365.1. Lineage (NCBI taxonomy): Bacteria > Pseudomonadati > Pseudomonadota > Betaproteobacteria > Neisseriales > Leeiaceae > Leeia > Leeia aquatica. The sequence continues at coordinate 295,599 of NZ_JABAIM010000002.1, forward strand.
CTCCACCACCTGCGCCTGGTGTTCCTTTTCGTAGTCTGCAGGCGTAGCGGAGACAAATACCGTCTGCCGCATCACCCGCTCGAACTCTGGAAAAGTCAGTGGCCGGTTGTCCAGCGCGCTGGGCAAGCGGAAACCATACTCCACCAGATTTTCCTTACGCGCCTTGTCGCCCCGGCTCATGCCGCCAATCTGCCCGATCATCACATGCGACTCATCAAGGAACATCAAGGCATGACGGGGCAGATAGTCGATCAGGGTCGGCGGTGGTTCACCAGCTGCCCGGCCCGACAAATGCCGGGAGTAGTTTTCGATGCCCTTGCAGAAACCCATCTCGTACAGCATTTCCAGATCAAACCGGGTGCGCTGCTCCAGCCGCTGCGCTTCCACCAGCTTGCCATTGGCGTAAAAGAATTCCAGTCGGTCTTTTAGCTCGGCCTTGATGTCCTCCGCCGCCCGCAGCACGGTATCGCGCGGGGTGACATAATGGCTGCCGGGGAACACGGTATAGCGGGACACCCGCTTCTGCACATGCCCGGTCAATGGGTCGAACAATTGCAGGGTTTCCACTTCATCGTCGAACATCGAGATGCGTACCGCCAGATCGGCACTTTCCGCCGGGAACACATCCAGCACGTCGCCGCGCACCCGGAACACGCCGCGCTTGAATTCGATGTCATTGCGCTCGTACTGCATGGCAATCAGACGGGCAATCATGTCACGCTGCTTGATCCGCTCGCCTTCTTTGACGTGCAGGATCATCTGGTGATATTCCTCGCGGTCACCGATACCGTAGATGCAGGACACCGAGGCCACCACAATGCAGTCTGGCCGCTGCAGCATGGACTTGGTGGCCGACAGCCGCATCTGCTCGATGTGCTCGTTGATCGCCGAGTCTTTCTCGATGAACAGGTCGCGGCTCGGGACGTAGGCTTCCGGCTGGTAGTAGTCGTAGTAACTGACGAAATACTCCACCGCATTTTCCGGAAAGAACTCGCGGAACTCGGCGTACAGCTGAGCGGCCAGGGTTTTGTTCGGCGCCATCACCAAGGCCGGTCGCCCGGTGCGGGCAATCACATTGGCCATGGTGTAGGTCTTGCCGGAGCCGGTCACCCCCCACAGGGTCTGAAACGCCAGGCCGTCGTCAATGCCTTCGACCAGTTGCCGGATCGCCTCAGGTTGGTCACCGGCCGGCGGAAACGGCTGGTGCAGTCGAAACGGGGAGTCAGGATACGTGATGATTTCAGCCATAGTGTGGTGAGTATACCCTGCCCTGCTGACAACCGGTGTCAGCAGGCAACATCCTGACTTTACAAATCTTTACCGACCGCACATCAAGGGTTTACGCCACAGGGCTAATCTGCACTCATGGCATGTTGCCACAGACCCAGGAGCCCATAATGTTTGAACGTATCAAGATGATGAAGCACCGTATCCGCATGCACCGCTGGCAACGGCGTGCGCTACTGGCCAGCAGCATGGGGCTGGTACTGGCAGGCGGCGTCTACGCCATGTCACCGAATGGCGGATGCGCTGGCCCGGCCAACTTCATGCAGCACGGCAATCCGGAAGTGATGCAGGCCCACCTGCAAAACCGGCTAAAGTCTGCGCTGCAAGAGGTCGGGGCCACTCCGGAACAGCAAGCCAAACTGATGCAGTCGGCCACCAAAGCGTTTGCTGCCATGCGCGACATGCGGCCCGATGCACGCCAAGGCGAGGAGCTGAAGCAGCTGCTCTCCAGCCCAACACTGGACACCGCCAAACTGGAGGCGCTGCGGGCCGAGCGCATCAAGCGCATGGACGAAGCGTCGCGCCAGATGAGTGGCTGGATCACGGAAGTCGCGCAAACGCTGACGCCGGAACAACGGGTCAAACTGATGGAGCGAATGTTGCCACAGCGGGGTCATTTTGGTCATCATGGCTGACCGTCAGCCCGCCGACCTGGTCATGGGGCGTGCTGCCGCGCTTCATGACCCTGATGGACGGATGATGCAGATTCTACTGATTGACGACGACCAGCGTCTGACCCGGATGCTGGCAGACTACCTGCAGTTGCAAGGCCTGCAGGTACAGACTGCGGCAACCGGGCAGGCGGGTTTACAGCTGTTGCAACAACAGCGTTTTGACGCGCTGGTACTGGACTTGATGCTGCCGGATGCGGATGGTCTGGATCTGTGCCGGACCATCCGCCAGCAGTTTCCCTTGCCGATCCTGATGCTGTCTGCCCGTGGCGATGTGGCGGATCGCATTGTCGGGCTGGAGCTGGGTGCCGACGACTATCTGGGCAAACCGTTTGATGCGCGGGAACTGCTGGCGCGCCTGCGGGCCATCACTCGCCGCCAGCAGGACGAACCCCGCGCCCAACTGCTGCAGCTCGGCAGCATAGAACTGGACCCGGACAGCCGGACGCTGAGCGTGGCGGGTGAACGTCGCGCGCTGACCGGTCATCAGTTTGATTTGCTGTGGTGTCTGGCCCGCAACGCAGGGCGGGTGATGAGCCGCGACCAGATCATGCAGTCCATGCGCGGGGAACATCTGGAAGCCTTTGATCGCAGCATTGATGTACACATTTCCAAGTTGCGGCAAGCGCTGGGCGATGACCCCAAGCAGCCGGAGCGCATCCTCACCATCCGTGGCATCGGCTATATGCTGGCCCGCCCGGCGACGGACTGATCATCATGCGACATCGTCACCGGCTGCGCCCTGCCCGCCCCCGCATTCGCCACAAGCTGTACTGGCATATCTACCTGACCCTGGTGCTGGCCTTGCTGATCTTTGCCGGCATGGCGGCCTTGTTGTTCCACACCTTGGGTGGGCCACCGGTGCCGCCGCAGTGGCCGGTGGCGATCAGTCGCCTGCTGCAGCACAGCCTGCCCCCTGCCAGTGCGCCGCCTGCCATGCAGCAGCAGGCACTGCAAGACATTGCGGGCGACCTCGACATGGCCATCAGCCTGAACGCCGCCAACGGGCAAGTGCTGGCACAACTGGGCCCTCGCCTGCATGTTTCACCGGAAGACGAAGCCCCACGTGGCCCGGTGCGCAGCTATCGGCTGGCGGACGGGCGCGTATTGCATGTGGGGCGCCCCCCGCACCCACCGCTATCGGTTCCTTTATTGAGCGCGCTGGCCATTCTGGCGATCGCCGTGGCCATTGCCGCCTGGCCGCTGAGCCGACGCCTGACCCGCAGCATGGACCGTCTGATCAGTCGCATTGACGCCCTGGGTGAAGGGGATTTCCAAACGCCGTTGCCGCTGGAAGGACCCGCGGAGGTCTCGCTGCTCGCGACCCGATTTAACGCTGCGGCCCAGCGCATTCACGCCCTGCTGCATGCTCACAAGGAGCTGCTGGCGCATGCGTCGCATGAACTGCGCTCGCCACTGGCCCGCTTGCGCATGGTCAGCACCCTGCTGGCCGATCGTGCACCGGATGCACTTCGCACCGAGCTGGAACAGAACATCACCGAACTGGACGAACTGGTGGAAGAAATCCTGCTGCTCAGCCGGCTGGACGCCCGCCCGCAACCCGCGCGCATGGACAGCGTGGACCTGACGGCCTTGTGTACCGAGCTGGCAGCGCAATATCAAGCCAGCGTCACGCTGGCCGACCTTCATTGCCAGGGAGATGCCCGCATGCTGCGCCGACTGGTGCGTAACCTGCTGGAGAATGCGCAGCGCTACGGTGCACCGCCGGTCACGGTAGGGCTGCTCGAGCAGGATGGACGCGCTGTCCTGCAAGTCTGCGACGCGGGCCCCGGCATCCCGCCAGACGCCCAGTCGCGCTTGTTTGAACCCTTCTACCGTCCGCCTGGCGCGGCTGAAGGCGATGGTGGGCATGGTCTGGGGCTCGCGCTGGTCGACCGCATCGCCCGCCACCATGGCGGTCAGGTCGAATACCGGCAACAAGGTAGCGGTGGCAGCTGTTTCACAGTATATTTGCCGCTCACGGGCCCTCGACAAAGCTGAGCCTCGCCCTTTACCATGCCGCATAACGGAATGGAGTTCTGCAGCATGGAAGAAGATGATCTGGGTGCGGGCAAAGACCGCTTGTTTGTCACTGCGCTGGCGCGCGGTCTGACCGTATTACGGGCCTTTCAGCCCGGTGACAGCTTGCTCGGCAATCAGGAACTGGCCGCACGGACCGGCCTGCCCAAATCCACCATCTCGCGCCTGACCTATACCCTGCTGCAGCTGGGCTATCTGGCACAGGACCCGGACAGTGGCCGCTACCGGCCTGGGGTTGGGGTCCTGGCGCTGGGCTATGCCGCCCTCTCGACCCTGGACATTCGTGATGTCGCCGCACCACTGATGCGTGCACTGTCACAGGAAACCGGGCATTCGGTCACACTGGCTGCGCGCTCCGGTGTCAGCATGATTTATGTGGAAGCCAGCCGCGCCCCGACCCGACTTGGTATCAAGCTGGATGTCGGCTCTACCGTGCCACTGGCCACCACCGCCATCGGCCGCGCCTGGCTGGCGGGTCTGCCTGCGCATGAACGCGCAGCAGTTCTGGAGGAGCTGAGCCAGCACTATGGCACACGCTGGCCGACCATCCAGACCGGGCTCACTGCGGCTTTGCAGGATTACGCTGAAAAAGGCTATTGCCTGTCTCTGGGAGAGTTTGAGGCGGATATTAATGCCATCGGTGTCGCCCTCAAAGCCAGCCCGGGACAGCCACCATTGGCCTTAAACTGCAGCGGCCCCGCCTTTCGCCTCAGCAAAGCCATGCTGGAGGACGAGATTGCCCCCCGCTTGCAGGCCTTGGCCAGGCAATTGGGAGGCCGCGCCTAACCGTCAGGCGTGACCCGCCAAGGGTGGTGTCGCCTCAATGTTCCACTTCTTCCTGGGCACGCGGATAAACCCGCACCAGCAGGATACGTGGACCACTCATCCGTTTCACCACCAGGTCGAACGCGTCAAAGCGCACGCGGTCGCCCTCTTTCGGCACATTGCCCAGCTTGAGCATGATCAGGCCGCCTACCGAGTCGACCTCTTCAGTTTCGATGTCAATGCCGAGCGCCCGCTCCAGCGAGAAGATTGGCAGACTACCCTTGCCAATCAAGGTGCCATCATCCAGCTCGGTCCAGTCATTGCGACCCTGGCGGAATTCGTCGCGGATTTCCCCCACCAGGGCGGCCAGCAGGTTATCCAGCGTCAGGAAGCCAAGCGGGGCCTGCCCCTCGCTCTGGATCACCGCAAAGTGCGGTGCCCCTTCGCGGAAGCGGCGGAACAACTCCAGCGCGGGCGTTTCAGGGGCGACAAACTGCACGGGCCGCACAAATTCACTCAAGTCATCCAGCGTCTGCCCTTTACGCTCGGCAAAGAACAGATCCTTGATATGAATGACACCCGCCACTTCACCCTGCTCATCCAGCCAGGGATAGCGGCTGTAGCGATTCTGCGCGATCCGCTCCAGGCTCTGCGCCACCGAGTCCTTCGCCGACAGGCTGACCATTTCGTTGTAAGGACGCATCAGCTCCACCACATCAAGTTCGCTGAACTCGAGGGTGTGCGCCATCACATTCCATTCATCGCGCGTGAATTTTTCGCTGTTGCGGCTGGTACGCAGGATCAGCTTCAGCTCATCGGCGGAGTAGCTGCTGTCATGGCCATGCCCCCCCGTCACCCCAAATACCCGCAGCACCACCGATGCACTACGGTTGAGCAGCCAGATGGCCGGGTACATCAGCCAGTAGAAGACGAACAGCGGCAGCGCGGCAAAGATCGCCACTTTTTCCGACATACGGATAGCCCAGGACTTGGGCGCCAGCTCACCCACCACAATATGCAGGAAGGAGATGATCAGGAAGGCAAAAGCAATGGAAATGTACTGGATGACCTTGACGTTTTCCACGCCGAGACCATGCAGAACCGGCGTCAGCAGGTCGGCAAAGGCCGGGTTGCCCGCCCATCCCAGGCCCAGTGATGCCAGCGTAATCCCCAGCTGACACGCAGACAGATACTCGTCCAGTTGGCCGTGGACCCTGGCCAGAATACGGCCCGGCAGCCCGTAGACACGGGCGATGGTCTTCACCCGGGTTTGTCGCAATTTGACCAGCGCGAACTCGGCGGCCACAAAAAAACCGTTCAGCGCTACCAGTAGCAGCGCCAGGATGATATAAAAGAATTGATTCATGGGCGGGGGGGTGCCCCGTGCTACCTCATTGTCAAGCAGATGGCGGCATTATAGCGCATCCCCTGACCTGACCGGCAGCGGCATCATTTTCCGCATTGCAGCAACACAGCCGCCCGCCCTTCGCCTATAATGGAAATCAAACTGTCCGACACCGGTAGCGCATGAAACTGATCATCTCCCTCACCAGCCCGTATGCCCGCAAAGCCCGTATTGTTGCGCTTGAGAAGCAGCTGACGCTGGATTATGAAGTCGATGTCCCGTGGAATGCAGACACGCACGTGCCTGACTACAATCCGCTGGGCAAAATTCCTGTGCTGGTGCTGGACGACGGCGATACCTTGTACGATTCACGGGTGATCGTGGAATACATGGACCGCCTCTCCCCGGTCAGCCGCCTGCTGCCGCAGGAAGGTCGCCCGCTCACCCGGGTCAAGCGCTGGGAAGCGCTGGCCGATGGTCTGATTGATGCGGCCGTCACCATTTTCCTGGAACGCAAGCGCAGTAGCATCAAGCAAGATGAGGAGTGGATCGCCCGTCAGTATGGCAAGATCAACCGCGCGCTGGCGGTAATGGCAGAGCAATTGGGTGACCGGCTGTGGTGTGTGGATGAAGGCTACACCCTGGCGGACATCGCTGTGGGCTGCGCCTTGGGCTATCTGGCCTTGCGCTTCCCGGATATCGACTGGAAAACCCAGTACCCCAATCTGGAGCGCCATTACCAGAAGCTGCTGGAACGCAGCAGCTTCCAGGATACGATACCGGTGGTCTGACCGAGACAGCAGAATAAAAAACAAAACGGGGCTTGATGCCCCGTTTTGCATGGCGCGCTAGCCCGCCGTGTCAGGGCGTGTACATCACCTCGCGCTTCCCACTCATACGCACCCGCAGGCTACCAGCGGGCACACTCCCGCCCTCCACCTGCGCAGCCTGTGCACCAAAGTTGGCCGTCAGCGTACTGCCATCCTCAAATGTGGTCTGCTGCACCAGTCGGTCGGGCGACAGCCAGCGAAAGGCTGTCATGCGCTGGGTCGCCAGCTGCTCGTGCTGCAGGCGAAACACCGAGTCCAGCTTTTGCAATAGTGGCAAACGACTGCCCAAAGTAGCCTCACTCAAATGCAACATGGGCGGCACGTTGTACAGCAGGTTGAGCAAAATCCGTCGTTGAACCTCACCCTGGAACTTGAGGTTGTCCGCGGACCAGTGATGGCTGCTGATCAGCGCACCATGGAAAACCGTCTGGTAGAGTGGCAAGCGGTTAGCTGGCTCAAACAAGGTGCTGCGGTAAGGTTCCTTCACCGGTACGGCTTTGAAAAAGACTGCAGGCTGTTCCGCCGGATAATAGCGTCCAAGGTAGTACGGCGAGGTTTTGTCTTTCAGGGCTTTGTCGCCCCAGCCAAATACCGGCGTCTGCATACCGTGGGCAAACAGGATGCCGGAGGCGGTCACCGCATTGCCACCTTCTGAGCCCAACGGTAACTGCTGGCCCAGCCAGCGCTGGCTGGTGACATAACCCGCTGCGACAGCCGACTGATCCTGCTTGCGGGAGGCGGCATGGTCGTCAAACAACATGCCGGCCGCGTAGGCATCCAAAAACCAGCTGTTGAAACCAGCGGCAGCCTTGAGCTGCTGCACCCGCGCTTGCAGCAGAGGCCGTACACAATCCGGATTGGTATAGTGGCCGGAGCCTTTGAAGCCGGATTTGGCTTGCCCATTCGCCTTGATGATGGCGCAACGCATGTAAGCATCCTGCCCCAGATGGGCACTGTTCCAGTCTGGCTCCGTGCCATGTGGCAAGGCGGTTTCGTAGGAATCATAAGGCCCGATCAGATAGCCTGCCGCTACCGCAGACCGGATGGCCTCCGGGTGCCACAGTCCGCCCTCCCAGCTGTCCAGCCCCAGCCAGAGTCGCGCCAGCCCCGCTTGCTGCAATCGTTTGACGGTTGCAGTCGACACCCCACCACCCCATTGCGCTGGTGCCGCCAGGGCCGCTCCCCATTCCTGCTCTGCTTGCTGACGCAAGCGGCTGTAAGCGGGCGCAATGGCTGCCATGTCCATGGTTTCCTGCTGCCAGTTTTGCCGGGCCATCGAATACAACGCTTCATTGACCGCAGCAATAAGGGTACGCTTCTGGTAGCCATCGGCAGTGGCTGGCCATTGTGCCAGCAGCTGTAGTGCTTCAGCAGACAGTTTTGCCCGCACCGCTTGCGACAGGGGCCCGCCCCCTTTCAACTGGCCAACCCAGGTCGGCCAATCCTGCACATCCTTGCTGGCCAGCAAACCGCCACCCCACAGGTAAATATGGCTGGCCCCAATCAGCTTGCGCCCCTCTGGCTGCTGTTTCAGTTTATCCGCCAACTCTTCGACCAGCCCCTGTGATTGCAGCCAGTTTCGATACCATTTGGCGCCGGCCAGCACATCGCCCTGTTCCAGATGCAAGGTTGCCGTCATGGGCTTGCGCTCACCCAGAACGGAGAATTGATGCGACACATTGAGCGCAAGCCCTTTGCCATCGGCCGACCATTGCAAGGTATTGTGGTAGGGATTGGTCAGTATCCAGTGCAAGCCCCACTTGCCGTGGTCCAGCCCCCATAGTGGCAGGCTCAACGACTCGGTACTGTCCATCTCGGCATACTGGCTCATGATCAGGGATTGCCAGCCGGTATGCCCTGCGGGCACATAGCCACCTTCTCCCAGTGGCAATACCATCCCCCGCCCCATGGCGGATGCAGGCTGCTGCAGCCAGGAGAGCGTGCTGGCTTTATCGGCCTGAACACTCAGGTTCAAATCCGCGCCACGCAGGGTCATCGTCCATTGAAAGCCAGGCCAGCGCCAGCTGGCCTGCTGCTGGTCCTGTTTCAACCCCGAAATGTCTTGTGCCACTTTCTGCCCCTGGCTAACCACGATACGGTCACCGCCCGCCGGGGTCACCTGCATCGCCAGGGTAGCCGGGTCCACCCGGATCTGCCATTGCGCATTGCTCAGCAATACCTCGGCCCACGTGGATGATGTTGCCAGCCATAGCAGGCCAGCCAGATAACGAATACGCAAACCCCACTCCTTCTGTCGCCCCCTGCCCCGATGGCAGGACGTTCGGCCGTATTGCAGCACGGGCCACGTGGCGCTTTGTCAGGGCAATGTCAGGAATGTGCTAGGGAAGCCATAAGGCGGACAAGCGTACTTGTCGCTCCAGGCGAATGCTGCCTTGCTGGCTACGCTCCACCCAGCTCACCGTTCGCCAGTAGCGCCCACGGGGGAGTGTCAGTGGCGGGAAGGACTGTGGCAAGACCTGTTCGTGCGCCTCATGCCAGACCGGCAGCCAGTTTTTGCGCCCCAGGTCGTAGATGGCCATCCGTAGCTCTGGTACAGGGCAGGAGGGGGGCAACGGGGGCGCAGGTGCAATTTGCCAGCCCTCTTCACCCGTATTTCTCAGCACCCCTTCCGGCAAGGCGGGTGGCAAAATCAGCCATTGCTGCTGAGGGGTGCCCCCCGGAGCCTTCCATACCAGCCGATACAAGCCCGCTCGCCAAGGCAAGGGTTCATCCGGGGTGGCCAGATCAAACTCACCGTTGGCTGTCCACTGAATGGGTGTAGCCTTGCTCTGCTGATCCAGCAGTACCGCACCATCTTGCCGGATCAGCTGCAGTTGCGTCAGCCGCTGTCGACTCACGCCATGCAAGCGTACTCGATAGCGCTGCATTAACGGCTCGCGAATCCGATCCAGCTCCAGTGTCCAGACCGGGTTGGCCATGGTAATAGCCGGAGCCAGCGTCTTGCCGCATTCCTGTTGCAACAGTAGCGGCCAGGCTGCGATTAGCTGTTGTTGCCAGTCCGCGTTGCCAGCCTGCCAGGCCTCCACCCAGGCGGGCAGCAGCGCATCGACCCGCCCTTCGAGCACCGCTTGATGAAAGCGCGTCATGGCATCCTGCCGCATGAACCACGCCGAGGGTGCCGCTTGTACACCCGCGCAAAAAAGGGCACACACCCAACCGGCCCCCCCCCTCATGACGGGCTCACGATTTGCAGCCGGTAGCCCAACCCGCGCAGGGTCTCAAGTGGCAGGCCCGGCAGCTTCTGCCGCAGTTGCAGGACATGGGTATCCACCGTGCGCGTGGTCGGGAAGTGATCGTAACCCCATACCTGATTCAGCAGCTCATCACGGGTCAACACTTTGCCCAGGTGCGATACCAGGCAGCCAAGCAAATCATACTCGGTACGGGTCAACCCCACTTCCTCACCCTGCCAGTACGCCTTGCGCTCACGCAACACCAGCTCCAGCGCCCCCACCACCCGACGCTCAGGCTCGACGCCACGCAGCTGTACCCGCACCCGCGCCAGCAGCTCTTCCACTGCAAACGGCTTGCTGATGTAATCACAGGCCCCGGCATCCAGTCCGGCAATCCGGTCACGCACGTCGACCCGTGCCGTCAGCAGCAGCACCGGGATGGGCTTGAGTTGCAACCAGGCGGGCAACCGGTCCAGTGCATCCCCTTCCGGCAACTGCCGGTCCAGAATCGCCAGATCAACAGCTGGCCAGTGCTCCGGCACGGCGGCCATTTGCAGCAGCCAGTGGCAACGGTAACCCTCGCGCTCCAGCGCCTCCTTTACCCCTGCACCCACACCGGGGTCATCTTCCAGCAACAGGATGGTATTCATGCTTTGGGCAACACCAGGCTGAAACAGGTCGGCGGCCCCGACAGGCTGAGATGGCCACCCATACGCCGAATCATGGCTTCCACAATGGTCAGCCCCAGGCCCATACCCTGTCGACTTTGAAAAGGCCGAAGCAAGGCAGGCAACGCACGTGCCGTCAACGCACCTTGGTCCATGATCTTCAACCGCACCCATTTGCGGTCTGCTTCTACTTGCACCCTGACTGCCCCCTGTCCGTGCTGCTGTGCGTTACGCAGCAGGTTGTCAAAACAGGTGGCCAACCAGTAAGGACTGACTTGCACGGCACCATCACAGATGACTTCGAGTGGCACAGATGTTTCATCCAGGCGTTGTCTGGCCCATTCGGCCACGGAGGGGAGATGCTGCATCGCAGCAGCCTCTGCACCGGACTGCAAGTAGTCTCGGCTGGCTTCCGCCAGTTTTCTCAACCGTACCCCATCATCACACAGGCGAGCAAACAGCGGGTGAACCTCGGCAGGCAAATGATCAAACCGGGCCCGTAACCCTTCAATGGTCAGCCCAAGGCTGGCGATGGGCGTGCGCAACTCATGGGTCAGCACCTGCAGAATGAGCTGTCGCTCCCGCGCGGCGCGGCGGCGCAGCCAGAGCCGTTGCAACAGCATGGCCAGACTCACACCCAGCAGCAATAGCAGGATGATCCCGTACCATAGCCAACGGGGTGTCGGTTCTGACAAGCGCCAGCATCCCGCTCCCACCGGATACGGGCAGAAGCCTTCATCCCGCTCTGGCTGCCAGTGCAGGTCCTGCTGTGCCAGCAAGGGCTGCCAGACCTCCGGCGCATACACGCGGTAGCCGCCGGACTGCGCCATCAGCAAGCGATCTCCCGCCTGTATCCAGGGCTCACCATCCAGCAAGCGATTCAACTGCGCGTCATTCAAGCGGCTGAGCTGCGCCAGCATGCCCTGCTGGGAAGCTGGAAACACACGCTCGCGCAAATGGAGGTAGGGCTGCAAGGCAGCACGCCGTGCAGGCGCTTGCTGCAAGGTTCGCGCTGCATAACTGCCGCCGCCGGGATGAATCCAGCCCGAGCGGGCATACCAGGCATCTGGCAACGCGCGATTTTCACAGCGAGCACGCTCAAACTCCACGGCGGCCTGCAGACCGGGCCAGTCTGGCAACGGCCCCTGGCATTGTTGCTGATAACGGTACAGCTGCTGCAATGCGTCGAGCGGGTAACGGCTGGTTTGCGGCTCCATCTGCGCCGGCTGCAGCAGGGGTAAGGGCAATGCCCGCTGCAGGTCCTCGCCACGCCACACCATCAGCACAGGCGCCTGCAGCATGGATTGGCGAAACCCCTGGTAAGCCTGGTCCACCGAGCCCGCAGCCGCATGCAGCAGCCATGGACAGAGCCACAGCAAGCCCAGCCAGACCCTCACGCCGACTTCACGCCCTGGTTGGCCCAATGTCTGCACTGCTGGAACCGCTCCTCACTGTCCCAGGCATCCATGATCGGTGTGGTCACCCTGCCCAGTAATTCCCGCGTCTTGGCCTTGTCTCCCTTCAGACAGGCAAAGTAGGCGAAGTTATTGATATTCCACTGATCCGGGTATTGACGCAGTACATCGTCCATGGCGTTTTTCATCCGCGGCCAATTGACCTTCGTGTCTTGAAACAAACGATCGCCAAAGTAAGCTTCGGCAGCGTACCAGTAGACACGGGCATAGGGCCCATCACCATCGGTTGCCTTGTTATTGCGTGCCGCACGCGAAGCAATGCCCTCCAGATGATATGGTAATTGGGTGGTATTGCATCGGTAGTATTCCAGCGCTGCGAAATACATTTGATAGTGCGCGGGGAAGCGCGTCATACCCTCTTCCAACAACTTGTCGAACTCCTGGGGCTTCCAGTCATGGGTGCATCCTGCGTAACCAATCTGGACATACCAGGAAGGATCTTTGTCCGAAAAGGATTTCGTATGCAAAAGTAAGTCATAGCCCCGTCTCCAGAATAAAGAGGCCTGTTCTCGCCCCCTGTCCGAGCGTATCTGCCGCCCCCGTTCCAACAGTGCGGCCGCGTAGGCAATTACCGGCGTCGCCGAAGCGGGGAAACGCTTTTGCCAGCGCAGCAGCGTCTGTTCAACTTTGTTCCAATGTTGGTCATTTGCCAGGTCCATCCACGAAAAGCTCATGTAAAACTGCGTCAGCGCCCATACGCCACTTCCAGTGCGAGTTTGCCGATCCCGAAAAATCTGGGCCACCTTTTCCAGATCGTCAAACTTTTCCCGCTGCAAGCTCTCCTGAACCTGTAGCTTGAGTCGTGTCCGAAATGTCAGCTCATCCTCTGCCTGTACCGAAATACTCAGCAGCAGCATGAATCCGATCAACCCAACACGAGCCCAGCTAGTGCCAAACCGCATCCCACCTCTCCTGTGACAATTGCATATAAGCATAGCAGTTCGGCCTGATGCGCAACACGCCCTCCTGCATTACACTGCACCATTTGCCACCCGAGACGCCCACGCCGTGAAAACCGCCCTTCTTGTTATCGACATGCAGCAAGGCCTGTTCAGCACCCCGCCGTTTGAACTGGCACAGGTAATTGAGCGCATCAATCAGCTGACCACTGCAGCCCGTGCGGCGGGCCAACCGGTGATCTGGATCATGCACGAGAAGCCGGAGAGCCCGCTGGCGTACCAGTCTCCCGGATGGCAGCTGCAGCCCGGATTGCTGCGAGAGCCCAGCGATCGGGAGGTACGCAAAACCACGCCGGACTCGTTTTTGCGGACCGAGCTGCAAGCGCTGCTGGATGCGGAGCAGGTCAAACAACTGGTGATTTGCGGCTACGCTTGCGAATTCTGTGTTGATACCACGGTGAGGCAAGCAGCAGCGCGTGGCTACCCGGTCTCCCTTGTCGCGGATGCCCACACCACGCACGACAAGCCGCACGCCACCGCTGCCGCCATTCGGGCCCATGAAAATGCGACCCTGCCCAATATCAGCAGCTTCGGGCCACGTATCCAGGCCCTGAACAGCGCTGACATCCACTTCAATACGGCATCATGAGCGTGCATATGTCACTCACGGCCCACACATACAGTATCCCCAGCTTCGAATCCGAACGTCTGCTGCTGCGCCCTTTCCAGCAGGCAGACTTTGAAGCGATGGCCCGTTTTTTTGCGGATCCGGTATCCCAGTTTTACGGCGGTCCCTGCTCACGAGAGGATGCCTGGCGCAAGATGGCGGTATACGCCGGCCACTGGCTGCTGCATGGCTATGGCCCATGGGCGCTGGAGGAGAAGGCCAGTGGGCAGTTTGTCGGCCTGTCCGGCCCCTGGTTTCCGGAAGGCTGGCCAGAGCCGGAAATTACCTGGGCACTGCTGCCGGAGCATCATGGCAAAGGCTACGCGACCGAAGCCGCTAGGCGTGCCCTGCAAGCGGCTTATGAGTATTGTGGCTGGACCACGGCCATCAGCGTGGTCGCTACCGGCAATGTCGCTTCACGGGCCGTAGCCGAGCGTCTGGGGGCCCAGCTGGAAGCCACCATGCCATTTCGTGGCGGCGAAGGCTGGCGCTTCCGTCATCTCTCCCCTGCGATGCTGCGCTAACCTCCCCTTTATACCCAGTCATGTCATGGACATGGTCGCCTGCCCCGATTCGACATCCTCCGGGGCAGGTCAGCCCTCCTGATCAACACTCTCCATTTTTTACCTCACGCTCATTCCTGCGTTCCCACCGCCTGTCGGGACAATGACCGCAGCATCAACGGGCTACCTCTCATTTTTCTAGCACCATAGATGACTACGTCATTTTTTATAATTATTTTTTACTTTAAATATCAATTACTTAAACAAAGATTACATTTATATGCGATGGGAATTTTTATAGAAAACATGGGTTTTAACAAATTTTGACAATTCAAACTGGGCCTACGTACGATAAGAAAAAGCCTCACCAGACGCGTACGGAAGGGGCAAAGGATGTCTTTGGACACCCCCTTTTGCCACAGGGATGAAGTATATGAGCAGGGAAAGTTACACCATTGCAGGACTGGAACTGTCCGCTGAGTCAGGAAAGTCATGCATCGTTCCGACGTTGCAGACTTACAAGATTCGCCTGTCACGCAGCGGCCAAAACCAGGCCTTGCTACACCGGATGTACGCCAGCCGGGGTTACAGCATGGAAACCACCATCAGCCATGCACCGGACGCCAGCACCATCGTCGCGCAGGTGGGCGAGAATGCCTTGGGCACCCTCAGTGTCAATTTCAAAAGTGAGGCCTTGTCTGCCGCACAGCTGTACCCGGAGATCATCAGCCGTCTGCATGCGGAAGGGCGTCGCCTGTGTGAATTCGGCCGCTTTGCTGTTGACCCCAATGTTCGCTCCAAGCGCGTACTGGGTGCCATGTTTCACATTGCCATGCTGATTGCCTGTCGCTTGCGCGGAGCTTCGGACATCGTGATCGAAGTCAATCCGCGCCATGTCGGCTTCTATCATCGCGCACTCGGTTTCAGCATCATCGGCGAAGAGCGCCTGTGCCAGCGCGTGAATGCACCCGCAGTGCTGCTGCATATCCCCATCGCTTATGCCCAGCAACAGATACAGCGCTTTGGTGGTCGCCCGGATCTGGCCGCCAAGGAGCGCTCGTTCTATCCCTATTTTTTCTCGCCAGTGGATGAAGCCGGCATCCTGAACCGCCTGCAACAGCTCGACTAAGCCTGCCGGGTGGCATTTGATCAGAAGTGAGTACTTGTCATGTTGTTTGACTATGGTGAGGCATTTTCCCGCAATCTGGGTTGGGTCACGGAAGCCGAGCAATCCACGCTACAGCGCAAACGCGTAGCGATTGCGGGGCTGGGTGGCGTAGGCGGCAGCCATTTGCTGACCCTGACCCGACTCGGCATCGGCGCGTTCACGCTGGCCGACTTTGACCGTTTCGATGTCGCCAACTTCAACCGCCAGGCCGGGGCCATGATCAGCACGGTAAGCCAGCCCAAACTGGACGTGATGCAGCGCATGGCATTGGACATCAACCCACAACTGGACATCCGACCTTTCCCCCAGGGCATCTCCAACGCCGACCTGGATGACTTCCTGACCGGAGTGGATCTGTATGTCGACAGTCTGGACTTCTTTGCCTTTGACATCCGGCGCGCCATCTTTGCCGCCTGCCAGCACAGAGGCATCCCGGCCATCACCGCAGCCCCGCTCGGCATGGGCACCGCTTTCCTTGCTTTCCTGCCGGGCAGCATGTCTTTTGATGACTACTTTCAGATGGCAGGCCAGAGTGATCTGGAGCAGGCCCTGCGCTTCTTGCTGGGTCTGGCACCCAGCATGCTGCATATGGGCTATCTGGCGGACTATAGCCGGGTTCGCCTTGACCTCAAGAAAGGCCCGTCTACGGTCATGGCCTGCCAGCTGTGTGCTGGTGTGGCCGCCACGGAAGCGCTGAAAATCCTGCTGAACCGTGGCAAGGTCGTCGCCGCCCCGAGGGGAATCCACTACGATGCCTATCGGCAGAAGCTGCGTCATACCTGGTTGCCCGGCGGCAACCGCCATCCGCTGCAGCAGCTCAAGCTCGCCATCATGCGGCGAATCCTGCGTAAAAAACTGGCGATGGCACCCGCATGAAGCCAGACTGTCCGATCTTGCAGGTGCTGGATGCCGCCCGCTGGGCGCCCAGTGGTGACAATGCACAAGCCTGGCGCTTCGAGTATCGCGATGCGCACCACGCTATCATCCATGCTTTCGACACCCGCGAGACTGTCGTCTACGATATGGACGGTCGCCCGAGCCAGATTGCACTGGGTGCCTTGCTGGAAACGGCACATATTGCTGCAGCGGAGCTGGGCTACCGGGTAGAGGAGCAATGGCCTGAATCACCGGATACCGCACAAGCGCTGCGTCTGAGCCTGCGGCTACACCCAGACGCTGCCCTCTCCCCCAACCCGCTGTATGCCAGCATTCGCCAACGCACCGTACAACGCCGCCCCCTGCAGACACGTCCTCTGACCGCGGATGAAAAACACGCCCTGCAAGCCGCAGCAGGTCAAGACTGGCAGCTGGTCTGGCTGGAGGGGCAACAGCGTAAAACGGTCGCCCGGCTGCTCTGGCGCAATGCGCTGATCCGGCTAACCATGCCGGAGGCCTACCCGGTACATCGGGATATCATTGAATGGGGTGCGCAATTCAGCGAGGACCGGATCCCGGACCAAGCCATCGGCATGGACCCGCTGGGCTTGAGACTGATGCGCTGGGCGCTGGCCAGCTGGCAACGTGTCCGCTTCCTCAACCGCTACCTCGCCGGTACCTGGCTGCCCCGCCTGCAGCTGGATTGGCTACCCGCGCTCAAATGCGCCGCCCATTTTGCCCTGCTGGCCAAGCATCCCCCGCAAGGGTTGATAGACCATGTCAATGCCGGGCGAGCCTTGCAGCGCTTCTGGCTGACGGCCGATCAGCTGGGTCTGCAGGTGCAGCCGGAAATGACACCTTTGATCTTCAGCTGGTATGTCCGCTCAGGCCGTCCGGCCAGCCAGGATGTCACCATCGGCGTACGCATGCAGCAATTGCAGCAGCAATTGCAAACCTTGCTCGGCGAAGACCCGTTGGCACGCGCCGCCTATTTTGGTCGCATCGGAGCTGGACCGCGAGCCAAAGCCCGCTCACTAAGACGACCATTGTCGGCCTTGATGCTGGCAGGGGCACCCAATGAACCCAGCAGTGCACATTGACACTGGTCCAAAGGTCAACCGGCTACCCGCGTGTATTGCAAGCACATGACGGCAGTGTTTCAATAACCCTCCCGATGGGGAGAATGACCCGACCCGATGCCCGCTCGCCAGACCTTGCAAGCGCTGTATGCGCTCTACCCTCAGGTGTTGTCCCGGTTTTCGTCTGATTTCGATAACCGCGAGTTTTGCCGTGCCCTGGCGCAAGCTGATCAGGCGGCCTTTCTGCAAGCCTTGTACGATCAACCCGGGCCTCACCCCTTGCAACAGCTGCAACGTAACCTGATCCGGACCTTGCAGCTCCCGGCATACCAGCGCTGGGTGCAGCGTAACCCGACCAGCAGCCAGGCTTTTCCTGAGCACTCCGGCAAAGATTGGCACCGCCTGCCCTGATTCGCGCAAGAACCGGATTGTCGTTCCCCCTCCATAGCAGGACACTGACAGCAATACTTTTGCCATGGAGATTGTCATGTCCTTTCGCATTCGCGGCCTGCCCGCTGCCCCTTTCGAGCATTTGCTGCCATTAAGCGATGCCGCACTCAAGGCACAAGGCATACAGCGCCTGATCATCCGCGAGCCGGACAGCGCGCCATGTCGCATCAGCCTGCAAGATGCTGCGGTGGGCGAGCGCGTGCTGCTGCTGAACCATGCTCACCATGCCTCCAGCAGTCTCTATGCGGCCAGCGGTCCCATTTTCATCCGTGAGTCCGCACGGGAAACGTTTGATGCGATGAATCAGGTACCGCGTGCACTGCGGCTGCGCCTGCTTAGCGTACGCGCCTACGCAGCCCATGGCGACATGGTGGATGCCGATGTCTGCGAGGGCGCGCAACTGGAAACCTTGATCTCGCGTTTCTTCCAGCAGGCTGACGCCCAGTTTCTCCACGTCCATCACGCACGCCGAGGCTGCTATGCTTGCCGTATCGACCGCGCCTGAGCCCATGATGGAACCGCCCCTCAACCTCTCGCACTTCCAGCTGGTACAACGCGCCATCGAGTATCTGGTTGCCGAGCGAGAGCAGCAGCCCTCACTGGAGCAGCTGGCACAACATGTGGGCAGCAGTCCATTCCATCTGCAGCGTCTGTTCGTGGCTCACGCCGGGGTCAGCCCGAAGGAGCTGCTGCAAGCCATGACCCTGCAGGACGCCAAACGCTGGCTGCGCCAGTCCAGCAGCACGCTGGACACCAGCTATGCGGTGGGCCTGTCCAGCACTTCTCGCTTGCATGAGCTGTTTCTCTCGGTGGAGAGTGTCAGTCCGGGCGAGTATCAGCGCGCGGGGGCCGGGTTGACCCTGCATTGGGGCATTTTTCCGTCCTTGCTCGGCCCAATGCTGCTGGCCAGCAGTCCACGTGGGCTGTGCCACGCCAGCTTTGTTGAAGCCGAGGAAGACCCCATTGCCCTGCTGCAACAGGAATGGCCACAAGCGCGGCTGCTGCACGATGAGGTCGCCTTGCAGATCACGGCCAGCAATCTGCAGCAGCGCTTGTCGGGTCAACAACCGGAGCAGCGCCTCGGCATCCTGATGAAGGGCAGCCCCTTCCGCCTGCAAGTCTGGCAAGCGCTGATGCGCGTCCCCGCCGGCCAAATCTGCTCCTACTCGGATCTGGCCCGCATGATCGGTCAACCGCAAGCCAGTCGGGCAGTGGCACAGAGTGTGGCCAGTAATACCCTGGCGGTACTGATTCCTTGTCATCGGGTCATCCGCCAGAGTGGCGAGCTGGGTGGCTACCGCTGGGGCAGCAGCCGCAAGGCGGCCTTGCTGGCGCTGGAACGCGCGCGGCAGGATCACGCGGATCTGGCCGTCTGACTTGCCAGCCGCATGGGCTTCGCCTATCGTGGCGGCATGCAAGCAGAACACTTTACTTGGCAACACTGTAAGGATGGCCGACTGGAAATCCGCCACCGTGGGCTGCTGGCCGCCGTGGTTCCCGTCCGGCAAGCAGCGGGCTTGCTGCAGAAACTGGCGCGCCTGAACGAAGCCGAGGTGCAACGCCAGCTGGCGATTCTGACCGGTAACTACCGTCGCGGCAATGAGCGCGCCGCCAGCGGTCATGCCCGTAACCGCCAGGCGCCATGAGTACTACAGAAGCCTTGCTGGCTCGACTGCAAGCCATCACCGATGAGCTGCAGCACTGCTCGCATGCCTACCCTGAACTGTTTCCCGCCTGCAACACGGAGACCCCAGAAGGGATAGCGCTGGACAATCTGCTGCTGGCGGCGACCCACGAGACGGCCAGCCAGCTTAGCTTTCTGTTGCAGGATATCCACGGCTTGCATGCGCGACTGGCGCTGATGGCGGCCAGGCCGCAGTTCACTCGCCATGAGCAAGTCATGATCGGAGAGCAAGGCTGGTCCCTGCCCTTGCTGCAGGTATTGCATCAATCCCGCCCGACACAAGCGCTGGATGAGCTGTCACAGCAGGTCAAAGCGTTTCACGCCACCTGGCAAGCCTTACCTAAGCTACGTCTCACGCTCGATGCAGCTTAGCGCCGTGTGGAGGTCAGCATTCCCACGCTCAAAATATTTACCGAACGGTACAGTGTAGTCTAGAATGCATACTTAATTGTCACCATCCTTCTTTCAGGAGCACGCCATGTCTGCCCTGCTGGCCAGCCTGCATCATTTGCTGCTGTTTACCCTGATCGCATCCTTGAGTGTCGAGTATGCGCTGCTCTCTACTCCGCTCTCCCTGCCAAGGGCCAATGCCCTGCAGCGGGCAGACCTGATGTATGGCCTGTCTGCCTTGGGCGCGCTGCTGGTTGGTTTCAGCCGGGCGGGGCTCTATGAGAAAGGCATGGCGTACTATAGCCATAGCCTGCCGTTCTGGATCAAGGTCGGTGCTTTTGCGCTGGCCGGGCTGCTGTCGATACGCCCCACCCAGGTCTTTTTGGGCTGGCGCAGCCGCACCCAGCAAGGTGAAGTGCCTGATCTGGATGAACAGCAGCGCCTGCGCCTGCAACGTACTGTGGCGCTGGAGCTGCTGTTGCTGATGGTGATGCTGGTGTGCGCCGCATTGATGGCCCGAGGAGTAGGCTATCTGGGCTAGGCCCTTACGCTCGCTTAAATCTGCGCCAGCCCGCCATCCACCGCCAGCTCCACGCCATTCACGTAGCTGGCGGCATCTGAAGCAAGGAACAGCACACCGGCGGCGATCTCTTCGGGCTGTGCAGAACGGCCACTGGGCGCAGCCTCCTGCATCCAGCCCTCCATCTGCGCCAGTTGCTCATCATTCAGACCCAGACCGCCTTGCTGGATTGCGGTCATGGTCACACCCGGGCTGATGGCGTTCACTCGGATGCGGCGTGGTTTCAGATCCGTCGCCCAGCTGCGGGCAAAGGAGCGGACAGCCGCCTTGGTGGCGCTGTACAGGCTAAGGTTGCCCATGCCCTTGCTGCTGGCTACTGAGGCATTCAACACAATGCTGCCACCATCCTTCAGGTGCGGCAGCAGGGTTTGCACGGTAAAGAACACCCCCTGCACATTGGTACGAAACAGGGTGTCGTACTCGCCTTGGCTGGTCAGCCCCATCACGTTGTAATGCGCCACCCCGGCATTCACAAACAGCGCGTCCAGCGGCTGCCCGTCCTTCTCCAGCCGCTCGGCCAGCGCAGTCAGCTGCAGCAGGTTGCTGCTGTCCGCCACCACCGGCACTGCTCTCGGTCCCAGCTCAGCTGCGACCTTGTCCAGCCGGGCGGCATCTCGCCCGGTTAGGTAAACCCGGGCAGCACCTTGCGCCAGAAAGGCTTTGGCGCTGGCCAGACCAATACCGGATGAGGCACCGGTGACCAGGATGGTTTTGTTTTCAAATGTGTTGTTCTGCATGGCAATCAATCCTTGGTTGAAGTAAGCCAGCACAGTATGGTCAGCTTGCATTGATTCAACAATCCACCTATTCTTTAATAAACAGGTGATTAAATTTCATGAATTCAAACCCAAGCCTGCACGACCTGCACATCCTGCACCGGGTCGCCACGACCCTCAGCTTTCGCAAGGCCGCGCTGCAGTTACAGCAGACCCCCTCTGCCGTCAGCCATGCCATCACCCGACTGGAGCAACAGCTACAGGTGCGCCTGTTCAACCGCACTACCCGCAGCGTGCGCCCCACCCCCGCGGCCGAGCAACTGCTACAACGGCTGGCACCCGCTTTTGCGGAAATCGACGCCGCCCTGCAACAACTGCAGGACAGCCAGGGAGAGCTGCGGGGCAGACTACGCATCAACCTGCCACGACCAGCCGCGCATCTGCTACTGGCGCCACGGATGGGGGAATGGCATGCCCGCCACCCGGAGGTCGAGCTGGAGCTGGCGATTAATGATGCGCTAGTGGACATCGTGCGGGAGGGGTTTGACGCTGGCATCCGCTTTGGTGAGAGCCTGCAGCAAGGCATGGTGGCCACGCGCGTGGGCGCACCGGTGCAATTTGTCGTGTGTGCAGCCCCGTCCTATCTGGCGCAGCATGGCACACCCCAGCATCCGGCTGAGCTGCTACAGCATGCTTGCCTGCAATTGCGCTTTCCCAGCGGGGCCTATTACCAGTGGGAATTGCAGCGGGAGCAGGAGAAGATGCAGCTGGCCTGTCAGGGCCCGCTGGCCAGCGATGATCTGGAGGTCTTGCTGCAAGGTGCCCTGTCCGGCATGGGGCTGTGCTACCACTATCAGGCGATGGTGGCCCCCTATGTGGCACGTGGAGAGCTGGTCTATGTGCTGCAGGATTGGTGGCCGCCAGCCGAGCATTTCTATCTGTACCACCCCGGCAGGCGGCTGCGGCCCGCACTGCTGCAGGCCTTGGTCGATTTTCTGCGTAGCCCGCGCTGAGTGCCGGTTTACCGGCACTCAGCGGTGCTGGACTTACGCTGCAACCGTGAAACGGCGCTGTAGGTGACGGCCTTGCTCGATCTCGTCGACCATGGCGACAGCCAGATCAGCCGTGGTGATGGTGGCCGGTTGGCCGTTGACCATGGGCCACATGTCATCGCCACCCAGGCGGTAGTTCCCGCTGCGCTCACCCGGTACCAGCAGCGGTGGCGGCGACACAAAGCTCCAGTCCAGCCCGGTTTCAGCCGGCAACCAGCGCAGCACTTCACGCGCTGCGGATGCACCCGCCTTGTATTCTGCCGGGAAGGCATCGGTGTCAATAAACTGCACGCCCGGTGCCACATACAGGCTGCCTGCGCCACCTACAATCAACACGCGCTTGATACCGGCCTGCTTGATACCGGCGAGGATGGCACGGCTGCCTTGCAGGAACAGGTCATACAAGGCCGCCTCAGCCCAGCCGGGATTGAATGCACTGATCACCGCATCGTGCCCGGTGACGGCTTGCGCCACTTGCGCCGCATCATAGACATCGGCCTTGACCACCGTCAGCCCGGCCTGGGCTTGCAGCTTTTCCGGCTGGCGGGCCAGCACGGTCACTTGATGGCCGCGTTGCAGCAGCTCCTGCAGCAGCGGGGTGCCTACATAACCGGTTGCGCCAATCAGTGCGATCTTCATTTAGGTAACTCCTGTGTGGGTAGAAAGTGATGCCAGTATGAACTTTGATTTTCTTTATGATAATTCCCTATTATTCGCTATTATTAATAAGTAAAACTTAACAATAGGTGCGGATCATGGATAGGCTGAGGCAGATGGCCGTGTTTGCTGAAGTCATGCAGGCGGGCTCATTCTCGGCGGCAGCCCGTCGACTCGATATGACGCCTTCAGCGGTCAGCCAGCACATCCGCCAGCTGGAACAGTCGCTTGGGCTGGTCTTACTGCACCGCTCTACGCGCCGACTGGCAGCCACCGAAGCGGGAAGCCGCTTTTACGAAGGCTGTGCCGAGATGGTGGCCGCGGCCCGCCGGGCAGAGCAGGCGCTGCATCTGCTGCGTGATGAGCCAGAAGGGGAGCTGAGGCTGGCGGCCCCGATTGACTTTGGCGGTTTGCTGGCTCAGGCGCTCGCCCCCTTGCGCCGCTTCCCGCGTCTTTCCGTGCAGCTCTTGCTGGACGACCGGCGGGTAGACCTGATCGAAGAGCGTGTTGATGTTGCCATCCGGGTCGGCTCACAGCCCGACTCCAATCAGGTGGCACGCCCTTTGGGAGTGATACCCCGTCAACTGTGTGCCGCACCGGCTTATCTGGCCTCGCATGGCATGCCCCAGCATCCGCAAGACCTGCTGGCCCACGATTGGCTGTGCCGACCCGGCGGCGAGTGGCTAGAGTTAAGCGGCCCATCAGGTCAACTGGAGCGCCTGCGAGTAGAGGGCCGCGCCCGGGCCAATCAAGTCAGCACACTGCATGCACTGTGCATTGCAGGCTGGGGGATCCATATTGGCGTGGGCTTCAGCGACCGGCAAGCGCTGGCGGAAGGTCGCCTGCTCGCCATCCTGCCAGACTGGCACCTGTCCGGAATGCCAGCCCACGCCGTCACCTTGCGCCGCGATGCACAGCCTGCCAAGGTGCGCCATACACTAGACATTTTGACCGGGTTCTTTCGTCAGGCCGATTACGTATTATCCAGCTCGTTTTCTCTGCACACTGAGGTCTGACATGCTGCATGAGCTAATCCACCGCCTGACCGGCCATGAGCTGCAAGCAGAAGACGTGCAACACATTGTCGCCGTGGTGGACGCGGCCCCATCCCAGCATCGCTATGCATGGGCGACTGAGGTCAAAGATGCCAGACTCGCCGCACTACTGGAGCAGCTGACGGACTACCTGGCCATCGCCACGCAACTGGACGAGCTCCATGAACAACTGTGCGACTGGATAGAGCTACTGCCCCCCTTCCCGCCCAAAAATGCAGATGTCGCCCCACGCTACTTCCGCTGGTTGCAGGATGAGATTCGACACACCCCCGGCAGGGGCGGTCAGGTCCTGCTGCAGATTCACCGACCCTGGACCACGGATTGGTGCACCACGGTCGTACATCGTGCGGATGCCGCGCAAATTGTTGCGCTGTCCAGCCAGCAAGGCTGGCGTTTTCATGCCCCAGCCACTGCCTGAGCCACCGCCCAGATCAACTTGAGCCCCAACAGGATGAACAAGGCACTGCACACCCGGTCCAGCCCCCGCTGCACGCTGAGGTAGCGGCGCTGTAGTTCCGGGTGAGAGAACACTGTCGCCTGCAGCTGGTAAATGGTCAGCGAAATGCAGGCCACCGTCGCCACACTTGACCAACGCAACCAGAGGGGAATCTCGGGCGTGAACAAGGCGCCGAACATACCGGCAAAGAAAACCAGTGCCTGCGGATTGGTCAGGCAGGTACTGACACCCCGCCAGTAGGCACGCCATAGATCAGTAGCCTCCGGCATAGCACCCGGTGAGCGCGGCGTTTGGGCGACGCTCGGTGCCCGCAGGATACGCCAGCCTACCCGCGCCAGCCACAGCCCTCCGACTGCCTGTAGCCCCCACATCAGCCAGGGCCAGCGTGAAATCAATACGCCCACCCCCGCTGCCGCCAGAGCGGCCCAGGTCATCGAGCCTGTCGTAATCCCCAGTGCGGTCAGCATGCCATACCGCCGCCCCTCTACCACCGCCGCCCGGCTCACCAGCAACGCATTTGGTCCCGGACTGATCGCAAGCGGGAAGTAGAGCCCTGCAACCGTCAGCAAAAAACCTGCCACACTCATACCGCCTCCAAACGTCACAATCAAGCAGCCAGCCCTTGCAGCAGCAAGCGCCCGCCCAACAGCAGGAACACGACACCACAGACCCCATCCAGATAGCGCTGTGAGGCCTGGTACCGGCGTTGCAATGGCGGGAAGGCAAACAGCGCGGCCTGCCCCAGGTAGCCCACCAGTGCGATGCCCACAACGGTCAGTACGCTGGCCAGACGTAGCAGCGGCGATACCTCTGCCGTGAACAAGGCACCAAACAGGCTGCTGAAAAACACCAGCGCCTGCGGATTGGTCATGCAGGTCGCCAACCCACGCCAGTAGGCTCGCTGCGCAGGTGCCGTTTCATGTCCATCACCGTTCACCTCCTGCGCAGGACGTTGCACACTGCGCACCAGCGCAACACCCATCCAGCCCAGATACGCCCCCCCGGCACACTGCAAGGCCGCGATCACCCCTGGCCATTGCCCCAGCATGACGCCGACGCCTGCCGCAGCCAGCGCAGACCACAGGAAGGCACCAGTGGTGATGCCTAATGCAGCCTGCATGCCCGTATGACGCCCCTCCACCATCGAGGCACGACTGACCAACAGCGCACAAGGCCCCGGGCTCAATACCAGTGGGGTGTACATGGCTGCAACCGTTCCCAGAAACACACTACTGTTCATGCTGCGCTCCATCATGTCGGTGATGGCATTGTCGAGATGTTCCGGCTGTCTTCCCTACCGAAATGGGTTATATTTCAGACTTAAACATTACTTTTTTCGATGGCCAAGGCTGCATGTCTGACATCAAACTCAATCAGCTCGCGGTACTGGTGGCGGTGGCCGAACAGGGCAGCTTCAGTCAAGCGGCAGTAGAACTGGGCTGCACCCAGTCGCGAATCAGCCACGCCTTGGCCGAGCTGGAGCGAGCGGTTGGCTGCCGCCTGCTGCAGCGCAGCCGTCGTGGCAGCAGCCTCACCATAGCGGGTCAGCAAGTCTGCCAGCAGGCCCGGCATATCCTTCAGCTGGTCGACAACATCGTTCCGTCGCTGCAGCAACCCGATGGGGTAACAGGCCGTATCAGCATTGCCAGCTTTCGCAGCATTGCAACCCATGTGCTGCCCACGGTGCTGACTTATCTGGCCCGTACCCATCCGGCGCTGGAGGTGGAGCTGCTGGATGGCTGCAAGGATTCGCATGAGGTGAATGATGCGGTTTGCAGTGGCAAAGCCACCCTGGGCATCAGCAGCTTCCAGTTGCCTGACACCCTGTTTCAGGCCCCTTTTCTGCACGACGAATTCATGCTGGTCTACCCCGCCAGCCTGAACGCCACCCAAGCCCAGCCGCTGATGCAAACCGGCCAGTTGCCCTATATCGAAGCAGGCAACGCCGCCCGCCAGGTGGTGCTGACCCACATGCAGCAGCAGGGGTGGCCCCTGCAGCCGGCCCGCACGCTCAACAGTGATGGCAGTATTCTCGCCCTGGTGTCGCAAGGGCTGGGCTTCAGCATCCTGCCGCAACTGGCGCTGTACCCGTTGCCGGAAGGGGTACGGCAACACCCGCTGCCTCGCCCGCTGTTTCGCCCGCTGCAACTCATCCTGCAGCACCCAAGCTGGCACCTGCCGACGCTACAAGCAGTGGTGCGCACCCTGCGCAACCGCGCGCTGCTGGCCCGGCTGGCGGTATTTCGCAACCACATCCTTCACTTTCGGGACTGAGTCACAGCGCTGATCATCAGCCTCACTCGCAGGGCCAATAGCGTCGGCAGGAAACGGCTAAAAAGCCAGCCTGCTGGCAGCAGCAGGCTGGCGGTATCCCTCAACTTGCGTCCAGAAAAGCCCCAATAGGGCGCAAGCAGCCGTGTGGCTTACTTGATTTCGGAGAGCAAGCCGGGGTCGGTCACCAGATTGCGCACACCATGGGCATGGTCCTCCTTGAAGACATTGCCCTGACACCACTTGCCCACACTCGATGCATTCACCTTGATGATGTTCGGGCGCACGCTCCACGATACCTGCAAAGGCGAACCTTTCTCGTTGTAAGCAGGTCCGGTGGTCGAGCCAGCATACTGCACAGGCCGACCGGTATCCCCTGGGATATTCAGCGCCTGCTGGTAACCGTTGCGCATGCCCACCTCAACCAGCCTGCCGAAGTCTGCAGCCTTGTCATCGTTGACCAGCACCAGCACCTGTGCCTCCACTCGCAGCTGCGGGTTGGAAATGCTCTCGCTCAGGCAGGCGCCCAAGGTCGGGCCGGCCATGACCTGCGCCGTCGAATGCACATAGTGCACCTCAATGGTACTCCCGGCATTGAGTCCTCCATGCTCACTGGTGCACACATCCGTATCAAGAGGGCGGGCCTCCGCAGGAGACAGGGTGCCGCTGTACACATAGCCGGTATGAAAACCCTGACCATTCCCATTGCCAGCATAGGTCGTATACTCGCCACCTTTATGCTCCGCATTGGCATGAAAATGGATATTGCACAGATTCATGGCCTGATAGGCGGGTGCGCTTGAGAACTGCCGCGCATTGTTGCCCGCACGTGAGGCGATGTCGCGGGGGGATTGCGGACCAAACCCCTTGCCTTCGGTGGCTCGAATCAAGGCCGCATTCTGAGCCTTGATCACCTCATCGCTGACCGCTTCCATGCCCCCAGAGGCCAGTGCGCTCTGTACCGTACACAGCGGCAGCAGCAGCCATAAGAATTGCTTCGATTTCATCCTGATCTCCCTGTCCATGACGTTAGCCCCTCAAGCAGAAGGTAAAACCAGTATAGAAAGCCCGGGCAAAACCCCAAGTTGACCAGTCCAACTGGACAGTAGGAGGCTTCCTGCAGGAATGGGGAGCACTTCCGCATGGAACAAAGCCACACGGGCCGCTGCAAGTGCAGTGGCCCGTGTGGCTTTGTCAGGGTGATGACCTGATCAGATGGGCTGCGTGTTGCGCTCCAGCCAGGCCAAGGCATCCCCCTGCAGCAAGGGGCTAAGCCGACGGCGTACTTCGGCGTGGTAGCCATTGAGCCAGGCCCGTTCATCGGCACGCAGCAGGTCAAGTACGATGCAGCGGGTATCAATCGGGCACAAGGTCAGGGTTTCAAACTTGAGAAAGGTGCCGAACGCGTTGGTTTCCGCGGGAACCGCCATCGCCAGGTTCTCGATACGGATGCCCCACTGTCCCGGGCGGTAGAAAGCAGGTTCAATGGAGGTGACCATACCGATTTCCATTGCCGTGTGCGCTTCGGCAGCCATATTGCAGGAAATACCTTGCGGGCCTTCATGCACATTGAGGAAATAGCCGACACCATGGCCGGTACCGTGCGCAAAATTGCGGCCCGTAGCCCATAACGGTGCGCGGGCGATGGCATCGAGCATTGGGCCACGGATGCCTTTGGGGAATTGCGCCATGGAGAGGGCCATGGTGGCTTTCAGCACCAGGGTGTAGTCCTCTTTTTGCGCATCGCTCACCTGCCCGATCGGCACCACGCGGGTAATGTCCGTGGTCCCGTTCAGGTACTGTCCGCCCGAGTCAATCAGCAGCAAACCATTGCCTTCAATCACCGCGTGCGCATTGGCGGTGGCCCGATAATGCGGGGAGGCGCCATTGGCATTGAAACCGGCAATAGTGGAGAAGCTGGTGCCCTTGTAATGCGGTCGCCGTGCCCGGGCAGCCGTCAGATGCTCATCAATGGTCAGCTCGGTGATGCGCTGCTGGCCTTGCGCCTGTTCAAACCAGGCAAAGAACTCACACAGAGCTGCCCCATCCTGCTCCATGGCCTGTCGGATATTGGCCGCCTCAGCCTCGCTCTTTTGCGATTTGGTAAACACCGTGGGGTTGATCTGCTCGACCACCTTCACGGTAGCAGGCACCCGCTGACGCATGCCGTGGCTGATGCGGCGCGGGTCCAGCAGCAGGGTGCTGCCTGCAGGCAAGGCCGCCAGCGTATCAGGAGCAGTGTAGTAAGGGGCCACAGATACCGCATCCTGCTGCAAGCGCTGCAGCAGCGCGTCATCCAGCTTGCCCGGCTGCACAAACAAGGTCGCCCCTTCATGGCTGACCAGCGCATGCGCAACAAACACCGGATTGTGCGCCACGTCCGCACCGCGCAGGTTGAACAGCCAGGCGATGTCGTCCAGGGTCGAAATCCAGTGCCATTGCGTACCAGCTTGCTGCATGCGCTCGCGCAAGCCTGCCAGCTTTTCTGCACGGCTGCGCCCGGCAAACGGCATCTCATGCTCGTAGACCGGCGCATCCGGCAAGGCCGGACGATCTGACCAGACAGTCTGCAGCAGATCCAGGTCCGTGCGCAGGCAGACCCCCACCCGTTGCAAGGCGGCCTGCAGCCGCAGGACGCTGTCCACGCCCATCACCTCCCCATCCACCGCCAGCACAGCGCCTGGCTTCAAGGTTTCGCACAACCACTGTTCGTGGGTCGGCTGTGCCGAGGATTGCACCTTCATCAGCTCAATTCCGCTGCCCGCCAGCTCGCGCTCCGCCATGGCCCAATAGCGGTTATCGGTCCACAAGCCTGCAAAGTCCTGGGTCACGATCAAGGTTGCTGCCGAACCGGTAAAGCCGGACACCCAGACACGGCCTTGCCAGCGTTCGGGCAGGTATTCAGAAAGGTGCGGGTCAGACGTCGGGATCATGACGGCGGTCACACCCTGCTGCTGCATGGCGCTGCGCAGGTCCGCGACACGCTGGCGGGATAATTCGGGGGTCAAGGTTAACGGCATGTTGCAGGCTCCAATCGCGTTTTTGTCGTGGCCAGTCGGGCTGGCGGGTTGATTGTACCCAATCAGCCTGCCCCATTCGAGGGTAAACGCTGGCAGGCCCTGTCCACCGGACAGGTCTCACCACACAAAGCTTCGTCACAAAAGCGACAGCGCTGGTAAGACACCAGCTCGCTGGTGGTGTGGCGTTGCAGCAAGGCCGCTGCCAGCGGCTGGGCCGCCAGCAGCAAGGGTTCCAGACCCGAAAACAAGTCCGTCAACACCTGCCGCCGGATGGCCAGTAGACGGTCCGCTTCGGCCACGCCCGCCTCGGTCAGCACCAGCCCGACGAAGCGCCGGTTGGCTTGTGGAGTACGCTGCAGCAACCCTTCGCCAGACAAGCGGTCAGCAATCCGCACTGCAGCCGAATGGGTGACCCCCAGAACGGATGCCAGCCAGCCTACCGTGAACTGGTCGCAATGCCGTACCGAGAACAGGGTTGCAATCTCGGTCATCGGGCGTTCCGTCGCCTTGGCCAAGGCGGCCTCCTGCACATCGCGCAGCAGATCACCCAATGCGGCCAGCTGATTACTGGCGGCTTCGATACTGATCTCCATGTTTCAACCTCCTGCTAGATGGCCCTATTGTATCAGCTAGCCGTTTAACGTATGATTTATTCACATATGAATCAATCATACGTTAAACCTAAAGCCATGACGGCATGAAACCGCCTGGCTCACATCAGGAACGGCCCATGTCCCGCCCCATCAGCTGGCTCTATGCTGCAGTCTTGCTCAATCTGGTCTCCGGCCTGGCACAGCTTGGCCAGTACGGCATTGCCTTCCCGCTGCTGCCACTGGCCTTACAGCAACGGGGCGTAGCGCCGGCCCAGATTGGCCTGCTCTGTGCCCTACCCTGGGTGGGTATGGCCGCCGGGGTGCTGCTGGCCCCCTGGCTGATGCAGCGCATCCAGGCCTGGCGCACGGTGCTGATCGGGCTCCTGCTTGGTGCCGTAACCATCGCCAGCCTTGGCGATGCACCACTGTACGGATGGTGGTTATTGACGCCCCTGCTTGGACTGGCGCTCGGGCTACGCTGGATCGGCAATGAAAGCTGGCTGTATCGCTTGGTGCCACCACAGCGGCGCGGGGTGGTCGTCGGCTTGCATGAGACGGTGATTGCCATTGCCCTGCTGGCCGGGCCGCTGCTGATTGGCTGGCTGGGCAGCCGCAGCCTCGCCATCTGGTATCTGGCCGCAGGATTTGGCCTGCTCGCCATTCTGCCCTTGTGGCTCGCTCGCCAGCGCGAGCCAGACTGGTCTGCCGACTCGGTGACCACCACGGCCACGGTTGCTTTCTGGCGCAACCCGGCCTGCGCGCTGGGGGTGCTGGCGGGCTTGCTGGATACCGGGGCGATGAGCCTGTTTCCCAGCTTTGCGGCGCAGCAAGCAGCCTCTCCCACCCAGCAAGCCCTACTGATTGCCGTACTGGGGGGGGCGGGCCTGCTGTCGCAGCTACCGCTCGGCTGGCTGTCAGATCGCCTGGGCAGCCGCACTGCCGTGCTGGCGTGCCTGATTACCGCCATACTGGCCGCCGTGCTGACTGGCCTTGCCAGCCCGCAGCAACAGGGGCCACTCTGGCTGGCCGCTGCCTGCCTGGGCATCATGGGCAATGGCATGCTGACCCTGTCCATCGTCGTCGCTACCGAACAGCCGGGCGACGCCCGGCTGGCCATGCGCGATGTCTCGCTCGCCTTCACCTTCGGCTCGGTACTGGGACCCGCTTTACTGGGCAGCGTCATGCAGCATGCGGGAGCAGGCAGCTACTCATGGGTGCTGCTGGCGTTCGCACTCATCCCCATGCTGTGGCTACCACGCCTGCGGCCTGCGCTGCCATCCCCACAGCCATAGCCATTCAGTCCGCAGTAGCGGACTGCATGATGTTCACTGCGTCCTGGCTATACAGAAACGATCGCCAATTCAGCGCGGCCACCCGCTGGCGAAGGCGCTGCAACGGCCTTCCCCATTGACCATCCTGCGCCGACAGCCAAGCGAGATTACACAACTGGATATCATAGAAATGCCAGACGGCATGCGGGGCCTCCGCAGGCCCCAGCAAGCGGAGGGCACACCAGACCTGCTCGACAGCCACACGCACCTCTGCCACGGTCGGCGCTTCCAGATCATCCAGCGGTATGCAGCCCAAGCGGTGCAGGGCTTCACGCAGCGCGGCCCGGATCACATCATGCTGCGGATGGTAGGCCCACAGGCTGCACGACTGCAGCCGTTGCACCGTTTCTTCACACACGGCGGTATTGCGGGCCCAATCCTTTTGCTCGTGGGTGACCCAACGCTGCCGGTCCAGCAGGTGCGCCCAAAGAACGGGATTGACGTTTGCACTCTCTTCCAGCAATGCTCGCGCCTGCTGCAGCAGCTGCCAGGCGTGCGGCAGGCGCGACGCATCCTGTATGCACTGATCAAACTGATGCATGTACTGGTCAAACGCAGCTTGGTCGAAATCGCCTTGCGCCTGCCCTTGCGCCGGGTTGAAACTGCCATACTCCACCACCATGCCAGAGCGGGCCCGCAGCCCCTCCGCGCGCACCGGATCGCCCTGCTGATGCCAGGCATAGCCCAACAGATAGCAGGCATGGCGACGCTGGGCTTCTTCCGCCGTCAACGGTGCACTTTCGGTATCGTCTGCCGTCAGTACGGCCCCCTGTGCCAGCCATGCGTCCGGGCACAAGCGGGCCAAAGACAGAATGGCCGCAGCTGCTTGAGGTGGCTGTTGCATCAGCAGCCCCTGCCCCTGCAACAGCAGCAGCGCATCTTCCTCCGCAGTCGTTGGGAGATGTGCCAGCAACTGTGCCGCGACCTCTGCCAATACGGGCGCTGGCACCAGGTGTTGCTGTGTCAGGTCACGCTGCAAGGCCAGCAAGCACACACCCACGGTGCGATGCGCAAAGGGAACGTCTTGCAACAAGCGGGGATAGCGCTGAATGAAGCTTTCACACATCGCCAGAGTAATCAGGGCGGTCGGAATAGCCTTTAAATGCACGGGTTCGCTGGCAAAGCAGGCTTCAGCAATCGCCGGGGTGAAGTGACTTGCCGGGATGTCATAAGGGTGCAGTTGCTTTGCGGCATGGCCATCCAGCCGGATGTGGCGCAGCACCGTGGCCTCATCCCAGAATACCAGCCAGCATTGCTCGACAAAGTGGCACTGATCAGCCTGACAGGCTTCCAGCCGATGTGGCGCAACCAGCGCGTCCCAGTCTTCATCTTGGCCGTACAGGGACACCGCATAGGCATAGGTCTCCGCATCGACCAGATAGCCGGGCAACTGCTGTAACAGCCCTTTATTCAAGCGCAGTGCCTGCTGTCGATGCACGAGGGTGAGGCAGGATGCCGGGATGGTGTTCCGGATCTGCCAGCAGGTGCTGTGTGCCAGCGCCAAAATCCACATAGCTTCAGTTTGCAAAGCAGGGGGTACGAACTGGATCTGCCCGCCACTGCGGCGCACAGCTAGCTCGCACAGCGCCTGACTGCGCAGCACCTCTGGTACCGCCTCCAGACTACCACCCCGTTCGACAGCATACTGACATAGCGCAGCGCTGCGCCACGCCAAGGGTACCTGATCCAGCCGGGCACCTTTGTCGATCGCCAGCTGGCACACTTCGGCATCCAGCAGGGCCTCGGGTACGCTGCTCAGCGGAAAACGGGACTGCGGCAGGATGTGCGCTTGCCGGTACAGGTCCAGGCCATGCAGTGCAGGGGGAATGCCCTGCAGGCATTGAGCATCCACACGAACCAGCGCCAGCGCCAGCTCAGGGGTAAACGCATCGGCCGGGAAGGCCGACAACAATCCGGCAATCTGCTCCGGCTGCTGCTGAAGCAGCGCCTGTAACAAGGACTGGGTGCGCAGTTCAGCCGGGACATTGGACATCTCGGACGGCACAGTCTTCAGCAAGTCCAGCCACCATGCCTGGTCCTGCCTGGGCTTCAAACTGTCCAGATCGAGGTCATCCCAGTCCACGCGTACCGGGGGCAGGCCCCAAAATGCGGTATTCCCATGCGTGGCAAAATCAGCCTTGAGCCGGGTATCGCGTGCAGCGGCCTGGTCCTGCCATAGCGTCGCCTCATCCTGCAGCCCTTGCAGCCAGGCCACCTTCCCGCGCAGCCAGAGCGCAGGGCCATAGTGTTTGTCCTGCTGCAACACCCCGTCCAGATCCTGCAGCGCCTCATCCAGCCGCCCCACCATCAGCAAGGCCTCAGCTCGCGCCCGCAGCAACTTGTAATGCCGGTTATGCGGCATATGTTGTGCCAGAATCTCCAGCGCATGCTCCGGCTGATCCAGCCAGCACGCCCATACAGCCGCAGAAAAAGCCGCTTCATTTAGCAGATTGGGCTGCGCTTTGGGGTAGAGTGCCGCCGCCCGCTCCATGCAAGACAAGCCTTGGGCGTATGCCCCCGCGTTGGCATAGCAATTGCCCATGTGGTAGAGGGCCGGGAAGCTACCGGGGGCGGCCTGACTGGTCGCCCGGTAATAGCACCAGGCCAGTCTCCAGTCTTGCATCTGTACAGCTTGACCAGCCTGCTCATCGGGGCGCAGGCTTGCCAGGGTGACACCATCGCGCAGGATGCTTTCCCCCCGGGCCAGTGCAGCACCAATCCTGTCCAGATCCCACAGCGCACGGTCATCCCAGTCTTTGGCTACCTGACTCTGCAACTCGTCGCGCAAGACAAAGCACGCCTCATGCCAGGGAATAACGGTGCCCGGTAAATCGCTGCTGTGGCTGTAATCCCAGTCTGCCAGCAGGAATACCAGCGTATCCTCGGTCAGCGTCAGCTCATCCACACCGTAAAACCAGCTGAAGAGATATGGGGTCGCCAGCCTGACAACAGGTTCATTGCACATCCGGGTATCGTCTTCTGCATACAGGTAAGCGAACTGCCGCGCATGCATCGTCCCCAGGCACTGAATGCCATCGTACAGGTGCAAGACATCGCCATGCACGTCCCCGGTTACCCAATAATGAAAGTGGGTGTCATCCTCCAGATGCAGGTCGCCATCTACCAGCAGGTAGCGGCGCCCCCAGTAGGCATGATCCAGCGCCCGGTCCCAGCGCTCATCCAGGCAATGGTTCCCCTTGAGATAGATCACCTCCACCGACTCGAGGTCTTCTGCATCCCAATCATCCGTATCAAATTCAAACTGCGGGAACCGCTGTAAGGCTTCGGCTACCGACCACACCTCATACTCTGACGGCACACCGCTGATCATCTCGCTCAACACTTGGCTCCACACGGGTGCAGCCTGGCCGCACCCACTTTATGACAAAAACGTAAAGCGCCGTAGCATAGCGCAAAATCGGCTTGCCATACTTGAGCAAATCAGCGGATAGCCCGGAAAGTTTCTTCCGCCCTCCCTTCCAGCCCTTCATTCAGCAGCGGTATAGGCCCGCATCATGTCCAGCGCTTCATCCGTGTACAGGTAGTCCTCCCAGTCAAACTCGGCGACCCGCTTCATTGCCTGCCGCAACGTGGCTTGCCACTTCGGATCCCGCTCTGCCAGCCAATCGAGATTCCATAGCTGGGCGTCGTAGAAGTGGTAAGTATCCGCCTTGTCTTCAGTCGGGCCGACCAGCTTGAGCGCTTGCCAGATACGCTCGACCGCCTCGATGACCTGTGCCTCGGTGGGGTCCTCCACGTCTTCCAGCGTGGCGCTCCCCAACCGGTGCAATGCCGCCCGCAGTGCAGCCCTGATCACATTATGCTCGGGCAGATAGGCCCACAGGGATACTGCGCCCAAACGCGCCACCGCCTCCTCACACACCGCCGTGTTGGTCTCCCAATCCTCCAGCTCATAACTGATCCAGCGCTGGCGGTCCAGCACATAGGCCCACAGGGTGGGGTTCGGGTTGCCGCTCTCTTCCAGCAGGCGGCGCGCCTGCAGAATGGCTTGCCAGGCGAGCGGTCGTTGGGACTCGTGCTCCGCCAGCTGGTCGTATTCGTGCATGCAGCGGTCAAAGGCGCGCTTGTCAAAATCCCCTTGTGCCTGTCCCTGTCGCGGGTCAAAGGATGAATACGGGCCGGATAGCCCCGAGCGCTGCCGCAAGGTTTCTGCCTGAGCCGTGTCGCCACGCAGATGCCAGGCATAGCCCAGCAAGTAGCAAGCATGGCTACGCAGGGCTTCTGCTTGCGCTTCGTCCTCGTCCAGCTCCTGCTCTGGGTCTAGCGGGGGCTGCTTAAGCCATTTGCCTGAGCACAGATCGGACAGCACTTTGACGGCCGCCTTGGGGTCGGCCGGAGCCATCAGCAAGCCGCGGCCATACTGCAGCGCAACTGTGTCGCGCTCGACATTGCGCGGGACACGTTTATACAGCCGTGCCATGACTTCAGCAAATACCGGTACCGGCACCAGATCAAGCTGTTCAAACTCATCGCGCAGCGCAACTTCGCAGATGTCCGCAGTGCGCATGGCAAACGGCACATCCTTGAGCTCATCCGCATAGCGACTGATGAAGGACTGGCACATTTTCTCGGTGATGAACCGCGCCGGGATCGAGCCCATATGAATGGGTTCGGCGCGGAAGCAAGCTTCCGCAATAGCCTCGCTGAAATGGCTTTCCGGAATCTCGTAGGCCGACAGTCGATACCCTTGACCATTGCGGATTTTCTTCAGCATGCTGGCTTCGTCCCAGAATACCAGCCAGCACTTTTCATCAAAATCGTCGTAATCATCCATGCAGGCTTCCGGCCGATGCTGGGCTACGATGTCTGCCCAGTCCGCATCCTGACCGTACAGCGACTCCGCAACGGCATAGGTCGCCGCATCAAAGCGACTCCCCGGCAGTTCATGTAGAAAGCTCTTGTTGAGCTTGAGCGCTGCCTGCAACATCGCGGGCGTGGTATAGCGCGAGGGAATCTTGTTTTTGATACGCCAGGTATCGCTGTGTGCAACCGCCAACACCCACATAGCCTCGGCTTGCAACGCCGCGGGGACATGCTCGATCTGCCAGCCACCCCGCCTCACAATTGCCAGGCGACAGATGGCTTCCGTACGGAACGCCTCTGGCACATCCTCCAGCGTGGCATTGTGCTCGACGGCCAGCAGGCATACCGCCTCACTCAGCAACGATGCCGGTACACTTTTCAAAGGAAAGCCGCTGTTTTCATGCATCCTGGCGTGCTGGTACAAGGTCAGGCTGTGCAAGGCTGGGGGAATGTGCACCAAACAATCACCATTCTGTTGCACCAGCTGTAGTGCCAGATCTGCGGTAAAGGCTTCCGCCGGGAAAAAGGACACCAGATAGGCCATGTCATCCGCTTGCTGTTCCAGCAGCGCCTGCAGGAAGGCAGTGGTCCGCATGGATTCTGGCACACGGAATGCTTCATCGCGCGCCCCTTTCAGCAGGGCCAACCACCAGGCCTCATCCTGCACCGGCTTGACATCGTCCAGCACCAGCGATTCCCAATCCACCGTGGTCTTGTTTTCGCGCAGGAACGCTGCACAGTGATGCGTTTCATAGCTGGCGGCATATACTTTATGCTGCGCCATCGCGCGCTGCTGCCATGCCTGCGCCTCGTCCCGCTTGCCCTGTTTCCAGGCCACCAGTCCGCGCAGCCACAAGGCCGTGCCGTAGTTTTCATCCTTCTCCAGCACAGCATCCAGGTCACGCTGGGCATCCTCCAGATAGCCGGTCATCAGAAAGACTTCTGCCCGGGCCCGACGCATTTTGTAGTGCTGGTTATGCAGAATATACAGGTCCAGCATATCCCCCGCCCGCTCCACTTGCCCCAGCCAGCAGGCGGTAATGATGGCCTCAAAGGCGGCCTCATTCAGCAAGTAGGTCTGTACTGCGGGGTACAGAGCTGCCGCACGCTCCAGATAGGGGAAGGCCTGCTCATCGGCCCCCACATCCTCCATGCGGCGCCCCATGTTGTAGGCCGCTGGGTAATAGCCGGGGGCTTGTCGGGCGGCTTCACGATAGTACAGCCAGGCGAGCCGGGAATCATCCATCCGCTCTGCATCCGCCGCCTGCTTGCAAGTCTGGATGCCCGCCACCGTGACCCCCTCGCGCAGGATGGACTCGCCACGCATCAATGCATCACGGATGTTGGTCAGTGGCCATAAGGCGGTGTCGTGCCAGTCTTCCTGCACCCGATACTGTAAGTCATCCCGCAGCACAAACCGCGCGTCATGCCACGGAATCACCGTACCCGGCAAATCGCTGTCGTGGCTGTAATCCCAGTCTGCCAGCAAAAACACCAGCGTGTCCTTGGGCAACGTGATATCGCTGACGCTGTAAAACCAGCTAAACAGGTACGGGGTGTTCAGCGTGATGCTCGGCCCGTCCCTGGTTACTTCATCATCTTCTGCATACAGGTACGCGTAATGCCTGACATGCACCGTACCCATGCACTGGAGGGTTCCATCCATGCTGAGTACATCGGCGTGGATGTCCCCTGTCACCCACGGTGAGAAGTTCGAGCCTCCATTCATCCGCAGATTACCTTCCACCAGCAGGAAGCGCCGCCCCCACCAGGAGAAGTCCAGCGCCTCGTCCCAGCTACCTTCCAGGGTGTAGTCCCCCTTCAGATACACGACTTCCAGTGCGTCAAGATCATCGTCGTCCCAGTCTTCCGTATCAAACTCAAACTGAGGGAAGCGCGTCAGCGCTTCTTGCAGCGACAGGACGTCATACTGATCTGCGGTGGGGATGCCTGCGGGGCTTGCGGTCACGGGAATGCTCCAGAAGAAAATGGCAAGTGGCCCTGCCATGACATGGAAATATCTGGCGCAGCTTACGGTAATCCACACCCCTTTGCTTAACGCTACCTAAATTCTGTCGCGGAATCTTTCTTCCGGCATCACGACGCCCTAATCCGGTGCAAGATTGCCAGGTGCCGTTTCCAGCAGAAAATCCACCAGCACCCTGACACGCTGTGGCATATGGCGGCGCATGGGGTACAGCAATGAGAAAGGTCGTGAGCGCCCGGCGTACGCATCCAGCACTTCGACCAGCCGACCCTGCGCCAAATCCTCCTCAACGATGAAGCGATAGGTCTGTACGAGTCCGGCTCCATGCCGGGCCAGGGTAATGCCTCCCAAAGGGTCCTCACTGCACCAGCTGCTTCCCTGGGTGAGGACATCCAGGTCTTTCCCATACTGGCGCAACATCCAGGCGACTGGCTGACCCGTGCTGGGCAGGACAAACTGGATGCAGTCATGTTCACCAAGCTGCTCCAGCGTCAGCGGCGTACCTTTGCGCTGCAGATAGGCTGGTGAGCCGACAATGACCAGTGGTGCATCTTCAAGTTTGCGTACCACCAGCCCGGAATCGGGTTGCATGCGCGCACGAATCCCCAAGTCATAGCCTTCGGCGACAAAGTCGATATTGCGGTTACTCAGATGCATGTCCACATGCACGTCCGGATACCGGGCATGGAAGGCCGCGATACGCGGCAGTACCCGGTAGTGTGCGTAGGGCGTCGCCATACTGATACGCACTGTGCCACTCGGGCTTTGCTGACGCCCGGTGATTTCACGCTCCGCCTCGCCCAGTTGATTCAACACCTGGCGACATTGCATCCAGTAGCTGCGACCGGCGTCCGTGAGTCGAATCTTGCGTGTTGTGCGCACAAACAGCGGCACCCCCAACCTCGCTTCCAGCCTGGCAATGGCTTTGCTGACAGCAGCAGGGTTCAGGCCTGCTGCATGTGCTGCGGCAGTGAAGCTCTCCTGTTCTGCGGCGAGGCAGAACAGCTCAAGGCTGGCCAAGGATACTTCATCAAAAGCTCGGCTCATTTAATCCCACAAGGAACAAATAAATTGAATTATAGCTAGTTTATGAGTTTATTCAGCACAAATACTATGCCCCTGCGCTTTGCAAATCAGTGCAATCTCAACAGGAGAGCAATCATGAGTACTGCATCACAACACACCGTCATCATCACAGGGGCTTCCAGCGGCATGGGGCTGGCCCTGGCCCGTGCCTTTCTGGCGCGCGGCAGCAATGTCGTGGGCAATGCCCGGACCACAGAACGGCTACAGCAGGCCTGGCTCGCGCTGGGGTCACCAGACAACTTTCTGGGGGTGGCTGGTGACATTGCGCTGCCGGAAACCGCGCAGCAACTGTTCGCACAAGCCACAGCCCGGTTTGGTGCGGTGGATGTGCTGGTCAACAACGCCGGGATTTTTAACCCCAAGCCGATCACGCAGTACAGCAGTGATGAAATTGATGCCCTGATCAATACCAATTTGCGTGGTTTTGTCTACCCTGCGCAGCAGGCCGCCAAACACATGAGCGAGCGCAAGCGCGGCAGCATCATCAACATCACCGCCAGTCTGGCCATGCAACCCAATGTCAATGTGCCGGCCAGTGTGCCGTTGCTGATCAAAGGTGGCTTGAACCATGCCACCAAAGCGCTGGCGATTGAGCTGGCCGCACACAATGTGCAGGTCAATGCGGTCGCCCCCGGCATCATTGACACCCCGTTACATACCCCCGAGACGCATGAATTCCTCAAGACCATGCAACCGGCGGGCCACATTGGGCATGTGGACGACATTGTGGCAGCCGTGCTGTATCTGGCGGATGCCCGCTTCGTAACGGGTGTCGTGCTGCCGGTGGACGGTGGCATGAGTGCCGGCAAGTGGTAAGGGGGAGCGAGACATGACATCCCATCACGCCATCCTGCATCTGCTGCAGACCTACTTTGAGGGCTTGTTTACCGGCGACGTCTCACGACTGCGCGAGGTATTCCACCCCCAGGCCATGCTGTTCGGCGAGGTCAAAGGTACGCCATACCTGCGCAAGCTGGACGAATACCTGGACGCCGTTGGCAAGCGTCAGTCACCACAAAGCCTGGGCGAGCCCTTTGCCATGGCCGTGCTGGCCATCGATGTACAAGGCCCGGTCGCCATGGCTCGTGTGAGCTGCCCGATGCTGGGTTTCCGCTATATCGATTTCCTGAGCCTGACGCAACAGAACGGCCACTGGCAAATTGCCAGCAAGACCTTCACCCATGTTGCCCTTCCAGCCGAAACGGAGTCCTGAAATGCCCTACATCCTGATCCAGGTCACCCGCGAGGGTGTCAGTCTCGAGCAAAAGCAACAACTGATTCAGGGTGCCACCGATCTGGTGGTACAGGTCCTGAACAAAGATCCGCAAACCACCTTCGTGGTCATCGACGAGGTGGATACCGACAACTGGGGTGTGGCAGGCCAGAGCGTGACTCAGCTACGTCTGGCGCAACAGCTGAACACCCCACCGCAAAAGTGAGAGACAACATGACAACCCTTTCTATCGCGACTCGTTTCCGCCGCGGCTTCATGGTGGCAGTCCTGTTGCTGTCTGGCACAGTGGCCCAGGCCGATGAACACTGTACTGCCCCCGGCTGCGCTGGCGAACCTTACCCTCATATGCCGGATATTGCGCCCATTGGCTCGCGCATTGGCAAATACATGGACATTCCGGAATCGGCCAAGGGCCCAGCCGTGGACCCGGCCAAGGGCTACCGCATACAGGATTTGGGCAAAGGCCTGTACATGGTGACGGACAACATCTACCAGGCCATGTTCATGGTGCATGAACAAGGTGTCATCCTGGTGGATGCCCCACCGTCACTGGCCGCCCATATCCCCAAAGCCATTGCCGAAGTCACCCGGAAACCTGTCACCCACCTGGTCTACAGCCATGCCCACATTGACCATATCGGGGCAGCCCAGGCTTTGGCAGGCAAGGCCACGATCGTTGCGCATGAAGAGACGCTCCGCTTGCTGCAGCAAGCGGCTGACCCCAAGCGCCCCTTGCCGAACATCACCTTCAAGGATCGCTACACGCTGAAAGTGGGGGGACAGCGGCTGGAATTGTCGTATCACGGCAATGCCCACGAGCCCGGCAATATTTTCATCCATGCCCCTGAACAGCGCACCCTGATGGTGGTGGATGTCGTGTTCCCCGGCTGGATGCCCTGGCGGCGGCTGGCCCTGGCGCAAGACGTGCCGGGCTACTTCGCCCAAGTCAAGCTGATTGAGTCCTTGGACTTTGACGTGCTGGTCTCCGGCCATGTCGCTCGCACAGGTACCAAGGCGGATGTCACCCTGCAACGGGAATTCATCGAAGACCTCAAGGCAGCCGCTGGCCAAGCCTTGGGTAGTACCGCACTGGGCGTAGGCCTGAATCCGGCCGATGGCAGCAACCCCTGGGCCGTGTTTGACAATTACATCGACCGGGTCGCGCTGCAATGTGTCAACACCCTCACGCCGAAGTGGGGCAAGCGTCTGGCGGCCTTTGATGTGTACATCTGGGATCAGTGCTACACCATGGAGCAGAGTTTGCGCCTGGATTGATTCAACCCAACCGGCCCCGTACCCATCCGGTGCGGGGCTGCAGAAAGGAAACTCGATAATGAGCACGACACAACTGATTTATGTGGGTGACCCCATGTGCTCCTGGTGCTATGGCTTTGGCAACGAGTTGTCCAAGGTGCAAGCCGCGTTGCCGGATCTGCCGCTGCGGATCGTGGTCGGGGGCGTGCGGGCAGGCTCCACAGAAGTACTGGACGACGCTGGAAAGCGCTTTCGACTTGCCCACTGGGCGCGGGTGGAAGCCCTGTCTGGCCTCCCGTTCAACCGCGAAGCCTTCACAGCACATCAAGGTCTGGTGTATGACACCGAACCGGTATGCCGTGCGGTGGTGGTAGCCCGCTTGCTGGCGCCAGAGGTCTCTCAACTGACCGTTTTCCGGGCCCTGCAGACCGCCTTCTACGCGGACGGCCGGGACACCACGCAAGTGGAGGTATTGGTTCAGGTACTGGCAAGTGTGTTCAGCGATGCAGGAAAAGCCCTGCCCCCGGACACCATCGCCGACTGCATGCGGTCGCAGCAGGCGCTGACACTGACCCAGCAGGACTTCATCCAGGCTCGACAATGGGGCATCAACAGCTTCCCCCAGTTGTTGCTGCAGCAAGGCGACGACCTCCGCTCGCTGGCGCCCGGCTACACCAAGGCCGAAGACATCCTGCAAGCCTTGCGTACCGAAATGGTATAGCCGTCGGGACATGGCCCTGCAGCGCCGGGTCATGCCCTGGTTCAAACGGGTGATACAATGCACGCCTATGATGGTACTTACCTGTAGCAGCACACCGGCCTGTAGGCCTGTTCATACCAGCCAGGCCATGGCAGCATGACTGTTTCGTCTTCACTACGCCAGCAGGCCCTGCATGCCTTACAACTGTGCGCACCAGATGAGAAAGCCCGGTGGGTACTGGGCTGGTCGCTGTCCATGCCGGTCGACCCGGCGGAAATCCTGAGCCCCACCCTCCCCTTGCCGGGGAGGCCCGAGCATCCGCGGCTGGTGCCGCCTGCGCAAGTCAAGACCCGCTCCATGACGACCGTCGAAGGTCGGGCGGCTTTGATTCATGCGCTGGCGCACATCGAGTTCAATGCCATCAATCTGGCGCTGGACATTGTGTGGCGTTTTGCCGGCATGCCGGAAGCGTTCTACCGGGACTGGTTGCGGGTCGCCCAGGAAGAGGCGCAGCACTTCCAGCTCCTGGAAGGTCATCTGCACACACTGGGTGCGCATTATGGCGATTACCCGGCCCACAATGGCTTGTGGGAAATGGCAGAGAAGACGCAAGATGACCTGCTGGCGCGGCTGGCGCTGGTGCCCCGCACGCTGGAGGCACGCGGACTGGATGTCTCCCCGGCCATCCGCGACAAGTTGCTGCAGGCGGGCGATCAGGCTGCAGCGGCCATTCTGGACATCATTCTGCGCGATGAAATTGGTCACGTGGCGATTGGCAATCACTGGTACAAGGCCCTCTGCCAGCAGCGAGGGCTGGACCCGGTGGCGGCCTATGCCGAGCTGGCCCAGCGTTATCAGGCCCCCCGACAGCGCGCGCCGTTCAACCTCGAAGCCCGCCGGGCGGCGGGCTTCGATGAGGCCGAGCTGGCTGCCTTGCAGCAGCCCTGAACGATCAGGCCGGGATGGCTTGCCCCAGCCCGGCTTCTACCGGCTGGCGCAACGCCGTCCACCCTTGCGGAATGGCTGACAGCAGCTGGCGGGTGTAGGGGTGCTCGGGGCGGGCGTAAATCACGTCCGAATCCGCCTGCTCCACCAGCACGCCTTTCTGCATCACCATCACCTGATCCGAGATGTGTTTGACCACCGAGAGGTCAT
Organism: Leeia aquatica; assembly: GCF_012641365.1. Taxonomy (NCBI): domain Bacteria; kingdom Pseudomonadati; phylum Pseudomonadota; class Betaproteobacteria; order Neisseriales; family Leeiaceae; genus Leeia; species Leeia aquatica. The sequence goes on from NZ_JABAIM010000002.1 coordinate 339,562, forward strand.
GCGAGATGAACAGATAGGACAGCCCGTACTCCTCTTGCAATTCCTGCAGCAGATTCAGCACCTGGGCCTGTACGGATACATCCAGTGCCGAGACCGACTCATCGCAAATCAGGATCTCCGGCTTCATGGTCAGGCAACGGGCAATGGCGATACGCTGCCGCTGTCCACCGGAGAACTCGTGCGGGTAGCGGCCCAGTGCTGCACGCGGCAGCCCTACCCTCACCAGCAAATCACCCGCCAGCTGCATGCGCTCATTGTCGTTGCGGCCAATACCGTGCAGCTGCATCGGTTCCACCAGAATCTGCGCCACGTTGAAGCGCGGGTTGAGCGAAGCGTACGGATTCTGGAAGATAATCTGGATGCGGCGCTTGTAGGCATGGAAAACCTTGGGCGACAGCGCCAGAATGTCCTCACCGCCCAGCAGCACCTTGCCCGCCGTAGCCTGGTGCAGACGCATCAGCATCAACCCCACCGTGGTCTTGCCAGAGCCCGATTCACCTACGATGCCCAGCGTGCGACCCTTGGCCAGCTTGAAGGAGACATTGCTGACCGCGTGGCATGCCCGTTTGCCAAACAAGCCTTCACGCAGATAGAAGGTTTTGCTCAACCCTTGCGCTTCCAGCAGGATGGTGTCATCCGCCTGATAGCCACGGCTCACCTGCGGTGGTTCCACATACGGATGATCCCCGAGGAAGTCCTCCACCACTGCCAGCCGTTGTGGCCGCGAAGTGAGGGATGGACGACACTGCAGCAGCGCCTTGGTGTAGGGGTCGGCCGGGTGCTCAAAAATCTGCTGCACGCTGCCACGCTCGCGAATCTCGCCGTGCCGCATCACGGCCACTTCGTCGGCAAACTCACCAACCAGGCCCAGATCGTGGGTAATGAACAGCACCGCCATATTGTGCTTGCGCTGCAGCTCGGCCAACAGTTGCAGAATCTGCTTCTGTACCGTCACGTCCAGCGCGGTAGTCGGCTCATCGGCAATCAGCAACCGGGGCTCGCAGCCAATCGCCATGGCGATCATCACCCGTTGCTGTTGGCCACCCGACAGCTCATGCGGGTAACAACGCAGCTTCAGCTCCGGCTCGGGAATGCCGACTTCCTGCAGCAGTTCCAGCGCCCGGGCACGAGCCGCCCTCCGGCCGAGCTTCGCATGCAGCATCACCGCTTCCATGATTTGCTCACCGACGGTAAACACCGGGTTGAGCGAGCTCATCGGCTCCTGAAAGATCATGGCAATGTCACTGCCACGCAGCTGCTGCAGGATGGGGCGGGAGGCTTTCAGCAAGTCCTGGTCTTCAAACAGGATCTGGCTGTCTTCCGCGATCAGGGTCTGATCGGGTGGCAGCAAGCGCATGATGGCCATCGAAGTGACCGACTTGCCGGAGCCAGATTCACCCACCAACGCCAGTACCTTGCCGGGGTGGATGTCGAGGTTGATGCCTTTCAGCGCAGTAGTCAGCTGCCCGGCCTCGCCCCGAAACTGAACCTTCAGATTGCGGATGGAAATCAAGGGGGAATTCATGGTCGGCCTCATTTCTGCTTCGGGTCCAGCGCATCGCGCATGCTGTCGGTCAGCAAGCTGAAGGCGGTCACAAACAGTGACATCACCACCGTCACCGTCAGAATCTGCCACCAGTAGCCCTGAATCAGCTCAGCAGGCGCTTCTGCCAGCATGGAACCCCAGCTGACCTGATTGACCCCGACGCCAAAGCCCAGGAAGGACAGTACCGCTTCATACTTGATCAGGCCCACGGTCAGGATGGAGAACTGCACCAGCAACACATGGCTCATGTTCGGCAGGATGTGCCGCACCATGCGCCGCAGGTGCCCGGCCCCCAGAGCATCTGCCGCCCGTACGTACTCGCGGCCCTTGTGCTTCATGAATTCGGCACGGGCCAGACGGAATGGCGAAGTCCAGCTGGTGAGCGCCATCACCATGATCACGGTACTGATACCACGGCCGCTGACCGCCGCAAACGCCAACAGCAGCAGCATGTCCGGAATGGAGGTAAACACGTTGTAGAACCAGTTGAGCACGTCGTCGAGCCAGCCCCCAAAGTAGCCCGACACCCCGCCCATCACCGCACCAATCAGCACCGCCAGCAGTGCACCGCTCACCCCCACCAGCAGTGATACGGTCGAACCACTCAGCACCTTGCGACCGACATCACGCCCGCGCAGATCGCCGCCGAAGGGCAAGGTATCCTGCTGAACGATCACAGGCTCCGTGTTACGGTATTTGGCAGCATCCTTCTCCAGTGAGGCCATGTCCGCTGCCAGCGGGTCCTCTGCTGCGCTCAGGCCTACCGTACCGCTGGCTTCTTTTTGCGCGGCGGCAATGTCTGCCGCAGTCAACAGCTTGGCCTGAGGCCCAGCATCCTTGAACAAGGTGGGCGGCGCGTAGGGCTTGCCCACCTCCTCCCGCCAGTCCCCACCAATCAGTCGCAGGCCACTGAGCGCAGCAACCAGCAGATAGGCACCGATGATAAACAGACATACCATGCCCACGCGGTCGCGCTTGAAACGCCGCCAGCTCAGGCGCCAGGGGCTGGGCGAGGTTTGCAGTGCAGGCTGCTCGGTGCTTGCCATTGTGCTTGTACTTGTCATCTCCGGGCTCCTTACCGCAACTCGACCCGGGGGTCGATCCATTTGTAGACGATATCGGCCAGCAGGTTGAACACCATGGTGGCGATGGCCACATAGATGGTCACTGCCTTGATCATGGGGAAATCACTCTTGTCGACAGCCACCACCACCTCGCGCCCCATGCCGGGGATGCTGAAGAAGGTCTCCAGCAACAAAGCGCCGATGATCAGATAGGGCAAGGACATCATGATCGAGGTCACGATCGGGATCAGGGCATTACGCATCACATGCTTCATCACCACCACCCGTTCGGACAAGCCCTTGGCGCGTGCGGTGCGCACATAGTCCTGCCCCATTTCTTCCAGAAAACCACTGCGATAGAAGCGAACATTGGGTGCGAGGCTGACCATCAGCCCCAGCAGCATCGGCAGGGGGATGTAGACCAGCATGTTCTCCCACCAGCCGTTGCCCCAGCCCTGAATGGGAAACCAGTGAAATTTGTAGCCCAGCCAGTACTGGCCGACGATAATGTAGACCAGCACACTGATCGACATGGCACTGGTACAAATGATGGTAACCAGCCGATCAGTCAGCCCGCCCCGCCAGTATGCGGTCAGCGCAGCCAGCGCGATGGAGATCAGGGTATCCAGCACCAGCATGCTGCCACTGAGCATGACCGACGGGCCAATCCGGTTGGCCAGCACCTCATTGATCGGCATCTGTGTTGTCCACGAGTGGCCGAAATCCAGCGTCAACACCTGCTTGACGAATAACCAGAACTGTTCCAGCAAGGATTTATCCAGCCCGAGCTGGCTACGGATGCTGGCCAGCAGCTCATCACTCAGCCCCTTTCCCGCCAGGATGTAGGAGGGGTCGCCACCCACCACATTGAACAGAATAAACACCAGCAGCATCACCCCGAACAGGGTGGGCACCATCTGCCAGAGACGGCGCAATACATATGCAAGCATGAAACGTTTCCCGTCGTAAAATCCGTCCACCCGCTTGGGGTGGACGGGGGTTAAACCCATTGACGTTCAGCAGGTTTACTGTACGTCGAGGTAACGCCAGGGCGCATTCAGCAGCGCATGCGGCTTGAAGCCCTTGACGTTAGGCTGGGTTACGGTGTTGGTGATGCGGGTGTCGGTAAAGATCCACGGCTGCTGTGCGACCACGATCTTGTTCATCTCGTCGTACAGCTTGTTGCGCTCCGGACCATCCGGCAGCTTGAGGCTGGCCTCAAACAGGCGGTCATACTCCGGGTCCTTGAAGCGCGCCCCATTGCTGTCCCCGCTATTCTTGCCGTAGAGCAGCTGCATGAAGTTTTCGCCATCCGGGTAATCGGCAAACCAGGAACTGCCCCACATCTGCAGCTTGCCTTCACGCGATGCCTTCAGCAGTTCATTCCACTTGCCGTGCTGATAACCCAGCTTGATCTTCAGTGCGTCAAACTCTTTCTGCCAGTATTCATTCCACTGCTTGTCGATGGCACCCGTGCCACTGCCCATGGTGATGACCAGTGGCTGGCCATTGGGCTGCGTGCGGAAACCATCAGCACCTACCTTGTAGCCAAACCGGTCCAGCAAGGCATTGGCAGCCGCCAGATCATATTTCACGCCCGCACGGAAATCCGGGTTATGACCTGCCACGCCTTCTGGCACGATATAGTTGGCCGGAACAGCTTGGCCTCGGCGGATGGTGGCGATGGTTTCCAGATTGGGGAAGCCCATGGCAATGGCGCGGCGCAAGGCTATCTTTTCCTTGCTGCTGCCCCCCACTTGCGGATCATCCATATTGAAGAAGTAGTAGTTGGTTTCCATCTTCTTCAGGCGATGCAGGCGGATGCCCTGCTTGGCATACTTGTCGCTCAGTGTCGCTTCGGTCGGGTTCTGCGGATTGATGTTCAGCACTTCGCTCATCACCGCCTGCTGCACGCCCACATAGTCCAGCTGCTTGTTGGCGAAGGAAAGCCACAGCGGCTGCTCTTCTTCGATCACCGACATCTCGATCCGGCCTACGATAGGCAGTGTCTTGCCCTTGAGCGCCTTGACGATCTCAGCATCCACCGCGTCCTTGCCGGGCTGGCTATTGAATACCACCTTGCGGTAGCTCGGGCTGGCCTCCAGCACGATCTTGTTGCCCGGCTTCCATTCCTTCAGTACATATGGCCCGGTGCCGACCGGATGCGCATTGGTATTGCTCTTATAAGCCTCAATCACCTCTCGCGCCACCGCACCAAACACTGGCATGGCCAGGATCTGCATCATGTTGTGGTTGGTGTTTTTCAAAGTCAGCCGCAGGGTGTACTTGTCGATCGCCTTGATTCCTTCTACCGGCGTATCGTAGTTCAGCGGCCCCTTGCCGGCGGCCTTCACCACCTCATCCATGCCAACCAGGCGACCATCCAGCAAGAAGCTGTAAGGCGAATTGATGGTCGGATCAAGGAAACGCTTGAACGAGTACACATAGTCTTCGGCCACCAGTTCACGCTTCTTGCCGCCGAAGGCCGGATCATCCGAGAAATAGGTACCCGGCTTGATCTTGAAGGTGTACACCTTGCCATCGGCCGAGATGGTCGGCAGCGCATCTACCGTATTCGGAATCAGCTTGGCGGGTTTGGCCAGATAGTCATAGCTGACCAGTGGATCCAGCACATTTTCCAGAATCATCTGCGAATACAGGTCGTCCACCTTGGCCGGGTCAAACCCGGTTTCCGGATAACGAACGGCAGTCCGCAACACTTTGCTCATGTCTGCAGCCTGGGCGGTCTGCATCATGACCATCGCGGCCATACTGGCCAGGAAGAGGGTTGATTTACGCATGTCTGTCCTCGAGTGTTTGATTGTTTTACAAGCAACAGGCCATGCAACCGAACGACCTGCGCTCGTCATGCCTTCTGCCGGAAGAGCTCCCCCTCTTCCAGCGCGGCATGCCGATTGTATACCGCATACAATCGGCAAACAATCAAGCCGTCATAAACGGCTTGTGCGACAACCGGGGCGCACCCCGGTCACATTCACTTCTGGATATCGACGTAGCGCCAGGCGGCAGCCGCCAGGATTGGATGGGTCTTGTAACCCTTGACGTAGCTGTGGGTCACATGGCTACGGATGCGCACATCCCCGAAAATCCAGGGCTGCTGCGCGACCACGATCTTGTTCATCTGGTCGAACAAGGCATTGCGTTGCGGGCCATCGGCCAGCTTGCGGCTGGCTTCATACAGGCGGTCATACTCCGCATTCTTGAAGTTGGCGGAATTGGCATCGCCGCTGTTCTTGCCGTACAGCAGCTGCATGAAGTTGTCACCATCCGGGTAATCTGCCGCCCACGACATGCCCCACATCTGCAGCTTGCCTTCATGCGAGGCTTTGTTCAGCTCGTTCCACTTGCCATACTGGAAATTCAGTTTGAGTTTCAGGCCGTCGAAGGTCTTCTGCCAGTACTCGTTCCATTGCTTGTCAATGGCGGCGGTCCCCGAGCCTTGGGTAATCACCAGTGGCTGACCATTCGGCCGGGTACGGTAGCCATCGGCACCTACCTTGAAGCCGAAACGATCCAGCAAGGCATTGGCCGCAGCAACATCATACTTGGGCGCACCACGGAAGTTCGGGTTATGACCGGCTACGCCTGGCGGAATGATGTAGTTCACCGGCATGGCCTGACCGCGGCGAATACTGGCAATGGTTTCCATGGTCGGGAAGGACATGGCAATGGCCCGGCGCAAGGCGACATTCTCCTTGCTGGCGCCACCGACTACCGGATCATCCATGTTGAAATAGAAGAAAATGGTTTCCAGCTGCGGATTCCGTTGCAGTTGGACACCCTGCTTGACCCATTCATCGGCCAGATGGGCCTCGGTTGGTTTTTTCGGGTCCATCACCAGCACCTTGCTCATCACGGCTTGCGACACCAGTGCCTGATCCAGCTGCTTGCTGGCAAAGGACAGCCACAGCGGCTGCTCTTCTTCCATCACATAGTATTCAATCCGGCCGACGAGCGGCAGGGTCTTGCCTTTCAGCGCCTTGACGATGGCGGCGTCCACCGGGTCCTTGCCAGCCACGCTGTCAAACACCACCTTGCGGAAGCTGGGGCTGGCTTCCAGCACCATCTTGTTACCCGGCTTCCACTCCTTCAGCACAAAGGGGCCGGTACCGACCGGGTGGGCATTGGTGTTGTCCTTATAAGTCTCGATCGCCTCACGTGCCACAGCACCAAAGCATGGCATGGCCAGGATGTAGAGGAAATTGCGGTTGGTTTCGTCCAGCGTGATTTCCAGGGTGTACTTGTCGACCACCTTGAGGCCTTCAACCGCCGTATCGTAATTCAGCTTGCCCTTGCCTGCGGCTTTGGCCAGCTCAGCCAGGCCTTTGACATGATCCTGCACCAGGAAGCCCCAGGGCGAATTGATGGTCGGGTCAACGTGGCGCTTGATCGAGTAGGCAAAGTCCGCCGCAGTCAGCTCACGCTTCTTGCCCCCAAACGCCGGATCATCCGAGAAGAAAATACCCGGCTTGATCTTGAAGGTGTACACCGTGCCATCCGCAGAAATGGTGGGCATGCCGTCGGTGACATTCGGCACCAGCTTGGACGGACGGGCCAGATAGTCATAGGTCACCAGCGTATCAAACACATTCTCCAGCACCCGGCTTGAAGCCTCGTCCGACACCTTGGCCGGGTCAAACCCGCTCTCGGTATAGTTGACGACGGTGCGGTATACCTTGCTCATGTCGGCAGCGTGCAGCCCTTGCAAGGCCATGGCCACCAATGAGCCCAGGAGAATGTGTTTTGTCTTCATGTTTGCGTCCTCTGATTATGGTCGAATTGTCAATCCGGTGTGTTACCCACCGTGGGAAGGGATTATGCACGTTTCATGGGGAAAGGCGAGTACCCCTAGCCCTTTGTTCAGAGCACAGTTTGATGGGATGCTTGACGTTATAGAACGATTGTTCTATTATAGTATCACTAACCCGACAGGAGCATCATCATGTTGACTGCCCGCCCCCATGTTGACCGTAGCACTCACACCGGCGACCGTGCCGTGTTTGTCGCCACCCTGCTGATTGGCTTCATGCTGCTGGGCAGCAGCTTGATGGTGTAAGCCCCTTGCTTCGCTGCGGACAATCTGCTTTGATGAGCGCCGCCAACCCTACGCGTTGGCGATGTCAACTCACCGATTGGAATTCATCATGATGCCGTTTGTCCGTATGCTGACTCTGCTGTTCAGCCTGTTGACCTTGTCCCGCGTCGCCCACGCTGCACCGGATCTGGAAAATACCCTGTATCTGGATCTGAAAGATGGCCGCGTGGTCATTCAGTTGCGCCCGGATCTCGCGCCGAAGCATGTTGCCCAGATCAAAGCCCTGGTGCGCAAGCGTTTCTACGATGGCCTGGTGTTCCACCGGGTGATTGATGGCTTCATGGTGCAAGGTGGTGACCCCACCGGTTCAGGCGCGGGTGGCTCGGGTCATCCCCTGAAAGCAGAGTTCTCCAAGGAAAAGCATGTGCGTGGCATTCTGTCCATGGCCCGCACACAAGACCCGGATTCGGCTGATAGCCAGTTCTTCATCATGCTGGGTACCGCCCCGCACCTGGATGGTCAATACACCGTCTGGGGTAAAGTGGTGAAAGGCATGGAATTCGTCGACAAGATCAAGAAGGGCGACCAGGCCAATAATGGCCTGGTGAATGGCCCGGACAAGATTGTACGCATGCAGGTCGCCGCAGACGCCGCCAAAGCTGGCAAGTAATCCGTCACACCTTCTGGAGCGCCCCGCCCGGCAGCTTTCGCTGCTGAGCGGGCATGCTGCTTACAATACTTTTTCCATGAAAATGCTGTTGGGAATGTCCAGGTAATCCCCAAACGGGCCACGCAGGGCAAAGCCACAGCGGGCATACAAACGCAATGCCTCGGGCTGGGCCGGGCCGGCTTCCAGCATCAGTTGACGACACCCCGCTTCACGCGCCTGTTCCGCCAGCGCCTCCAGCAGACGCTCCGCCAGCCGCTTGCCGCGGTGGCCGGGGCGCACATACATGCGTTTGACTTCTGCATAATCGGGGTTGAGCACCACCGCACCGCAGCCGACCGCCTCGCCCTCACGCTCCACCACCAGAAAGCGGATGTTCGTTGCCAGCAAGGCTTCTGCTGGCAGACCGAAATTGTCTTCCGGCGGATACAGGCTGGAAAGGTACTCATCCAGCTCAGCAATCAGCGCACGATGGGGCGCATCCAGCGGCGACGCCAACCTGACCCGCACGGTTTGTTCTGCAACAGCACGCATACCTTCCTCACTCTGACAGAATCGGGCCTTTCCTCAGACCCCGATCATGCTACAGCAAGAACAGTACCACGCTTGCAGCGGCCATGGATGGTACCAGCAGCAGCATTCATGCCCGAAAATGAGCGGTATCACACCGTCCATGCACACGGATGGTGCATCAGGCCACACTGGGTTCTGCAGGCAGTATCACCTGCATCAGCATCAGGTCGCGCCACTCGCCAAACTTGTTCCCCACCTCACGCAGCCAGCCACACTGTTCGAACCCGGCTGCCGCATGCAAGGCCACGCTCGAGTCATTGGGCAAGGCGATCACCGCAATCAGGGTGTGCCAGCCCAAGTCTTGGGCGGCTTGCATCACCGCGCGCAGCAAGGGCGTACCGATACCCTGCCCCTTGGCTGCGGGAGCCAGATAGACCGAATGTTCCCCGGTATAGCGGTAAGAAGGCCTGGCCCGAAAACGACCCAGTGCACTCCAGCCCAGAATGCGCCCGTCTTCATCTTCCGCCACAAACACCGCCTCACCACTGGCCTGGCGCGCCGCCCACCACGCCGCTTGCGCCTCTGCATCTCTGGCGACCTCTTCAAAGGTATGTGCAGTGTGCAGTACGGCATGGTTGAAAATATCCGCGATGGCGGGCTGGTCCGCCTCGGTCGCCGGGCGTACTTGCCATTGCAGCAGGCGGCAGTGCATCAAATGGGCGCTGCCAGCACACACGCTGGTAACCAAGGGGTGTGATTGCCAGAAAACCGGTAACGCCTCCCGGCCCAGCTCCTGGAAACCCTGCTGGGTAAACCAGTCCACCGCCGTCTCGGTCAGCAGCCAGAGTTGACGCACACCCTGCGCACGCCAGTCACGCTTGCAGCGTGCCAGCAAGCGTGCCGCCACGCCTTGGCACCGCCAACCCGGATCAACCGCCAGGCTGCGTACCAAGGCCGCTTCACCCACCTGGTCTGCCGTCAGAAAGCCCACCACCCGCGCGCCGGACAGCGCCACCCAGCCCTGGGCATAAGCGCTATCCAGCCCCATGCTAGACAGTCCGGCCTGCTGTAACAGCACGTCCACCTCCGCCCTGTGTTCAGGGCGCGCCGATTGCAACACCACCGCTTCTGTCATGACTGCTCCTCCAGCTCTTCCTGCAGGCTGCGGTATAGCACCTGCAAGGCCGCTTCTACAGCGGCGCGTTGTGCTTGTGGCACGCGTTCGAGCACATGCAAGGCATGCGCATTCAGATAAGCCTCCAGCGCCGCAAACTGAGCCTGCCCCAACGGGGTCAGTGTCACCATGCAGCGCCGCTTGTCGGTCTCAGGGATGCTGCGCTCCGCCCAGCCTTCATCCACCAGCCGATCTACTCCACGACTGACCCAGCTCTTCTCCAGTCCGCTCAGCAGCCCCAGCTGTTGTTGACTCAGTGGCCCCTGTCGTCCCAGCAGCGTCAGCAGCGTGCATTGCCCCTGCCCCACCACGCCGTACTCGACCAGCGCCTGTTTTTGGGATTGCACATAGCGCCGCGCCAGCTCACGCAAAATGACGGCCCCCATTGGCCCCTCCATATGGTTGCTATTGGCAACAATATGGCCTGCATCTGGCATGGTTGTCAATAGCAACCATTAAAAGTAACGACAATGGTATGCTGAAGGCATGATCCGATCCCTGCTTGCCCTGCTCAGTTACGGCCTTCCGCGTCTATGGGCGGCGGCTTTCCTGTGCTCGGCCTTGATCAATCTGTTGTGGCCCAGCCATTTCCTGCACCCGCAACAGCATTGCGCGGTGGCATACACCATTAGTGCCGGTAGCGATAGCGCCAGCAATGTGTGGACCTGCCAGCCGTACTGGTGGGCTACCCGGCATTGGGGAGAAGCATTTGCCCTGAAGCTGGTCACGCTGCTGGACCTGCTGATGGCCGGGCTATGCTGGTCGCTTTACCACTTCCGCCACCGCCTGCGCGGGGATGGGGCGTAAGCTGAACCTCAGCTGAACCCAACCACCGACTGTCACGATGCATCACACCGCTGTGCTAAGCTGGGCACCAGTCCATCACCCGAAAGAACCCTGCACATGCGGCAACCTGGATGGCGCCTGCCTATCATCCTGTTCCCTTTGTACATCGCAACCGTACAGGCAGGTCAGCCGGTCTCCCTGCCACGCAAGCCACCCGCTGAACTTGCACCGACCAGCACGCTGCCAATCGAGCAACATCTGGACACGCTGCCGGAAAAAGCCTACCGCGATTACGTGCAGACCCGCTTGGCCGCGCTGGATCAGAGCGAGCCGCAGCGCAGTGCCGAACTGGATTGCAAGCAGCCGGGCTGGCAGCCCCTGTTTGCGGATATTGCGACCGTGTTGCTGGTCTGTGACAAGCTGGAAGCGCTTGACCCGCCCCCGCCACCACAACCCGTCAGCAAAACGCCGAGTAAAGCGCCCGGGCCGGAGCTACAACGCCGCTATCGCATGCAGTATCGACTGGTCAACGCGGGCCCGCTGACCTTGGGCAATGTCCGGCTCAGCAGCTGGAAGAACAGCGTGTCCGTGCTCAGCGCCACCCCGCTGACCCTGCCGCCAGGGCAGTGGATCAAAGGCGACATGGTATTCCGCTATGAGCCCTGGCCGAACCAGCCCCGCCTGCAGATAGACAGCCGCAGCATCACCGTGGCCCTACCTGACCCAGCCGCTCCCTGAGTCAGCCCATCATCAAGGAGATCCCCATGCGCCGATTGTTTCTCTGTGTTGCGTTGCTGTGGCTGGCGGGGTGCGCCAGCGTACCCAAGAACCTGAATCCGCCCAAGGTCAGCCTGGCAGACATTGAATTCGGGGACTTCGGTTTACTGGAACAAAAGATGGTGCTGACGCTACGACTACAGAACCCGAACAATATTGACATTCCACTGGATGGACTGACCACCCAGCTGGAGGTCAATGGACAAGCACTGGCCCAGGGCAGCAGCCGCGAGCGCGTCACCCTGCCCCGGCTGGGTGAGGCCACGGTGCGCCTGAACGTCACCAGCAACCTCAGTGGCCTGATCAAGCAGCTGCGTCTGCTGCGCTCAGGGCAGGGCCAACAGTTACCCTACCTGCTGCGGGGGCAGGCATTCATCCCCCAGCGCAGTGAGCCTGTTCCGTTCGAGTATCAGGGTGAGCTACTCCCTCAGCTCCGGCATTAAGACCGGCGCATGCCACATCGTGCACCGGTCTTGATGCTGTAGCGCCATGCTGCTGCAACCGTCCCTCAACCGCAGCAAGCCTCCTTGCTGCTGTCAGAGGGAACACAGCAGCCCGCGCCAGCTTCATCGCGTTCTGGCGTTGTTTTCAGCGGCACGCAGCATGCGCCTTCCGGTGTGACGGTATCCTTGCCATATACCGGCACATCTTCCAGCGTCAGAAAATGCTCCCAGGCAATGCCCTGCGGATCCATCGTCCAGTGTTTCTCACTGCGCGCATAGCAGCAGGTGGCTTGCGGTTGCTCTAGCACCGCGGAACCGGCGGCCTCACCCGCCTGCAGGCGCAGCTGCTGTAGCTCAAGCTCCGATTCCACCTGGAAGCCGAAATGGTTCAGCCCGGAGGTATGGCCGCGCGAAGAAATGGCAAAGTTCAGACGCGGATCGTCCAGCATCCACTTGGCGTAGTCCTCGCGCTGAATGGTGGGCTGCTGCGCAAACAGCTTGCTGTAAAAAGCGATGCTTTGCTGCAAATCATCCACAGCAACATGGGCGTGAAAGCGTTTCATGGTCAGACTCCTTGGGTTGGGTGTTTCATTCGTGCTTACCCCCTGTCTGGGGGCTTGCCTGCAAACTGGGGGTGATGCCTCATGTCTGCAGTACTGCAGCATCAGGTTCCGTCGCTATCGTTTGCATATTTCAAATATTATTGAAATTTTAAATGAAATGCAATAGCAGGGCGCATGCTTGCTGTTGCAGCATGGCAGTTTCATAATGCGCGCTGTCCCATCAGGAGTCTTCGCATGCCTATTGCCGGCCTGGGTTTACATATCATTGCGGCCATCTTTTTTGCCGTCCATGCCATCCGAACTGGGCAGGAGCGCTACTGGGTATACCTCCTGTTCATCGCGCCGGGGGTGGGCAGCGTGGTGTACTTCATTGCCATTTACCTGCCACAGTCCAAGCTGGAGCGGGGTTTGCGCAAAGTGTCACGTGCTGCGGTACGCAGCCTGGACCCGGGTCGGGCGCTGCGTGAAGCCCGTCAGGCCTTTGACCTGACCCCCACCGCGCAGAACCGCATGCGGCTGGCGGAAGCCCTGCTGGAGGCCGGGGAACCTGCTGAAGCCGTCAGCCAGTTCGACGCCTGCCTGCAAGGCCCACTCGCCAATGATCCGGAAATCCGGCTGGGTGCCGCCCGGGCCCGCCTGCTCAACGGTGAAACCGGCGCCGCAGAGCTGATGTTGCGGGGTCTGCAGGACAGCCACAAGGACTTCCGCCCCGAAACCGTGTTGCTGGCGTTGGCTGAGGTGCTGGCCAAGAGTGGCCAGCAGGAAGCCGCGCATCGCTGCTATATCGATGCGGTGGCCCGCTTTGGCACGGCGCAGGTTCATGCCGAGTTTGCCATCTGGGCCATGTCGGTGAACGACATGGTGACAGCCGAGCAGCAGCGCGCAGCGCTGGAGCAGATCATGAAGCACTGGACCCGCAGCACCCGCCAGTACAACCGCGAGTTGATCAACCGCGTCAACGCTGCGTTTACCCGGCAAAACAAGGTTTGACGCAAGAGCAGGCCGGATACCGGCCCACATCACTAATGCAACCAAGTTGCATTAGTGATGTGGGCCGTGCTAGTCTCATGAACATCGGCACAACCCTTCCCGCCCCATGTCCGCATCCGATCGCCGCCTGCCTGTCACTCTGCTGACCGGTTTTCTGGGCAGTGGCAAAACCACCCTGCTCAATCATTTGCTGCAACAGCAGCAGCTGGCCCGTACTTTGGTCATCATCAACGAATTCGGCAGCATCAGCCTGGATCATCTGCTGGTTTCCCATGTGCAGGAAGACATGGTGCTGGAGCTGGCCGGGGGCTGTGTCTGCTGCGCCGTACGAGGCGACCTGAAAAAAACCTTGCGAGAGGCGGTCTGGCGCTATGCCCGCGAAGGCAAGCGACAATTTGACCGGGTGGTGATTGAAACCACCGGCCTGGCCGACCCCGCCCCCATCCTGCATACCTTGATAAACGACCCCTTGCTGCAGCAAAACTACAAGCTCGACGGGGTAGTCACCACGATAGATGGCGTAAACGGGGCGGCCACCTTGCAGGCCCATCCCGAATCGGTCAAGCAAGCCGCGGTGGCCGACCGGCTGTTGCTGACCAAGGCAGACTTGTGTCCACCCGCACTGCTGGCTGCACTGTGTGACGACCTGGCGCAGCTCAATCCGCATGCCCGCCAGATGCTGGTGCAGCATGGCCAGGCCGAGGCGCGTTTTCTGTTTGACCTTGGGCTGCCTCAGGTCATTGGACAGGCGGCAGACCTGGCGCACTGGCTCAGCGACATGCCGCCGAGCTCGCCTTATCGCAAGCGTAGCGCTGAAACATCTCCGCATCTGGCAGACATTCACAGCTTCTGCATCGAATACGACCAGCCGATTGACCCGGTGATGTTCGATGCCTGGCTGGGCCTGCTGGTCACCCTCAAAGGGCCGGACCTGCTGCGGATGAAAGCCATCATTCACCTGAACGACCGCCCGCTGCCCATTGTGCTGCATGGCGTACAGCATGTCTTCCATCGCCCGGCGGAGCTCACGCACTGGCCGCATGCGGACCGGCGCAGCCAGATGGTGTTCATCACCCGTAACCTCAGCCGCGAACAGGTGGAACATAGCTTCACCGCCTTCCTCGACACCCATCAGGAAACGCTGGCCCAACTGGCCTTGCAGACGCCAACAGAGTAGTCAGCACGGCACAGACCGGCGACAATACGGTTTGCCTGAATGCTGGAATGCGCTGTGCTGTTACTGTGTGTCAGACCCTCACCCACGGAGTTGCCATGACGGATGCCCGCGCCTGGGTACGCTTGCCGTCCGGCAAACGGCTGGACCTGCTCAACCCCACCCCGTTCGACTGGGACGATGAAGACCTCGCACTGGGCCTCGCTCGCACCTACCGTTGGGGCGGGCATTCTGCCTGGCCGCTGCCCCTGTCGGTGGCGCAGCACTCGCTGACCGTGATGCACTTGCGGCAAAGCTGGCACAAGGGGCGGCTGTCACCGATCCAGAGCCTGCGCGAACTGCTGCACGATGCCGACGAAGGTCTACTCGGGTTTGACTGTATTTCGGTGTTAAAGCCGTTTCTGGGGGAAGGCTTCCGCGCGCTGGCGCAACGACTGGAACAAACGGTGTTCCTGCGCTACGGCCTGCCCGCCTGGCAGGACAAGGACCGGCTGGAGCACAAGCGCGCTGACCGCGTCGCCGCGGCCAGCGAAGCCGTGCATGTGGTGGGCTGGCAACCCGAGGAAGTACGCCGCACCTTGCAGATCCGCTTTGCCCCGCTGGATCGTGACGTACTACATACCGTCTACGGCGGTACGGCATGGGAACCCTGGCCGCCCGGAGTAGCCGCAGAGCGCTTCCTCGCTGCGTTGCATGAGCTAAAGCACACCCTGGCCGCTGCGGTGCCGACCACTGCTGCCCCGATCAGCGCCCCCGGCAGTCTGTTCTGAGCGGTCCGTCTTAAGCGCTCAACGCAGCTTCCAGTGCAGCGGTGTCCTCAAAGAAGTGATACAGCGCAATCTTGCCCTGGCTCACCCGGCAGACCAGCGCCCAGTCGCTGACAAACGGTTTGCCGGTGGCCACGCTGTAGTGTTTCAGCTTGCCATGCAGGGCAGCGTGTTCCCCCTCACCAAAGGCCGCTTCCACCTCAAACTGCTCCGGCTTCAACACTGCAGCAAAAGTCTTGAACACTTGAGCTGCCCCTTCCGGGCCACGATAGGTGCCATACAGCGGCACCTTGCTGCTCGGCTGCGGGCGGCTGGGGATAAAAGTGGCATCATCGGCCACCAGCGCCAGGGCTTCCGGCATGCGGCCACTGAAAACGTGGTCCAGAAAGGTTTGCACCGTTTGAATGCTGTTCATGCTGCTTGCTCCTCAAGGTGGGAAAAACCGGCCAGCGTCAGCTTGCCGAAGGCATCACCCCGCTCCAGACGAGCGTGGGCGTTGCTCAGGTTACGGGCATTGATTTCACCCAGGTGCTCACGTGCTGTACTGCGGATCAGCCCGGCCTCTGCCAGCGCGGTATAGCGGGCGAGGATGTCCCCTTGCCGAGCCATGTCTGCAGTACGGAACGATGAGCGGGTAAACATGTAGGTCCAGCTAAAGCGCACACTCTTGCGCATCAGCAGGTTCAGGTCTGGCGGCTGGGTAAAGGGCACGATGTTGACGATCTGCCCGAAGGGCGCGATCAACCCCGCCACGGCAGGAAAATGCAGGTCCGGCTGATTCAGCAGCAGCACCGCCTCCACGGAGAACACCCCTGCGGCGTTCAGTTGAGGCAATAAAGGACGGTTGTGGTCAATCACGATATGGGCCCCCATCTGATGGCACCACGCTACGGTTTCAGGCCGTGAGGCGGTTGCCACCACCTGCAGTCCCGGCACCTGCCTCGCCAGCTGGATGGCAATGGAGCCGACGCCACCCGCACCGCCGATCACCAGCAGTGTCTGCCCGGTAACGGGGATATCCGGCGTAAACCCCATGCTTTCTACCAGTGCTTCCCAAGCGGTCAGGCCGGTCAGCGGCAGTGCGGCAGCTTCGGCGGCACTCCAGTTGGCAGGGCGGTGCGCCACCAGCCTGGCGTCAATGCGCTGAAAGGCGCTGTTGCTACCGTCACGCCCGACATCCCCGGCGTAGTACACCTTGTCTCCAGCCTGGAACAAGGCCTTGGCCTCCTTGCCACAAGCCACCACCACCCCGGCGGCATCCCAGCCCAGGATGGTGTGTTTACCATCATCGGCCTTGCGCAGGCGCACCCGGTAATCGGCCGGATTCACGCTGATGGCCTCAACCTTTACCAGCAGGTCATATGCCTCCGGGGCCGGGATGGGCAACTGCACATCCAGCAACGCCTCCGCATGTGCAATAGGGTGTGCCTGTTTGACGGCTACAGCAGGCATGCTTTCGGGTAACGGGTTCATGTTGTCGTCCTTACTCAAAACATGGACGCAGTGTAGGGTGTTGATTGATTCAGAATAACTGGTGAAAATTGGCACCATCTGTGCATAAATAACCGGATCACCATGCAGTGGGATGACATTCGCTATTTCCTGGCCTTAGCCCGCCAGGGCAGTCTGTCGGCAGGCGCACGCTGGCTGGATGTAGAGCACAGCACGGTGTCACGCCGGGTGGGGCAACTGGAAACGACGCTGGGCTTACGCCTGTTTGATCGCCTGCCACGGGGCTGGCAGCTGACACAGGAGGGTGAAAACCTGCTGCCACAGGCACTGGCAATGGAAGCTGCCATGCTGAGCCTGCAACGTACCGCGCATGTTCAGCATGCCTTGAGTGGACCGGTCCGGCTGTCAGCACCGCCACAGATGCTGAACCACATCTTGTTGCCGCTGCTGCAGCCGTTCCGCCTGCGCTATCCGGAAATCCAGCTGATTTTGCTGGGTGAGCAACGCCGCGCCCGGCTGGAGCAAGGTGAGGCCGATCTGGCACTCCGGCTGGACGAGCCCAATACCCCGGACCTGATTGCCCGATCGCTATGCCTGCTCGGCTATGGCCTGTATGGTCTGACACAATGGCAGCACGCAGCCGACAGTGAACGGGTCTTTCTCGGCTTTGACGACAGCCTGGCCGGCATGTCCTTGAAGGTGTGGCTGGACACGCACGCTGCCGATCGCCCCTTTGCCTTGCGCAGCAATGATCTGGAAACGCTGTTTCAGGCCGCCCGGCAGGGTTTGGGCGTCGCCCTGCTGCCGCACTTCTTGGCCAAACGTGCGCCAGAGCTGGTGCAGCTGAGCGCTTCCGCACCTGCAGACAAGCCACTCTACCTGCTGATGCACCCAGATGTTCGCCGGGCACCGCGGGTACGTGCGCTGGCTGACTATCTGATCACCACACTGCCCGCTGCGCTCTCTGTCAGTGGCTAGCGCCAGTGCCTCGCATCGGGCGAGTCCTGGTAGCGCCAGCTGTCTGCCCCGTCAAAATAGCGCAACGCCACCTGCACCAGCAGCGTGGCCGGAAAATTCCGCAAGTTGACGCACAGGTGGTGCGGATCAACATCCGGCAGCAGCGACTCCCAATGGGTGGTACAGCCACAATGCCGGCAGCGGACATAGCGCAGGCTGCGGTCACCCCAGACATACGACTCGGTCGATTCCGGATGCCCTTGCAGCTGCACACGGTCGGCCCGGCAATCGGTCCATACGGCCGCCAGTCGCCGGCAAATCGAGCAGTTGCAGCGGACAGCACTGGTGGGCATCACCATCAGCCGCAAGCGCACCGCGCCACAATGGCAAGCGCCCTCCAGCAGATCTTCGGCGTTCACGTCGCTTCCTTTTTCTGCCGAAAACGCTGCTGTCGGGCATAGTTGGCACAGGCCGCACTGGAGCAGTATTGGCGGGACAGGTTGCGTGAGTGATCCAGAAAATACCAGCCACAGCCCCGCTGATCGGCGCAACGCTTCAGGCGTTTGGCGTGCTCTCCAGACAACAGCCCCGCCAGTGACAGCCACAGGTATGGCCCGAGATCAAACCAGTCGGAGGGCGGGGGAGCCGCTTGCAACCCCTGCGCGGTCCACACCAGCGTCGGGAACGTAGCCGGGCCATGCCAAGGCCTGCCCTCATCCAGTACAGACTCCAGCACGGCACGCACCCCCGCGCGGGCCTGCCGGGCAGCAGCCAGGGCTTGCTGGGCGGCCTCGCTGTGCCGGGATGCCCACAAACTGGCACGCACATCATCGGGCCATCCCAGCCAGTCACCCACCAGTGCCAGCCACTGTTCCGGCTGCTCCAGACGGTCGATATGGCGCGCCGTGCCTCGCCAGACCTCGCTGTTCAGCACGGTCAGGCACAGGGGGGACACTTCGGTCAGTTCAAGATGCTGGCTCATTGCATCATCCTACCGCGTTTGGCTGCGGCTGGGCAGCGGTCTGTCCACACAGAATTAACGCTCAAAATTAATTTTATGCGTTAAACTAAATCAACATGACGCCACCCTTTCACCCCAGACAGGAGCTACACCATGCCCGCCCCCCGCTACTTGCCCCTGCTCACCGTATTGATGGCCTGCACAGTCGCTGCCGAATCCGCCACCGATGCGCTGCGCCTGAACCGCTTTGATGATCCCTTTGTACAGCTCACCCAGGGGCTAGACGGCTGCCCGCCTGCCGAGGGCCCCTTGCTGACGCTGAAGGAGGCCAATGCCGAAGCCCACCAGCGGGCCGAGCGCGGCAACAGTTGCTGGGCTGCGGGTCGCTGCCGCTATTCCAGCAGCTTTGCCTACGACAAGGAAATCATGGAGCGGGTACAAAAGGCGGTTGCCGCCGATGGGCGCTTCGGCAAAACCACGGTGTGGGCACTGGGCCAACGCCGCTGGATCTGGTTGAAAGGCTGTGTCAACAGCGAGGCTGAGGCTGCTGCTCTGGTACAATTGATCGGAAGCATTGATGACGTGCAGGCGGTGCTCAATCAACTGACGACGGACCCGCATGCATCCCCGCCTTATCGCACCGCCGATTGAACCGGAGTCCCCATGTCGCATGCCCGCATTAGCTCGCTCAGCCGTTGCCCGACCCATCAGTTCAGCAAACAGACCGAAACGCAGCTCACCCTGCTCGCCGGGCTCGGCGTGGAGGGTGACGCGCACTGCGGCGAGAAGGTCAAGCATCGCTCACGGGTGGCAGCCAATCCGGATCAGCCCAATTTGCGGCAAGTTCACCTGATCCACGCTGAACTGCTGGACGAGCTGAATGGCCAGGGCTTCACCGTGGCGCCGGGCGATCTGGGGGAGAATATCCTGACCCGCGGTATTCCCTTGCTGGACCTGCCCACCGGCACCCGCCTGCGCCTGGGAGAGCACGCCGAAATCGAGTTCACCGGGCTGCGCAACCCCTGCGCGCAAATTGAGAACTTCCAGAAGGGCCTGCTGGCTGCAGTGCTGGGGCGGGCGGAAGATGGTTCGCTGATCCGCAAAGGTGGCGTGATGGCCGTTGTGCTGTCAGGCGGCGTGATCCAGAGCGGGGATGCGATTCAGATCACCCTGCCCGCCGAGCCGCACCGCCCGCTGGAGAAGGTGTAGCCCTCAGCGCTGCAGGAATTGCGCGTACGGCAGATAGTGTCCGGGCTCGGCCGCATCGACCCAGCGAATGCGGCGTCCCTTGACCAGAAAACGGTCCAGCAAGGACGAGGCGCTGCTCACCCCCATGCAGGCGGGATTGAAGCGCGCGGCGTAGATATCCCCTTCCGGCAGTTGCTCTTCTTTCACGACAAACAGGCAACGCGCAGGAACCTGCGGATAAGCCTGGTCGTGGATCAGGCGCGTACGCAGCCCTTCCCCCTGTGGGTCCGTCGCGGCCCGGAGTGGGCCTGTGCTCAGCCACAGGGTCAACAGCACACTCACTGGCAAGATGCGGGATGCTTTCATGCGTACAGCATAGCGCAGCAATACCGCGCCATCCAGCCCGGACTTACAGGATACCCTCCAGCACGCGGGCCCGCATCACCGGTTCAAACGCGGTCACCGTATAGGTCGCCACGCAAGCCTTCACCAGCGGGTCCGCATCAAACACCGCCTTCACCTCATCCAGGTGCTGCTGCCGGGAGAGGATGATGCCGCCGCTGCGTGGCTGCTTGCGCCCTCCCAGCAAGAAGAGGCCTTGCGCATACAGCCCGGCCAGATAGTCACGGTGTGCCTGAACGTGGCGGTCCACTTCGTCCAAGGGTTTGACGAAGGTCATATCAATCAGAAACATGAGTCACTCCCGGCGTTGCCGATGGGTTTGGAAGTGGGTTATCATATTGCTTCTTTTTTAGAAGCGCAACATCATGCCGACACCCAAACCCGGAATCCCGGTTCGTGGCTCCACCACCGGTCGCCCCATCATGGCCCTGTTTGACCTGCTGGGCCGACGCTGGACCATGCGCATCCTGTGGGAACTGAGCCAGCGCCCCTGCACCTTCCGCGAACTGCAGCAGCAGTGTGAGCAGATGTCGTCCAGTGTGCTGAACACCCGGCTGGGGGAACTACGTGACAGTGGCCTGCTGTCGCAGCATGAATTGGGGTACAGCCTGAGCCCATCGGGCCAGACGCTGATGCAGCTCATCGCCCCGCTGCGGACTTGGGCCGACCAGTGGCAAGCGTCTTTGCCTGACACCCCCACCACGTGAGGGCACGCGGCGGTGCGCCCTCAACCGGCTGGTGAGCGGGGGCTACCCCAGCAGGGCGTCCGTCTCCTGCTCCAGCTGCTGCATCAGGGCGGTGGCATGCCGCACTTTCAGCAGCGGCGCTGCTTGCCCGCACCAGAGCGAGCCCAGGTCGGTCCGCCCGGCGGCTTGCGCGGCTTTCTTCAGTTGCCCGGTCAGCCAGTTCTGCACCGGATACGGTGCCACCGCCTGCCCCCGGCTTTCTTCCACAAAGCGATTACGGATCCCTCGGGCCAGTCGCCCGCTGAACGCGCGGGTCAGCTCGGTATGGCGCGCCGCCGGGCTGAACAATGCCTCCCGGTGCAAGGCGTGTGTTCCGGATTCCTCACAAGCCAGAAATGCCGTGCCAATCTGCACCGCGTCCGCCCCCAGCAGGCGGGCAGCAGCAATGCCCCGGCCATCGGCAATGCCGCCAGCGGCAATCACCGGGATGCGCACCGCGTCCCGCACCTGCGGCAGCAAGGCAAACAGCCCTGTTAGCCCTCGCTCCGGCTGCTGCAGGAACGCCACCCGGTGCCCACCCGCCTCAAAGCCTGTCGCCACCAGCATGTCCAGCCCGGCCGCTTCCAGCGCAATCGCCTCATCCACGGTCGTCGCCGCGCCGATGGTGACAATGCCCAGCTCACGGCAGCGGTCCACTACCTCGGGAGCCGGTGCGCCAAACACAAAGCTGAGCACGGCGGGTCTGGCCTGCCAGATGGCCTCCACTTGTTCAGCATAGCGCGGCATGAAGCGCGCGGGCTGTGCCGGCAAATCCGCGCCCAGCTCCTTGAAGTAAGGGGCCAGTCGGTCACGGTGCGTGGTGAATTCTGCAGCGCTCAGTTGCGGGTCATCGCTGTCCTCGAAGGGCACCCACAGGTTGAGGGCAAACGGTTTGGCCGTCTGCGCCCGGATGTCTGCACTTACCCGCAGAATCCCGTCCCCATCGAGGTGATGCGCGCCAAACGAACCCAGGCCGCCCGCTTCCGATACGGCAGCCACCAGCGCAACGCTGGACAGGCCACCGCCGAACGGGCCTTGTACAATCGGCAACCGCAGGCCCAGCCGCTGGCTGACCGTACTGTGTTTCCAGCCCGCCATGGCTTAACCCTCCGCCTGCAGCGCAGCCTGCACCGCCGGGCGGGCCGCAATCGCCTGCATGTAGTGCTGCAGATGCGGCAAGTCCGTCAAGTCCAGCTGCACATAGGCGGCCCAGCGGGTCACCACAAACAGATAAGCATCGGCCACCGAGAAACGCTCACCCTGCAGGAATTCACGCCCCGCCAGCACACTGTCCAGCCAGACATACTTCTTGCGCAGCAGAGCTGACAGTACCTTCTTGGCCTCCGCATTGACCTGTGGATTAAACAGCGGTGTATACGACTTGTGCAGCTCGGTGCTGATGTAATTCTGCCATTCGACCACCCGCACCCGATCCAGGCTACCGGCTGCAGGCAGCAATGCCTGGCCGGGCTGACTGTCGGCCAGATACTGGGCGATCACCGGGCCTTCGCTCAGGTACTCGCCATTGGCCAGCTGCAGCAAAGGCACCTGCCCCTTCGGATTCAGCTGGTACAGGTCTTCGCCCTGGGCGGTACGGTGCTGGTTGAGGTCGACCCGTACCAGGTCCAGCGACATACCCAGCTCCCGCGCGACGATGTGTGGGGCCAGTGAGCAGGCATTGGGAGAGTAAAACAGTTTCATGGCATGACTCCCGTCGGTGAGGGTTAACCGGTCAGCACGGCACCGGGCAGGACACATGCTATGCCTTGCGCTGGCACAGAAAAATCAGTAATCATGCACAATATTCATTACATCATGTAATCAATATGGCACGGCACTTTGATGAAGTGATGCTGGGTAGCATCGAACTGTTTTGCACAGTGGCAGAATGTGGCAGTTTTACGGCGGCCGCCGTCAAATCCGGGCTGGGGCAACCTGCAGTCAGCCGCAGCATCAGCCGCCTGGAACAGCGGCTGGGGGTCAAGCTGTTTGAGCGCACCACCCGCCGCATCAACCTGACCGATGCCGGGCAGCACTACTACCAGCAATGCCGCGATGCCCTCTCGCAGATCAATGCCGCCGAGCGCGCACTGGCCGATGCACAGCGCACCCCCAGCGGCATCGTGCGCCTGAGCCTGCCGACGCCCCTGGGCCATTACCGCATCCTGCCCTTGCTACCGGCTTTTCACGCCCGCTATCCGCAGGTAGAGCTGGAGATCCAGCTCAGCAACCACAATGTGGACTTCGTAGTCGATGGTTTTGATCTGGCCGTACGCGGCCGCCCGCCCAAGGACTCCGGGCTGGTGTCACGGCCTCTGCTGGATGCCGAACTGGTGGTGGTCGCCTCACCCGACTATGTGCTGCGACACGGTGCGCCGAACACTCCGGATGCACTGCTGCAGCATCAGTGTATCCAGTTTCATCTACCCAGCAGTGGCCAATTGATCAGCTGGCTTTTCCAGCAGGAGGGGCGCGCCTTCAGCCTGCCCACGCAGGGTGCACTGCGCTGCAGTGACGACCTGCTGGGCTGTGTGACGCTGGCACGGGCAGGTGGTGGCATCCTGCAAACCTATCGCTTCATCGTCGAGCATGATTTGCAGAACGGACGTTTGCTGGAGTTGCTGCCCGACTATGGCGGACGCAGCCGCCCGTTCTCCCTGCTCTACCCGCGCCAACCTCACATGCCCCAGCGCCTGCGGGTCCTGATCGACTGGCTGCTGGCAGCGTTTGCCCCGCCGCAGGCCAGCCCGCTCAGCCCACCGGCAGCGGGGCAATCCGCTTGATCGGCTCCAGCGCCACCGTGGTCTTGACGGAACGCACACAGGGAAGATTCATCAGCTTGTACATCACAAAGCGGGACAGGGACGGCAGGTCCGCCACCACCACCCGCAACCAGTAATCCGCCTCACCGGTCACCGCATACGCCTCCAGTACCTCAGGCAGGGTAATGATGGCATCAGCAAATTCGCGTACCGCCACTTCGCCGTGGCGCTCCAGCCAGACGTAGGTAAACGCCAGCACCGACAGCCCCACCCGTTCCGGCCGCAGGCTGACCCGATAGCCCTCCACCACGCCGGTTTCTTCCAGCCGCTGGATACGACGCCCGATCTGGGAAGCCGACAGCGGAATCTGCTGTGCCAGTTTCTGATGAGTGGCGCGCGCGTCCTTCTGCAGCGCGTCTAAAATAAGGTAGTCGAAGCGGTCCAGTTCAATCACGCTCATATTACGCACATTTTAGCCTTGATATGCATCAGTAAAGCATGAACCTGCCATCATGTGCAAACATTGCGGCATCTCCGCATCGCAGAGCGTTTAAGCTAGTGAGCTCTTACTTGCCAGAGGTCACCCCATGGAAAGCGCAAACGTCTACAAGGTTCCGGACATCACTGTCGAAAAGAACCAGGGTCTGCAACACGCCGATGACTTCACCATGGCGCAGCCGTTCGAGCGTTATACGGCGGAAGATCATGCCATCTGGCATCAGCTCTATCTGCGGCAAAGCGCCCTGCTGCCAGGCCGAGCCTGTGAGGAATTCCTGCAGGGCATGCAGCAGCTGGATGTGGCGCCCGACCGGGTACCCGACTTCGATCACCTCAACCGCAAGCTGGCACAAGCCACCGGCTGGCGTGTGGTGGCGGTGCATGGCCTGATCCCGGACCATGTGTTCTTTGATCATCTGGCCAACCGCCGTTTTCCGGTCACCTGGTGGCTGCGCGATGCCGCCCGTCTGGATTATCTGCAAGAGCCGGATGTCTTTCATGATCTGTTCGGCCATGTCCCCCTGCTGATCAACCCGGTGTTCGCTGACTACCTGCAAGCCTACGGTCAGGGCGGCCTGAAAGCGGCGTCGCTCGGTGCCCTGCCGATGCTGGCCCGCCTGTACTGGTATACCGTCGAGTTTGGCCTGATCCAGACCACGTCTGGCCTGCGCATCTACGGTGCGGGCATCCTGTCCAGCAAGAGTGAATCCATCTATTGCCTGGACAGTGCCAGCCCGAACCGGGTGAAGTTTGATCTGGCGCGTATCATGCACACCCGCTATCGTATCGACACCTTCCAGAAAACGTACTTCGTGATCGACAGCTTCCAACAACTGTTCGATGCAACGGCACCGGACTTCACCGAGCTGTACCACAGCCTGCAAGGCAGCCCGATTCTGGGTGCCGGGGAACTGGCAAGCGACGATGTGGTCCTTAACCGGGGCACGGGTGAGGGCTGGTCGGACACGGCAGACGCTTGAAAGGATTCCTTATGCTGGAAAAGATGAACCGCGAGCAGGTCGCGGCCATGCTGGACACCCTGCATGGCTGGCAGACCAATGAAGAAGCCACTGCCATTGAGAAGGACTTTACCTTTCAGGACTTCAGCGAAGCGTTTGCCTTCATGAGCCGGGTGGCGCTGTTTGCCGAGAAGCACGACCACCACCCGGAGTGGTTCAACGTCTACAATCGGGTACACATCCGGCTGAATACCCACGATGCGGGTGGCCTCACCTCGCGTGACGCGCAGATGGCCCGGTATATTGAAGAGATTTGCGGTTAAGCCCAATCAGGAGTGCAGCATGAGCATGTTGGCAGGCAAGGTAGTGATCATTGCAGGAGGCTTCGGCTTTCTGGGTATGGCGGTAGCGGCGGCAGCCCAGGCGCAGGGCGCGCGGGTGGCGCTGCTGGGTCAAACCCGCGATGCGGTGCCCACGCGCACCGACAGCCTGCTGCCACTGCCCGGCGTGGACCTGACCGACTTGCCCGCCTGCCAGCATGCCGTGCAGCAGGTGCTGCAGCAGTTTGGCCGTCTGGATGGGCTCATCAATGTGGCGGGTGGCTTTCGCTATGAAACCCTGAGCGAGGGTGATGTGTTGAGCTGGGACCTGATGTACCAGATGAACCTGCGCACCGCGCTGACCATGAGCAAGGCGGTATTGCCCACCTTGCTGACGCAGGGTCAGGGCCGTATTGTCAATATCGGTGCCAATGCGGCAACACGCGGCAGCGCGGGCATGGGCGCCTACACCGCCAGCAAGGCGGGGGTGGCACGGCTGACCGAGAGTCTGGCGGATGAACTGAAAGCCCGTGGCATCACCGTCAACGCCGTGCTGCCGGGTATCATCGACACCCCGGCCAATCGCGCCGACATGCCGGATGCAGATACCAGCCGCTGGGTCGCCCCGGCAGACATTGCTGCGGCCATCCTCTTCTTGCTATCAGACGCGGCCCACAAGATCACCGGTGCCTCCCTGCCCGTGACCGGCAGCCTGTGATGCGTCGTCTGTGCCTGGCGGGGTTGTTGCTGGCGACGTCAGCTTTGCATGCTGAAAGTCTGGAAGACAAGCTGAAGACACAGCTGGCGCAATTTTACCAGCTGGAGGTGGTCAACTCAGTACCCCTGACGACACCGCAGGACTTGCGGCAAATACAGGATGCGGTCACTCCTTCCCTGTTCCGCGCGCTGCAGCAGATGGTCGCGGCACAACAGCGCTGCGGTGAAACCGCTGCCCAGGACGAAAAACCACTGGGTTTTGAAACCAGCGTGTTCAGCACCCTCTACGAAGGCTATAGCGAGGCCACGCTGGTCGCCCTCCAGCCGCAGAATAGCCAGCACCTGCAGGCGATCATGGCCTTTGCCTATCGGGACAGCAGCAGTCCGGAGGCACGCTGGCATGATCAGCTCAGCCTGCGACGGGTGGGCACCCGGTGGCGGATCGACGACATCCAGTTCAATGTGGCTTATCAGCAGTCCCCCGCCCTGCACAACAATGGCTGGCTGGCCAGCGGCACCCTGCGGCAGACCCTGCAGTCGTTCATGCAGGAAGCGCGTGGCTGCGTGCGCCCGTCTGCCCGCCACACCCCGGCAGCAAAATAAAAAACTGATCCAGCACCCGCAGGCAGTGTTCCAGCGCCTGCTCTGGCGGGATGGCCCATTCTTCCAGGTGGCGGTCCACCGCCATGCGGGCCAATCCATAGGCCTGTGCACGAAACATCAGCCGCGCCTGCTCCAGCGCAAAGCCGGGGTGTTGCCCGTAGCGCGCCTGCAGCAGGGCATCCATCTGCCCCATCACCGCCTCACTTTGCGCCAACAGCGTGGGAGACTGCGCCAGATTAAACAGGCTGCGATCTGAAATCACCATGAACTGGGCCGGGTTGGCGATCGCCCAGCGCAAGTAGCCCACCCCCATGGCCTGCAAGCGCCCTTCCGCTGGGGCCGCTTCGACTTCCCGAGCAATGTCTGCCACAAAACGCTGCATGCCTTGCTCGGCGATAGCAGCCAGCAGTGCGTGCTTGCTGTCAAAGTGGCGGAACGGTGCCGCAGGGGACACCCCCACCCGTCGAGCCACATCCCGCAGCGACCAGGCACTCATGCCTTGCTCGATGACCAGTGCCAGCGTGGCATCCAGCAAGGCTTGTCGGAGTTGCCCGTGGTGGTAACGGGTTCGCGGGGTAGTGTCTGCTGCCATGAGCGGGCCTGAAAAGAATTGGATTCCCGTTATTGTAATCAATGTTTACATCACTTACACTCCTCAAATGTAATCATTGCTTACATAAGGAGTAGCACATGCAACACTGGCACCGTGGACACACCTTCTGGCTGATCTGCACCTTGGGGATTGTTGCTGGCATTACTGCCATACTGTGGGATGCCCACACGCTGGAGCTCGCCTTGCGTAGCTGCGTGCGGTTGACGGCGCGTAGCTCGCTGGCGCTGTTTCTGCTGACATTCTGCAGTAGCGCCCTGCATACCCTGTGGCCAAGTGCATTGACCCAAACCCTGCTCCGCTACCGGCGGCAGTTGGGCCTGAGCTTTGCGACCTCGCACCTGATTCATGCCTGCCTGTTCATTCAGCTGGGGTTACTGAATCCAGTACTCGGTAAAGAAGTCTTTGCCGCACCAATGTTGATTCTGGGCGGTAGTGGTTACTTGATGATCGCCTTGCTGGCGGCCACCTCCAATGAGGCTGCCATCCGCATGCTGGGCGGTGCCTTGTGGAAACGACTGCATACCTTTGGCGTTTATTGGCTATGGCTGCTGTTTGTGCTGACGGTAGGCAAACGCCTGGCACAGGGCCCGCTGTACAGTGCCATGCTGGCAGCCTTGCTCATTGGGCTGGTATTGCGGCTGTGGGGGCAGCGGCAGCTGAGGGCTCGGATCGCGGCAGCCGCCAGTTAAACCTCAGCAGCTTTTCAGCGTCAGCGTGTCCAGTGGTTTGGACTGCTGACGCGCAGCACCGGCAGGCACCAGCTTCATCAGAATGAAAGACAGCAAGATCAGGCTGATACCCGCCATCTGCCAGCCATTGAGGTGCTCGCCCACCAGCAGGATGCCCAAGGATACCGCCACCACCGGATTGCTGAGCGACAGCATGCCCATCATCTGTCCTGACAGACGGCGTACTCCCCAAAACCATATCGCATTGGCCAGTACCGTATTGCCAACCACCAGCCACAGCAGGCCGGGCGCTTGCTGCAGGGTTGGCAGCGGCATCGGCCCGGCCCACAGCCAGGCCACCGGCAGCAACAGCACGCCCCCCAGCAGCAACTGCCAGCCCACCAGAGGCAGCACATCCTGTACCGGCCAGCGCTCCATCCACAGTGTGGACTGCGCAAACAGCAAGGTTGCCGCCAGTGCAGCCGCCACCCCCAGCAGGTCCAGATGGCTGGACGGATTCAACAGCAGCATGACCCCCAGCAAACCCAGCACGGCCAACCCCAGCCAGACGGGCGCAGGCCGTTGCCCGGTCTGGAGCCAGCGCAGCAGCAGCATCTGCAGCGGGAGCGTGGCCCCCAGCGTACCGGCCACCGCCCCCGGCAGGCGATAAGCCGCCAGAAACAGCAGCGCAAAAAACACGGTGACCCCGCTCAGGGTCAAGGCCAGCATGCGCGGCCAAGGCAGTGGCAGACGACGCAGGCTGCTCGGTCGCAACAGCAACAGGATCAACCCGGCAGGCAAGGCACGCCAAACGGCCAGCCAGATCGGTGGATAGCCTTTAAAAAACAGGGCAGCCGCCGCGTAGGTGCTCCCCCACAGCATGGGGGCCATGATGGCCAGCAAGATCGGCATATTTTGCTCACTCAATAAGTATCTTATTTATTAGATATTTTAACATGAGATAATTCAAACAAAAAATATTTCAGTAATAAGATAAAATCGGCAGACACTGGCATGGCATGCCAGCACACAAGGAAGAACCATGTCTCAGCAGGATCATGTGGACCAGGTACTGGCGCAGTGGCAACAGCAGCGGCCAGACCTCGACCCCAGCAGCACTGGCATTTTTGGTCGCCTCAATCGTATGTCGCAGATCGCCATGCGCCAGATCGAAAGCGTGATGCTGCGGCATGGCCTCAAGAGCAGTGAGTTTGATGTACTCGCCACGTTGCGCCGCCACAACTGCCCGCTCACCCCAACTGCGCTGTATCGCACCATGATGCTGACCTCAGGCGCCGTCACCGGTCTGGTAGACCGGCTGGAAGCACGCGGGCTGGTGGAGCGCATCGCCTCGCAGGAAGACCGCCGCAGCCTGCTGGTGCGTCTGACCCCGGCGGGCCATGCCTTGATCGACCAGGCCATGAATGATCACCTGGCCAACCAGCAACAGATGCTGGCTCCCTTCAGCCCTGCACAGCGGGAGCAGCTGGCCATGCTGTTGCGGCAATGGTTGCTGCTCAATGAGCAGGATGTCACAAACCCTGCTGACAAAAACTGACAGCATGGGCGGCTATGCTTGCGCCATCGACCACCCAGCCCGGGTGGTCCACACCCAGGAGCAAACGCATGAGCCCGAATTTTCTGATTCTCTATGTTGACCAACCGCAACGCAGCGCCAGCTTCTACAGCCAGCTGCTGGACAAGCCGGTGATCGACGCTTCCGAAACCTTTGCCCTGCTGCCACTGGATAACGGCTGGATGCTGGGCCTGTGGTCTCGTCATACCGTGGAACCGGCAGCACTCAATACCGGAGGCGGCGCGGAAGTCTGCTTTGCACTGGACAGCCGCGAGGCGGTGGATACCTACTACCAGCGCTGGACCAGCATGGGGCTGACCATTCTGCAGCAGCCAATCCGCATGGACTTTGGCTATACCTTTACGGCGCAAGACCCGGATGGCCAGCGCCTGCGCGTCTTCGTGGTGGAGGACTAAGCGATGAAATACTGGATTGCGGTTGCATCCGCCGAGCACGTTCGCCGTGGGCTGGCCGGGGGCTTCATGCAGGTCTGCCATGGCAAGGCGGCCCCGTTGCGCCGCATCCAGCCGGGTGACTGGGTGAGCTACTACTCCCCCACCATCACCTTTGGCGGCAAGGACACCCTGCAGGCCTTCACCGCCATCGGTCGGGCGCTGGAGCCTGATCCGTATCAAGTGGACATGGGCGAAGGTTTCCACCCCTTCCGTCGGGATGTGGTGTGGAGCCCCGCTCAGCAAGATGCCGCCATTCGCCCTCTGCTCGACCAGCTCAGCTTCACCGCCGGTCAACGCAGCTGGGGCTACGCCTTCCGTTATGGCCTGTTCCCGGTTACGCAGGAAGACATGCGGCTGATCGCCCGCAGCATGCACAGCGAAGAGGCGGTGCAGCTGATAAGCGCTTATGCCTCCAGCTCACCCCACAAGGCCGCATAATGGGCCTGCCGTAAAGCTTGCTGACGATGCTGTACCGCCTCCAGTGCAGCATCGTCCAGCCTGGCTGCATGACGTAACCAGTGCAGGTAAAAGGCATCTGCGGGCACAAACGCTGCGGCCTGCCGCCCTACCTGCCGGAAACCCCGGTTCAGGTAGTCATCCAGCTGTGCGGCGGCGAGCAGGTCTTCCAGCGGTGGTGTTTCGCCAGATAAAGCCAGCCGCACTTCTGCCAGCGCCTGATTGAGGTGCTGCTGTACGCTACGGTCGCCGCCGTGCAGGAAAACCGTCTGCCGGTGTTGGCTGGCACACTCCGCCAGCGCCGCATCGGCTTCAGACTCGGTCAGTCCCCCGACATCATCATTCAGCCACAGCAGGTGATTGGCAATCCGCTGCCAGAATTGCTGCAGCAAGGCCGCGTAGTCGCCTTTACGAATTCCCCATAGTGCCACAGCAAAGCGACTGTGCTGTTCCATCAGGATGAATACCGTGCGGCGGCTGACCGTTGCTGCATGCAGCTGCCAACGCCAGCCTTGCAGCGCCCCCACTGGCGCCACGTCCCGCACAGGGCTGTGCGTCCGGCCTTGCCGGGTCTGGCTGAGTGCGCGTGCCGCCGCCTGGGTACAGTGCAGGGTCAACATGATGAACTCCGAAAAACGTGCGGGACAGCCTCACGCTGTCCCGCAGGATAAAGCCAGCCAACGGCCAGGTCTAGCCGGTAAAGGCCTCCAGCGTAGCGGACAGCGCACGCAGGCGCTCACGCAAGCCCTGGCTGGCGGGCAGGAACGGCAGGCGCAAGATGTCCTGGCACCAGCCCTGCTCGGCGAGCAGTGCTTTCACAGGAATAGGGTTGGGCTCGGCAAACAGGGCCTGCATCAGTGGCAACAGGGCGGTATGAAGACGGCGCGCCTCGTCCAGCTTGCCTTGCCTGACCAGCTGGTACAGCCGCACATGCCAGCGCGTATGAATATGCGCAGAGCCTGCGATGGCGCCGTGCCCGCCAAGGCACATCACCGGGAAATTCTGTGCATCGTCGCCCGACAGCACCTTGAGCGGCGTCTCCTGCACCAGCCTGACGGTGCGCTCATTATTGCCACCGCATTCCTTGATCGCCACCACTCGACGGTCACGAGTCAATGCTTGCAGGGTATCCACTTCCACATTCACCCCGGTACGGAACGGGATGTTGTACACCACCAGCGGCAGATCGCTGGCTTCGACCACCGCCTCGTAGTGGCGTTGAATACCAGCCTGGGTGGGGCGGACATAAGAAGGCGGCGTCACCAGCAGGCCATCGGGCTTGAGCCGGGCCAGTTGCCGGGCCTGTGCCACCGCCGCATCGGTCGCGAACTGGGTCACACCCAGAATGATCGGCAATTCAGGTGCAGCTTCGCGCAACGTGGCGAATACCGCCTCCTGTTCACCGGGGTGCAGCAATACCCCTTCACCGGTGGTGGCCCCCGCCACCAGACCGTGAATACCCTGCCCCGCCAGATGGCAGGTCAGGCGCGCCAGAGCGACGTGGTCAATCTGGCCATCGGCCTGCATCGGCGTGATGATGGGCAACCAGATACCTTCAAATACAGTGTGCATGTTTTCCTCATGGTAGAACGGTAATGGGATAGTCCGTTCCGTGAGTGGCGTACCGTTGGGATCAATCAGGAGAAAAGTTGATATGCGTTCCCGTCCGGCATTCCGCCCGACGGGACGCGACTCCCCGTCAGCGGAGAAGTCGTTTTTTAGGTTTCAACCCAAGGCCGCACAGGTCCGACACCGCCAGCGGGGCGGTAGAACAAGGCAAGAAAGCACGCAGCATGGCCATGACAAGGTCACATTCAGGTTGAGCGCTTATCATCCAATAAAGCCGCCAGCCTGACAAGCGCCAAATCAGCCAACGGAAGAAAGACTCCGCCATGCCCCGTGAGTATGGACTCCCACGAGTGTTAACATGACAAGCGACTGAAACAGACTTTCCTACATCGGACCACGCGCATGCTGCAACATTTCCCCGGTACCTGGAGCTTCCCCGCCAGCTGGCACAGTCTGGGCGAATTGAGCCGCTATGGTTCTCTGCCCGGTTGGGTCAAACTTTGGCGAGCGGTCTCGATCCTGCTGTTGCCGGGCGCTGGTTTTCTGGCTTATCTCTGGCCGCAACCTGTGATCTGGCTCGGCTGTAGCCTGATGGTGCTGCTGTTGCTGCTGAGCTGGCTCTGGCTGGCGACCGCCCCACGCCGCGAGATGTTGCGCTATCTGCAGGAAGGCGGGCTGGCGCCGCTGAGTGAACGCCAAAGGCGTGCGCTGCAACCCAATATCGTGCATTGCTACAACCGGGGCTGGTGGATAGAGACGCTGGAAATGTGGCCCTGCAGCCACCGTCTGCACCACACGCGCGGCTACTGGCTGCTGGACATCGAAGCCGAACCTGCTTGCTCACGCAGCTCACTGAAAAGCGACTGGGATATTGAAAGCCGCGAAGACTACTTGCAGATGTTTGACCGACTGCGGCAAGGTCTGCATACGCAGTACCTGCTGAGCCCGGATGCCAGTGCAGCCTACGTGAATTTGACCGACGAACTCGCCTGGCTGACACAAAGTGACCCCAAGCGGGTAGCCCGCCTTTGGCAAGAACAAGACGGCAAACCCGCGCATCTGATCTGGGGTTTCGATCTGTGGCGCGCCAGCAATATGGCCCGCATGGCCTGGCAAGCCCAGTACATCAGCGAAGCGGAAGCCTGGGCACATATTGAAGCCGTAGCCGAACAGATTTTCCAGCGCTTTGCCTCGCTGGATGAGTTCTTTTTCAGTTACCTGGTGGGCTTCGCCTTCTGGAACCGGGACAAAGCGGAGTGTGAAGAGAGAGTCAGTTTCTATACCGTCTTTGTCCGCCAATGCCACTGGCCACGCGCCAAAACCTTATGGGGCTGGCAATAACGTCTCAGAACAAGGAGGCCTGCCGTGGCGCCTCTGCCGGGGCTCGCTTCTGCTGAGGTGTCAAATGGGTGACGGCCAGGCCATAGCGCCGCTGGATGGCGTCCGCCACCATGGAACGGTGGCACATGTGCGGGTCCGCCTCATAGCACAGCAATACACTGGGCGAAGCCTGCGCAACACGCGCCAGTGCCGCAAGCGGCTCATGCTGAGACTCCAGCCAGCTACAGAAATCCCGCGTATACCGCCCCCAGTCATCGTCTTCACGGTAGCGCATGCGGATCGGGCGTGGGCAGCCCAACTCGGACATCGGCTGATACTGCACCCCAGCCGCCTCCAGCCAATCAGCCATACTCGCACCAGAGAAACCTGGCTTGCGGGAAAAGGGCGATTCTCGGACATCCACCAGTGTTTGCACGCCGTGCTGCTGCAGGCATGCGGCAAAGGCAGGGGCCGTCAAACCTTCATAACCGATGGTGTACAGCATCATGTGTCCTTGCCCGTCCTAGCCTGCGCATGGCAGCATGTTGTCATGACTGCGCGGAGGCAGCAAGGTTCCCACCTGTACTCCTGACCCACACTATTCCCGCTTCTCTTTTGGAGATGGGCGTTTAATCACGCGGACTAGACCTCCATGCAAAGGAGGGGGCTATGTGTTTTTCCCTCTACCAGTCTCAAGCAGAACCAGGCTCATGCTCCAACGCCAGTGATGAAAAATATGCCTTCAACGCAGCCACTGCGATACGAACCTTGGCGGGTTCTACGTCGCGCCTCGCCGTCAGCATGGCTAAAGGGTACGACGGCAGTCTCAGTTGGGGTAACACCCTGACAAGATGCCCTTGTTCAAGGGCGTGACGGACATCCGCATAGAAGAGCCTTGCGATACCCATGCCTTGTTCGCACATCTGCCGCAACGCGATCTGATTGCTTGTTGTAGTGCGGGTCTGGAGGGGGATCAGTTCCTTTCTCCCATGATCATCCACTGTCTCCAGTATGAAGTTCGGTAGGGGAGCCCCCCCGTCAGGGAAGGCAGCCTCTGCTGTAACTTCTTGCACTTCTCGCATCAGGGCCAGCCAGTGATGTCGCTGTAGATCTAGCGACGACTTTGGACTGCCGTGACGTTCCAGATACGCCGGAGCGGCACATAGCACTGTGTCCATCTGCCCAAGCTTTCGAGCGATCCAGGTAGAGTCAGGCAGCTCGCCAACTCGCAGAGCGATGTCGATCCGCGAGCTGATCAGGTCGATCAGCACATCATCGACGATCAGGCTCATCCGCAGTAGAGGCCATTGTGTCAAAACAGGTGCCAGCGCTGGGGCAATATGGTTGCCGAAGCCAAGGGGAGCTGCGATTCGCAACTCACCAACCGGCGCATCCCGGGCCTGCTCCAGCGATGCAGCTGCCGCACGCCCGGCTTCGAGCAAACGAAGACAGTGTGGGTAGCAGCGCTCGCCAGCCTCGGTGAGCGCAATCTTCCGCGTCGAACGATGCAGCAACGCGACGCCAGCTCGTTGCTCCATCCCACGCACGATCTGACTAACGGCGGAGGGCGTCATTCCGAGGCGCTTCGCAGCTGCGCTCATCGAACTTGCGTGAACAACCTCTGCGAAAACCGCATAGGGCTTGTACTCGTCCATTCATTACTCCAATTTAACAATGATTGAATCTTACACCACCTTACGGCACGACTAAGAATTACAGATAATAAATCATCCAATTTCAGACAAAGATATGAAGAGACCGGAATGAAGCCTGATATGAATGATCCGCTACTGCACTACGTCTACGATCCGCTCTGCGGCTGGTGCTATGCCGCCTCCCCTCTTGTCAAGGCGGCCGTCGCTAACGGCATCGGCATTAAGTTGCATGGCGGTGGGTTATGGGGGATACCAACCTCTCTGGTAGCAGAGAAACGTAGCCACATCCAGATGAACGATCAGCGTATCGCCGAACTCACGGGCTTGCCATTTGAACCGGCATATCTCAACAAGCTGTTGGACGATCCCGCAACCATCTTCTGGTCTCACCCCACTATTGCCGCTGTCCTTGCAGCCGGCGCGCTACGCAACGGCGCTGACCTTGACATGCTGCACGCCATCCAGACTGGGCACTATGTCCAAGGCCGCAAGGTCGTTGAAGAAGGTGTGCTAGCGAACCTGGCCATCCAGATAGGTCTGGCGGCAGACGACTTCGCCACCACAATCCGAAACATTCACGTTGCCGAACACATCCACAACAGTCGCCACCTGATGACGCTGCATGGAATCAAAGGCTTTCCAGGCTTTGTCCTCGAACACGAGGGCAGGTTCACACGCGTCAGGCACGAGCGCTTCTACGGCAATCCCGAAGCATTCGCGACAGAACTTCGCACCATTACCAAATTGACTTTGGAAAAAGCTGGAAGCGACCAGCCCACGGGATCGACCACTTCTCTCGCATGAACATCCCCCATCAAACATCAACCCATGAAGGAGTTTTCCGTGAAAATCGCATTGATCGGCGCCACCGGCTACGTAGGATCGAAACTGCTACCCGAAGCACTGGCCCGCGGCCATCACATCACCGCCATTGCCAAGAACCCCGAGACGCTACCGCAGCATGAACTGCTTACCAGCCTCTGTGCTGATGTGACGGACACACATGCCTTGTCCGAATGCCTGACCGGCCACGATCAGGTCATCAGCGCCTTCAACCCCGGTACCGACCCCTTCGGCAGTGGTGTGCGTGCGCTGATCGCCGGCGTCAAGAAGGCAGGGATTTCACGCTTTCTCACAGTAGGCGGTGCGGGTTCGCTGCGCTTGCCTTCCGGTGGGCGCGTAATCGACCAGCCGGACTTCCCTGCAGAGTGGAAGGCCGGAGCATTGCTGACGATCGCCTTTCTCGATCTGCTGCACACCGAGAAGGAACTGGACTGGGTGTTCCTCAGCCCATCGGCTTTGCTGGTCCCTGGTGAGCGTACCGGTAAATACCGCGTCGGCAAGGATGACCTGTTGATCGACGCTGATGGCAAAAGCCACATCTCACTGGAGGACTACGCGGTAGCGATGCTGGATGAAGCCGAGAAACCTCAGCATCACCGTGAGCGCTTCACTGTCGGCTATTAAGCCCTCTGTATCGCCACCCAACCCAGACCAGAGATCACCACATGGCCATTTACAAGAAAGATATCGTACCAAACAGCCCTATCCGTTCAAGCTCTTGGCTTGCACATGTCGTACTTGCACTCGGTGGTTTCGCCATCGGAACCACCGAGTTCGCGACGATGAGCTTCTTGCCAGCGTTTACCGCTGAGCTGGGTGTCGATGCCCCTGCGGGGGGTCATGTGGTCAGTGCCTACGCGCTGGGCGTGGTCATCGGTGCGCCAGTGCTAGCCGTACTGGGTGCGCGCCTTGAACGCAGGTTGCTGCTCGTTCTGCTGCAGCTGTGGTTTGCAACAGGCAATATTCTGAGTGCGATGGCGCCGAGCCTGCAGGCGCTCATGATCCTGCGCTTCGTAACAGCGATTCCGCACGGCGCCTATTTCGGGATCGCTGTTTTGGCAGCAGCAAACATGGTTACTGAGCAGAGGCGAGGCAATGCCGTGGGTCGCGTACTCATGGGCCTGGCATTGGCAACAGTGGTCGGCGTACCGCTTGCTAACCTGCTCGCACAGGGGCTAGGCTGGCGTAGCGGATTTGTCGCCATCGGCTTGGTTTCACTGCTGGTCGTTGGAATGCTTTTACGCGTCATGCCTATTCAAATGCCGTCTGCAGGTGCTTCAGCCCTCCGTGAGTTGGGCGCACTCCATCGCTCTCAAGTGTGGTTGACCTTGGGCATTGGGGCAGTAGGTTTTGGTGGATTATTTGCTGTCTACACCTATCTTGCATCGACGCTTCACGAAGTGACGAAAGCAACTGACGGTGCCATAGCGATCGTACTGGCGGTATTCGGAGCAGGAATGGCATGTGGTAATCTTGCTGCACCGTATCTGGCACGATTCGGCGTCATGCGTGCTGCAGGCTTGCTGCTGACGTGGAGCGCACTGGCACTGGCTCTTTACCCGCTGACAATATCCCATGTTTGGTCAATCGCGCTCGCCGTGTTCGCTATCGGCTGCGGTGGCGGACTTGGGGCCATCCTTCAAATGCGACTCATGGAGGTGGCTGGTGACGCGCAAAACTTGGCTGCCTCTCTGAATCATGCGGCTTTCAATGTCGCAAATGCGCTCGGGCCATGGCTAGGGGGTGTAGCACTCAATATGGGTCTGGGTTGGACATCGACGGGTTGGGTCGGTTGTGCCCTGGCACTGGCCGGGATTGCAGTATGGTTCGTTACGTTATCAGTCCAAAGGGGGGCTTATCCAACCGCCACCTGATCATGCCAGCCAAACGATTCAGGGGCACGGCACTGTAAGCTTGAGTGGCTTGACTGAAACGGACTGATTCGCAATGAAAAAGACTATTTTCAACGCAGATGGGCTCACGCTGTTACAAGAGGGTGAACAATATGACGTCACCTACGATGCAGGTGCTAATCAGGGGTAGAAGTTCAGGTATAGCCTGACGGTGGCTGTGTCAGTAATGTTGTGTTCAAGGCAGTTTGAGTCATCACACAGAAGGCCGAACAAATCTATCCTGATAGAAGAATCGCGCATTGATTTATGGCAGCCCTCCAATCCTTTTCCCAGTCTTTTGCTCTCCGCTCATATACGTTCCAAGCTTGTCATTCCAATTCAAAACAAAAAGGGCCAGTCCGTTGCCGGTGGCCCTTTTTGTTGTGCAACCAGGTCAGACGTTTACAGGTCGACCTTTTTCTTCGGTGCGCCGCTGTAGACGTAGCCTTGATAATAGTAGCCGTTCTGCTTGACCTTGGCTTCCGTGGCGCCCTGTTCAAAGGTCGCATCGACCGGCTTGTCCCACCATACGGCGCGGCGCTCCAGGCGCTCGGCAGCCACTTGTGGATTTTGTTCCAGATAGCGGTTGATGAAGTCGGTGAATTCGGATTGATACATGGTGGGCACCTGCTCATATTCAATGGCTGCATTATAGCGGTTTGGCTGCGGGCTGGACACCGCTACACAGCACAACGCCACCCCGAGGGGTGGCGTTGTGGCGAGCTCAGCTGCAGTACAGACTTACTTCAGCATGCCCTTGGCCTTCAACACTTCCACCATGGTGCTGCCCAGTTCGGCCGGGCTGCGGGTGTAAGCGATGCCCGCCTTCTCGAAGGCAGCAAACTTCTCTTCTGCGGTACCCTTGCCACCGGAGATGATGGCACCGGCGTGGCCCATGCGCTTGCCCTTCGGCGCGGTCACACCGGCGATATAGCCCACGATCGGCTTGGTGACGTGTGCCTTGGCGTACTCGGCGGCTTCTTCTTCCGCCGAGCCACCGATTTCACCGATCATGATGATGGCGTCGGTATCCGGATCATCCTGGAACAGGCGCAGCGCGTCGATGTGGCTGGTGCCCGGGATCGGGTCGCCGCCGATGCCGATGCAGGTGGATTGGCCCAGACCGGCAGCGGTGGTTTGTGCCACGGCTTCATAGGTCAGGGTACCGGAACGGGAGACGATGCCGATGCGGCCCGGCTTGTGGATGTGCCACGGCATGATGCCGATCTTGCACTCGCCCGGGGTGATGATGCCGGGGCAGTTCGGCCCGATCAGACGTGCACCGGAGCTTTCCACATAGCGCTTCACTTTCAGCATGTCCAGGGTCGGCACGCCTTCGGTAATGCACACCACCAGCTTCACGCCGGAATCCACGGCTTCCACGATGGAATCCATGGCAAACGCGGCCGGCACGTAGATCACCGAGGCATCGGCCTGGGTTTCACGCACGGCTTCCTTCATGGTGTTGAACACCGGCAGGCCCAGATGCTGGCTGCCGCCCTTGCCCGGCGTCACGCCGCCAACCACCTTGGTGCCGACCTTCAGCGCCTGCTCGGCGTGGAAGGTACCGTTCTTGCCGGTGAAGCCTTGCACCAGAATCTTGGTGTCTTTATTGACCAAAACGCTCATTTGAATACCTTTCTAAACCGTTATGCCGGATTAAGCCTTGACCGCTGCAACCACCTTCTGGGCGGCGTCGGCCAGCCCTTGGGCAGAGGTCAGCTTGAGACCGGATTCGTCCAGAATCTTGGCACCCAGTTCGGCGTTGTTGCCTTCCAGACGCACCACCACCGGCACGGTCACGTTGACTTCCTTCACCGCCGCGATGATGGCTTCTGCGATCATGTCGCAGCGTACGATGCCGCCGAAGATGTTGATCAGCACGCCTTGCACCGACGGATCCGCCAGGATCAGCTT
Organism: Leeia aquatica; assembly: GCF_012641365.1. Taxonomy (NCBI): domain Bacteria; kingdom Pseudomonadati; phylum Pseudomonadota; class Betaproteobacteria; order Neisseriales; family Leeiaceae; genus Leeia; species Leeia aquatica. The sequence goes on from NZ_JABAIM010000002.1 coordinate 379,590, forward strand.
GAAGGCTTCAATCACGCGTTCCTTGGTGGCGCCACCGCCCACGTCCAGGAAGTTGGCCGGTTGGCCGCCGTACAGCTTGATGATGTCCATGGTGGCCATCGCCAGACCGGCACCGTTCACCATGCAGCCAATATTGCCTTCCAGCGCCACGTAGTTCAGCTCGAACTCGGAAGCCTTCAGCTCACGCTCGTTTTCCTGCGACTTGTCGCGGATGGAGGAGAGGTGCGGCAGGCGGAACAGCGCGTTGCTGTCGATGCCGACCTTGGCATCCACGCAGCACAGGCTGCCATCGCCACGGATGGCCAGCGGGTTGATTTCAAACAGGGCGAAGTCGTTTTCAACGAAAGCCTTGTAAGCACCGGTCATCAGCTTGGTGAACTGGCCGATCTGGTCGCCGGACAGGCCCAGCGCAAACGCCACATCGCGTGCCTGGAACGGCAGCAGGCCCACCAGCGGGTCCACCGTCACCTTCAGGATTTTTTCCGGGGTGTTGTGTGCCACTTCTTCGATCTCGACGCCACCTTCGGTCGAGGCCATGAAGGTCACGCGGCGGCTGGAGCGGTCCACCACCGCGCCCAGGTACAGCTCGCGCTGCACCGGGTACATGTCTTCACACACCAGTACCGAGTTCACCGGCTGACCGTTGGCATCGGTCTGGTAGGTCACCAGGTTCTTGCCGATCAGGGTACGGGCTACGTCAGCGGCTTCTTCGCGCGACTTGACCACCTTCACGCCACCCGCCTTGCCACGGCCGCCAGCGTGTACCTGCGCCTTGATCACGGCGAACTTGCCACCCAGCTTGTCAAATGCGGCAGCTGCTTCTTCGGCGTTGGTCGCCAGAACGCCTTGCTGTACCGGCAGGCCATACTTGGCCAGCAGTTCCTTGGCCTGATATTCATGCAGATTCATTACAGTTCCTTCAACGAGGGGGTTGGGGGTCCGGGGTGGGGGTATGGGCCACCCCGGTCACAATCAGCCGTGCAGTGCCCGCTTGTCCACAGCCAGTGCGGCTTCGTGGAATACTTCGGACAGCGACGGGTGGGCATGGACGATACGGGCAATGTCTTCCGAGGCGGCGCTGAATTCCATCGCCATCACCGCTTCGGCCACCATTTCAGAGGCAAACGGGCCGATGATGTGGACACCCAGCACGCGGTCGGTCTTGGCATCGGCCAGCACCTTGACGAAACCATCGGCGTGGCCGAGGCCCAGCGCGCGGCCATTGGCACCAAAAGTGGAACGACCGGCCTTGTACTCGACGCCTTCGGCTTTCAGTTGTTGCTCGGTCTTGCCGACCCAGGCAATTTCCGGGTTGGTGTAGATCACCCACGGGATGGTGTCGAAGTTGATATGGCCCTTCTGGCCAGCCAGCGTTTCGGCCAGCGCCACGCCTTCGTCCATCGCCTTGTGGGCCAGCATCGGGCCGCGCACCACGTCGCCAATGGCGTACACATTCGGCAGGTTGGTAGTCCAGTGGTCGTCGATCTCCACCTGGCCGCGCTCGTTCAGCTTGAGGCCCACCTCTTCTGCGCCCAGGCCCACGGTATTCGGCACGCGGCCCACGGCCACGATCAGCTTGTCGAATTCTGCCTTCTGCGCTTCGCCCTTGGCGTCGGTGTATTCCACGCTGACGCCCTTCTTGCCATTACTCACCTTGCCCAGCTTCACGCCGGTAGCGATCTGGATGCCCTGCTTGGCAAACAGCTTGGCGGCTTCCTTGGCCAGGGCTTCATCGGCGGCGCCGAGGAAGGTCGGCATCGCTTCCAGGATGGTGACTTCCGAGCCGAGGCGACGCCAGACGCTGCCCATTTCCAGGCCGATCACACCGGCGCCGATCACACCCAGACGCGCCGGGGTGCTGGCCAGGCTCAGCGCACCTTCGTTGTCGAGGATGTTGACGTTATCAACGGTAATCCCCGGAATCTGACGCGGGCTGGAGCCGGTGGCGATAATCACGCGGGTGGCACTCACCACCTCCACCTTGTCACCGTCCTTCACCTCGACTTGCCACAACTCGCCCTCGTGCTTGAGCAGGCGGCCGGTACCCAGCAGGCTGGTGACCTTGTTCTTCTTGAACAGGAAGGACACCCCTGCCGTGAGCTTGTCGACGATCTTGTCCTTGCGGGCGATCATCTTCGGCACGTCCATCTTGGCACCGTCCACGGTAATGCCGTGATCGGCAAAGTCGTGTTGCAGCTGGGCGTAGTTTTCCGAGGATTGCAGCAGCGCCTTGGAGGGGATGCAGCCCACGTTCAGGCAAGTACCGCCCAGGCTGGGCTTGCCTGCCTTGTTTTTCCAGGCGTCGATGCAGGCGACGTTGAAGCCGAGCTGGGCAGCCCGGATGGCGGCAATGTAGCCGCCGGGGCCGCCGCCGATCACGACGATATCGAAGTTGTTTGCCATTTTCAGGTCTCGTTGGTTACAGGCAGCAGGTTCGGGGGGCTGCCTTGGTCTTCCACCATCCAGCCGGGGGCGTGCCCCCGGCGCTGTACTTACAGGTCCAGCAGCAGGCGGGCCGGGTCTTCCAGCACATCCTTCATCGCCACCAGCGACAGCACGGCTTCGCGGCCATCAATGATACGGTGGTCGTATGACAGCGCGAGGTACATCATCGGGCGCACTACCACCTGGCCATTTTCCACCACCGCACGCTCCTTGGTGGCGTGCATGCCGAGGATGGCGGATTGCGGCGGGTTGATGATCGGGGTGGACATCATCGAGCCGAAGGTGCCGCCGTTGGACACGGTGAAGGTGCCGCCTTGCAGCTCTTCCACACCCAGCTTGCCTTCCTGGGCGCGCTTGCCGAAGTCGGCAATCTTCTTCTCGATGTCGGCCAGGCTCAGCTGGTCGCAATCACGCAGCACCGGCACCACCAGACCGCGCGGGCTGCTCACCGCCACGCCAATGTCGAAGTAGCCGTGGTAGACGATGTCGGTACCGTCCACCGAGGCGTTGACGATCGGGAACTTCTTCAGCGCATGCACCGCTGCCTTGACGAAGAAGGACATGAAGCCCAGCTTCACGCCGTGGTCCTTCTCGAACTTGTCCTTGTACTTGTTGCGCAGGTCCATCACCGGCTTCATGTTCAGCTCATTGAAGGTGGTGAGGATGGCGGCGGTGGATTGCGACTGCACCAGACGCTCGGCCACGCGCTGACGCAGGCGGGACATCGGCACACGCTGTTCCGGACGGCCGGACAGGTCGGCAATCACAGCCGGGGCTGCAGGCGCAGCCGCTGCAGCGGGCTTGGCGGCAGCGGCCTGCACGTCTTCCTTCAGCACACGGCCACCGCGACCGGAGCCTTGTACGTTATCCAGGTTCACGCCGGTTTCTGCGGCCAGCTTCTTGGCGGACGGCATGGCGGCAGCGGTGCTGGCGGCGGCTGGCGCAGCTGCTGGTGCAGCAGCGGCGGCCGGGGCGGCTTCTCCTTGCACGGCAGCGGTGTCGATCTGGGCAATCACTTCCTGGCTGCCACACACCGAGCCATCACCCTTGATGATCTTGACCAGCTTGCCGGCCTGCGGTGCAGGCAGTTCCAGCACCACCTTGTCGGTTTCCACGTCGATCAGGTTTTCGTCACGGGCGACAAACTCGCCTTCTTTCTTGTGCCAGGCCAGCAGGGTGGCTTCAGACACGGACTCCGGCAGTTGCGGCACTTTTACATCGATGATCATGGGATGCATCCTTCTTTCAAAAGTGGACAAGGGTGGCGTACCGCCACCCTTCACCCGAACGTTATTTACCCAGCGTCATGGCCGCGTCGAGGAAGGCCTTCAGCTGTGCAGTATGCTTGCTCATATAGCCCACGGCAGGCGAAGCGGAGGAGTCGCGGCCGGCGTAAGACAAGGTCTGACGCGGCGACATGCAGGCTTCCAGCCGGTGACGAATCTGGTGCCAGGCGCCCTGGTTGCGCGGTTCTTCCTGCACCCACACCAGCTCCTTGGCGGCGCTGTACTGCGCCAGCTCGGCACGCAGCGCTTCGGTCGGGAACGGGTAGAGCTGCTCGACACGCACGATGGCGATGTCCTTGACGTTGCGCTCCTTGCGGGCGTTGACCAGGTCGTAATACACCTGCCCGGAGCACACCACCACGCGCTTCACCTTCTTGGCATCCAGACCGCCCTGGTCGCCGATCACGGTGTGGAATTCACCCTTGCTCAGCTGTTCGATCGGGGTCATGGCGTCCTTGTAGCGCAGCAGGCGCTTGGACAGCATGATCACCAGCGGCTTGCGGTACGGACGCAGCATCTGGCGACGCAACAGGTGGAACATCTGCCCGGCTTCGGACGGCATGATGACCTGGATATTGTGCTCGGCGCACAGCTGCAGGTAACGCTCGACACGGGCGGAGGAGTGCTCCGGGCCCTGACCATCGTAGCCGTGCGGCAGGATCATGGTCAGGCCGCACAGACGGCCCCACTTGGTTTCGCCGGAGGTAATGAACTGGTCGATCACCACTTGCGCGCCGTTGGCAAAATCGCCGAACTGCGCTTCCCAGATCACCAGCTCATCCGGTGCCGAGCAGGCATAGCCATATTCAAAGGCCAGTACCGCTTCTTCGTTGAGGATGGAGTCGATCACCAGGAAGTGTTTCTGGTTCTCGGAGAGATTACGCAGCGGCACATAGCTGCCGGTATCCCACTTCTCGCGGTTCTGGTCATGCACCACGGCATGGCGGTGGCTGAAGGTGCCACGACCCGAGTCTTCACCGGACAGGCGCACGCCATAGCCGGATTCCAGCAGCGAGGCATAGGCCAGCGTTTCAGCCATGCCCCAGTCCACCGGCAGCTCGCCGTTGACCATTGCCTTGCGGTCGTTCAGCAGCTTCTCGACGGTACGGTGCAGCTTGAAGCCTTCCGGCATGCGGGTCAGCTTCTCGGTCAGGCGCTTGAGGTCTGCCGCGGGCACCGTGGTGTCGGTCGGGTGCGCCCAGTGGGTACCGAAGTATTGCGAGAAGTCGATGGCAAACGCGCGCTGGAAACCGGTGAGCGAGGTCTGCTCGACATGCTCGCCCTTGTCCAGCGCAGCGCGGTAGGCGGCGATCAGCGCGTCGCCCTCGTCTGCTGCAATCACCCCCTCGGCCGCCAGCTTGTCGGCAAACAGCTTGCGGGTGCCGGGGTGCTTGGAGATCTTCTTGTACATCATCGGCTGGGTCAGATACGGGTCGTCCGACTCGTTGTGACCGTGGCGGCGGAAGCACACCAGATCAATCACCACGTCCTTGCCGAAGGCGGCGCGGTATTCCAGCGCAGCCTGGGTGACCAGCACCACCGCTTCTGGATCGTCAGCATTCACGTGGAACACCGGGGCTTCGATCATCTTGGCGATGTCGGTGCAATACAGCGTGGAGCGGGTATCGCGGGTGTCCGAGGTGGTAAAGCCCACCTGGTTGTTGATGACGATGTGTACCGTGCCACCGGTGCCATAGCCCCGGGTTTGCGACAGGTTGAAGGTACCCTGGTTGGTGCCAAGGCCGATGAAGGCGGAGTCACCATGCAGCAGCACCGGTAACACCTGTGCGCCGGTCCGGTCGCCACGGCGTTGCTGGCGGGCCCGCACCGAGCCTTCCACCACCGGGTTGACGATTTCCAGGTGCGAGGGGTTGAACGCCAGCGACAGGTGGATCGGGCCGCCCGGGGTCGGAATGTCGGCCGAGAAGCCCATGTGGTACTTCACGTCACCTGACGGCAGCTCGGTGGTCGGGCGACCTTCAAATTCGGAGAACAGGTCCTTCGGCGCTTTGCCGAGGGTATTGACCAGCACGTTCAGGCGGCCACGGTGGGCCATGCCGATCACCATTTCCTGCACGCCACGGCTGCCTGCGCCCTGGATCAGTTCATCCAGTGAGGCAATCAGCGATTCGCCGCCTTCCAGCGAGAAGCGCTTTTGGCCTACGTACTTGGTATGCAGGTACTTTTCCAGCGTTTCGGCAGCGGTAATCTGCTTGAGGATGCGGCGGCGCTGCTCAGCGCCGAAACGCGGGGTGGAAGCGCGCGACTCGAACCACTCCTGCACCCATTTTTTGCGGGCGCTGTCGGTGATGTGCATGTATTCGAGGCCGACGCTGCCGGTATAGGTCTGGCGCAGCTTGCCGAGAATGTCGGACAGCTTGGCCTGGGTGTGCCCCATCAGCGAGCCGCCGTGGAAGGTCAGGTTCAGGTCTGCGTCGGACAGGCCGTGGTGCGACAGCTCCAGCTCCTTGATCCGCTCGCGGTCAAAGCGCTGCAGCGGGTCCAGCTTGGCATGGCGGCTGCCGAGGATACGATAGGCTGAGATCAGGCGCAGCACCTGCAGTTGCTTTTCCGAGGCAGCCGGATCGGCACTGCCGCTGGCGACACGCGGGCGTTTGACCAGCTCGACGAAGGACTGTTGCACCGGGGCATGCGCCACATCACGCTCGCCCGGCTGGTGGCGTTGCCAGCCATCGAACAGGCCGCGCCAGTGGTCATCGACACTGTCCGGGTCTGCCAGGTATTGCTCGTACAGCTCTTCCACGAACGGCGCATTGCTGCCGAACAGGTGGGAACTGTCCCAGTGGTGTTGCATCTCGTTTGACATCGTATCCATCACTTGAGGTCAGGGGGTTACCGCCGCCGGCGCGCCAGTGGCAAGGCGGCGCTTCCTTGCGAAAGCGCCGCCTGCTGCATCAACGCTGGTCCAGCGACACGTAGTCACGTCGCGCTGCGCCGGTGTACAGCTGGCGCGGGCGACCAATCTTCAGGCCCGGATCGGCAATCATTTCGGCCCAGTGCGAGATCCAGCCGACGGTGCGCGACAGCGCAAAGATCGGGGTGAACATGGACACCGGGATACCCAGTGCCGCCAGCACGATGCCGGAGTAGTAATCGACGTTCGGGTACAGCTTTTTGCTGATGAAGTACTCGTCTTCCAGCGCCAGTTTTTCCAGCGCCATGGCCAGCTTGAACAACTTGTGGTCGTGCAGGCCGAGTTCGTTCAGCACTTCGTAGCAGGTTTCGCGCATGATCTTGGCGCGCGGGTCCATATTCTTGTACACGCGGTGGCCAAAGCCCATCAGCTTGAAGCCGTCGTTCTTGTCCTTGGCGCGGGCGATGAATTCCGGAATGCGGGCTTCGTCGCCGATTTCGTTCAGCATCTTCAGCACGGCCTCGTTGGCACCACCGTGTGCCGGGCCCCACAGGCAGGCGATACCGGCAGCAATGCAAGCAAACGGGTTGGCACCGGAGGAGCCGGACAGGCGCACAGTGGAGGTGGAAGCGTTCTGCTCATGGTCGGCATGCAGCGTGAAAATGCGGTCCATGGCACGGGCGGCCACCGGGTTCACCTTATATTCGGCCACCGGGGTGGAGAACATCATGTGCAGGAAGTTCTCGGCGTAGGTCAGGCCGGCCTTCGGATAGGAGAACGGCAGGCCCTTGTTGTAGCGGTAGGCTTGCGCGGCAATGGTCGGCAGCTTGGCGATCAGGCGGAAGGCCGAAATCTCGCGGTGGCGCTCGTCATTGATGTCCAGCGAATCGTGGTAGAAGGCGGACAGTGCGCCCACCACACCCACCATCACGGCCATCGGGTGCGCATCACGACGGAAGCCCTTGAAGAAGGACATGATCTGGTCGTGCAGCATGTTGTGGCGCATCACCAGATGGTCGAACTCCTGCTTCTGCGCTGCGGTCGGCAGTTCGCCGTTCAGCAGCAGGTAGCAGACTTCGAGGTAGTCGCTCTTCTCGGCCAGTTGCTCGATCGGGTAGCCACGGTAGTACAGCAGGCCCTGGTCACCGTCGATGAAGGTGATCTTGGACTCGCAGCTGGCGGTGGCCAGGAAGCCGGGATCGTAGGTAAACATGCCGGTCTTGCCCAGCGTGCGGATATCCACCACGTCCGGACCCAAGGTGCCTTTGAGGACCGGCAGGTCGATGCTCTGACCGTCGCCGTAATTCAGTTTCACACTGCCGTTTTCCATGTTCTGCTCCACTGGGACGCTCGACCGGACCACTTCGCCCGGTGAACGAGGTTATCGACTGTTCGGGTAGCCCCGTTTTGTTGTAGTGTGTCTGCCGGTAGTCCGTTTTTGCCGGGCTGCCGGTATCTCTCCGTCCGTCCCCCCGGTCGATCAGCCGGGGCTTGCTGCGGTTGCTGCGTTCAGGCGTTGCGCAACCGTTCGATGACCGGCAGCCAATGTTCCACATCGGTGTCGGCCCGGCGATTGACCATGTCCAGCAAATCATTGTCGGGCAGCAGCAGGATCTCCTGATAGGCCATCTGCTGCTCGGCGGGCAGGGTATGCCACTGCTGGGCGAGGAAGCGGTCCAGGATCAGGTCCAGTTCCAGCAGCCCGCGGCGTGAACGCCAGCGTATACGGTCAAAATCGCTCATCTGTGCTTCTTTATGGATGGCAAGTCGGGTTTGTGCCAGTGGCCTTGCGGCCACCGGGCATCAGACCGCGCGCTTGACCATCATTTCCTTGATCTTGCCGATGGCGAAGGTCGGGTTCAGCTCCTTCGGACAGACATCGACACAGTTCATGATGGTGTGGCAACGGAACAGGCGGTACGGGTCTTCCAGATTGTCCAGACGCTCGTTACCAGCCTGATCGCGGCTGTCGGCCAGGAAGCGGTAAGCGGCCAGCAGGCCCGCCGGGCCGACAAACTTGTCCGGGTTCCACCAGAACGACGGGCAGGAGGTGGAGCAGCAGGCGCACAGAATGCATTCGTACAGGCCGTTCAGCTTGTCGCGCTCTTCCGGCGATTGCAGACGCTCTTTCTCCGGCACCGGATCGTTGTTGATCAGGTAAGGCTTGATCGAGTTGTACTGCTTGAAGAACTGGGTCATGTCCACGATCAGGTCGCGGATCACCGGCAGCCCCGGCAGCGGGCGCAGCTCGATCGGTTGCTTCAGCGTGTCCACATCGGTAATACAGGCCAGCCCGTTGCGACCGTTGATGTTCATCGCGTCGGAGCCACACACGCCTTCACGGCAGGAACGGCGGAAGCTCAGGGTATCGTCCTGAATCTTCAGCTTGACGATGGCGTCGAGCAGTTTCTTCTCGATCTCGTCCAGCTCAACCGTCATGTCCTGCATGTAGGGTTGCTGATCCTTGTCCGGATCGTAGCGGTAAATGCGAAATTGAATGGTGCGGGTAGTCATCAGCACGCCCTTTTAGTAGGAACGGGTTTGCAGTTCGATGGTGTCAACGGTCAGCGGCTTCATGTTGACCGGCTTGTATTCCAGGCGGTTGCCATCACGGAACCACAGGGTGTGCTTCAGCCAGTTCGTGTCATCGCGACCATTCGGCGTTTCCGGCGTATCGGCCGCATCATCACGAACGTGGGCACCGCGCGATTCGGTACGCGCATTGGCCGAGATCATGGTGGACTTGGCCACTTCGATCAGGTTGTCCAGTTCCAGTGCTTCGATACGGGCGGTGTTGAACACCTTGGAGCTGTCGTGGATCTGGGTCTGCAGCACCATCTGCTCCACTTCCAGAATCTTCTCCACGCCTTCGGCCAACTTGTCCTTGAAGCGGAACACGCCGCAGTGGGCCTGCATGGTCTTTTGCATGGCGGCGCGGGCGTCGTTCACTTCCACGCCGTTCTTCTGGCTATTCAGCCGTTCAACGCGCGCCACGGCACGGTCGATCTCGCTTTGCGGCAGCGGCGGCAGCGATTTCACTTCGCTACGCACGTAGTCGATCAGCGAGTTGCCTGCGCTCTTGCCGAACACCAGCAAGTCCAGCAGCGAGTTGGTGCCCAGACGGTTGGCACCGTGCACCGAGGCACAGGCCACTTCACCGGCGGCGTAGAAGCCCGGCACCACGGCACCGTTCACCACCACTTCGCCACGATAGTTGGTCGGCACGCCGCCCATCTGGTAATGGCAGGTCGGCACCACCGGGATCGGCGCCTTGATCGGGTCGACACCGGCAAACTTGATGGAGATTTCACGGATGCCCGGCAGCTTGGACTTGATCACGTCCGGGTCCAGGTGGGTGATGTCCAGCAGCACATGGTCCTTGCCGGAGCCACAGCCACGGCCTTCGGTGATTTCGGTCACCATGGCGCGCGACACCACGTCACGCGAGGCCAGATCCTTGGCGGACGGCGCATAGCGCTCCATGAAGCGCTCACCGGCCGCATTACGCAGAATGCCGCCTTCACCACGCACGCCTTCGGTAATCAGCACCCCGGCACCGGCCACGCCGGTCGGGTGGAATTGCCAGAACTCCATGTCTTCCAGCGGGATGCCGGCACGGGCCGCCATGCCGAGGCCGTCACCGGTATTGATGAAGGCGTTGGTCGAGCTCTGGAAGATGCGACCGGCACCGCCGGTGGCAAACAGGGTGGCCTTGGCCTGGAACACCACGATTTCCGAGGTTTCCATTTCCATGGCGATCACGCCCAGCACCTTGCCTTCGCTGTCGCGGATCATGTCCAGCGCCATCCACTCCACGAAGAACTGGGCATTGGCGCGCACATTGCGCTGATACAGGGCATGCAGCATGGCGTGACCGGTACGGTCAGCCGCCGCACAGGCGCGGCGCACCGGGGCACCCTTGCCGAAATTGGAGATATGGCCGCCAAACGGGCGCTGATAGATGGTGCCGTCCGGGTTGCGGTCAAACGGCATGCCGAAGTGCTCCAGCTCCACCACCACCTTGGGTGCTTCGCGGCACATGAATTCAATGGCGTCCTGATCGCCCAGCCAGTCCGACCCCTTCACGGTGTCGTACATATGCCAGTGCCAGTGATCCGGCTCGGAGTTGCCCAGCGAGGCGGACACCCCGCCCTGCGCCGCCACAGTATGCGAGCGGGTGGGGAACACCTTGGACAGCACGGCCACCTTCATCCCGGCTTCGGCCAGCTGCAGCGAGGCGCGCATGCCTGCGCCACCGGCGCCGACGATGACTGCATCAAATGTTCTTACCGGCAGGGCCATTTATACACTCCACAGAATATTGATGCCGTACACCAGCGCGGCCACCAGCCACACCACGGTCAGTACATGCAGGGTCAGGCGCACGCCGACCGGTTTGACGTAATCCATCCACAGGTCACGGATGCCCACCCAGGCGTGCAGCAGCAGCGCGATATAGGTCACCAGCGTGAACACCTTCACCGAGGTGTGGGCAAACAGGTTGCGCCAGCCCTCGTGGGTATGCGGAATCGACAGCAGCAACACCACCAGCGCGATGGTGTAGACGATCATCAGCACCGCAGTGGCGCGCTGCATGATCCAGTCACGCAGGCCATAGTGTGCGCCCACCAGAATCTTGTCCTTGCTCATGACAGCAACACTCCTCCCAACACGGCGGTCAGCACCAGGCTGATCACCAGCACCGCCTTGGCGGTCGTACGTGCGGTATGCAACTGGATGCCCTTGTGCAGGTCCAGCGCCAGAAAGCGGATACCGGCACACAGGTGATGCATGAACGCCCAGATGAAGCCCAGCATCACCAGCTTGACCAGCGGATGGGTCAGGAACTGCTTACAGGAGGCATAGACTTCGGGGGAGCTGAGCGAGAGTTGCAGCAGGTAGAGCAGGAAGGGCAAACCGAGGAATAGGGCCACACCGCTGACGCGATGCAGGATCGACACCTTGCCCGGCCACGGTAGCCGGATCTTGGTCAGGTCGAGGTGCTTGGGACGCACTTTTTGCATTATCACGATTCCTGATGCGGCACTGCACCGAAGCACCGGTTGCAGCGCCGGATTGACGCTTGACCGTGACGGCACCGCCGCCACAATCGCCATCGCAGTACCGCCGCCAGCCCCGCAAGGCTGGCAACCGTACAACATGCTGATTTTAGCAAAAAATTTAGCCCACTACCGACCGACTACAGCCCGCAAGCGACATTTTCTTGCAACGCAACAGCGCGCACACCCTTCTAGAGCCGACGATACTGCACCAGACGGCTATCCAGCCACATCCGCCGCCACTCCACCGGCAAGCCCTCCAGATCACACGCCCGCCGCATCACCCGCAGCAAAGGGCTATGTTCCGGAAAGCGCAACCACGGCTCCTCATCCGCCGGGGCTGCCACAAACCATTCCTGCACCCCGCCCACCCGCACGCCAAACTCGGCGGCGTACAGGCGATACATCTGACCGCCATACTGCTTGATCAGGCGCGGCTCCAGCCGGTCGAAGCGCTCGGCATCCAGCACCGACTCCTCATACCCCACCATCCGCCCCGCCACCCGCAGCTGCCGCCGCACCAGGCGCACCGGCGCATTACGGCGCAATTGCAGCATGTCCGACGCCCGCTCGCTGGCCACACCGCGGCCACAACTCAGCAGCTCCGGCTCCACCCGCTCCGGCGCGGCCAGGCCATCATCGCCACTGGCGCACAACGCCGACCACTGCCATTCATCCGGCCACGCCGCCACAAAGGTACCCACCCCCTGCCGACGCAGCAGCAAACCTTCTGCCACCAGCGCATCCAGCGCCTTGCGCACCGTACCCTGGCTCACCTGAAAACGGTCCGCCAGCGTGTACTCGCTCGGCAGCGATTCATCCGCCAGCCACTCGCCTGCAGACACCGCCTCCATCAGGTAGCGTTTCACCTGCAGATACAAAGGCTGAAAAACCGGACGTGGTGAACTCATACTGGCTGCCTTTTTACCATTGCCCCCTCCCCCTGTCCATACATGTCTTATATAAGACACATGACTTGATCAAGGTCAAGCACAAATCCACCTCATCTGCTATCGTCAAAAAACCGTGTGCCGTGCTACACTGCCCGACGCATATTGCAGCGCACGATAAACCGGCCCACCGGTCCGCTGGCCAACCGGTTGATCACGCGCACACCTATAATCTGAATAGTCCATGCATGGACAAACGCCGCCGTGCTGTCGTGCAGCAAGCGTCAGCCTGGTTTCGCGCCGTCCCTGTGAAACAACCAGACGTTGGAGCCCACACCATGAAAGCACCCGTACGTGTTGCCGTAACCGGCGCAGCCGGTCAGATCGGCTACAGCCTGCTGTTCCGTATCGCCAGTGGCGAAATGCTGGGCAAAGACCAGCCGGTCATCCTGCAATTGCTGGAAGTGGCACACGAGAAAGCCCAGCAAGCCCTCAAGGGCGTGATCATGGAGCTGGACGACTGCGCCTTCCCGCTGCTGGCTGGTGTGGTGGCAACCGACGACCCAATGGTAGCCTTCAAGGATGCCGACATCGCCCTGCTGGTTGGCGCCCGCCCGCGCGGCCCCGGCATGGAACGCAAGGACCTGCTGCAGGAAAACGCCAAGATCTTCACCGTGCAAGGCGCCGCACTGAACGCCGTAGCCAGCCGCAACGTGAAGGTACTGGTGGTGGGCAACCCGGCCAACACCAACGCCTACATCGCCATGAAGAGCGCACCGGACCTGCCGTCCAAGAACTTCACCGCCATGCTGCGTCTGGACCACAACCGTGCTCTGTCGCAACTGGCCGCCAAATCCGGCAAAGCCGTCAGCAGCATCGACAAGCTGGTGGTCTGGGGCAACCACAGCCCGACCATGTACCCGGACTACCGCTTCGCCACCGTGGGCGGTGACAGCCTGAAGGCCCTGATCAACGACGAAGAATGGAACCGCACCACCTTCCTGCCGACCGTTGGCAAGCGTGGCGCCGCCATCATCGAAGCCCGCGGCCTCTCCTCCGCCGCCTCCGCCGCCAACGCCGCGGTTGACCACATCCGCGACTGGGTGCTGGGTACCAACGGCAAGTGGGTCACCATGGGCGTGCCATCCGACGGCAGCTACGGTATTCCGGAAGGCGTGATCTACGGTGTGCCGGTCACCTGCGAGAACGGCGAATACACCCGCATCACCGGCCTGGAAATCGACGAATTCAGCCGCGAACGGATGAACTTCACCCTGGCTGAACTGGAAGAAGAACGCGCCGGCGTCGCCCACCTGCTGGGCTAAGCCGACCGCTTCCGGTCACGAAAACAGGCGGGCATGTCCCGCCTGTTTTTTTTGGGTATATTGGTCACATAACCTGCTGCCCTCTTGCTCACCAGCGATTAAAGGGATGAGGGTTTAATGAGCGTGGCGATTAGAAGTGTGTGGGAGCCGTCGCTTCAGTCAACTGCTCCAAAATCTTTTTGCATCTGCTAGAGAAAATTATAAAAAGAAGGGGTGGCATGAAAAAAATCCTGTGCATGATATTTTCAATATTAGCAATTTCATTACTGATCGTTTTTCTGCCACAGGTCATTTCAGGGCAAGCCAGCCTGAGTATGACGCTATTTACTCTGATTTCCCTACCCTATGGCGCTTACCTGTTTGGCTACTACGCCTTGTATGAGAAGCTTCCTTTTAGAAGAGATTAGCTGCTGGGTCCCGTATGAATATCAGCTTGCAGATGGACTAGACGCCTTGCATGATGCTATCACGGCTATACCTGAGCACCATCCGGGTATGCAGATTTGGGCAGAACAGGCTTAATATGTCGACGAGGTGCTACTCAGGAGCAGAGGGATGAAGTTTGTAGATAAGCGCATTTTCAAAGGAGAACGCTTTTCAATTGGTATAGAAGCGACAACGGGGCGGTCTTATTTAGCCATTCCAGTCGCAAATTCTTTGGTGGAATACGAGGAATACTATGAGATTGATCAAGCGCTCGTAGAGGACTGTGCAAACAATCTGGAAGCGCTGCTGGAAATTGCTCGCTTGTGCAGAACCCGTCAGTTTGATCATCACCTGATCATGCCAGCCGGGCGGCTCAGGGGCACGGCATTGTAAGCTTGAGTGGCTTGACTGAAACGGACTGATTCGCAATGAAAAAGACTATTTTCAACGCAGATGGGCTCACGCTGTTACAAGAGGGTGAACAATATGACGTCACCTAAAGCGTTTACGTCGTCGGATGCTGAAATCTGGAAAGCCAAGCTTGGCGCCTATTCCTCAGTGAGTAAACTACTCCGCGACCTTGCTGAGCACTATGGTTTATCAAGAAATGATGCCGCTGTACTACTTTATGAACTCTTCGATGGCTTTTCGCTGGACGATATTAGCTATGTGTGGAAGTGGGATTATGTGGGGAGTGGCCGAGGGATTTCAGATCAACACCTTGACCAGCAGCTTGGGCACTTGTTATAGAATTTTAACAAGCTACTACCTGAACCAATTTGCTGCATCCCCGGCCAGCGTGCATTTCTCACTACCGTAGCCATCATACACCTCCCCCCTTCCTTCTCCTCCACAACGTCGTGCGGCTGATGCCGAGCGCGCGGGCGGCGGCTTGCAGGTCGCCTTGGTGGTGGGCGAGGGTGGCTTCGATGGGGTCGGTTGAGGTGGGGGTGGGGTGGAGTTCGGGCAGGATGCTGGACCAGTCGGCCCCGGTGGCGGTGTGGGCGTGGCCGAGGTGGAATACGAGGGCGCGTTCCAGCAGGTTTTCCAGTTCGCGCACATTGCCGGGCCAGGCGTAGCCTTGGGCGTGCTGCAGCACGGCTTGCCAGACCGGGTGGGTGTCGCCGCCCTGCCCCAGTTTGGCTTGCAGCCCGGCCAGCAGGTGCTGGGCCAGCAGGGGCAGGTCTTGCAGGCGTTCGCGCAGTGGCGGCACGTTGAGCGCGAGGATATTGAGGCGGTAGTAGAGGTCGGCGCGGAAGCGGCCTTCCGCTACGCGCTGGCGCAGGTCGGCATGGGTGGCGGCCATCACGCGGAGGTCAACCGGGGTGGGCTCGACACCGCCCAGCCGCAGCACTTCCCGCTCCTGCAGCACGCGCAGCAGGCGGGTTTGCAGCGGTAGCGGCATGTCGCCGATTTCGTCGAGGAACAGGGTGCCGGTGTGTGCCAGCTCGATCAGGCCCGCCTTGCCGCCCTTGCGGCTGCCGGTAAACGCGCCTTCTTCAAAGCCGAACAGTTCGGATTCCAGCAGGCTGTCGGGAAAGGCGGCGCAGTTGATGGCCACAAACGGCGCATGGCGGCGGGCGGAGTGCAGGTGCATGCCTTGCGCCAGCAGCTCCTTGCCGGTGCCGGATTCACCTTGCAGCAGCACCACCGCGTCGCTGGCACCGTAGAGCCGGGCCAGCTCGCGCACCCGCTGGATCGCGGGCGATTCACCCACCAGATCGTCCAGCCGGTAGCGGGCGCGGAATTGCCGCCGCTGGCTGAGGGTACGCAGCTTGCGGTCGGCGCTCTGGATGCTGCTGGCGTCCTGAAAGGTGAGCACCGCGCCGGTCTGCTGGCCTTGCTCGATCAGCGGCAGGCGGTGGGTCACCAGGGTGCGCTGGCCGACCGATTCCACCCGTTCGCGGCTGGCTTCGCCACTGCGCAGCACATCCTGCAGGCTGAGCGGCGGGCACAGCTCGGAGAGGCGGCGGCCGGTAGCCCATTCTTCCGCCACCCCCAGCAGGTGCGCCATCGCCGGGTTGAGGGTTTCGATGCGCTCCTCCATGTCCACCGCCACCACGCCTTCGGCCAGCGTCTGCACAATACAGTCGAGCCGCTCGCGCTTGATCTCTTCCAGATGGGCGATGCGGGCCACCTCCAGCGCATCGTCAAACGCGCGGCGCACCGAGGGCGCGGAGTAGAGGATCACCCCCGGCAGCCCTTCCTGCATCGCCCACGACACGATCAGGCTGGAGCCGACCACCACCACCCGTTCACCGGAGTGGGCCAGCGTACGCAATAGCTGGCGAGCCGCTTCGTCCTGCTGATAGGTGCGGATGTCCAGCGGCAGGCTGAGCATGGGCTGCAGGTCGGCAAACTCGCTGGCGAGCTGCTGGCGGGTGAGGATCACCACCCGCCCAGCATCCATCGCCTGCGCCTGCTGCAGCGCCAGCAGTACGTCAAAGCCATTGACCTGGATGGTGGCCACCGGCACCGGCAGCGCCTCGCGCAGCTGCTGGGCATTGGCCCCGGCCGCCACCAGTGCGTCCAGCAGCCCGGCCCGCCACAGGCTGCGGGCATCCTGCTCGGCGTCCTCCAGCGGGCGGTCGAGCAATCGCCAGTCGGCGAGGTGGGCGTATTCGGTGAGCTGGCTACGGCACAGGTCGGCCAGCCCTCGGGTGGCGACCACGGCAATCTGCGGTTTGCGGCTGGGCATAGCTTCACTTTGAAACAGCAATGTTTCATATTGAAACATGAAACCATGCCCTGCACCAGCGGCGCCAAACCGCTCGCCTGATAATCATTTGATTCCATGCAGAAAAACCACGCCCGCCCGCCGCCCCAGCGTGCTGGCACGCGCCTTGCAGGGGAATGGGCCACTTACCTGACCGGAGGTTATATGTCTCACCTCATCAGCGCCGGACGGCGCTTCCGCGATGCCGTTGCCAACGAGCACCCCTTGCAGGTGATGGGTGCCATCAATGCTTACGCTGCCCGTCTGGCCGAGCACAGCGGCTACCGTGCGCTATACCTGTCGGGGGGCGGCGTGGCGGCAGGCTCCTGCGGCATCCCCGATCTGGGCATCACCACGCTGGAAGATGTGCTGATCGACGTGCGCCGCATCACCGACGTGACCGAGCTGCCCTTGCTGGTGGACATTGATACCGGCTGGGGCGGCGCTTTCAACATCGCCCGCGCCATCCGCAGCCTGGAAAAGGCCGGGGCCGGGGCGGTGCATATTGAAGATCAGGTGCAGCAGAAGCGCTGCGGCCATCGCCCGAACAAGGCCATCGTCAGCCAGGCCGAGATGGTGGACCGCATCAAGGCGGCGGTGGATGCTCGCCGCGATGCGGACTTCGTGATCATGGCCCGCACCGACGCGCTGGCGGTCGAAGGGCTGAACGCCGCCATCGACCGCGCCTGCGCCTGCGTGGAGGCCGGTGCCGACATGATTTTCCCGGAAGCGATGACCGAGCTCGGCATGTACCGCCAGTTTGTCGACGCGGTAAAGGTGCCGGTGCTGGCCAATATCACCGAGTTTGGCAGCACGCCGCTGTTCACCACCCGCGAGCTGGGTGACGCTGGCGTGGCGATGGTGCTGTATCCGCTGTCGGCCTTCCGCGCCATGAACCAGGCCGCGCTGGAGGTATATCAGGCGATCCGCCGTGATGGCACGCAGCAGAGTGTGGTAGACCGCATGCAGACCCGTGCCGAACTGTACCAACACCTGGGCTATCACGATTTCGAGCAGAAGCTCGACGCGCTGTTTGCCCGCGAAAATGTGGCGGAATAAGCGCCCGTCTCTCCATCCCGAAGAGGAACCCTCATGACCCAGAGCACCGAATCTGTCCTGCCCAAGCCAAAAAAGTCCGTCGCGCTGTCTGGCGTGGCCGCGGGCAATACCGCGCTGTGTACCGTGGGCCGCACCGGCAATGACCTGCACTATCGCGGTTACGACATCCTGGACGTGGCCGATCAGTGCGAGTTTGAAGAAATCGCCCACCTGCTGGTGCACGGCAAGCTGCCAACCCGCGCTGAGCTGACCGCTTACAAGCAGAAGCTGCGCGCCCTGCGCGGCCTGCCGCAAGCGGTAAAGGCGGTGCTGGAGCAGTTGCCCGCCGCCACCCACCCGATGGACGTGATGCGCACCGGTGCCTCCACCCTCGGCTGCGTACTGCCGGAGAAAGACGACCACAACACCCCCGGCGCGCGCGACATTGCCGACCGGCTGATGGCCTCCTTTGGCTCCATCCTGCTCTACTGGTACCACTTCAGCCACAATGGCCGCCGTATCGAGCTGGAAACCGATGATGATTCCATCGGCGGCCACTTCCTGCACCTGTTGCACGGCGAGCGCCCGTCCGAGCAGTGGGTGAAGGCGATGCACACCTCGCTGATCCTGTACGCCGAGCACGAGTTCAATGCCTCCACCTTCGCTGCCCGCGTGGTGGCCGGTACCGGCTCCGACATGTACTCGGCCATCACCGGCGCGATAGGCGCGCTGCGCGGCCCCAAGCATGGCGGTGCCAACGAGGTGGCGTTCGAAATCCAGAAACGCTACGACAGCCCGGACGACGCTGAAGCCGACATCCGCGCCCGTGTGGAACGCAAGGAAGTGGTGATCGGCTTCGGCCACCCGGTGTACACCGTCTCCGACCCGCGCAACAAGGTGATCAAGGAAGTGGCGCGCTCGCTGAGCGATGCTGCGGGCAACCGCAAGATGTTCGACATTGCCGACCGGCTGGAAGCGGTGATGTGGGACATCAAGAAGATGTTCCCCAATCTGGACTGGTTCAGCGCGGTCAGCTACCACATGATGCAGGTGCCGACCGCCATGTTCACCCCGCTGTTCGTGATCTCCCGCACCAGCGGCTGGGCCTCGCACGTGATCGAGCAACGGCAGGATGGCAAGATCATTCGCCCCTCTGCCAACTACACCGGCCCGGAAGACCTGCGCTTCGTGCCGATCGACGAGCGGAAGTAAAGCGCATGCTGCCGCTGCACTTCCGCGCTGCCCGCCGGGACGACCTGCCCCGGCTGGTCGCCCTGCTGGCCGACGATGGTCTGGGCCGGGGCCGTGAAACGCCGGAGGAACCACTGCATCCGGATTATCTGGCCGCCTTCGACAGCCTGGACCGCGACCCGAACCAGCTGCTGCTGGTGGTGGAGCACCAGGCCGAGGTGCTGGGCATGCTGCAGCTCACCTTCATCCCCGGCCTGTCGCGGCGGGGCGCCACCCGCGCGCACATTGAAGCGGTGCGGGTGGATGGACGCTGGCGGGGCCAGAAGATCGGCGAGCGCCTGATGCAGGAAGCCATCCGCCGCGCCGAAGCGCACGGCTGCCAGCTGGTGCAGCTCACCAGCGACCGCCAGCGTGAAGCCGCACACCGGTTTTACCAGCGGCTGGGCTTCGCCCCCAGCCATACCGGCTTCAAGCTGCGCCTGCCGCTGCAGCCTGATGCCCAAACGGATACCCACTGATTCTTGAACTGGAAGGAAACCACCATGTCTGCACACATCTCCAACGTTCGCCCGGATCCGGACAAAGTCCTGGTCGACATTGCCGACTACGTGCTCAACCACGTCGTCACCTCGCAAGAAGCCATGAACACTGCCCGCCTGTGCCTGATGGACACGCTGGGCTGCGGTCTGGAAGCGCTGGAATACCCGGCCTGCACCAAGCTGCTGGGGCCGGTGGTACCGGGCACCGTGGTGCCGAACGGCGCCAAGGTGCCTGGTACCCAGTTCCAGCTCGACCCGATCCAGGCCGCCTTCAACATTGGCGCCATGATCCGCTGGCTGGACTTTAACGACACCTGGCTGGCCGCCGAATGGGGCCACCCGTCGGACAACCTGGGCGGCATCCTGGCGGTGGCCGACTGGCTGTCGCGCAGCCGTGTGGCGCAAGGCAAGCCCGCGCTGACCATGAAGGACGTACTGGTGGCGATGGTCAAGGCCCACGAAATCCAGGGCTGCCTGGCGCTGGAAAACTCCTTCAACCGCGTCGGCCTCGACCACGTGGTGCTGGTGAAAGTGGCCTCCACCGCCGTGGTGACCCACCTGCTGGGTGGCAGCCGCGAAGAGATCATCAACGCCCTGTCCCACGCCTGGGTGGATGGTCAGGCGCTGCGCACCTATCGCCACGCACCGAACACCGGCAGCCGCAAGAGCTGGGCAGCGGGCGATGCCACCAGCCGCGCCGTGCGCCTGGCGCTGATCGCCATGAAGGGCGAAATGGGCTACCCGAGCGTGCTCAGCGCCAAGGGCTGGGGCTTCTACGATGTGCTGTTCAAGGGCAATGAATTCAAATTCCAGCGCCCGTATGGCAATTATGTGATGGAACACGTGCTGTTCAAGATCAGCTTCCCGGCAGAATTCCATGCCCAGACCGCCGTGGAATGCGCGGTGAAGCTGCACCCGGTGGTGAAGGATCGGCTGGAAGACATCGAGAAGATCGTGATCACCACCCACGAATCCGCCATCCGCATCATCGACAAGAAGGGCCCGCTGAACAACCCGGCCGACCGCGACCACTGCATCCAGTACATGACCGCCATCGGCCTGATCAAGGGCGACCTGACGGCTGCCGACTACGAAGATGAGGTGGCCAACGACCCGCTGATCGACGACCTGCGCGACAAGATGGTGTGCGTGGAAGACCCGCAATACAGCGCCGACTACCACGACCCGGACAAGCGCAGCATTGCCAACTCCATCCAGGTGTTCTTCCGCGATGGCACCAAGACCGTGCCGGTGAGCGTGGAATACCCGATCGGCCACCGTCGCCGCCGTGGCGAAGGCGTGCCGGTGCTGGAAGCCAAGTTCCGCCGCAACCTGGCCCGCCGCTTCCCGCTCAAGCAATCGCGCGCCATTCTGGACCTGTGCCAGGATCAGGCCCGCCTGGAAGCCACCCCGGTCAACGAGTTTGTCGATCTGTTTGTGATCTGATCATCACATTCACGTAACCAGTAGCCACAGGGGCACCCGTCACCGGGTGCCCCTGTGCTTTGGGGCCGCTGCCGGATACCCGCCAGCCCGGTATACTCAGGCTTTGCGCCACACACCACTCTGCCCATGATTGTCCTGCACACTGAACGCCTGACCCTGCGCCCACTCGACCAGCGCGACGCTGCCTTCATGCTCGAACTGCTCAACGACCCGGAATGGCTGCGCCTGATTGGCGACCGCCAGGTACGCACCCTGGACGACGCTGCGCGCTATATCGAAGACCACATGCTGGCCAGCTATCGCCAGCATGGCTTTGGCTTCTACGGCATTGAAATCAACGCCAGCGGGGTGCTGGCAGGCCTCTGCGGCCTGGTCAAGCGTGACTGGCTGGACCACATCGACCTCGGCTACGCCCTGCTGCCCGCCTGGCGCGGCAAGGGCATCGCCCGCGAAGCGGCGCAGACCATGTTCCACTACGCCCGCGACACCCTGCGCCTGCCACGCCTACTCGCCACCACCCGCAGCTACAACCACGGCTCGCAAAAGGTACTGGAATACATCGGCATGCAGTACGAGCGGGACATCCCCCACCCCGACGGCAGCCGCATGCTGATGCTCTATAGCTGGCAGGCTGACCAGGCTCAGCCGCAGCTGGACCACGCTTAACGCTGCCCAACCCGCATGGACCGACTCTACCCGGAGCGTTTCCCCACCGAGGCCACGCTGCCAGCACGCCTGCTGCAGCAGGCCCGCTATACCGATGCCTGGCGTCTCCCGCTGCAACAGCCCGCGCTCAGCCCGCCAGCGCTGTTCCTCGCCGTGTTCGGCCACCGGCCCGGCTGGCTGAAAGGCCTGTTCCAGCTTCGCAACCTGCTGGTCCGCCCCTTTGGCCTGGCCACCAGCAGCCGCCAGCAACTCGACGCCCAGCCCGACCCCGCCCACTGCAAGGTGGGCGATACCCTGCTCGGCTGGACCCTCTACCACCTCAGCGAACACGAGCTGGTGATTGGCCGCGACAATCCGCACCTGGATTTTCGCGTCGTCATCCGCAAACAGACCAGCCCCACCGGCACCGACGCCCTGTTCGCCACCCTCTGCGCCCCCCACAACACCGCAGGCCGCGCCTACCTCCGCGCCATCCTCCCCTTCCACCGCCCCGGCTTCCGCTGGCTACTGGCAAGGGCGGTGAGGGCTGGGCGGCTGTAGGGGCTGCTGACCAAGCCCTTCCACAGCCCAAAGCGACACACCATGACACCATCCGCCCAGCCCTTCATCTCCTTCTGCGCCCTGTTTGGCGATGCGGAGGGCGAGCGCATGGTCTGGCCCTACATATATGGCACGTGCGGCGTGCTGGACCTGCTGGAGGAGCAGGTGTCGAGGGGGGGTTACAGCGAGCAGATTGACCTCATTCTGATCTGCCTTTTTGTAGAAGGCAGCGAGGACTGGTTCAAAATGCCAGCAGCCCCCCGGCTAGGCCGCCTCCGCAAGGATAAAGGCATCCGCTACGATGTCCCGCTACGCATCGGCCACTTCTTCCCGCTCTCGCCTGCCGACAAGCGGGACGTCCTCATCCAGCACATGCTTGATGCCGTCAACGCCTGCGAAACACGGTTCCGGAATGGCCGGGTCCCTTTTCAGGCCGAACTGCTGCGTAAAGACCTGATGCGTGCAATCCATGATTATCGCCAAAGACCGTTACCCGCAACCTGATCGAATGATGAACACCGGACCTGCCGGTAGCGCCGGCCGTGGCCTGCAACATACCAGCTCATGCCCCGTCACCTCATCAGGAGGCATGCCATGCAGAGCCCCCCTGAACCATTGGTCGGTACGAGTATAGCGGGCATTGTCATCTCCAGTACAAGCTGTCAGCATGCCCATGCTGCGACCTGTTTTCAGGCAGGGGCTGTTTCATGACTGCGTGCTGGGGTACATCCCGCTCTGGTGCGTGACCATAATGTTTCAGACAGGAGGTACAACGATGGGCAACAACCCGGTTGGCTGGTTTGAGATCTATGTACAGGACATGCCTCGCGCCAGGGCTTTTTATGAGGCTGTGTTTGCCGTCAAGCTGGACGCGCTGGAGGCGGGGGACATGGAGATGTGGTCTTTCCCGATGGACATGGCGCAGTATGGCTCGGGCGGAGCGCTGGTGAAGATGGAAGGCTGCCCCAGTGGCGGAGGGGGTACGCTGGTGTACTTCAGCAGTGAAGACTGTGCTGTGGAAGCGGCTCGTGCCGCACAGGCTGGGGGCAAGGTGTTCCGCGAGAAAATGTCCATCGGTCAGTACGGTTTCATTGCGCTGGTTACCGATACCGAGGGCAATATGATCGGACTGCATTCGCAACAATAAGCCCGGATACGGCCCCGCATGCCATGGTGGCGCGGGGCTATTTCACGCTCTGCCTAGTGAACGCTGCATCCACAGCTGCAACATGTCCGGGCCCCAGTAGGCATAGGGCAGGATCATCACGCTGCGGGTATCCGGTGCGGTGAGAATGGGGAAAACGCCACCCCGTAGAAAGCCATCCGGCAAGTGCTGACGGTAGACCATGAACGAGGAGGTTGCCATGTCCTCGGTCGCACCCAGGCTCGCCGGCAGATGCAGGCCGAAGCTACGTTCCAGCTCTTGGGTCACGCTGTCGGCCAGTGCTTGCAGCTCCGGGTTGTCCGGCTGGGTGTGCTTCAAGTCAAAAATAGCCTGCCCTACCGCCCGCAGCCGCTGTGGCGCTGCGTCAAAGTTGGGCTCCGGGCTATATACCAGCTGCGCCGGGCAATCCAGGTCTCCCCATTGGAACAACTGGGAGTTTGCCTGCACCAGTGCGCCCCACACCACGCGCCCACGCTGGACCAACAGGCGCTGCTCTTCCCACACCTTGAACAGCGGATCGCGACTCTCCATCCAGCGCGGTTGCGGGGCTGAAGCAAAACGCAGCTGCCGCACCCAGCCCGGCCAGCGTGTGAAACGGCGTCGACTGTCTGCGATCATCTGTTCAAGTGAAGGTGTGCTCATCGGTGGGTCAAATTAAAAGGTCATGATAAGGGTCACCAAACGGGGGCCCACTCCAGCTGGATGATCTCGTCGACGACTTTCCGGCACATGGCCTCAGCCGCAGCAGCAGTCGCTGCGGTACAGATCACATGCCCCAGCCGATCATACGAGTCGATCATCTCTCCAACCTCGTCCCCTGCGGCGCAGTTCAGGACCAGCTCCACCACACCGGGCAGGCGTCGTGCCTCATCGACACCGTGGATGGCCACGATCCGGCCAGGACGGCTGACCAGGAAGCGGATGGCAGCCGCTTGCTGGATATCGGGCTGAGTGATCTCGCCTTGCTGGAGGCAAAACCAACGCAAGGTCAGCTCAAAGACATCCACCTCCGTCGCCAGCTGTAGCAACTGGGCAATGCGATCACCGCCGACACGGGTGTGGGTTTCAACAATACGTGCGCCCGTACTGCCCAGTATCACTTCGGTATGTGAAGGGCCCTCCTGCAAGCCCACCCGATCCAGACAGTCGAACACCGCTTGTCGCAGTTGCTCCTGCTCCGTCGAAGACAACATGGCCGGGCCGACATGGCCGACCTCGATATAGGGGTTAGCCCAGCCCTCACCCAACTTGGCTTTCTGGTGGATGTTCAGCACGACATGGCGCCCGTGAAAGCTGAATGCTTCGACAGAGAACTCCGGCCCCTCGACAAAGCGCTCAACCATGTAGTCTTCACCCACACCATCAGCAGGAAACACCGTGCGAAGCAGCGCCTCGTCAAACTGATCCAGCCGGATCACCCCATAGCTGCCCATGCCCCGCTCAGGCTTCAGGATCACCGGGTAACCCTGCGCCTGTACGAAAGCCTGAAAATCCGCCACGGTGCTGACATGCTGTGCCGGGACCGAGTAGGGGCTGTCCGCCATGGCAGCCCGCATCTTCACCTTGTCGCGGGTGCATGCCACCACATCCGCAGGCACCATCGGCTCCAGACCCAGTTCAAGATTCAGCTGTGCTGCAAGCTGCAGGGCATTTTCGCCAAACGACAGCACCTGATCAAACGGGTCTTCCTTGTGAATGGCTTTGAGTACAGGCAATAGGCCGGGGTCTGTCAGAAAGTCCAGTCCCAGCCAGCGGGCCACCGCACGCCCTTCGTCCGGCATGCCTCGCTCCGGCCTATCCACCACCGTCAAACGAATGTCCAGTCGCGCTGCCGCAGCAAGCACTTCGGTCATCCCACCGATCAGCAATACATGTGGCATGGAGGTCCTCTTTATCGGCACCGCAACTGGGTTGTGCGCTGTCGTCATGTTGCTGTCAGCTGCAGATCACAATGAATCTGCAGGGCCTCGGTAGCATTACGGTGCAGCAGGAACCCCTGCTGCTGCAAGGCCTGTTGCACCTGTTGCACCACGGGCTGGAACCGGCTTACCCGCCGCGCCTGCCAGCTCGATGAAGTAAACACACCCAGCGGCAGCAGGCGTAAGCGACGGCCCTGCCAACGGATGGAAACATCGACATGATGACCATCCACATCATGACCATTGGCACCGAAGATATCGGCCACTTCGGCACGCCGCGCGGGGTACACCGTACGGAACACACCCATCCCGGCATAACGAAAAATCCGCCGCGCCAGGCCCAGACGGGCGCTTGGGGCTTCATAACCGCGGGTCAGGATCAGGCCTATCGAGTCCGGCAGACAGGCAGCCGCCTGCTGCAAGCGCAACCAGGCCTCTGGCGCCAGCGCCACTTGGCGTGCGGGCCAACGCGGTTGTACTTCGAGCCGCCCCTGCACGCCCCGCGGCAAGGTCATCAACGGCATGGTCAAATCAGGCAATGTCCTTTTCTGTCATCTTGACAGCCTTTCTGCAAATCACGTTCACTGATGCGGCTACCTGCAGCACCCAGCAGATGAGGCTTACCCTCTCAGCATGTGCTGACCTCGCATTGTAGGGGATATGCATGACGTTACAAACCTGGATACTGTTTGCTTTTGCCACCCTGGGGCTGTCACTGACCCCAGGGCCAAATGGCATGCTGGCGTTGTCGCATGGCGCGCTCTATGGGGTGCGGCGTACGCTGCTGACCATTAGCGGTGGTGTGCTGGGCTTTATTGTGCTGCTGGGGCTAGCGATGTCCGGCATCAGCGCCCTTCTGAAAACATCCAGTATCGCGCTGAGCTGGCTCACCTGGCTGGGGGCGGCCTGGTTGCTATGGCTTGGGGTTCAGCTGTGGCGCAGCCCGCCATTGACGCTGGACAATGTACATGCTGACCCGCGCGCGCACGGTTCGTTGTTCCTGCAGGGCTTGCTGTCTGCGTTATCCAACCCCAAGGTGTTGCTGTTCTTTGGCGCGTTCCTGACCCCATTCATCGCCCCATCCGCACCACTGCTGCCGCAGTTTGTGGTGATGGCACTCACCTTCGCCGTCATCGAATTCGGCATCGAGCTGCTGCTGGCTGTACTGGCGCAACGCATTCGTCCCTGGTTGCACCGGCTGGGTCACCGCTTCAACCAGATTTGCGCCGTGCTGTTTGGACTGATCGCGGTTGTGCTGGTCCTGGCGCACTGACCCACTATAGCCAGCGCTCCCCTGCGGGGGTCAACACGCGGGCTCGCAGGCGTGGCATCGCCTCCGGCGTATCTGCTTGCAGACAGGCATCCTGCAGAGGCAGGGTGTCCAGCAAAGCCTGCACTGCTGACGCCTGCGGGTGTGACCAGTGCAAGCCCAACAGTCTGACACCCTGATCCGGCAAGCGCTCAGCCGGGTGTATGCCCTCAGGCCATTCAATCAGCATGGGGAGTACACCGCCCCAGGGCATGCGTCCATCCTCAGGGATGCTGATTTGCCATAGCAGGTCACCTCGGCTCATGGCACATACCGTACCTACCTCCCCTTGCAACCGGGCAGCGGCGGCTTCTATCTCTACACTTCGGGCCACCCAAGCACGCAGCGCAGGCGTCGCCATCGCAGGGTCATCCAGCGCAAACCAGCGCGGGCGCTCAGGCGCGGCCAGATGCGGCGCAGGTGCAATCACTTCCAGATAGCAGCGCGGGCCCAATCGCAGCAGACGGTTATGGGTGCCCATCAGCACATGCTCACCGCCAGGCTGTAAAGGGACACCCAGCTGCGCGCTGACCCAGGCAACGCCTGCCTCCAGTGAGGCAGCCGTCACCGTCAGATGATCAATCCGGCACGGCGGGTGCTTACCAGTCACGAGGGGCCACCAGATCTTCTGCATCCGCCTGAGGAAAGCCGTAGCAGCGCGCAATCAACATGAATTCGCCTGCAATATCATCCCGTGCCACCGTCTCCAGATCACTCCCAGCATCCCAGAAAGCTTGCTGCAAGCGATTGAAGGCTTCGGTTGCGGCGTGCGTTAGCGCATACAGTTCCTCGAGATCCTGAGGCTGATTTTCCTCGATCGCCTCGCACAGTTGCTGCAGGATGCCCCGCCCCAGGTCCAGCACATGGGGCGGGTAGTACGGGTCGCGATACAGTTCGGCCAGAAAGGCATGGTGGCGCAACTCGGTATTGCTCAATGGCATGCTCACCCTCGCAATGCATACGTCTGATTCCAACTGTAGCGGCTTCTGCACCGGCTTGCCAGACTGGCTCACATGACAGCGGGCCGCTTGCAGCGTAAGCTGATGCCTCTCACTACGACAGGAGTACGGCCATGTCCCAACTCAAGGTACTCGGGCTTTGCGGCAGCTTGCGCAAGCATTCCACCAATATGGGTTTGCTCAAGTATGCCCAGGCACATGCCCCCGCCCAGATTGACCTGACCATTGCCGACCTGAGCGAGGTACCTTTTTACAACGCAGACCTGAGTACACCGCCCGCCGCAGCGGCAACCTTGCTACAGCAGTTTGAGGCCGCCGATGCACTGCTGCTGGCGTGTCCGGAATACAACTACTCGCTGGCACCGGCCTTGAAGAACGCACTGGACTGGGCCTCCCGCGCGCCGGAAAACCGGCTGCTCCACCATAAACCCGTGGCCATCATGGGTGCCGCGGGCGGCATGGGCAGTTCACGCGCGCAGTACCACCTGCGGCAAGTGTGCGTCTTCCTCAACCTGCATCCGCTGAACAAGCCGGAAGTGTTCAGCAATGCGTTCAGCAACAGCTTTGATGCCACCGGTCAGCTGGTCGACGAAAAGGTGCAGCAGCTGATTCAGCAACAACTGGCCGCCCTGTATGACTGGTCGGTACAACTGGGCTTCGGGCGGTCGCAGGCATGAGTTCAAGTTTGCTGGTGATCCTGACGCTGCTGCTCAGCATCGGGCTCACATTGAGCTATGTGGGCAGCCTGATTGCGATGCTGAGTGCCTTTGGTCAACGCAAACCGCTGGCTGGCCTGCTGATGTTGCTGTTGCCGCCACTGGCCCTGTTCTACAGCCTGCAGGATCGGGCAAAGCACCGCTATGCCCTGCGCTTGCTGACATTCGGGCTGCTCGCCCTGCTGCTCACGGCCTTGCTGGGTGCCTTGTTTGGCGACGCCCGCTTCTGGTCCTGGTTTTTTCAGGGCATGACCAGCAAGCCACCGGCCTGAAGCCATACCGGCAGCCCTATGGCGCCAGAAGTCAACGCAGGGCGGCGTCCAGCCCTGCGGCTTCATACTGCCCATCCTCCGCCGGATAGCGCAGCCCCTTCAGCCCCTGCGCCTTGGCCAGGGACCAGAGCAGGCTTTCACCCGCAGGCAAGGTATCCGGCGTCATCGCATAGAGGGGGTCAGCATAGGCTTGCCGGGGACTCACCACCTCCCAGCCCCGGCTGCGGAACAGCGTAATGATGCTGCGGATATAGGCCGCATTGAGGGCGTTGGTGTGCAGCAGCATCACATGCGAGGGGCTGCGGTGCAGTACGCTCTGTGCCAGTTGATCATAGTGCTGTGCGCGGTCCCACAGGTGGTTCAGGTAGGCGGCCTGCAAGGTGGGCAGGCGGTCGGTCTTGCCTTCTTTCAGCAGCTGCAGGAAACGCTCGTTGTAGTACCAGTCACTGGTATCAATACTGACCGCAGCAACTTGATAGCCATGCTCGCTCAGCCAGCGACGCACGCCATCCCTCTTCTCCAGGGTATCGCCCTCTTTCAGATAGGGGTAGCGGAAACGGGGCGTCCAGCCCGGCAGTACACTCAACAGCCGCTCAGCGCGCTGAATATCGGTGGTGTAGCGTGTCAGGGTCATGTCCTTGCCAGACAGACTCTTGTGGCAATGGGTGTGGTTACCGATCTGGTGGCCTGCCACTGACCACTGCCGCAGCAAGGCCATGCCCGCCTCACTCTCCACACGTTTGCCAGCAGGCAGGATCAAGCTCTGCACCTGCATGGCGGCCAGCCCGTCCAGCAGCTTCTGGTTCCAGACCGCTGCCTCTTCGGCCTCCTCAGGACTAAAGCCATCATCAAAGGTCAAGGCAAGGGTGTGTGCACAGAGCAGCCCCGGCAGAACCAGCAGAAAATACCCCAGCCAGCGAAACATGCGTCATCACTTTGTCATAAATATTTTGCATGCTAAACCATGCAGACAACTGTGCCAACTGAACGGCTGGCCAGTCCCGGCCTGAAGATGCCGGGCAATACGGCCTTGGCATGCCCCCCTTGCTGCGTCTATGATGAGCCATGGATGCACGACTCGACACCATCCTGTCGCCCGTTTACCTGCTGATTGTCCAAACCCGCCCAGAACGGAGTTGCCATGTCCAGTGCTGTTGTGGTCACTGATCGTGAAACCATTCTTCCCGACAATACCTTCATCTATTCCCGCACCGACTTGCGCGGCATTATTGTCGAAGCCAACCATGCCTTTGCCGAGATCAGTGGCTATGTGCCGGAGGAGCTGATTGGCAAGCCGCACAATGTGGTACGGCACCCGGACATGCCGAAGGAAGCCTTTACCGACCTGTGGCGTACCCTGAAAGCCGGCCGCCCTTGGCGTGGCATGGTCAAAAACCGGCGCAGTGATGGCGGCTACTACTGGGTGGTAGCCAATGCCTCACCGGTGCGTGAAAACGGTCAGGTGATCGGCTATCAGTCGGTGCGGACCAAACCCAGCCGCGAGCAGATTGCCGAAGCGGAAGCCATCTACCGCCGCATCCGCGAAGGCGACAAAAGCCTGAGCATTGAGCAAGGCCGTGTGGTACGCAAGCTGCCTGCTTGGCTGGACTGGCTGATGAGCCTCTCCGGGCACATGGCTATCCTCGCTTTTGTGTTCGGCCTGCATGCCTTGTTTGGCCTGTTCGACATCCTGCAAATTCATACACCGGCATGGATGGGGGATGGTCTGGACATGCTGTCGATCCCGATTTTCCTCTACATCGTGCTCTTTTTCATCCCCAAGCTGAACCGAGATGTCCACACCATCGACGATTACTTTGAAAAAGCGCTGCAGACCGGGGAGCTCGCCGGCGAAATGAATCTGAGCCGGCGCGACCAGCTGGGCCGGGTGGCCAGGCAGGCCTATGGGCTGGTCTCGTCACTGCGCGCCGCCTTGCTATGCGTGCAAGATGCCACCGTCCAGGTAGCCCGAGCCAGTAGCGATATGGGGGAGCAGGTCACCCAGGTAGAACAATCCGCGCATGAACAGAACCGGGCTACTGGTTCTACCGCTGCCGCGCTGGAAGAAATGTCCGCTTCGGTGCTGCATGTGGCCGAGATGGCCGGTAAGGCCGGTGCGTCAACCCGCGAAGTCGGGCAACAAGCCCAGCACAGTGCGGACACCGCCAATCAGGCAGCGGCGGGTATCTTGCGGCTGGCCGACACGGTCAAAGCCTCATCCCGCACCGTAGAAGCGCTGGGGCACAGCTCCACCGAGATCGGCAATATTGCCAGCCTGATCAAGGAAATCGCCGGGCAAACCAATCTGCTGGCCCTGAATGCCGCCATTGAAGCCGCGCGTGCAGGTGAACAAGGCCGAGGCTTTGCCGTGGTGGCGGATGAAGTACGCAAGCTGGCGGAACGCACCACCTCGGCCACCGGGCAGATCGATGAATTGATCGGCAAGATTCGGCAAGATGCCGAGCAAGCGGTCAGCAGCATGCAGAGCGGTGCGCAACAGGTGGAAGACAGCGTGCAGAAGGTGGAGGAAGCCCGCCAGTCGCTACAGACTATCAACACCCATATGCAGCTGACCGTGACCGAGGTCAATGGCATCGCCAACGCGGCGCATGAAGAAAGCCAGGCCATGGGCAGCATCTCGCAAGATGTCTCGCAAGTGGTATCACTGACCGACTCCACCCTGCATGCAGTGGAAGCCACCCGTGACGAATTTGCCAAACTCAACCGGGTACTGGAGCGCATGCAGCTCTCAGTCAAGCAGTTCCGCCTGTAACCCTCTCGCTTAGTACCGGCCCCTGCGGGGGCCAGTACCGGAACCTTCATGCCTGAATCTTCGTTGCAGATACGACCGGCTCTGCCCGCCGAGTATCCGGTGATTGCCCGCCTGCATGCCGATAACTGGCAGCATGCCTATGCCGGGCAACTGTCGGCAGCGTGGCTGACCCATCATGTTCACGCTGACCGCTTGCAATGCTGGCAGCAGCGCATGGCACAGATCGACCCAAGTCAGCGGGTATGCCTGGTAGAAGCGGATGGGCTCGCCATTGGCTTTGCCTGCCTTTATCTGCAACATGACCCGGCGCGGGGGCACTATCTGGATAACCTGCATGTGCTGCGTCACTGGCAAGGCCGTGGTATCGGCAGGCAGCTGATGCAGGCTATTGCTGCGATGTGCCAGCAGGATGATCCCAGCCAGGGCTTGTACCTGTGGACCACCACACAGAATCATGCCGCCCAGCAGTTTTATCAAGCCATCGGCGCACGCTGTGAGGGCGAATCCGTGTGGGAAGCACCAGACGGCAACCGCATCCCCTGTGTGGGTTATCAGTGGAGCGCAGCTCAGCTGGCTGCCGCAGAGACTTTCATGCAAAATGCATGAATGAACCGAATTATTCCCTTACTATGCCTGCTGCTGGCGGCTTGCCAGGATCAGGCTAACCACACTGCGCCGCCCGCCAGTACCGCAGATGTTGTTCTGCCCACGCCAGAACATACGGTTTCCGGTGATTTTCTGCTGACCGCAGAGGCCCGGCAGCTCGAGCCGCTGAACGGTATCCGCCATATCATAATTCACTGCAACTGCGAGAAGCAGGATGTCGTCCGCGACGATCAGCTCAGCCAGCTGATGCTGGACATATCAGGCGAGAACGGCAGTACAGGCTACCATGGAGAGCAAAGGGTTCCCGAGCGGATGCAGCCGCGTGATCTGCTGTTTGACCGGAGCGTTCAAGGCGATACGCTGACCCTGCAAAGCCGGGAGTGGCTGTTCATGCACCACTTCACCCGGATCACCCGCTTGCAGGTCCGGCTGCCCAGCCGGGTCACCCTGCGGTTTGTACCCTGGAGCGAAGAAGCGCTGTACCGGCGCAGTCCGTTCAACTCGCCGTAAACGGCGGCTGCTGCTGATGTTCCTGCTGCCACTTGCGCCACCACTGGGGAAAGGCCTCGGCAGGCATGGGCCGGGCAATGCTGTAGCCTTGCCCATGATCGCAGCCCAGGGCCCGCAGCAAGGCCCATTGTGACGGGTCTTCCACCCCCTCTGCGGTCACATGCACCCCAAAGCCCTTGCCGAGTGCGGCGACCGAGCGCACGATGGAGGCATCGCGGCTGCCCGCCTGCAGTTGCCGCACAAACATCTGGTCAATCTTGATCTCGGCGATGTCCATTTCCCGCAAATAGCCGAGGGAGGTATAGCCTGCACCAAAGTCATCGACCGAAATGGCCAGCTGGTTGCTGCGGAAGGCTTCCAGTACCGTCATGGCCTGATTGGGATTGGCGATCAGCGCCGTTTCGGTCAGCTCGATCACCAAGGCTTCGGGGGGCAAGCCCAGCTCGTACAGCCGACTGGTCAGACGGGTCAGGAACTGGGCATCGTCGATCAACCGGGCAGAGAGGTTGACGGACACCGGGAACTGCCAGCCCTGCGCACGCCACTGTACCGCCTGCTGCATGGCCTGCTCGAAAATCATGTCATTGAGCGGATGGATGATGGACGCCCGCTCTGCCACCGGGATGAACTCTGCAGGCGAAATATTCACCCCCTCCCGCGTGCGCCACCGTACCAGCGCCTCCACCCCCACCAATTGACCATCTTGCAGGCTGATCTTCGGCTGGTAGTGCAGGAAAAGCTCCTGCCGCTCCAGCGCTTCGGACAAGCGATGCGCCAGCAACACCGGGCTGGGCTGCGGCCCGCCGCTGGGTCGCAGGTCGCTGTACAGCATGTAACCCCGGCTGCCATGCTTGGCCGCCGCCATCGCATCGTCGGCCTGGGTCAGCAGGTCGCGCCGGTTATTCCCATTGTGTGGGTAGAACACGATGCCGATGGAGATGTCGATGCTGACCACCTCGCCACCCACCGCGATCGGCTGACGGATGACGCTGCAGATTTTCTCGGCCAGCTGCACCGCATCTTCCGGTGTCTCCATTTCCACCAGGGTAGCGGCAAACTCATCCCCGCCCAGGCGGGCAAACAAGTCGCTCGGGCGGGCGACAGACTGCAATCGTCTCGCCACCTCGACCAGCAACTGATCTCCAGCCTCATGCCCCAAACGGTCATTGACCTCCTTGAACAGATTCAGGTTCAGCAGGAACAGGGCAAAGCTGTTGCGCGAGGTACTGCGTGACGCCGCAAAAAACAGATTCTCAAGATGATCAAAAAACAGGTTGCGGTTCGGCAAGCCCGTCAGCGGGTCGTACAGGCTCATCCGCCGCAGTTTCTGCTCGGCTTCCGCCACCTCCTGCATCAGCTTCTGGTGGTGCAGACCATTGTCGATGGCATTAAGCAGCCTCTCCGCATCAATCTGGTGTTTGGTCAGGTAGTCGAACACCCCTCGGCGCATGGCCTCGGCTGCAATATTGTCGTCACCCAGCCCGGTGACCATGATCACCGGGAAATCCGGCCCCAGCTTGCCCTGCAGGCTAGGCAGCAGTTCCATGCCGTTGATGTCACCCAGCTGATAGTCCAGCACCACACAATCAAATACCCCGCTGATCAGGCGGGACAGCGCCTCTTCACCGGAGCTGGCTTCGGTAACATCCGCATCGCGTGAGGAACGGTTGAGCAGCCGCGTCAGACGCTCACGATCCACATCGTCGTCATCGACGATGAGGATGCGCAGCCGCGGCAGCTCATTAGAGGGATTCATAGCACACTCACACTACCGTGATATTCATCCAGCAGGCGTGCCAAGCGGCTAAACTGGGGGCCCACTGCCGACTTCACCATGTACCCCGCAACATGATGGTGATAAGCACGGGTTTTGTCGGTGTCGGCATCCGAAGTGGTCAAAATAAACACAATCAGGTTACTCAGGTCAGGATCATTTCGGGTCTCTTCAAGAAACTCAAACCCATTCAACCGCGGCATGTTGAGGTCCAGCAGCACCAGCATGGGGCGCTTGATCGACCGCTCAGGATGCTGCCCTCGCAGAATATCCAGCGCGACCTGACCATCTTCTGCCAGAACCACTGTGCAGTTCAGATTGTATTTGCGTAAACTGCGCAACACCGCCTCGGCAGCCACATCATCATCTTCGACCAACAGAATATCGAGATTCACTGCGTACTCCCTGTTTGTACACGCTGCTGAAAGCGCGGCCACCAGAAACGAAACTCCGCGCCCCGCCCTTCACCGGCGACACCGGTATGCACTTCAATCCGTCCGCCGTGGCTCTCCACCAGCCGACGGGTAATGGCCAGCCCGATGCCTGAGCCTTGCCGGGCCGAGGCAGAGGCGGTCTGAAACAGCATGAAAATACGTTCCAGACTGGCCTCAGGGATGCCT
This sequence comes from Leeia aquatica, assembly GCF_012641365.1. Taxonomy (NCBI): domain Bacteria; kingdom Pseudomonadati; phylum Pseudomonadota; class Betaproteobacteria; order Neisseriales; family Leeiaceae; genus Leeia; species Leeia aquatica. The sequence goes on from NZ_JABAIM010000002.1 coordinate 414,656, forward strand.
GGCCCATCATCTGCCAGGCGGAAACAGCAGTAGGCGTCTTCCTCCGTCACCCGTAAGCGAAGGTGTCCTTGTGACCGGTCATGGTGTTTGATGGCATTGCTGATCAAGTTGCGCAGCACCGTTTCCAGCGGGGTGCGTGCGCCCGGAAACGGACTGACGCGGATATCCCGCTCCAGCACAAAGCCCTCAGGTATGGGGCTCATCTCCAGAATATTGTCCAGCAATGCCTGGGGATCAACCAGTACCAGCTCGGTACTGGCTTTGCCGGCCCGCGCATAGGTCAGCAAGTCATCAATCACCCGCCCCATACGTGCCACCCGGCTGCGTATGCGCTCCAGATTGTTGCCCAGTTTGTCGTATTCGCCGGCTTGCAGGTCCTCCTGCATCCACTCTGCCAAGTCTCCAATACCTTGCAGGGGGGAGCGCAGGTCATGCGAGGCCACGTAGGTGAATTGCTCCAGATGGGCATTGGCTTGCCGCAATGAATCCTCAACCCGCTTGCGGGCTGAGATATCGGTGACCACCGCCATCACCATCTGCTGACCATCCCACACCAGCGGCGCCAGGCCGACTTCCACCGGAAACTCGCTGCCATCGCGGTGTCGCCCCATCAGGTCACGCCCCATGCCCATGCGGTGATGCCGAGGCGCACGGCTGTACGCGGTACGCAAGGGAGGGTGCCCCGCCACATGGCGTTCCGGAATCAGGATTTCGACGGCTTGCCCGAGCAGCTCGTCGGTTCGGTAGCCAAACGCCTGCGCCACCAGATGGTTCAGGAAGCGGATGCAGCCATCCTGGCTGACCACCAGCACCCCATAGGGCGCAGCCTGTACCAGGTCACGGAAAGAGTGCTCAATCTTGCGCCGCTCGCTGATGTCCACCACCGAGGCCAGCACCCCCTGCCCAGAAGGGGTCTGCACGGGGGCCAGACCGATTTCCAGCGGAAACTCGCTGCCATCGGCACGGCGCCCAAACAGCTCGCGCCCCACCCCCATGCGGCGTGCCTCAGGCTGGACGGAGTACATGGTGCGCATGCCTGCATGTCCATTGCGATAGCGTTCAGGCAGCAACACTTCAATCAACTGCCCGGTCAGGCTGCCGGCTTCGAAACCAAACATGGTCTCGATCGCCGGGTTGGCTTGCAGGATATGACCACCGTCATCCACCAGCAGCAAGCCCACCGGAGCAGCCGCCAGCATAGGGTCGGCCCAGCCTTGCCGGGGCGCAGCTTGCGGCAAGGCCATCAGCAAAACCTGCTGGCCCGCCTGCTCTCCCATCCGGGCGGTTAGGCACAAATTTGGTGCCCCGGCCAGGCTGAGCTGCACATTGCCCTGACTATCCGGTTCACTCAACGCACTGATGAAGTCAGCCCGCGAATGGCCGGGGCCTACCGGGATACCCAAGGATGCCAGCCATTCACGCAACGGGGCGTTCAGATAGCACACTTGTGCTTCATCCAGCACCAACACCCCTTGGGTCAGCTGATCGGTAACCCACTGCAATGCAGGGGAACATACCGTCCCGACTTGATTGTGTTCCAAAGCATGGCTCCTTGCGGATCCACAGGCTAAACCGGCCTGCATGCTTTGGTATGGTAATCTGCTGCAGAAAAAGCAAGATCAACTGGACGAGTGGACAGCCCAGTCAGGCCAGTGCGCCCACGGTGAACCGCATGCCGTGTCCGGTACCGATCTCTGGTGTCAGCACCACCCCATAGGCACGCTGCAGCGGCCCGGGCAGCAAGACCGCCTCGGGTCGACCCCAGCCCAGCAGCTGGCCGTTTGCCAGCAAAGCAACCTCATCAGAATAACGGGCGGCCAGTTCAAGATCATGCAGTACCTGCACAACCGTGCGCCCTGTCCGGGCCAGCTTTTGCAACAAGCGCTGCAAGGCATGTTGATGTTTCAGGTCCAGATGATTGGTCGGCTCATCGAGCAACAGACACGGCGTCTGCTGCGCCAGCGCCCTTGCCAGTGCCGCGCGCTGGCGCTCGCCACCAGACAGGCGCGACAAAGGCTTGTGCATCAAGGGCAGCAGCTCCACCTGCTGCAAGGCGTGCTCCAGCAGCTGCCGGTCCGCAGGCGGTAAAGGTGTCCAGCTGTCGCGGTGCGGGTGGCGCCCCAGTGCTGCGTACTCCAGCACCGTGAAGGGTAGCGAGTAGTCCGGATGCTGTGCCACCCAGGCCATCTCCCGTGCCCGCTGCACCGCATCAAGGCGGGACAGGGGCTGCCCCTGATAGTCCACCCGACCGACCGCCACTGGCAACAAGCCTGCCAATACCCGCAGCAGGCTGGTTTTGCCTGCACCGTTGCAGCCCAGCAGCGTCGTCAGCCGTCCCGGTTGAATCTGGCAACTGACCCCTTGCAGCACCGGTTTGCCACCACGCGCCACGGTAACCGTGTCCAGTTGCCAGCCGAGGGTGATGGGTATCATGCGGCCTCCTTGCGACGTTGCTGCCGCCACAGTAACAGTACAAAGCACGGCGGCCCGATAAAGCTCACCAGAATACCCACCGGCAGGTCCAGCGGGTAAGCCACGGTACGCGCCAGAGTATCCAGCACCAGCAGCAACAGCGCGCCACCCCATGCTGACAAGAGAATGAGCCGACGCCGACTGCCCCCACTAAACAACGCCACTCCGTTGGGCACCAGAATGCCAATAAAGCCAATAATGCCGGCCAAGGCGACCGCCGCGCCGATGCACAGCGCCGTCCCCACAATGGTCAACGCGCGCACCCGGCTGACTTCCACCCCCAGCAATTGGGCTGCATCATCCCCCAGCAGCAGTACATCCAGATTACGCGCTTGCCAGCACAGCAGCAGCAAACCCAGCACCACGCATGCCAGCGCGGGCAGGTAATCGCTGAAACGAGCGGCGGACAGATTGCCGGATAGCCAGGCCATGGCGCCACGCAAGGCCAGATCATCGGACAGAAACAGCAACAGGCTTATACCCGCGCCGCAGGCCGCCCCCACCATCAGGCCGATCAGCAGCAAACCCCCGGTACCACCACCCACCCAGCGATGCAGCAGCAGGATGAACAAGGTGGTGAGCACGCCGCCACCAAACGCCACCAGCGGCAACGACAGCGCCACCATGCTGCCGGTGCCTGCCGTCACCAGCAACAGCACCACGCCCAAAGCAGCCCCGCCACTGGTGCCCAGCAGACCAGGGTCCGCCATCGGATTGCGGAAAATGGCTTGCAAGGCAGCGGCACTGGCAGCCAGTGCAGCACCGACCAGCAAGGCTGAGGCCATGCGCGGAAGCCGAATGTGCCGCAGCAGTGGGTCTTGCCAGTCTGGCCAGACCCAGCCCTCCCCGCCCTGACCTGCCGCCCACAGCAGAAGCAGTACACTGCCGAGCAATGCCAACGCTTGTGGCATACCCGGCAAACGTACCTTCTGAACCGCGGCCCAAGCGAGGGTCGTCATCACAGAGCCTGCAGACGACGAACCACGGCCGGGCTATTCAGCCCAACGGCAAATACATCCAGCACATCCATCTCGAACAGCTTGTGCTGTTTGACGGCAGGCGTGTCTGCCAGCTCTGGCCGTGCCGCCAGCGCCTCCAGCGAACCGTACACAGGCCGGTTGTGGCGCGCCACAATCACCACATCGGGCTGCAATGCCTGCCACACCTCCCGGTTGAGGCGAGTCATACCGCTCCACTGGCCTGCCACATTGACGCCGCCAGCAGCACGAATCAGCAGGTCTGCCGCCGTATCCCGGCCGGCAATCATGGTCCCGTCGTAGCTAATCAGGAAACGTCGTCCTTTGGCATTTACCGCTATCATGCCCTGCTGCCAGCGCTGCGCCAACTGCTCCGCAGCCTCACCGCGCCCAAGCAACTGCCCGGTCTGCCGGATCAGCGCCGGGAAATCGCTGCCATCCGGCTTTGTTCCCAGCAGATGCGCATTGACGCCCATGTCACGCAGCTGCTGCCAGATGACAGGGGGCTGCGCCAGCTCGCTGCCGAGTACCAGCGTGGGCTTGGCCTTGATGATCGGCTCCACCGTCAACGCCCGGGAAAAACCGATCACCGGCACCTTGCGCAGCGTTGCAGGTTTGAGGGCGTTGCGATCACGCCCGACCAGCTCGTTGCAACGCCCCAGTGCGCACACCAGCTCGGCCATATCGGGCGTCAGCGCAACGATGCGCTCCGCCGCCATGGTAGGCAGGCTGCCCAGCAGCAGCCCGGTCAGCAGCAGTTTACGCAGCATGGCTCAGTTCCTGTGGCAGTTCATCGAGCAATGCGCGCCAGCCTTCCAGCTCCGGTTGGCCGGGCTTGCGCTCGCCAAACAGGGTCGCGATGATGCCGCCCTCACCGTCCAGCAACTCCAGCGAACTGACAATGCCGTCATCGGTCGGCTTGCGTACCACCCAGGCCTCGGCGATGGCGTCCTGCCGCAGGTGCAGGTTAAAGCCGGGGTCCAGCACATTGATCCACGGACCCATCGGTTCGATGCGCTGCACTGGTCCGCTGTGGATCTGGATCATGCCGCGATTACCGACAAACACCATGATGGGGAGACTGCGTTCTGCTGCGGTACGCAACACCCGATCCAGCGCATCCGCGCCCACCCGCCAGGTAAAACCCTCTGGCGCAAAGCGCAGCGCTTGACGGCGGGATACCTCAAAACGGCGGGTCAGCCCAAAGAACTGGTGGGTATCGGTCAGGTCCTTCCAGCCTTGCTGGAAACCAGCCACGTCGATCGACTCGTCCGGTGTTTCGCCTGCTTTGGCGACGACGGGCTCGAACTGCAGCGCTTCACCATCGAATTCGGTGAATTCATCCACCAGCGCCTGCCAGGCCACGGCATCGCTGCCTGCGCGCTGAAACACCTTGTGTACCGCTTCACCGTGGCGATCGAAGAACTGCAAGCTATGTTGCTCGCCCTCGCCCTTGGGCTCGGTCAGTGCAAATGCGCAATACCAGTGGCTGAAGAAAATGCGCAGGTCGATCACCCCCAGGGTCAGCCCGACTTCAGCGCTGCCCTTCAGCTCGCCGTACTGGCCCACTTTCTCATGCACTGCCGCATCATTGCGGGTGAGTGCCATCACTTCGCCCAGCTGGTGAAAGCGCCCCAGCAAACCAGTCCAGTCCGACTTCAGCCGACAGCTGCCCGGCATCACCGCTACCAGCTCGGCTTCACTCACGCCCAGTTTCTCGGCGGCATCACGCTGGCGCAGCTTGGCACCGCTGGCCAGCAGGTCTTGCCAGGCTTGCAGCAGGGCTGCACCGTTCAGGGTCTGTGTCATGTTGTTCCCCTCCAAAAGCGATCCCCCGTTGACGGACGGGGTAGCCGGGCCACCGAAGCAGCCAGTTCAGGTTCAATCAGAAGCGGGCTTCAAGCGATACGGCAAAGGTGCGGCCAGGCTGGGTGTAGCGATCCAGCACCGTGCTATTGGCCGCCACACCGCGCACGTCCGACCACAGCCAGTACTTGCGGTTGGTCAGGTTGTAAATGCCAAAGCGCAGGGTGGTCTGCTTGCCGAGATTGACGTGGCCACTCAGGTCCAGTGTGTTGAAGGATGGTGTGCGGTAATACACCACCGGCTGCGAGCCGGTCGCATCGGCGACCCGACGTTGGGCATCAACATGTACCCAGTCCAGACCCAGCCCCCAGTCGGCATTGGCATACGCCAGGCCCAGCGTGAACTTGGCGGGATCAACCGAATTGAGTGGTGCGCCATTGTCTTCCGACTGGCCACGGGTGTAGCCATAGGCCGTGCGTAACGTCCAGTTGCGCATGAAGGCCCAGTCGGCCCGCAGTTCCAGCCCTCGGGTGCGCACCCGGCCGATGTTCTCGTTGCGGTATTCCGTGGAAATACCGTTGCCGTTGGTATCCCCTTTGTTCAGCGGCACCGCTTCAATGAAATCGCGGTAGCGGGTCTGAAAAGCCGTCGCGGAGAAGGACACACTGTCCCACTGTCCGCGCAAGCCCAGCTCCATGCCTTTGCTGCGCTCAGCCTTCAGCGCCGCATTGGGGAAAATCTCGTACTGTCCGGCCGCATTGACAAACGCCGTCGCGGTGGCGTCATACGGCGGGTTGCGGAAGCCTGCTGCCAGTTGCCCAAACAGGGTCAGGTGTGGGTCCAGCTTCCACTGCATTGCCAGTTTGGGGGTCCAGGCACTGTCGCTGTAGTCCTGAACCTTCTGCCCCGAGGTATTGGCACGCGCAAAATCGGCATCGGGCGACAGTCTCAGGCGATAGCGGTCGTAGCGAAGTGCCGGTTGCAGCGTGAAACGATCGCTCAGGGCGATGGCGTCCTGCATGAAGACACCGATGCGATCCACCTGAGCATCCGGGAAAATCTTGCTCGGATAGGTTTCGCCTGCCACGGTCTTGTTGATCGTGCCAGTAGCCAGGTTGATTTCCGAGCGGTCGCGCGGACGGCGAGTTTCAGTGCGGCTGACATCCAGACCATAAACCAGATCATGGCTGACCGAGCCCCACTGCAGGCCCTTCTGGAACTGCACATCCATGCCCAGCATGTCCTGCTCGAAACGGCTGTCGGTCAGTCGCAGACGGTTATTGCTGCGCCGTTCGCTGGCGGTTTCATGAAAGCGCAGCTGCTGGATATAGGTATTGAGCTTGAGGTGGTCGAACAATGCGGTATTGCCATCGTATTCATAGCCCAAGCCCAGGCGGCTGCGTTCACTGCGGTCATCGCCTTGGCTGTCCAGAATGTTGATGACCGGGCCGCCACCTGCTGCCACCCCGCGTTCTGACAGCAAATTGGTTTGGCTATAGCGACGGAAGTGATCCAGTGTCAGGGAGAGACGATGCCCCTGCCCCAGATTGCGCTCCAGCGTGGCCAAAATACCCGTACTGTTCCAGTCTTGCGGGTTGGGTGTCGTGCGCTTGCTCTTGGCCGTCAGGTCGCTGGCATCGTTGCTGCCCTGATTTTGCCGTTCCTCACCTTCACGGCGAACCAGTTGCAGCAGCGTCGCCCAGTCCTGGTTGCGCCAAGCTAGCGTCGCACTCAGCCCCTTGCGCTGGTCTTGGCCATCAAAGCTGGCCTTGGCACGGAATGCCACCTTGCCGGGTTCGGTGGCGACATCTTCGGGCCGCAAGGTGCGCAAAGCCACCACACCGCCCATGGCATCACTGCCATAGGCTCCGGAGAACGGACCCTTGACCAGCTCCACCCCGGCCAGACTGTCCGGGTCCAGCAGGTCACGTCCGGAAATGGCCGAGCCACCACCCCGATATTCATCCGGCAGCCGGACCCCATCCACCAGCATCAATACCCGGTTGCCTTCAATACCACGGATGGTGACACTGCCATTGCCGCGCCGGATCAGCTCCGTCGGCAGGCTGACATTAGGTTCAAGCTTGAAGACATCCTTGGTGTTGACCACCTGGCGGCGGTCCAGCTCACTGCGAGGCACCAGACTGACGTTGGTCGCCGTGTCTTCTGCATCGGTGGCCACACGGTTAGCCACCACACTCACACTGCCCGGCGATGCGACTACCGGCGCTTCATCTGCAAGCGCTGGCACTGCAGCAGCCAGCATCAATCCGGCCAGCGGCCAGCTATCCTTTACAGCCATATACCCCCCGATGACGGTCGTGCCGTCATATTGCATATCGCGTGGCGGGCTGGCTGGTACTACAGCGGGCTGGCTAGGCGTTGTGTAAGGGTGCTCAGGGCACCTTGGTCAGGATCAATTTGTCATTGCGCGTCCAGCGCAGCAGGTAACGTTCCCCCCGATGCTCAATCAGCACCTCCCGTGATGCAGCAAACAGCGCCTTACTATCCAGCATGGGTAGCGCGGGCCGTGTCGCGGGGGCCTGGGTATTGACTTGGGGCTGACGTACTTGATCCATGTCACGAATGATAATAATTTTCATTGCTATATGCAAGTTTTACAAAGCACCTTGATCATTTTGCAAAACCGCACAGCGTTGCCCTGCCCCATTGCGCGGCAGGGATAGGCAAATCAACAACCCATTGGCATAATCGGACTATCCCTGCCTGAGGTACGCCATGTCTACCCCATCACGCTCCGCATTCACAGATATACCGTTTCTGCTACTCTTCATTCTGACACTGCTCAATGCATTGGTTGGTCGCCCACTGTGGCTGGCCATACAGAGCAGCCAGGCATGGCGCAATGGTGTCGCGGACATCTTGCAAGGCAGCATGACCCTGCTTTTGCTGTTGATGCTGCTGATACGCGGCCTGCAACTGAAGAAACAAAAGCCACCACACCATTAATCGTTTCATGACCACCCCAGGTCAAACAGGAGGGCAGATGCTGCGCATGGTGTTCTGCATGTGCCTGCTATGGTGGACGCTGCCCGCGCACGCCACCCTGCTGGAGGTCGTCACCGAGGAAGGCCCGCCCTTGCAATATCTGGAGCAAGGCCAGATTCGGGGGGCGGGTGCCGAGTTTGTAGAACGTCTGCTGCACCGGGCAGGCTATTCATACCGGCTGAGCATGGTGCCGTGGGCCCGGGCCGAGCTGATGGCCACAACCCAGCCGAATGTCCTGATTTTTTCAATCGCCAGAACCCCCATACGGGAAAGCCAATATCAATGGATCGGGCGTTTGCTCACAATCCAGTATTCACTATTCCGCCTGGGTAGCCGGGGAGACATCCAGCTTGAGCGGCTGGAGGATGCCAAGGTCTGGCGGATCGGCGTGGTCAAGGGCGATGTACGGGCCAATTGGCTGCGGGATCAGGGCTTTGCTTATGCCAGTGGCACAGGGCCTGGTCTGGAGGAGGCGCCCACCCCTTTTGATAATCTGCGCAAGCTGCAAGCGGGCCGGGTCGACTTGATCCCCAGTTCCACCCTGGGTCTGGTGGGCTTTTGCCAGCAAACCGGCCAGCGTTGTGACCAGCTTCTGCCCATTCTGGACCTGCCGTTTCGTGCCGAACTCTACCTGGCAGCCAGCCAGGGCACCGCTCCCGACATCCTTGACCGGCTGCGCAAGGCCTATGGCCAACTGGTCAAGGATGGCAGTTATGATCGCATGCTGGGTGGTTATCAAGCGCAGTAACCGTACGTCGGCCCCGCTGTTCACCGGCGAATGCGCGCCCTACACTGACAACCGTTGACCAGATGCTCTTTGGTTACCATTAGGCAAACCCGCCTACACTGCACGTCATGCATTTACTCATTATTGAAGACGACTTTGACCTTGGCATGGCGCTGCAACAGGCGCTGAAGTCCGAGGGTTTTACCAGCGAATGGCTACGCCGCATTGCTGATGTCAGCAATGCCATCAACATGGCGGACTACGCCTGCGTGCTGCTGGACCTGACCTTGCCGGATGGCAGCGGCTTTGACTTGCTGCGCCGCTGGCGCAAACAGGAATTGACCGTGCCCATCATTGTGATGACCGCACGGGATGGCCTGCAGGATCGGCTGGACGGGCTGGATGGCGGTGCCGATGACTTTGTAGTCAAACCCTTTGCGGTGGCTGAACTGATTTCACGCATCCGGGCCGTGCAACGGCGCTATGCCCAGCAAAGCAGCGAAGTGTGGCGCATTGGCGAGCTGGAAATTCATCCGCGCCGTCACCTGGTCCAGTTATCGGGTGAACCGGTGGAATTGTCGCGTCGGGAATTCCAGCTGCTGCAAGAGCTGGCACGGGATGCGGGCAGTGTGGTGGCCAAGGGCGCGCTCTCACAGCGGCTGGAGCCGCTGGGTGATCCGGTGGACTTCGCCACGCTGGAGGTCCACCTCTCCAACCTGCGCCGCAAGATCGGTGCGGAGCGGATCCGTACCCTGCGTGGCATTGGCTACATGCTGGTAAAATAACACTTTCCACGCCCGAGGACTGTCCTCTGATCCCCGTCGCCCACCATCCGGAGCGCCGTGCCAGCATCTGGTCCCGTCTCAGGGCCAGTGTGCGTCAATGGCGCCTGCCCAGCCTGCGCCGACGGGTGCTGGTGGGGCTGCTGCTGTCTGTTTTCCTGCTCTGGCCCATCCTGATTCTGGTGGGCTATCTGGAGATACAAAACGAAGCCCCCCCCTTGAAACAGGTCAGTATGGCCATGCAAAGCGTGGTGGCCCAGATCGACGATAAAGCGCCGATCGAGGTGATCTGTAGCCGCATTCTGGCCCAGCAGAAACTGCTGGAAGCGCTGACCCCCAATACGGCAGATGATGCGGTCCTGCTCTGGCAGGTCAAACACGAAACAGCCGGCATGCTGCTCAACCTTGGCAGAAGCTACCGGCTGCCGGATACGGACTTGATCGATGGCAACCATCGCTTGCAGATTGGCGATGCCAGCTTTGATGTTCTCCAGGTCACCAAAGGCCCATGGCGTATCCGCCTGGGGCTGACCTCGGTTACGGACTTGCGCTTGCTGTGGATGCTGGGCAAGGACATCTGGATTTACCTGATGGTCGCCTTTCTGGTGCAGCTGATCCCGATGTTCATCGCCGTGAGTGGCGGCATCCGGCCACTGCGGCAATGGAGCCAGCGTATCGCCGAGCGCAAGCCCGACGACCTGCGGCCTCTGGAAGAAGCCGCACGCTATAGCGAGCTGGAGCCGATGTCGAATGCGCTCAACACCCTGCTCTGTCAGCTGCGCGGCAAAATGGACCAGGAACGGGCTTTTGTGCAAAACGCGGCGCATGAGCTACGTACCCCGATGGCCGTCATCTCCACTCAGGCCCACGTGCTGGCGAGTGCGACGGATGATGACACTCGCCAGCAAGCAAAACTGCATCTGGAGCATGCGGCCCATCGGGCCTCCCATCTGATTGGTCAGTTGTTGCAGCTGGCCCAGCTGGAGACCGACCATGCCCCTCGTCCTGCGCAGCAGCTGGATGTGGCGCAGCTCTTGCGCCTCTCGCTCGCCCAGCTCTTCCCACTGGCAGAGCGCAAGGCTCAGGAACTCTCCCTGCAGGCCCCGGACCAGCTGTGGGTGACGGTGGAACGGGATGCCTTGCAATCCATCATCGACAACCTGATCGGCAATGCCATCCGCTATGTGCAGGAAGGCGGTTCCATCGCCGTCTCGCTCAACCTGGAAGGCGCATATTGGCAATTGCAGGTCAGCGATAATGGCCCCGGCATCCCGCTGGCTGACCGGGTACGCATCTTTGAGCGCTTCTATCGGGTGGCCGACAACACCCAGCCTGGCACAGGGCTTGGACTGGCCATTGTCAAAGCCGCCTGCCAGCGACTGGGGGGAAGCATCCAGCTCGGAGATGGCCCGGAAGGGCGTGGTACCTGCTTTACCGTTCAGATACCGATGCAGGCGCTGACACATTGAACAGCTGACAGGCACATCCCGCCCTCTGTTAAACTGTCGTTCCGTCAGTCTTCCAGAGCATGCTCATGCGCCATGTCTACCTGATGCTGTGTGTGGCAGGAACCGTGTGGCCTTTGGCCCATTTCTTCCCTTTTGTGCAAGCACACGGTCTCGACATCCCGTACTTCCTGCAGCAGCTGTGGGTCAATGACATTAGCCGTTTTTTCGCTGCCGATGTGGTCTGCTCAGCGGTCTGCTGTGTCAGCTTCATGGTCGCAGAGGGTCGGCGCATTGGCATGCGGCAGCCTTGGCGGGCGGCATTGGGGCTGATGGTAGGCGTCTCGCTGGCCTTGCCCCTGTTTCTGTGGCTACGCCAGCGTCATCTGGAGCAGCAAGGCCGACTGGCGCTGGCCTGACACACGGCTAGCCGTGCTGAGCCCTGTCCGTCCTGGACAGGTAGTACTGCCCGGCATGGGAAAACAGCATGCCGATACAGGTGGTCTGTTCGATTTGGGCAGCATCAATCGCCGCCAGCAGCTGGCTGCCATAGCGCAATGCCTGTTCGACCCCGGCCACTGCGATGGCCTGTGACCGGTACAAGCGCTCATCCCAGCGGCAAACAAACTCACCACTCTCAGCATATTGCACCACGTAGCCCAGAAACAGGGCCTCTTCCGGCAACCCCAGCAGCGACCGCGCCGACGACTCCACACAGGGCCGCACCCCAGGGGAATGGGGATGCCGCTCGGAGCGGGGTGGCTCGGTAAACGCTGACAGCATCATGCTCATGGCCGTTCTCGCTTGACTGGGTATGGCAATGCAATATTCATACGTCTTGCCCTGCATGCATATTAGTACATTATCCTAAAAAAAATACAAACGCATACATCCGTCCGTCTACGGATAGACGGCCCGCCAAGCCAAGCAGCCGCTCAAGGCATGTGCACATCATGGCTCACCCTGACCGAATGGCCACTGCATCCTGCACCGCAATTGCTAGCATGACAGGGTAACCTTGCCCGTACCTTTAGATACCCGGAGCCCCCATGTCGAGCACAACCATCCCGTCTCAACTGATCATTGATCTGACACAGACTGATCTGCCTGTGGATACCCCGGTCTATGTTTATGTGCTAGGGCTGGTCGGCAGTCTCTACTACTACATGGACGCCAATGGTGCGCCACAGCTGATGTCGCTCAAAGACAACACGCAGACTGCAGGCACGTTTCCTGACATGAGCGAATTGAGCCCGGCAGCCCAGGATGCCTTGTCCATCAACTACCCGCTGGACTGGGCAGACTGGAGCATGGCCGTGAGCGTAGGCAGCAATCTGATCCTGCCACTGGGCAATATCAACACCACCACCATTCCCACCCTGGGTACAGGCACCCAGGCGTTCAGCGGCCGGGTGTATTTCTCGGTTGGCGTTCCCAGGCTGCCTTTTACGGTACAGGGCAGTGGCAACACCGTGACGGGCTATACCGCACCGGTGTTCGGCAACGGCACCGGCGTGGGGGGCTCGCTCTGCCTGTATGACTGGATTGAGTTCTCTTACGATAGTGAGGGCAATTTCAACGGCAACCCGACCCAGGTCAACCAGTTTGGCTTCCCGATCTGGCTGCAAGCCACACCGGTTGGCGAGTCCCCCTACCCCACCCAGGGTCAGTACAACACCAGTCGCGCCCATGTCCTGCAAGACATTGCCAACATGCCCTCGCCGTGTGGTGGCACGGCAGCCTTGCTTGCCCCGCCTGCAGCAGCCAGTGAGGCCTACCCCACCAGCATCACCTACCTGCGCGGCCTCTCGCCCGATACCCTGAGCGGCAGCAGCCAGCCACCGGCTACACTGAACGCTTACTTTGACACGGTCATCCAGCAAGCGGCTGTCGCCTGGCAAACCACACCGCTGGTCACGACAGACTTGAGCACGGGTAGCTATACCGGCGTGGCATATCCCTTGCAATATCCCAATGCCCCCACGGCCCCCACCGGCTATCCAGCGGGCGCACTGGCCTTCTACGCGGGCAGTTACACCATGGCCGAGCTGGTCACCGCGCTGCAAGCGACCCCGTCCCTGGCACCGGCGTTCTACATCTCGGCGGATAATGGTCTGCCCACCAGCAGCGCGGACATCTGGCAATGTGCCAATTCACTGGCGAGTGGTGGCACCGCCCAGCTGAATGTGGGAAAAATGCTGGCGGCCGCATTTAACCGTGGCATGATCATCAATGCGGCAGGTACGGTTACCACCAGCCTGGATGACAGCACCTGCGCCAGTGAGGCCAACCAGTTCTATGCAGACGGCACCTGCTACAACCCCTGGGCAGAAGCCTTCCATAGCTACAGCGCCAATGGCCTGGCCTACGGCTTTCCGTACGATGATGTCTGCGACCAGAATCCATCCGTACCGCCAGCAGGAGACAGTCTGGTGGCCAGTTTCGTACGCCTGACGCTAGGTCGCTTTTATCACTGAGGCACTCAGCGCGCTGTCCTGAGGAAATGCGGTCAGGCAGACCTCCCGCACGGCTTGCCGCAACCAGCGGTGCGCGGGGTCGGCCTCGAGACGTGGGTGCCAGAGCAGGGAAACGGTAAAGGCCGGCAGCTCAAATGGTAAAGGCAGCATCTGCATCCCTTCGCTCAAGGACAGGCTGTGTCGCTCCGGCACAGTGGCCACCAGATCGGTGCGCCGAGCCAGCGCCAGCGCAGTGGCAAAGCTGCTGACCACGGTGTGATGCTGGCGCTGCAGGCCATACTGCGCCAATGCGCTATCTACCTGCCCATGCAATTGCTGCCCCCGGGTAACCACCACGTGTGAAGCCGCGGCATAGCGCTCCGTGGTCAGCGGTTGTGCCAGCAACGGATGTCCGGCGCGGACGGCCACCACAAACCGATCCCGGAACAGGGACTGCACCCGAAGCTCGGGCGCTATGTCTTCCCCCACCACGCCCGTATCCAGGTCCACGCTACCGTCCCGCAACGCCGCACTGTTCCTGTCTACCTTGAGCATGAAATTCAGGCGAACACCGGGTGCTTGGGTGGCCAGATGCGCCAGCAAAGCGGGCCCGACCGCTTCCACAAAGCCCTCGCGACACCGCAGGGTAAAACTGCGCTGCAATTGCGCCAGCACCAGCGGACGTTCGGGACGCAGCGTCATCTCCACCTGCTGCGCCAGCAGTGCCACCGATTCCCGTAATGCCAAGGCACGCGGGGTCGGCACCAGCCCCCGCCCTGCCCGCACCAGTAGCGGGTCACCGGTGGTCTCGCGCAGCCGGGCCAGTGCCCTGCTCATGGCCGACGGGCTGAGATGCAAGGCGCGCGCAGCCCCTGCCACACTGCCCTCCCGCAGCAAGACATCCAGCGTATGCAGCAGGTTGTAATCCGGTGCGTTCATGCGACCTCAATGACATGGCGTTCAATGCACTTATTATGTGCAAACCATGCGTCTTCCGCCATCTATTGCCAGCCCCTACACTGCAGTCAAACCTTTTCATTACGCAGGAATCATCATGAACGAAACGTCCACCGCGCCGCCGATCCGGGGCATTCTGCTCAGCCTGTCGCTGGCCATGCTGCTCTCCTCTCTGGGTACCAGCATTGCCAATATCGGCCTGCCCACACTGGGGAAAGTGTTCTCTGCCCCCTTCCCGCAAGTACAGTGGGTGGTGCTGGCCTACCTGCTCAGCCTGACCAGCCTGGTCATCCTGGCCGGCCGACTGGGCGACTTGCTGGGCCGCCGCCGTCTGCTGCTGATCGGCCTCATCGTGTTCGCGCTGGCATCACTGCTGTGTGGACTGGCCCCCAGTCTGCCCTGGCTGATTGCCGCACGCGGTTTACAGGGCGCGGGCGCCGCCATTCTGCTGGCCCACACACTGGCGCTGGTTAGTGAAACGCTGCCCAAAGAACGCAGTGGCCGTGCCATGGGCCTGATGGGGACGCTCTCCGCCGTCGGCACCGCGCTGGGCCCGACGCTGGGAGGCAGTTTGATCGGTCACTTCGGCTGGCGAGGGCTGTTTCTGGTGCTGGTCCCGATCAGCGTGCTGACCTGGTTGCTGGCCCGGCATTACCTGCCGAAGCCTGTTGAACAGCACAAGACACCATTGCAGCTGGATTTAGCCGGCACCGCTGTGCTGATGATCGCGCTCAGTAGCTACGCACTGGCCATGACGCTGGGACGCGGCCATATGGGCCGCCTGAATCTGCTCTTGCTGGCGGTGGCGACCCTGGCGCTGGGCTTGTTCCTGCAGATTGAACGGCGCAGCAGCAGCCCGCTGGTGCCTTTGCGCATGCTGCGCAATACCCAGCTTTCCAGTGGTCTGCTGATGAGTGGATTGGTCTCTACGGTCATCATGTCGACCTTGGTGGTGGGTCCGTTCTATCTGAAACACGCGCTGAGCCTGCCGGATGGTCTGGCAGGGCTGGTGATGTCTTGTGGTCCGGTTGCTTCGGCCCTCAGCAGTAATCTGGCTGGCAGACTGGTAGACCGCTTCGGCAATCTGCGCATGACCCGGCTGGGGCTGACCGGCATGCTGACAGGCGGCATACTGCTCAGTGTGATCGCGCCTCACCCTTGGTTACCCGGCTATATGCTGTCCACAGTCCTGCTGACCGCCAGCTATGCCTTGTTCCAGACGGCCAATAACACGGGCGTCATGGCAAGCTCTGTGCCAAGCCAGCGCGGGGTGACCTCCGGCATGCTCAATCTGTCACGCAATCTGGGGTTGACCACCGGCACCGCGCTGCTGGGCACGGTATTTGCGGCAGGCAGCGGTAGCCTGGATATCAACCATGCCAGTGCGGTGCAGGTTGCACTGGGCATGCAGACCAGCTTCGCCGCAGCTTCAGGTTTGACCCTGCTGGCCTTGCTGCTGGCCTGGCGCATCCCTGCCGCACCCCGGACCGCTCAGGAAACCGGCCAGTAAAGCGCCCTCCGTCCGGCGAGGACCTCGGGGACCCACCTTGACGCGGCTTACTTGCCCTTGGGACGCGGCAGGCCCAGACCGCGCTTGTAGAACATGCCCATCGCGTACTGCTCATGCCCGCCGGCTTGCAGCGTGGTGGGTGCCGTAGGTGGCAGCATGGATGACGGGAGATGGAGGGGATTGGTGGATACGGCCTGCAGCACAGGGCATTCCCCTGTTGCGCTTGCCATACCAGTCTGCAGGCCAGTCGTCACCGGAGCAAGGACTTCCGGCTTGCTGGCCCACACTGCTGTGGTGAGGGACAGCCCCGCCAGCAGGGTTGCGGCGTGACGTTGACTGAGAATGCGCATGGGAATCCTGGCAACAAAGGCAATGAGATGGTTCAGAAATGTGCCCAACAATTGAGCCAGCATGATCATATCACCCCAATGTTAAGCAAACCTTAAATGACCATCTCACCAGTTAAGACATGGATCAGGGCATGCCGGAGTGACGCCGGGTTTGGAAAACCGCGAAAGCCGACACCCGCAAGCCTTTGAATAAACACTTCTCCCCCGGATTGTGTACACTGGCAGCCATGTTCAATCCAGCCTGCTCCACAAGAGCAGCAAGCCTTCCTGCATGGAGCCTGACGTATGCTGATTACCCATCTCGGCCATACCCCGACTGTCCACCCGGATGCCTGGGTGGCACCCAATGCCGTACTGTGTGGTGATGTGCATGTCGGGCCGGGTTGCCGCATCCTGTTCGGTGCGCAAATCATTGCCGAAGGGGGACGCATCAGTCTGGGGGAGCAGGTCATTGTCATGGAAAATGCGGTATTGCGCAGCAATGACCATCATCCGCTGACCATCGGCAATCATTGCCTGATCGGGCCGCAAGCGCATGTGGTCGGCTGCACCCTTGAGGATGAGGTCTTCATTGCCACCGGCTCTGCCATCTTCCACGGCGCTCACATCGGGCGCGGCAGTGAAGTGCGTATCCATGGTGTGGTTCACCTGAAAAGCACCTTGCCCCCTGGCAGCACGGTGCCGATTGGCTGGGTGGCTGTTGGTCAACCCGCTCGCATCCTGCCCCCGCACGAACACGAGGCTATCTGGGCGCAGCAAGGTCCGCTCAACTTCCCGCTGACGGTCTATGGCCTGCAACGCGAGGAAGCCAATATGGTGACGATCACCCGTGGGCTCTCCGAGCGGCTGGGGCGGCATTTGCATGACAGCACCCAGTGGGATGATCTGGTGCTGTAAGGGTTGTGGCAATCTGTCACACCCGCCTGGCCCCATTACAAGCCAATAGAAACAGTGTTTAATAATCAATGTGTTAAGCACGTTTCATTGACCGTCCCAGGCACACCTCACCCCTTGCGGCATAGTGTCGCAAGGGCTTGTCTCCTTGTGAGCCCTCTCTTACCCTGACCGCTCCCTTCCCCTGTCCACATTACAACGAGAGCGAGACAGATGAGCAGTCCCCGTAAAACCCCAAGCTTCTATACCGTTGCCTGGCGCTGGCATTTCTTTGCCGGGATGTTTGTGGTGCCCTTCATGCTGATGCTGGCCTGTACCGGCATCATCTATCTGTTCAAGCCTCAGCTGGATCAGTGGATGTATGGCGAGCTGCTGAACGTTCCTGCCAGCAACCAGCCCATGCACCCGGCAGATCATCTGGCAGGCTTGGTGCAGCAGCACTACCCGGGGGCAGCGTTGCTGAAGTATCAGCCGCCTGCCACCTCAACCAGCAGCAGCAAGCTGGTGATCCGTCATCAGGGGCAAAAGCTGGGCGTATATGTCGATCCATACCGGGCAACCCTGCTCGGCAGTCTGGACGAAAACAGTACGCTGCAAGCCGTGGTACTGAAACTGCATGGCGAACTGCTGATGGGCAAATCGGGGGACTTGCTGGTCGAGCTGGCTGCCAGTTGGGGTGTGGTCCTGCTGGTGTCGGGGCTGTATCTGTGGTGGCCGCGTGGCCGTGGCAAGCTGGCCGTATTCTGGCCGCGCTTCTCGGCGGGAGGCCGCACCCTGTGGCGAGACCTGCATGCGGTCACCGGCTTCTGGGGTGTCCTGTTTGTACTGTTCATGCTGTTCTCCGGCCTGACCTGGACCGGCTTCTGGGGTGAGAAGTTTGCTGCCGTATGGAGCCAGTTCCCGGCGCAGATGTGGGACGATGTGCCCAAATCGGACCGCAAGGCGATCACGCTAAACAGCACAGAAGACAAAGTGGTGCCGTGGGCGGTAGAGCAAACCCCCTTGCCCCGCTCCACCGGTAACCATGCAGAACACAACAACCAGGGTGCTAGCCCTGCCGTCAGCCCTGCGACCATTCGCCTGCAGCAGGTGGTCGACCTGGCCCAGACACTCAAGGTCGCACCCGGCTACGCCATTGCATTACCTGATGGCCCGGAAGGCGTTTATACCGTCTCGGTGTTTCCGAACGACCCACGTCAGGAAGCCACCCTGCATGTAGACCAGTACAGTGGCAAGGTGCTGGCGGACATCCGCTTCAAGGACTATGCCGCGGTACCCAAAGCGGTCGAATTCGGTGTTGCCCTGCACGAGGGTAAATTCTTTGGACTGGCCAACCAGCTGCTGATGCTCACCATTTGCTTGCTGATCATCTTCAGCTGCATCAGCGGCATCATCATGTGGATCAAGCGCAAGCCGGATGGCAAGCTGGGCGTGCCGGCCTCCCCTGCAGATACGCCACTGTGGAAAACCGCCCTGATCCTCATGCTGCTACTCGGCGCAGCGTTCCCGCTGGTGGGCGCCAGTTTCCTGCTGGTCCTGGCGCTGGATGCGCTGTGGCAACGCTTGCCGCGACGCGCTGCAGCCTGAGAACCCGTGTTGCCGGATTACTGCAAGCTGACCTGAAGGTCAGCTTGCCTAAGCGCCCCCGCATCAGGACAATGCGCCTCCCGGCCTACGAAATACCCGGACAGACCGGCCTTTCCTGCAATCCTTTGAGTAATTCATGTCCCAGTTCTCCCACGCCGTTGACCACTATTGGCAGCGTTGTCTGGCCCAGACAGCAGCGCACTCGCAGCAAGATTTTCTGTCCATCAACCCACATCTGCCCGAGGGGCGGGAGATCATGCTGCTGAAGCGTGATACACACACCCGGGCCGTTGTGACGCCGGAATGGGCAGCCCGACTGGCACTTGCCCCGCACCCGATTCACGATGAAACCGAATTTCGTCAGCGCTTGGCCGCGCACGGTGCCCATCTGCACGGGGCCGACTGGCTGCACTACTTTACCGAAGCTGACCAAGCCCGACTGCTGCAGGAAACAACGCCCGCACATATCCGCCCCTTGAGCCAGGCCGACCAGACTGCCTTCAACCAATTCCAGTCCCTGGCTTCTGAAGCCGATCTGGATGCGGCCTGGGTAGAGCTGGATCACTGGTCAGTCTGGGGCGCTTTTGTCGGACCACAGCTGGTGTGTGCGGCCAGCATGTATGTGTGGCCGGATAGCCCACTGGCCGATACCGGGGTGCTGACCCTTCCGGCGCACCGGGGCCAAGGATTTGCCCGCGACGTGATCCGCGCCATCAGCCGCCATGCCTGCCAGCAAGGGTTTGAGCCGCAATACCGCTGTCAGCTGGATCATGTCAGCTCTGCGGCCGTCGCGCGCGCAGCCGGCATGCGCTGTTATGGCAGCTGGGAAGTCCTCAGCACAGATGACTGACGGCAAACGTTGTGCCGGTCAGACAGGCGCGATGACAATTGTATGAATGCCTCTTGCTTCACGGCACCGACGTGATACAGTTCCCGGCGCGGAATGGACGAAGCACTGCCACGGCAGTGACATCCGCCTGAAGGCGGGGCAACCTGCCTTCAGTCTGAATTTCCGGCCCTGACTGTCCATAGCCTCGCAGAAGGCTGATGGCGGGGTGCGGGCGCGATCAGTCAGGGAGCTCGCCACACATGGCGAGTCACATGGGCAGGAGACATCATGTCCTCGTTGCAGCAAACCCGGCGCCAGCTGCTACGCGCAGCCATGCTGGGCGTTCTGGCGATCGGTCTGGCAGGTTGTGGCGCCAATCAAGTTCCCGTATCCAGCAACACCGATGCCGTACAGGCCGCACTGAAGCAGGGCAAAGGCGTACTGGTCGCCCGCAAGACCACGCTGGATTTCTATACAGCTTCGCATGAAATGCTGACCCTGCCGGGGGATGCGCGCCCAGCGCTGACGTACTGGCTGCACCGCGACAGCAAGAAACCGCTGGTACTGGGCGCCTGGACCTCCAGCGAAGGCCATGGCAAGCGCTTCGTTGGCAACGCGGATTACTACATTCTGGAACCCGGTTTTTATGACCTGGTCGGCTTTGCCCGCAAGACTAGAAACAATGACACGGTGCGTAACCTGCAGCGCGCGCGCACCTCATTACAGTCCACATTAGGCTTTGTACAGTTCTCCCGCACGACCCTGCCGCACATGGAGCAGTACAAGGAGTGGATCCCGCCCTCCTATGCAGGTGCCACGGTCAACGGCAATATGATCACCCATTGGTATGACCCCGGCTACTATGCGGATGCAACACGCGAAGTGCAGGGCGACGCCATTTTCATCGACTTCCGTGGCGTCATCCCCTACGACAAGAGCGGCAAGGGCAATCTGGCCAGCTTCTACATCAAGCCCGGGCAATTGCTGACGATCGGGGACTTTGATGTCGCCTACACCAATGGCCCAGCAGAAACACCTCGTCCTGAGGTCTGGGTCAGCCCACTGGAAAGCATTACCTACTATTTCAACCCACAGCCACAACATGCCGAGTTGCAGCAGGTGATGACGCAAATGGGTTATCCCGCCAATCTGGTGCAGCAAGTCGGGACAGCCGTACCGATTCCTGGCATGTTTTTTCAAAACATGAAGCCTATTGGTGCCAATCCACCGGGCATGGGCATGCTGACAGACAAGCTCTATTACCTTAGCGTGACCGCCAAATCACGGGTGCTGACGCCGCACTAAGTCTCAGCGGGAGGTGAACCAACGCGCAGGGGTCACCCCAAGCGCACGCTGAAACATGCTGATGAACGCACTGGGAGTGGCATAGCCCAGTGCGTCCGCCACCTGCGCCACCCTTTCTCCATTCGACAAGCGCTCCAGCGCCTGCACCAGTCGGGCCTGCTGCCGCCACTGGGCAAAACTGAGCCCGGTTTCCTGCTGAAACAAGCGCGTGATGGTGCGCGCGGACAGCCCGGCCCACTGCGCCCATGCCTCCAGCGTACGGCTATCCTCGAGCCTCAATAGCAATGCGTTGACGATCTTCAGCAGACGGCGATCCTGCGGCATCGGCAGGTGTAGCGCCTCCTGCGGCGCCTGTTGCAATTCATCGAGCAGCACGGCCTGTAAACGCAGTTGCGCTACATCCAGCTCCGCTTGATGCAGCCAGCGGGTGGCCCGGTCTACCAAGGCCCGCAGCAGGGGATTGACGGCCAGCACACATGGGGTCCGTGGCAGCTCGACCGCCAGATCCGGCGTAATCAGCACATTCCAGCCCCGGTGAGCACCGCTCAGCCGTGCCCTGTGGGGTACATCCGGCGGCATCCAGCCCGCCCGGTGCGGTGGCATCACCCATGCCCCATGCGGTGTTTCCACTTGCACCAGGCCATCCTCCACACAGAATAACTGCCCGCGCACATGCTGGTGCCAGCCGGTTTCCCGGTTACCCAGCTGGAAGTCGCTGCTGGCGGTATCGTCACCCCAAACCGCCAGAATGGCCGGGCCGTCGCGGCGTTCGCTGGCCTCCTGCAACCAGCGGTTGGGGCTGGGGGCATCACCCAGATGCATCATGTCCAAAATTCCGTATTTTCGATCACAATCACGTTATCACGAAACCCAAGTGGACACCTAGACTGGAGGCCTGATTCCACCACCGGAGACTTTCCCATGACCACTTCCCCTCCCCTGATCCGGTCGGGCCTGCCCGCCTGGCTCCTGATTGCCACCGCCTGCCTTGCCTCGTGCATGGTGGTGATGGATGGCGCCATTGTGAACGTTGCCCTGCCAGCCATGCAGCAGGCCTTGCACCTCAGCGCACTGGCGCAGCAGTGGATTGTGGATGCCTATTTGCTGACTCTGGGCGGCTTCATGCTGCTGGCAGCCCGAGTTGGCGATCTCTATGGCCGCCGCCGCACCCTGCTGGCCGGGCTGGCGCTGTTCACCCTCGCCAGCCTGGCCGGGGGGCTGGCAGAGAGCGGCGTCACATTGCTGATCGCCCGCGCCGTACAGGGGATAGGGGCCTCGGTACTGGCCACCTCCTCGATGACCCTGATCGTCGCTGCCACCCAGCACGACAAGCAAGCACGCGCCAAGGCCCTCTCGCTGTGGGCAGCCTTCAATTCGGCGGGCTTTGCCCTTGGGGCCGTACTGGGCGGCATTCTGACAGCACGCTATGGCTGGCAAGCGGTGATGTTCGTTAACGTGCCCATCGGCGCACTGTTGATTCTGGCAAGCCTGACTTGCCTGCAAACCACACCCGTGCAGCGCAGTCCGCTGGACTGGGCGGGTGCACTCACCGCCACCTTGGGCAGCAGCAGCCTGATTTATGGACTATCACAAGCCGCTCAGCTGGGTTGGGCCAGCCTGGAAGTATGGGGGAGCTTGCTCGCGGGTGCCGCCTTGCTGATCGGCTTTGTACAGATCGAGCGCCGCAGCCCAGCCCCTCTGCTGCGCTTGTCCCTGTTCAAGATGCCCAATCAGGCCCGGGGCAATCTGGTAATGATGAGTCTGGGTGGCACACTGGCGGCGACCGTCTTCTTGCTCTCCACCCAGCTGCAACAACTGGGGCATTACTCAGCAGAAGCGGCCGGGCTGGCCTTGCTGCCTTTCGGCGTGATGCTGGCTGTCGCACGCTTGCTGTTCAACCAGCGAGCCGCCAGCGGCCAGGCCCACCGCTTCCCGCTGTATGGCAGCCTGCTGGCCAGTGCCGCCCTGCTGTGGCTGGCCACCCTACCGGCTCATCCGGACTTCTGGCTGCACCTGCTGCCCCCCACTTTGCTGTTGGGCTTTGGCTTGGGCATGGTGGTACTGACCGCCATGCAGAATCTGACGGCGGGTATCTCACAGCAGGATGCCGGGCTGGTGTCTGGCGTAGCCAACAGCGCCCGGCAATTGGGTGGTGCTTTGGGTGTAGCACTGGCAGCAACTTTGCTGCGCAGTTCAGGCCAGTTTTCTGAGTACACACACTTGCAGCATTACCACCACGCTTTCATTGCGGTTGCCGTGTTGAGCTTGCTGTGCGGCCTGCTCTCTGTTCGGCGTACCCCAGCCCCGGCGGTTCAGCCGGTACGATGATCATTCAAACGTCGTGGCGCCCTTGCCTTGCCCGGCATCTCTGTCAATACTGATGGCATGCTCCCGCGCTCGACGTTTCCTTTGCTGATTGCGCTGACCAGCCTGCCCTGCCTGCTGGTTGGTGCACCCTCGCATGCGCTGACCCTGCAATCCGACTTGATTCAACTGGAACCCTGGACCATCAGCACCACCAATGCCCAAGGGCAGGAAAAACTGATCGGCGCCCTGCCAGATCTGTTGGATGAATTCGAGCGTCGCAGTGGCTACAAAGTCAACCGGCGCATCACCCCTTATGCCCGTGTTGAAGCGGATCTGGAAGGCGGATTAATCGACTTCTCGGTCATGGCCTGGGGGCCAGCACGCGCACGTTATGCCAATCGTGGTACCGACTTCGGCCCACTGGATTTTGGGGTTTACTTTGCCAAAGGTACTACCGCCCAAAAATACGAAGACCTGTATCCCCTACCGTTGTGCACCCCACTCGGGCTAAAAGTTGATCCGCGATACGATATTGACCCAGCAATGCAAAAAGACCTGAGCGTTGACTACACCACCTGCGTCAAAAAGGTTGTCGCCAAGCATGGCAGCGTAGGTGTCGCCGGCTCACTGGGCACCATCGATGTCATTATCGACAAGCTGAATGTTCGCAAATTCTTTGGTGAACGTTTCCTTTTCCGTGTAACCACCCTTTCCGTTTCCTGGTCACAACGTGCCCCCAACAATCCGGAAGAAGCCCGGGTCAACGCCATTTTCAAAGGCATGGTGGAAGATGGCACTTACGAGCGCATCACCCGCAAGTGGTTTGGCAAGCACCTCAGCTATTTCCCCCGTGCCACATCACCCTCCACCAAACCTGCCCGCAAACCCGCCTCCCGCTGATCGGCCAAGTATTGCAAAAACGCCTCGGCCAGTAGTGAACGTCGTTTCCCCTGCAAGCTAACGATGAACCAGTTGGCATGAATGGGAAAGTGCTCTACCGGCAGTACCACCAGACCATCATCGGCGACATGCTCGCCCAAGGCATGACGGGAGAGCACGGCCAGCCCCAAACCGCCTGCGACCGCCTGCTTGATGGCCTCATTGCTGCCCAGCTCCATCCGCACTCTGGGACGGAAACCATGTGCGGCAAAGTGGGCATCCCCCGCCAGACGGGTACCTGATCCCGGTTCACGCAGGATGAAACGCTCCTCAGCCAATGCGCTCAGTGGCAAGCTTGAGGCCGAGGCCAGCGAGTGATTGCGGGCTGCCACCAGCAACAAGGGGTTAGGCAGAAAGGACTGCTGATCAATGGGCAAGTCTTGCGGGGGCAAGGACATGATGCACAGGTCGTCACGGTTTTCGCGCAGGCGCTGCACCACCCCGTCCCGATTCAGCACTTCCAGCGCAATATCTACCTCCGGGTAGCGGGCGCAGAAGCCCCCCAGCAAGCGCGGCATAAAATACTTGGCCGTACTCACCACCGCCACCCGCAGCCGCCCCCGGGTCAACCCGCGCAGGCCGTCGATGCGCTGACCGAAGGCCGCCCATTCTTCACTCATCGCACGAGCCGTGCGTGCCAGCTCCTCACCCGCGGCGGTCAAGGACAAACGCTTGCTGACCACCTCATACAGCGGCATACCCACTGCCTCGGTCAGCTCTTTCAGCTGCATGGATACCGTGGGCTGGGTGACATGGCAACGCCGTGCCGCGGCACTCACGCTGCCCGTGTCCACCACGGCCAGAAAAACCTGCAATTGCCGGAATGTCACATTCATCAGTATTTATCTATGCATACTCAATGAATAATTGATTTTACAGCATGAAAGCGCATGCCTACCATCCGCGACACCTCATGTGAAAGCCACACGATGACCAGCCTGCTCGACCCCGCCATCCTGTTTTTTGTGTTCGGCATCTGTGCCGGCTTGCTGAAATCCAACCTCGACATTCCGCTGCCGATCAGCCGCTTCTTGTCGCTGTATCTGTTAATGGCACTCGGCCTGAAAGGGGGCTTCGCGCTGGCCAAAAGTGGCCTGACACTGGAGATCGCCAGCAGTCTGGGGGCTGCGGTACTGCTTGCCCTCCTCATCCCGCTACTGGCCTACCCTTTGCTGCGGCGGCTGGTACCTGGCTGGGATGCCGCAGCACTGGCGGCGACCTATGGCTCCGTCAGCGCGGTGACCTTCATCACCGCTACCCAATACCTGGACCAGCACCAGCTCAGTTATGGGGGTCACATGGCCGCCGCCATGGCCCTGATGGAATCTCCGGCGATCCTGCTCGCAGTACTATTGGCCAACCGCTTGCGGCGAGAACAGGGAGGTGCCCAGGCGGGCCACAGCCTGCGCGCCTTGCTGCATGAATCGTTCACTGATGGCGCCCAGATGCTGCTGATCGGCGCCATGCTGGTGGGCCTGCTGACGGGTGCGGCTGGACAAGCCGCCATGCAGCCCTTCTCCGGCGACCTGTTCAAAGGCATGCTGTCCTTCTTCCTGCTCGACATGGGCCTACTGGCCGCCCGCAACCTGCCGCAGCTGCATGGCATTTCACCGTGGCTGATGGCTTACGCCATCGGCGCCCCGCTATGCCATGCCACGCTCGCGCTGTTACTCGCCAAGCTGCTGGGCCTGTCTGCCGGTGACGGCGGCCTGCTGATGGTGCTGGCGGCCAGCGCTTCCTACATCGCCGTCCCCGCCGTGCTGCGCGAAGCCATCCCCGAAGCCCGGCCCGCGCTCTACTTTGGCCTCTCGCTCGGGCTCACCTTCCCGTTCAACATCCTGCTCGGCATCCCGCTCTACCTGCAAACCGCACAACGGCTGCTGTGAGCTTGACGACGCCCCATCTGGACGGCAGGATGCTACGCTGAGATTTCCAAAGACACTTGCATGACAGATCATGACCCTTGGCAACCACCGCAGAGTATCCTCATCTGCAAAGCCGCCATTAGTCCTTGGGCAGATGGCTCGCGTGCCAGTGCCGTTCTGGCTTGTCTGACTGGCGGTTTGCTGCTGGCATTGTGTTATGCCGCACTGTTAAGCGGAGGGCAAAAGGTCTATCTCATTGTGTGGTGGGGCATGCAGGGTGTCGCCTCCCTCTTGCTAGGTTATGGGGTTGCGCTCAGAAAGCTGCCCTGCGCTGCCTCATTAACCCTGATGCAGGGCGGCATCCTGCTTTATCAGCTGCTTACCCCGCAACCGAATACATTCATGCTCATGGTCAATGGGGTCTTACTACTCATACATGCGATTGGCTGGCGTGGTTGTCATCTGTATCGTCAAACCTTGAACCGTCGGTAATTTTGCCATGTCCACCAATCCCTGGCAGGCCCCGCAAAGCACGCTGGCTCGCCCAGAGCAGGCCGCTTGGTACACGTACCTTCCCTTGCTCAGTGCCGTCGTAGCCTGCGCCGGTGGCGGTGGTTTGCTGACATTGATGCTATTTCCTGCCAGCCTGGGTCTGCACTGGGCACTGGTGGGCTTGGGCGGGATGGCCTTGATTCTGCTGGGTTATGCGGTCTCCGGGTGCCATTGGCCGTCTGCGGCCATGCTGGTCTTGTTGCATGCCGTCGCCTTGGGCATGCAGGTCCGTGCGCCGCCGACAAACCAGCTCACCTGTCTGGTGCTGGCGGCTTTGCTGCTGCTTCATGGCTTGAGCGGGTGGGCATGCTGGCGACAGCGTCACACCCGCCCGACCTCTCAGGCCAGTGCCACGGAAGCAGGTTGAGTCCGCTCCGTTCGTACCGGCAGAAACTGCACGACGCCAAACAGTACCTCAAACACCGTAAAGCCCAGCAGCAAGGTACTGGCTCCCTGATACACCGCATACAGCTGCCAGCAGCTGAACAGCACGCGAGAAACGCCATCCAGCCGCCCCAGCAGCACGGAGGAGGCCAGCAAGCGCGCCAGAGACCACACCAGCACCACTGAGCCCAGCAGGGTGGCAAACAGGACATGCTGGATGTCCAGTGGCAGCCAGACGCCACTCAGCCCGAGCTGGACATGGAACTGCCCCAACAGGCCATGCACCCAGCGAAAACTCCAGGGTGTTACAAATAGCAGGATCACGCCCAGGTCATACCAGGCACTGGCACGCATCAGGGTGAGATAACGGGATTGACTGACCATGACGACACTCCTCACGAAAAAGTGCACACAGCGTAAACCTTGAAGTAAACTACAAGGTCAAGCTCTTCATGGTGTGATCGGCCCCAATGAAAATCGGCATGTTGGCGCAAGCCACCGGCGTCAGCCGCGAAACCCTGCGTTTTTATGAACAGCGTGGCCTGCTGCGCGCCAGCCGGCTGGGTAACGGTTACCGGGACTACCCGCAGGCCAGCGTGCTGCTGGTACAGTACATTCGTAATGCGCAGCGACTCGGCTTCACCCTGGCCGAGATCAGCGCACGCCTGCCGGACATCTGGGATGCGCCCGACCCGGCTCAGAAGGTGATGGAGGTCTTGCAACTCAAGCTGCAAGAGCTGGACCAGCGCATCCTTGCCCTGCAAACCTTACGTCAGCAATTGGCGCATGAAATCGTGCAGCAATGCCCGCTGTTGGGTGAGCGCACGCAAGCCCCCGCCACCTGCCCGCCAGGATGGGCCCAACAATGACCCTGTTTGCCCTGCGTGCCGACATCACCACCTTGCCGGTGGAGGCGATTGTGAACGCCGCCAACTCGTCCTTGCTGGGTGGCGGTGGTGTGGATGGTGCCATCCACCGGGCCGCAGGGCCGGACCTGCTGCATGAATGCCGCCTGCTGGGCGGCTGCAAAACCGGGCAGGCCAAGCTGACCCAAGGCTACCGTTTACCCGCCCGCTACATTATCCATACCGTGGGTCCGGTCTGGCGTGGCGGCGAGCAGGGGGAGCCCGCATTACTGGCCAGTTGTTACCGCAACAGCCTGCAGCTGGCCGCCGCACACGGCGTTCGCACGCTGGCGTTTCCAGGCATCAGCACCGGTATCTACGGCTATCCGGTATCGGCAGCGGCTGAGATTGCCATTGCGGTGTCACAGGCCTTTTTGTCCACCGCCACTCAAGCGATGGACATCACCTTCTGCTGTTTTTCCGCGCAGGACCTGGCTATTTACCAGCGCCTGCTGCAGGGCGGTGAGCCTGCCACCCCCTAGCGTCAAACCATCATCGACGCGGTCAGCGGGCGGTGCAGCATGCGGGAGAGGGCTTGCCAGCGCAGAGAGAGGTCGGCTCCGGCCTGCCGCTCCACCCAGGCAGCTACCAGATCCAGACCAAGGTTGTAGTTGATGACGTAAGAGCCATTCTTCTCGATAAAGCGGAAACGCTGTGCCGCTCGGGCTTCGTCACTCACCCGGTATTGCTGCAAGCGGGCGCGGGCACCATCAGCATCCAGCAGACCATCCTGCCAGTCGCGCGCCACCCAGTTGTCCACATAGCTGAGGCGATCCAGCAAGGTCAGCACCCGGTGATAGCGCGGCAAGTCATCAGCCGGTAGCCCCGCCAGCGGGCACAACACCTCACGCTCGAACTGGATGCGGCTGTCGCCGGGAAAAGCCAGCAGAATGCCGTAATTGGCCGCTCCCTCCGCCAGGCAGGAGAGCGGGCTATACAGCGGGAAGGCGGCATATTCCATCCAGCCACGCTGCTGCACCAGCTCCAGCTCGATCAAACTGCTTTGCACATGATGCCCCGGATAGGCCTCATGACAGGCAAGGTCAATGGCACGTGCCAGCGGCATCGGGAAATCGGTATTGACCTCCACCAGGCTGTGCCCCTGCCCCAGATACCAGTTATAGCCCCCCCATACCTTGTCCTGCACGTAACCCAGCTTGCAGGACTCCCCTTCCGGCAGGGCAATATAGGGTCGGGTGCGTTCACGTGCGGCATCCATGGCGACTGTGAATACCGCGTCCAGCTTCTCACGCGGGATATCAAAGCCACTCAGCCATTCGCGGGCACGGACATGCAGGGGGCCATCACCCGGCAGCAATTGCGCCAGCTCAGTCAGCACCGGATCAAAATCGGCCGCGCTCAGGGGCGGGCATACCGCGTCGTACAGCAGGCGGGATTCTTCATCGAAACGGAAGCGCTCCCCTTGCAGGCGGCGAAGGTGGGCGTGCAGGGCGATCAAGTGCTTGTGCAGATAGGCTTGCCGCTGCTGCTCCGCTTCCGGTAGCCCACTCAAGGGGCGTACTTCGAGCTCTGCCAGCAAGGTGGCCGAGCGTTGCTGCAATTCAGTCAAGTCTAGCGCTTCCGGCTGGGTTCGCCATTCAGCCGGGCCGACCCAGGCATCCACATAGCTGTCATCGTGCAGGCCGGTAGACAGCACAAGTCGGGCATACGCTTCAGCAATTCGGTCCAGCATGATCAGCAACTCCAGGGGGTGGGGGAAAGCGCCTCACCATGCCATAAATCACGCGACAGAGCCAGTGGTGGTTCGACTAGCCATCACCTGGCTGGCCCACGTTCCTGCCCCATGATCTATACTCGGATAACCATCTCATCGAGCGGAGGGGCCAATATGCTGCGCTGGATAATGCTCTTGCTGCTGCCCTCATCACTGCTGGCCGCCCCCCTGCGCATCAATTTCCCGGTCAACGACCGCCATAACGATGCCTTCTTCCAGCAGCTGGCACTCAATGCCCTGATGGCCGATGGTCAGACCCTGCAGGTGCGTAATGTGCCCATCCCTCGCCACAAGCGGGTCTACCTGCTGCTGGAAAAAGGCGACATTGATGTGTACTGGATGCTGGCCACGCCGGAACGCGACAAGCAGTTTATCCGGGTCAATATACCCCTGACCAATGGCCTGATCGGGCAGCGTGTCCTGCTAATCCCACCAGGAACCGAAGGCCGCTTTGCCCACATCCGTACGCTGGAGCAACTGCAGCGCAGCGGGCTGACAGCGGGGCTGGGCAGTGGCTGGCGGGATGTTGCAATCTGGAAGTACAACCAGCTCCCGGTCTATGTACATGAGGGGGAATGGTCAGACCTGTTCACTTTGCTCGCCTCACGATCACGGGGCGTCGATTATTTTCCGCGCGGCGCATTTGAAGTGTTGGACGAGGTGGTAGCACACCCCACCCTGACCATCGAACCCAATGTGCTGCTGACCTACCCGCAGGATTTCTATTTTTATGTGAACCCGAAGCGGCCAGAGCTGGCACAAGCCCTGCAGCGCGCATTAGCCAAGGCCATGAAGGACGGCAGCCACGCCCGCCTGTACCAGCAATTTTTCGGACAGGTCGCGCAGAAGCTGCAACTCGCGGAGCGCACCCGGATACCCTTGGGCCTGCCGCCTGACTGAAGCGGCATCTGCCCCATCAACGGTCGCTGGCGGAAGGTCGTGGCAAACCCAGCTGCTGCCGCACCTCGTTCATGTCACAACGGCTTTCGCTGCTGGCACAGGGCACCGGCTGCAGCAGCGCCGCCAGCACCTGCTGCGGCAGCATGCTGCCGGACTCACTCCACCACAGGGGTTGCTTGCTGCTGCCAAAGCGTTGCAAGCTGAATTCACCTTCTATCGTACGTGTCTGGCGGGCCGCTTGATACAGAGCGGCCATCCGCTCCAGCGCTACACGCTCGATCTGCTGAAGATCTCCCCCTTCAGCCCGCGCCAGATACACATCCTTGAGCAAAGCCCGCAGAGCCTCCTCTCCCGACAGAAGATCCGGCCCCTCACAGCGATAGCGCACACGCGCAAACACCAGCTTGCCCTGACTCTCCTCCCGCGAATCCAGCACCGAGCAGCGCACCTGCTTGAGCAAGGCAATCTGCGCCGCCATCATGGCACGGGCCGGCTCACGAAACGATTCCCCTCTCTGCTTGGCCAGCTTGGCCGCAAACTGCGCCGGGGCACGCTCATGGATCTGTTGAATCCAGTTCAGGTCCAGCAAAGGCAAGCCCTGTCGCTTCATGGGCGCCGCAGTCAAGTGGTTCAGCTCCCTGGCTGCGTCACGCTCATAATTGACCATCGCACGCAAGTACAGCGACGTCATCTGCTCAGGAGTATTTCCAGCCTTGGCCGCCGTTACAAGCAGCAACATGCAAGCGCCAGTCAGCTTTACATTGAATCTCATCCAGCCCCCATCTCAACCCACTCAACGGCGGAGTGTACTATCTGGTTGTCATGAGAGTGGTGTTTCTAGAGAATGTTCCGCTTGGTCACGATCAAGTGGTATCGCCGACATCCTACCTCCCCCCGCCAAGGCAGAGGCCGGTACGGACTAAAGACAGGGATAGCATGGCCAACCGCGTGAACTGATGCGGGAGTAGACCAGTCAGACACGACAGCATGTGTTCCCCGCACCCAAGGATCTACCCAATGCGCATCATCTTCGCTCTACTTGCCGCAACACTTTTGAACATTGCGCACGCCTCCACCCCGCTCACCAACTGGCAACAGGAAACAGACCTCGGCAAGCTCGCGGCACAGCTTGCCCTGCTCAAACAACGTCAGCTGCAAGATGCAGCCACCATCGCGCTGCAGGAGGCCATTGGCTACCGCTTGGCCTGGGGACGGCATCTGCAGGCCCTCCATCAATCGCCTCCGGCGCTGCCGGGCAAACCAATCGCCTTGCGGGCATGCCTGCAGCGTGGTGAATACCGCTGGAAACCCGGCCAGCGCTGGCAGCTGCAAGCCTGGCGTGACCTGACCCTACCGGCCACACTCTATAGCGGCAAACTGGACCGCAACGGTTGCGCCCACTGGCGACAAGTCAGTGGAGAAGTGTGGCAGCGCTTGGCGGGAGGAGATCAGATGACCCTGCGTGTACGCGATCGGGCGTGGCCGTTACAGGTGGGAGACGGCACCGCCTTGCACATTCCAGTGGACGCGGAACCGGTACCAAACTGACACAGCATACCGCTCAGCCCCGGTAGCCTGCCCCTGGCTTGCGCAGCGTAAACTCGGGGCAGCACCCGGTTTCCTGCACGGTATGGCTGAACTGGTCCAGTTGTTGTCGATAATCCAGCTTGCTGCGCACCTGGTCGTAGATCGCTTTGTACTCCCGAAAGCACATCAGACTGCCGAAGGAGCCTTGCCCATATACGCTGTAATCGCCGTACTGGCAGCCAAAGCAGCAGCGCAGGCGTAGCCCATCCGGCAGTTGCCGTTGCAGGTCCAGCAAGGCGTCTTCAAAATCGCTACGGCCTTCGCGGCTGCGCCAGTGCTGTGGCGGCATATGCAGCTGCAATTGCAGGTCAGCACGATCCAGCCCGCCATGAGGGGCGGGTTGCCCCAGGTGCTGGATGATCTCCAGCTGTGCCGCCTGCGGCCCCTCTGCCGACAGCAAGGTCAGCGGCAGCCTCAAGTACAGAGCGCATTGGCACAGCACATCATGCTGTAGCTGAAAGCGACTACCGTCTGGCAACGGAGATTCCGGGCTCAGACTATCGAATGCCATACCGGAGAAGCGCGTGTCGCCCAGGGTGAGGGTTAGCCACTTGCCATCATTATGCAGACTGCCGCTCAGCTCACCGAGTGCGTCCTGATAACGCGCCGGTGTTGTGTCAGCGTTCAACAGCCAGCAGCCGGCGATACAGCCACAAGGGCAGCAACAACAGCAGCACCAGTGACAAGTCTGCCACGCTGCGTTGCTGCTGCAGGATCAACAGCAAGGTTTGATAGCCGAACCAGCCCGCATGCAGCACACTGCATGCCAGACCGCCCTGGCCCAACACCCGCAGGCCAGGTGTCCAGCTGCCCTGCCGCAAGCGGATGACAATAAAGCTGAGCCATAACAGCAGGATGCCCGCAAGGCCCAGCACGGCCATATACAGATTCAGGTCACTGTGTGTGTAACCCAGGCTTTGCGCCAACAGGCGCTGCCGAGTGGCTGTGTCGTACATGAACGCTTGTACGCTGGTCAGCACACAGAGCAAGAGCCCTTCGCCGGCATTGCGCAGGGAGCGGGAAAAGGCAGGATCAGGCACAGACACTCCAGAACAGATCAGTACAGGGTCAACACGCTATTGAGGGCTGGATTGCCCGTCACGATCGCCTATCATACCATTGCCGCCCTGCCCGCTCGCAGTCTCAGCGGCGGATCCAGACGCAGAAAAATACTCGTCCGGTTTTCGGTTGTGAGGGATTGCGTGAGAACCCATGATGAGCACCTGTTCAACACAAAGGTTTCACATCATGACATTCGCCGAATTACACCAGCAATCGTCACCGCTCTTGCTGGCCAATGTCTGGGATGCCGCCAGCGCCCGTGCGGCTGAAGCTGCCGGTTACGCCGCACAGGGGACCTCCAGTGCCGCCATTGCCGACATGCTGGGCTATGCCGATGGTGAAGGGCTGAGCTTTGTCGAATTGCTGGAAGTCGTCACTCGTATCCGCGCGGTCTCCACACTGCCGCTCAGTGTCGATATGGAAGCAGGCTATGGTGAAACCGCTGGAGCCGTGGTGCAGAATCTGCTCGCGCTCGCCGCGCAAGGTGTAGTCGGCATCAATCTGGAGGACAGTGTGGTGGTCAACGGCCAGCGCAGCATGCTGGAGGCAGAGGTGTTTGGCCAGCGCCTGCAGGCCATTCGCCAAGGCTTGCAGGCGGCCGGGGTTAATCTGTTTATCAATGTGCGCACCGAAGCCTATTTGCTCGGCTTGCCAGACGCACTTGAGCAAACCCTGGCACGTGGACAGCGCTATGGTGAATGCGGGGCTGACGGGCTATTTGTGCCGGGTATCATTCAGGCCGAAGCCATCCGTGAACTGGCTGCCCGCATCGCCCAGCCCCTGAACGTCATGTGTATGCCGGGTCTACCCACCTTCCCGCAGCTCGCCGCACTCGGTGTCAAGCGCATCAGCATGGGCAATTTCCTGCATGGCCGCGTACAGCAGACACTGCAGCAGCTGTTTGCCACTGTGCGTTCCGAACAATCCTTCCACTGTGTGTTTGAACATGCCCATCACGGATGAACGGCAGATTGCCGACTACTATCGCGCGCTGGTCGCGCGTGCGGCAGACCATGTCGGCATTTTCTATGTTGGGGTGAAAACCACGGGGGTGTTCTGCATTGCCACCTGCCGGGCACGCAAGCCCAAGCCAGAGAATGTGGTGTTCTATACCGGCTTCAAGGAAGCCATTGACGCCGGGTTTCGTCCCTGCAAGGTGTGCCGCCCCACCGAGAATGCCCACGCTGCCCCACCGGACATCGCGGAAGCCATCGCCTGGGTACGACAACACCCGAAAGAACGCCTCACCGATGGCGAATTGCGCGCCCGGGGCATCAGTCCGGAGCGCATCCGCCGCTGGTTTCAGCAGCACTATGGCATGAGTTTCCAGGCTTTCCAGCGCGCCTTTCGCATCAACACGGCGTTAGAAGAGTTAAAAGGGGGACGCCGAGCGACCGACACCGCGCTGGACAGCGGCTATGACTCGCTCAGCGGTTTTGGCTATACCTACAAGAAGCTCACCGGGTCATCGCCAACGACGCAAGGCCAAGTGCTGCTCATCCATCGCTTTACCACCCCGCTGGGGCCGATGTTTGTCTGCGCCAGTGAACAAGGTGTCTGCTTGCTGGAGTTTGTGGATCGCCGCATGCTGGAAACCGAGTTCCGCGACCTGCAGCGCCTGCTCAAGGCGCCGATCCTGGCTGGCGAAAACACCCACACCCGCCAAACCGAGCGTGAAATGGCAGAATACTTCGCCGGCACACGCCAGCAATTCACGGTAGCCCTGGACCTGCCCGGCAGTCCGTTCCAGCAGTCCGTCTGGCAAGCCCTGCAGGCCATCCCCTATGGCGGCACCGCCAGTTATGCGGATCAAGCACAAAGGCTGGGTAACCCGCAGGCGGTACGGGCCGTCGCCAGCGCCAACGGGGCCAACCGCGTGTCCATTATCGTGCCCTGCCATAGGGTTCTCGGCAAAGACGGCAGCCTTACCGGCTATGGTGGCGGACTGGCCCGCAAGCAGTGGTTACTAGACCACGAACAGCACCATAGCCCAAAGGACAGGGCGGCATAAGCACGAATCTCTTGTCATTTTGCACAAACCTCGTCATGATATAGAACGAATGTTTCATATCATAATTTGATGGAGCGCAACATGGCGAACTATGTCACCCTTGGCGTGCAGGACGCTGCCCGCAGCAATGCCTTTTATGACGCGACCCTGCCACTGCTCGGCTGGGCCATGCACGCCGAGTTTCCCGGCTGGCGTGGCTACTCCAAGGGCGGCGAAGGCAAAGACCTGACACTCTGGCTGTGCGAGCCCTTCAACGGTGAACCCGCCACCGCGGGTAACGGCACCATGTTTGCCTTCATGGTGAGCACACACGCCGAAGTCGATGCCTTCTACCAGGCCGCCATGGCCCACGGCGGCAGTGACGAAGGCGCCCCCGGCCCCCGCCCCCACTACACCCCTACTTGGTACGCCACCTACGTCCGCGACCCCTCAGGCAACAAGCTGGCCGTAGTGTGTAACGAATAATCGAAGCCCCACCCTATCGACAAGCCCGATCCATATCGGGCTTTTCTGAATGGTACCAACTGTTAGTACAATACAAGACACCGATTTAATTTAAGTAATTCAAGATAACGATATTTGTCGTGTCTCAGAATGTTACTGGGTCAAGCGCCTGCCCCCTCGCCCACTCGCGACCATACTGTCAAGTGAACGCGAGTACACCGTTCAGCACTCATAACTTGCCCGTATTACTTGCTCGCATTAGTACAAGATCATGTACCCGCGATCATGTACAATGCGCTGGACATGCATACACAGCCCGCACCCCCTATGGATACGCGTATTAACACCCGTGGCTTTACCTTGATGGAACTGCTGGTTGTCGTAGCCATACTGGGCTTGCTGGTCGGTTATGTCGCGCCTCGGTACTTTGGGCAAGTTGGAAATGCCGAAGTCAAAGCGGCCCAAGCTCAGCTGGATGCGGCGGGCAAAGCACTGGATCAGTTCCGTCTGGATACGGGGCGCTATCCAAGCGCAGAGGAAGGACTAGCTGCCTTGAACACCTCGCCTGCAGGGCTAAGCACCTGGCGTGGGCCTTATTTGAAGAAGCCTATTCCCAAGGACCCCTGGGGTCACGATTATCGGTATGAACTCCGCCCACAGGAAGACAGCTTCCGCGTCATCAGCTATGGCAAGGATGGCGTACCAGGCGGCAGCGGCCTGGACGCAGACTTGGGCCTGTAAACAGCATGTGGTTCAAAGTACGCGTGGTCGACAATGGCCAGATCACTGATCAGCGGGTACAAGCCGCTGATGCCTCGGCGCTGGCAAACTTGCCAGAGCTAAGCGGGAAGGTCATCGTGTCCTTTACCCCTGAGGGCAAATCACGATTGAGCTGGTCGTGGGGAGATCGCTTTCCTGCTGTATCTTTTCTGCAGGAGTTGGCTTCTCTGCTGCGTGCGGGCCTTGGTCTGGTCGAATCCTTGCAGGTGTTGTTACGCAAGGAACAACGTGAAACGTCGCAGCGGGTACTGTCGCAGCTATTGGATGCCATCCGCGCCGGGCACACCTTCTCTGCTGCCCTTGCCCAGCACCCCGCCATGTTTGATGATGTGCTGGTCGCCACGATTCGAGCCAGTGAAACCAGCGGCAACCTGCTGCCAGCGACAGAGCGTTATCTGCAGTATCGGCGGGAAATGGACCAGGTCAAGCGCAAGTTGATGTCCACCCTGCTCTACCCGATTACGCTGAGCATCGTTGGCATGGCTGTGATGGTCTTCCTGCTGATGTATGTGGTTCCTCGCTTTAGCCTGATTTTTGAAGACATTCGGCGAGACCTTCCTCTGTTCTCACGCCTTTTGATGCACTTGGGTGGTTGGATCAATACCTACCAGCGGTCTTTACTCATCGCATTGGCCCTGCTGGTTTCGGCCATGACATTCATGGCAGCGACTCCACAGGGACGGCGCTGGCTGCTTGCCCCTTTGCTCTTGATACCGGCTTTTGCCCGTCGGCAACGATACTTTGCCCTGTCGCGACTCTACCGCTCCTTAGCCTTGTTGTTGGGAAGTGGTATAGCACTGCTACAGTCCCTGAACATGGTACGTGGGGGTGTCGCTGCTCGATTTGATCGTCAGCTGGCGGCCTGCGCTGTCAAGCTGCAGGAAGGTTATGGGATTGCCCATAGCTTTAATGAACAAGGGCTTGCAACGGAGGTCGCCGCAAGTTTGTTGGCAATCGGTGAGCAAAGCGGTGACCTTTCTGCCTGCTTTCATCGGATAGCGGACTTTCATGACGAAGACAATGAACGCTGGCTGGAACGCTTCTCCAGACTCTTTGAGCCACTTTTGATGCTGGGCATCGGTATCGGGGTGGGGGGGGTCGTGGTTTTGATGTATATGCCGATCTTTGAGCTAGCGAGTGCATTGCAATGAGCAAGCACTGGTTGGAGCAGGCTCATCAAAAGCAACATGCTGCGGGACTCAGCCTGTTGCAGGCCTATGCCGAGCTTCACGCGCACTCGGATATCACCGTGGCACTACCTCGGTTGGCTAAAGAGTTCGGCTTGGGCCATATTGCCGATACAGAGCTACCTTTCATCCACTGGCTGGATGATCACGTCGCAGGCGGTCGGTTAGGGCAATATCAAGGGCAAATACGCATCTTGCTCTGCGACCCTACCGACCCGGCCACCTTACGTTGGGCTGCTGCGAGACAGGCTCGCTATGGCCAACCGTTGCTGGTCAGTCAGATTGTGCAAGGCATGTTGCCGCAGTCTGCGCCGCCATTAGCAGTTCATCCGGCCAGTTCCGGCACCTCGCCCGCCATTACCATTCTGGACAATGCACTGGCAGATGCCTTACGCGACGGGGCCAGCGATTTACACCTGGAAACGCGTTCCAGTGGTTTGGTCATCAAGTTACGGCTGGATGGTGTGCTGATTGAGCTCAGCAAGCACGATGGAACACCCGTGGCCGAACAAGTTATCTCCAGGCTGAAAGTACTGGCTGAGCTGGATATAGCGGAGCGGCGTGTCCCTCAAGACGGTCGTTTCCGCGCAGCGCCACTGGGTCGTGCCATTGATTTCCGTGTCTCCATCATGCCTAGTATCCATGGTGAGGATGCGGTCATCCGGGTGCTGGACAAACGCGCACTGGAAACCGGAAGCCAAGGGCTGACGCTGGCCTCACTTGGGTTTTCAGAGGATGTGGTCTCGGCTGTGCGCGAAGCAGCACGACTCCCTCATGGCATGCTGTTGGTCACCGGGCCTACCGGGAGTGGCAAAACCACTACCCTGTATGCGGCGATCAATGAAGTATACACCGGGCTCGACAAGATCATCACCATTGAAGACCCTATCGAGTATGAGCTGGATGGTGTACTGCAAATCCCGGTGAATGAAAAAAAAGGGTTAACTTTCGCCCGGGGGCTGCGTTCCATTCTGAGGCATGACCCCGATACCATTCTGGTGGGTGAAATTCGCGATCCGGAAACTGCAGAAATCTCCATCCAGTCTGCCTTGACCGGGCATCTGGTGTACACCACTGTGCATGCCAACAATGCCTTTGATGTGCTGGCACGCTTTTTCCATATGGGGGTGGATCCCTATAGCTTTGTCTCAGCAGTCAATACCGTGCTGGCACAACGGCTGTTGCGCATCAACTGCAGCCAATGCCGGGAAACGGTGGCACTGGATCAACAGCAACAACACAGGCTCGGCACAAAAATCGCCAGCATGCAACGTGGCCGAGGCTGCGCGGCGTGTCGTCATACCGGCTATGCCGGCCGTAAGGCCATTGGTGAAGTACTGGTGCTGAATGACGACATTCGTGAGCATATTCTGGCGCGTGGCTCCGTCAGTCAGCTGAAGCGGCTGGCGCAACAAGCAGGAACTCGCCCCATGCGGGATGCCGCACTGGATCTGTTGCATGCCGGCTGGACCACTGCAGAAGAGGTACTTCGTGTCACAGCCCAAGGTTAAGCCATCGGGCTGGTGGCTCAGCCACAGCGGGCTGCACCCCATCACGGGAGATCAGACCCAATGGGTGCTGGGTGCCACAACAGCTACACTACCCGCTCCGCGATGGTATCGACCGTCACCCCGTGTCATGTTGGCCCCCTGCACAACACAGCAAGCCATACTGGCCTGTCCGCATGGATTACAGCTGGCAGAGGTGCCTGCTTGGTTACAAGGTCAGATGCAATGGCAGGGCTCACCAGATGCCTTGCAGTGGACATCGGTTGGCAAGACGCGGATATGGGCATGCCACCTGACTCCGGAAGCATTGGAAATACAAAAGACTACCCGGGCAATCGCGACACCTTGGTTGGTGGCGCGATATAACCTGCTGCGTCTGCAGCTGATTGAGAATGGCGCCTTATGGAGTATCCACCCAGAGGGTATGAGTTTATTGCTGTTGGACGCAAACCTACCCGATTTGCTGCTTGAGGCTCCCGCTACTGCGCCTGATCAGGCTGTGGCGTGGCTGCAAACACAGCTGCAGCTGTGGGCAACCCATACGGTGCAGGCGGTGCGACTGGACGACCCATTTGCCCTGCTGGCAGGCTTTCGCTTACCTGCGCATGTTCAGCGGGGGCAGGCTTAATGGGTCGCCCGCCACGCATTCAATTGCAGCATCGCCCCGCTTCGCGCTTGCCCCAAGTGCTGCTGGCCATATTGGTTTTGTTGAATACGCTGCTGATCGGGCTTGCCTTGCAGCAGTGGCAAGCTCGACAACAAGCGGCGACACCCATCGCTCAACGCCCCGCTCCTCATACCCCTCAAATGAGACCGGTACCCGAGGGCTTTCGCGAGCAAGTCGAAGCCACCCAAAAAGTCATCAACCAATTGGGCACGCCTTGGGGGGCGGTATTGCATGCCATTAGTCAGGCTGGGAATAACAAAACCACGGTTGACCAGATGGTACTCAACACAGCCTCACGACAAGTCCAGCTGAGTGGCCGCTCGGCGGACCAAGTATCTTTGCTGAACCTGCTGCAAAAGCTGAAGCAGCAACCAGCTCTGCGGCGGGTGACGTTACGCTCACACAGCCAGATGGCAACCGATCAAGGCATTAACCTGCTTCAATTCGACATTGAGGTGAGCTGGTGAATGCGCAATGGCTGAACTGGCAGCGTCGTGCGCGCCACGGACTATGGATACCGGTCTTGGTATGCCTGTTGACATTGCTGGGCATGGTGATTTGGGTAACACACCCCACACCGCTGACACCACGCCCCATTCAACCGACAGCAGTCAAGCCTCAGGTCGCCACCGTTGACCCGGTGCAGCTTAACCAGCAACGCTTGCAGCAATTTGATGGTTTTGTCCGCCAATCCGCCAAAGCTCAACCGGAAATGATGGCAATCCTGTTCGCTGCTGCCGACCATAGCCGCCTAAGTATTGAGCGCGCGGATTATCAATGGTCACGCGTCGAGCACACTCAACTGGTGGCACTGAATATCTCGGTACAGTTAAAAGGGAGCTATAGCCAGCTCAGCCAGTTTGCCCATGTATTGCGCCGCAATGCCCCCGCAGCTGCCATACAACGGATGACCTTGGTGCGCGAAGCCACCCAGCCGGAAGGGGTATACCACGCTGATATCATGTTGCAGAGTTATCAGTTGGCAGCAGGAGCAGGCACATGAAGCAACGTCATGCCATTCTGGCTCTGCTGGCCCTGATCACCGCAGGCCTGGTCTGGTTTGCACCAGAGCAAACACCCGTACCACCAGTAGAAGCTGCCGAACGAGGCGCCAGCGCACCCAAGCCAACGCCCGCCGTGCCAGCCAGCCAGCCTTTGCTGGACCTGCAGCCCATTTACCAAGCGGAAGCCAGCAAGCCCGACAACGGTATCTTGTATGGGAGTGATGCTTGGTTGCACCCGCCGCCGCCACCTCCCCCACCACCACCGCCGCCTGCGCCTCCACCGGAACCGACAGCCCCACCGTTACCCTTTACTTATCTGGGCAGGTTGCACGATGGGAACCAGTGGCGCGTGTTCCTTGGGCAAGGGGCTGAGAGTCTTACGGTCAAAGAGGGCAGCAAGATTGGAGACCACTACAAGGTCGTCGCCATTGGACCACAGGCAATTACTTTACTGTACCTGCCGTTGAACCAGACACAAACTTTGAACATACCGAATAGCACACCATGATGATTCATCGATTTCTAGTGTTGGGCATGCTGCTACTCTTGGCAGGCTGTGCGGGTAGCAGTGAGCACAGCAATGGCCTGAGCCAGATGCAGGCAGGCAATGCCGAGGCCGGGCTGCAACAGCTCGCCCGCGCGGTCGAGCTGGACCCGGATAACGCCCAATATCGCGCCGATTATCGTCGCCAACGCGAGCTCTTCATCCAGAGGCAATGGGTAGAGGCAGATCGTTTGCGTCAGCAAGGTAACTGGGATGCCGCCCGTCAGACACTGCAACGCCTGTTGACCATCGACCCCGACAACCTTCGTGCAAAGGACACCTTACGCAACCTGAACGACGAGCAGGCCCTGCGTGAGCAACTACAAGATGTCGCCACCCTGATCGGTGACAAGAAACTCAGCGAAGCGCGGGGACGGCTGCAGCCACTGCGCCAACGCTACCCCGGCAACCGGGATATCGAGCGGCAGTGGCGTAAACTGGATGAACTGCAGCCCCCTGCCCTGCTGCCACCCGCATTGCAAACGGCACTCGCCAAACCCATCTCGCTAGAATTCCGTGATGTCCCCGTGCGTCAGGTATTTGAAATACTGGCACGAAATGCCAACCTGA
Organism: Leeia aquatica; assembly: GCF_012641365.1. Lineage (NCBI taxonomy): Bacteria > Pseudomonadati > Pseudomonadota > Betaproteobacteria > Neisseriales > Leeiaceae > Leeia > Leeia aquatica. The sequence continues at coordinate 456,713 of NZ_JABAIM010000002.1, forward strand.
ACTTCATCTTCGACCGCGATGTGCGTTCTGACCTGCGCACCACCCTGATGCTGAAGAATGTACGCATCGAAGACGTTCTCCGACTGGTGCTCACCACCAGCCAGCTGGAGCGCAAGGTTCTGAGCGACAACATGCTGCTGATCTATCCGCGCACGCCGGAAAAGCAGCGCGAGTATGAGGACTTGGTCAGCCGCACCTTCTACCTCAATACTGCATCCGCCAAGGATACAGCGGCACTGATCAAAAGCTTCAGCAAGACCCAGGCCATCTATGTCGACGAGCGCAACAATGCACTGACCATCCGGGATACCCCGGAAGCCCTGCAATACATCGAAAAACTGGTTACCTCACAAGATCAAGCCAACCCGGAAGTGATGCTGGATGTCGAGATTCTGGAGGTGAGCAGCAATCTGATGGACGAAATCGGTATCCGTTACCCCGGTAGCGCCAGTTTTTCCATTCAGGGTGCCGCCGGTACGCCCGGCACCGTCACCATGAAAGAATGGCACAACCGCAGCTCCAGTCTGGTCAGCATAAACATAGGGAACCCTGCGCTGCTGCTGAATCTGAAAGAAGAAGCCGGCCGAGCCAACCTGCTGGCCAACCCACGCATCCGCGTCAAGAATCGGGAAAAAGCCAAAATTCACATTGGTGACAAAGTACCGCTTATTACCAGCAACATCACGGCCAACAGTACCATTAGCGAATCGGTGAGCTACATCGACGTCGGCCTGAAACTGGATGTCGAGCCCACAGTTCGCCCCTTGGAGGATGTGGAAATCAAGGTCGGGCTGGAAGTCAGCAATCTGGTCGATAAAACCACCACGGCAAACGGCACGCTGGCGTACCGCATTGGCACGCGCAACACCAGCACCGTTCTTACCCTGCAAGACGGTGAAACCCAGGTGCTTGCGGGTCTGATCAGCGATCAGGACCGTAACAGTGTCACAGGCTTGCCGGGGCTGGGTCGGCTCCCTTTGCTAGGTCGCCTGTTCTCCAGCCACAAGGACGAGAGCAGCCGCACCGAGATTGTCATGTTGATTACTCCGCATATTCTGCGCAATATCAACCCGGAAGCCAGTACCACCCAATTCCTCAGCGGCACGGAAAGCAAGCCGGGCGCGGAACCGCTGCAGCTCAAGTCGCGCAGCACCCTAACGCCAGCCAGTGGCTCAGAGAGTAGCCCACCGGGCAGCAATCCTGCAGGGAATACCAATCCGGAGAGCGAGCTCGATCTGCAACAGCCGGCAGCCATCACCCTCAGTGCGCCACTGTTCACCAAGGTGGGAGAAGAGCTGCTGATTCAACTCAACCTCTCCAAACCACAAACCATCAAGGGCTTCCTGACCCAGCTCAACTTCGACCCCTTCCGCTTTGAGCCTATCAGCGTAGACATCCCGCCCGCCTTGCAAGCCAAGCTGGCGGAAAATGGCCTCCACAATGGTATGGATGCTCAACAAGGTCGCGTGAGCCTTGCCACAGAATGGAAAAGTGAGCTGCCTGCTGGCCCGCTACTGCTGGTCAAGCTTAAAACCAAGCCCGGCGCCCCCGGCAGCACCACCCTGATGCTGGGGGGGATTACTGCGCAAGATGGCAAAGGTCAGCCCCTGCCCTTGGAGCCCGCCGTGCCGCTACGGATTACCATCACGCCATGAAGCAGCATCGCGGCTTCACCTTGATCGAGCTGCTGGTCACCATTGCCATCATTTCGGTGTTGGCCAGTCTGGCCATGCCCTTGGCCGAACTGGCCAGCCGTCGCAACAAGGAGCAGGAGCTCAAGCTGGCCCTTCATCAGCTACGCACCGCACTGGATGCCTACAAGCAAGCCACCGATGAAGGTCGCATCGCCAAATCCGCTGCCGACAGTGGCTACCCGCCCAGCCTCTCGGTATTGGTGCAAGGCATTCCGGATGCCAAAGACCCCAAAGGTGGCCTGATTTACCTGCTGCGCCGCCTGCCGCGAGACCCCTTTGCGGACGATCAGCTCGCTGCGGCAGATACTTGGAGGCTACGCAGTTACGCCAGCCCACCCGACAACCCGCAACCAGGTGCAGACGTATTCGATATCTACTCCAAAGACAACGGCACAGCGCTGGACGGGAGCCACTATCGTGACTGGTAAGCGCGGCTTCACCCTCATTGAGCTACTGGTCGCGTTGGCTATCGTCGGCCTGTTGCTGGCCATCGTCGCCCCCCGCTACTTTGGTGCACTCGGCAAGAGCGAAGAAACCGTACTACGGAGCAATCTTGCCCTCACCCGCAACGCCATCGACCAGTTCCATGCGGACAAAGGTCGTTACCCCGCCAGCCTGCAAGAACTGGTTGACCTGCACTACCTGCGCAGCCTGCCGATGGACCCCATTTTGAAGCGGGACGACGCCTGGCAGATGGTCACCGACAGTAACGGCCAACTGCGAGACCTGCACAGCGCGGCCACCACCCAGGCCAACGACGGCACTCGGTACAATACATGGTAAGGCGGGCACCACAGCAGCGAGGCTTCACCTACCTGCTGCTCCTGCTCTCCGTCGCCCTCATCGGCACCCTGCTGGCCACCACCGGCCGCTACTGGGCCTTCCAGCAGCAGCGCAGCAAAGAGCTTGAGCTGTTGCGTGCCGGGCTGGCCATCCGCCAAGCCATTCAGCGTTACTATGAAAGCTCTCCCGGCAGCGTCAAGCGCTACCCGGCACGGCTGGAAGACCTGCTGGAAGACCGCCGCTTCCTCGCCATCCGCCGCCACCTGCGCCGCATCCCGGTTGACCCGTTTACCGGCCAGGCAGACTGGGTATTACTCACCGCACCCGAAGGCGGCATCCAAGGCGTCCACAGCCTATCTGACCAGGAGTCCATCAAACAGGCAGAGTTCCCGGAAGGTGTCTGGCTGGAAAATGGTACGCACTACTCAGGCTGGGTGTTTGCCTGGAGAGCCAAGTAGTTATTCAATTATTGCCCCCACGTCAATCTGTCAAAAAGTACAGGCACTTCATTTTCTTACATCATAAATGCAAATTGAGTAGCCTTTTCGCATGTGCTACCATCCCCAAAACTCGAAGCGCCATCAATTAACATCAACAGCTAATGTACGGGAATCGCATGCCTACGCTACGCCAGGCTTCAACTATTTGGGGGCCGCTGCACCAACGCAAACCCACAGTGTTAACGATTACAGCAGCAGCTTTGCTGCTTTCCTCAAGTGTATTAGCTGAAAGCTGCAATGCAGTAGCCAATCGGCTGCTTGCAGCGGCACAGAAAACATACAACGACCAGCATGTAGAGGTACTGAAGTGTCTGGCGTCTTTTCCTGATGGAAATATGTGCGGATCAGACGTCCCATTTTCACTTGCTGCACGGACATTGAATGGCATTCAGCAGCGCAGCACCCGGCATGAGTACCGTGATCCGCCAGCAACCGGGGGAAGATATTATGTATGGAATGTTGCTTGGGAATCCTGCGACGTGCCAGATCTCAAGGATACCGATTTAGCCAAGGAGAAAGAGCCTGACAATCAGTGCCGTGCTGATGGGAACCCCATTCAGTACACAAATGGGCGAAAATTCCAGAACGAAGTAGACTATGTTTCTGCATCACCTTCCAGGCTAACGTTCGTCCGTGTCTATAACAGTCAGTCGGTGAATTACTTCGAGGTTCACCCGCTGCTGACCAGCCTAGGCAATTATTGGACCCACAACCACAACTACCGTCTAACCCTCGCTGCGGATAATGTCACCCTGAGAGTACTTCGTCCCGATGGACGTACCCTGCACTTCAAACCGGGGACGGGCGCGTTTTGGATCAGCGACAACAACATCAACGACAAGGTGGAGAAGCTGGCAGATGGCTGGCGCTATGTGCAGCCCGATGGCACGGTGGAGTTGTACAACACCGCCGGTCTGCTGCAGTCGCGCACCTTTGCCTCAGGTATCCGTTATGACTATGGCTATGATGCCAACAGCCGTTTGAGCTCAGTAGCCGATGCTTTTGGACATCACCTAGGCCTTGCTTATAATGACCAGGGGCAGATCAGCGAGCTGACTGACCCGGCTGGGCAGAGGATCAGTTATACCTATGATGATCTGGGTAACCTGCAAAAAGTAACGTGGCCGGATACCAAGGTACGTCAATATGGCTATACCATGTCTATCCCCAGAGATGGCGCCAAATCCGGTTTGTTGACAGATCTTACCGATGAGAATGGCGTCAAATTTGCGCACTGGGCCTATAACGACAGAGCGCTGGCGATTAGCTCTGAGCACGCAGGTGGTGTCGACAAGTTTAGCTTCAAGTACACGCTAGATGCCAATGGCAAAGTGACTGCCGTGGATATCACCACCCCGCTCAACGCCATCAAAAAGTATCAGTTCATATCGCCAGCTGGCATCAATGAGATCCAGAGTGAAACGCATCCGCTGGATGTCACCAAGGCTCGCACCAACACCTACGATGCCAACGGTAACCTGTCGCAGTTCACCGATTTCAATGGCAGCAAGACGGTGTATAGCTATGACTTGACGCGTAATCTGCCGACCAAGCGGGTGGAGGCCAGTGGTACCGCCCTGGCCCGTACCTTCACGACGCAGTGGCATGCCAGCCTGGCCTTGCCGTTGAAGGAGGCCGGGCCGCTGTTGATCACCAGCTATGGCTATGATGCGCAGGGCAATCTGCTCAGCCGCAGTGAGCAGGCGACCACGGATGCCAATGGCAGCAAGGGCTTTGCTGCCACGGTGAGCGGTACGGCCCGTACCTGGACCTATACCTGGAACAGCTTCGGTCAGTTGTTGACCGAGGATGGTCCGCGGACCGATGTGAGTGATGTGACGTCTTATGCCTATGATGCGCAGGGGAATCTGCTGTCGGTCACCGATGCGGCCGGTCTGGTGACGCAGTATGGGGACTATGATGCGCATGGCCGTGCGCAGAAGATCACCGCGCCAAATGGCAAGGTGACCTTGCTGAGCTATCACCCGCGCGGCTGGTTGCTCAAGCGTGATGATGCGGGGCTGATCACCGAGTTTGCTTACGATGGTGTGGGTCAGCTCAAGCAGATTCGCCGTGCCGATGGCAAGGTGCTGGATTACCAGTATGACGATGCGCACCGGCTGATGAAGGTGAGTGATAACCACGGCAACCAGATCCGTTATCAGCGGGATAACGCGGGCAATGTGTTGCTGGAGGAGCACAGTGACAGCAGCGGCCAGCTGGCCAGCCTGCGGCTGCAGCTGGAACCGGCACAGCAGCTGCTGTCTGCGGCACCGAACATGCCCACCGGCCGCAGCTGCAGCGCCCTCTGAGATAGCGGATCCCGACCATGGCCCGCATACCGACCCCCACCCCATTCAAGATGACGTCCAATACCATGACCCCATCCTTCCGCCCTGCCCTGCTGGGCCTGTTGATTGGCCTGACCGTGCTGCAGCCGCTGCAAGCGGCGGTGCTGCAGACCCGTAGCTTCCAGTACGACGCCATGGGCCGCCTGACCCAGGCCATCGACGCCAATGGCAAGATCACCCAGTTTGCCTATGATGCCAACGGCAACCAGACCCTGGTAACCGATGCCAACAACAACAGCACCCGCTACAGCTACGATGCACTGAACCGGCTCAGCACCATTACCGATGCCAACAACGGTGTCACCACCCTTGGCTACAACCTGGCCGACCAGCTGACCAGTGTCACCGACCCGCGTACCCTCAAGACCCAGTACCAGTACAACGGCCTGGGTGACCTGCTCAAGCAGATCAGCCCGGATACCGGCAGTACCAGCTACCGCTATGCAGCCGACGGCCAGCGCAGCGGCCAGACCGATGCCCGCAACAAGGCGACGGACGACACGCTGGACGCCGCCGGTCGAGTCACCCAGCGCAACCAGGCCGGGGTGATCACCCAGTACAGCTATGGTGCCGCCAACGACCCGGACCCCACCCGCATCGGGCGGCTGGTCCAGTACACCGACCCCAGCGGCACCACCCAGCTCGGCTACAACCTGCGCGGCCAGCTCACCCGCAAGAGCATCAGCTACACCACGGTGGGCAGTGTCACCGCCACCCGGGTGCTGCAGTACCAGTACGATGACAAAGGCCGCCTCAGCGGCATCACCTACCCCAGTGGCCTGCAGATCGGCTACCACTACACCGTCGACCAGCTCGACAGCATCCAGCTTAACGGCCAGGACCTGATCAAACAGATCCAGTGGCAAGGCCCCAGCCAGCGCCTCAGCAGCTGGACCTGGGCCAATGGCCAGCCAAGCCAGTGGCAATACGACAGCAACGGTCGTATCAGCCTGATCAAGCACGGCGACCGCTACAGCAAGAGCTACCAGTACGACGACGCGGGTCGCCTGCTGCAACAGAACGACAGCCTCACCCCGGTGCTCGGCCAAAGCTACCAGTACGACAAGCTCGACCGGCTGACCCAGACCACCCGCAACACCACCACCGAACAATACCAGTACGACGCCGACAGCAACCGCAGCAGCAAGACTGTTGGCAGCGCCAGCACTGCCTACAGCTACCCGGCCACCAGCAACCGCCTCAGCAGTGCCGGCACCACCGCCTTCACCTACGACGCCGCAGGCAACATCACCAAAGGCCGCTACAGCTACAGCTACGACAACGGCGGACGCCTCAGCACCGTCAAGAACGGCAGCGCCTCGCTCACCAGCTACCTCTACAACACCCTCGGCCAGCGCGTCATCCAGAGCAGCAACAGCAAACCCATCCACTACGTCTACGACGAAGCCGGCCACCGCATCGGCAGCTACGCCGACCCGGCCACCCAGCAGATCAGTGACGAAACCGTCTGGCTCGGCGACCTGCCGATCGCCACCGTACGGCAAGACAACGGCCAGGCCAAAGCCTGGTACCTGCACAGCGACCACCTCGCCACCCCACGGCAAGTGGTGGACCCGGCAGGCAACAGCATCGTCTGGCAATGGGAAGGCGAAGCCTTTGGTGCCACCCCGCCGGACGAAGACCCGGACCACGACGGCAAGAAGTTCATCCAGAACCTGCGCTTCCCGGGCCAATGGCAAGACCGGGTGAGCGGACTGGTATACAACTACTACCGCGACTACGATCCGGAGCTGGGCCGCTACATCCAGAGTGACCCGATCGGGCTGGCGGGTGGGATCAATACTTATGGCTATGTGGAGGGCAACCCACTTGATTCTATTGATCCGCTTGGATTGAGCAGGTATAGGGCTGCTTCGGGTGGGGCACGTTTTAACCCCAATAATATAATTGCACGCCAATTGGAAGCTCAGATTCGGGCGCGAGACCCGAACTTTAGCAATACGCAATTCGAAAGCCCGAACAGTCAGGGAGCAACTGCAGGAGAAATTGCACGCCTTCAAGCGATATTGCGGAGACTGAATAGCCCTAAGTCCGCTACAGCTTGTTCTGAAGGGGATCCACCAGTCATACGCAGTTCTGGCAAATATAATACTCCAAGGAGCACCTTACCAAGAGGACCTGGAGGAGAATTCTTGCCACTCCCCGACGCAACTGGCGCTCACTCAACTATTGGTCCGCGGATAGGCAGTGATGGAAAACCTTATACACAAGGAGCAACATTTGATAGTAATGGAAAATTTTTAGGCAGGACTGATGTTACAGATCACCAGAGCCCACATAGACCCGGGCATACAAATCCGCATCATCACCCTGCCTCCCCTACAAACCCAGGCCATATAGACCCGAAAGCCGGCCCTGTTCCAGGCCCTTTACCGTTTCCTTGAGGTTTATAATGTATTGGGAAATAATTATTTTTGATGAAACTGGCCTGTCCGGCATTTCAGTCGCAGAAATGATAAAGGAATTGCTGAAAGTGGTTGCTTGTAGCCGCATTCATGTTTATGAGTTTGAGGGCATAGCCGATCAAAGCGCTTGGGAAAAAGTTTTAGAGAGTGGGCATCTAAAAACCAATGAATTTATTGACTTGATTAGGGATGCTATACAAGTGGAATGGGCTACGTTCTGCTTGTTGAAAGACAGCAATACTAATTCGCACTCACAGACATATTTTGAAAGTTATCTTGAGTGCATTCGTGATAGCGATGTCGTTGTTCGGTGTGCTGACGGTACGGATTTTTTTATCTACACAAAAAACAATGACTTGAGCACAACAATACAGACGAAATACTCATGTCTATCTGCGACCCAGATTGATTTGATGGATGTCCGATGGCCGGGATAATGCTGTGAGCTGCCTTGTATTGATCACCTTGCACAAAAACGCCACCACTACCCCTGCCACCCGCGAGGCCAGCAAGTAGGGCGCAATCAAAGCAAAGCGTATTGCGCCGCATGAAGCAGCCAGCGTGCGATGCTCATGGGGTAGCCGCCCTACCCCTAAAACCGCTCCCCCATGCCCCCTTAGCCCACCCCAAGCCCGCCGCCTCCCAGGCGTGGGCTGCATTTCTTTGCAAGTCAACGCTTTGCTATATTTCCCTGGTTGTTCTCACTCTTCCTCAAACTCGCACCCCGATATGAGGTCACGTCCGGATGTTTAGCCCATAAGCGGGCTTAAAGTCCACCCCCTTTTACCCCACACCAGACCCACCTGCGCGATGCACCACTCACCCCACCCGACTGGGTATGGCTCGGCTATCCGAATGTGATATTCAAGGCGTGCACAGCCTATCTGACCGATAGTCCATCAAGCAGGCAGGTTTCCCGGTGGGCTCTGACTGGAGGATGGTTTGCACTATTCAGGCTGGATGTTTGCCTGGCGGGCCAACTCTGCTGAGTAACTAAACATTGCCACGTACCTGTCCGAGTAGACAGGTACGTGTGTAGTCCAGCCTATGGCAATGTCAATTGCATGCCAGTGAAGCGCAATGCTACTATCCACGACATCCCCTTCATATTATGTCACCTAAATGTTGCGTAAAGCTAACCCTCTGCTCTCTGGCTTGGTACTCACGTTTTTGGCTCACTCTGCGAGTGCAGAGATTACTCCTGAAAACCCCAATGTCATGCAATGGTATTGGCCATACCTTTATGCGGACCAAGGCATCGGTTACCCTGGATCTCTTCAATCAAGCGGCACCACCATTTACGCCAATGCCTGCAGTCTGATCGGGGCTGTAATGGTGCCAAAGTATTGGTGGGGCCAACGTATAGGCAATGAGTGTCGGTATTTTCCACCTAATGATCCTAGTGGCACTTATGCTGCAGACATTATGGGGGGCGCATGTCCTTTAGGTGCGTATCCAATGCCTGATGCTGAGCGGCGATGGATGGAGTGTCATGGCCTGGAGAAACTCCCCATAGCCGTCGCCAAACAACCACCTGCCGGTACCTGCCCCGTACCTACAAAGCCGACTCAAGTCCCCGACGCGGGTGGCAACCCTGTCCAGTTCTCCACCGGGCGTAAAGTGCAGCGCGAGGTTGATTATGCCTCTTCTTCCATCTCTGGCCTGAGCTTCACCCGTACCTATAATAGCCAGCTGGCACGCACGATTCTCGCTAGTCAGTTGCTCATGAGTGTCGGCAACCACTGGACCCACAACCACTACTACCGTCTGTCATTGGCTGCCGACGGTGTGATATTGCGCGCCATCCGCCCCGATGGCCGGGTGCTGCACTTCAAGGCCGGTTCCGGTTCCTCTTGGGTCAGCGATGCCGATATCAACGACAAGGTGGAGAAGCTGGCGGATGGCTGGCGCTATGTGCAGCCTGATGGCACCGTGGAGTTGTACAACACTGCGGGTCTGCTGCAGTCGCGCACCTTTGCCTCCGGTATCCGTTATGACTATGGCTATGATGCCAACGGCCGGTTGAGCTCGGTGGCCGATGCCTTTGGTCATCAGCTGGGCTTTGCCTATAACACTCTGAATCAGGTCAGTGAGCTGACCGATCCAGCCGGGCAGAAGATCAGCTATGCCTACGATAACCAGGGCAATCTGGCCTCAGTGACCTGGCCGGATACCAAGGTGCGCCAGTATAGCTATACCACCCGTTCTCCGGCTTCCGGTTATCAGCCCGGTCTGCTGACCGGCATCACCGATGAGAACGGTGCTGCCTTTGCCCGTTGGGATTACGATGCCGAGGGTCTGGCGACCTTGTCCGAGCATGCCGGTGGGGTGGATGCCTTCCGCTTTGCCTATAGCAAGGATGCGAGTGGCAAGCTGACGGCGGTGGATGTGACCAGTCCTTTGAATGCGAGCCAGCATTATGTGCTGGGCAATAGTCTGGGGGTGAATACCATCCTGTCGGTGAGTCATCCGCTGGAAGCGGGCAAGCAGCGGGTTCAGGGTTTTGATGCCAACGGTAACCTGTCGCAGTTCACCGATTTCAATGGCAGCAAGACGGTGTACAGCTATGACCTGACGCGTAATCTGCCGACCAAGCGGGTGGAGGCCAGTGGTACGGCCCTGGCCCGTACCTTCACGACGCAGTGGCATGCCAGCCTGGCCTTGCCCTTGAAGGAGGCCGGTCCGCTGTTGATCACCAGCTATGGCTATGATGCGCAGGGCAATCTGCTCAGCCGCAGTGAGCAGGCGACCACGGATGCCAATGGCAGCAAGGGCTTTGCTGCCACGGTGAGCGGTACGGCCCGTACCTGGACCTATACCTATAACAGCTTTGGTCAGTTGTTGACCGAGGATGGGCCGCGTACTGATGTGAGTGATGTGACGTCTTATGCCTATGATGCACAGGGTAATCTGCTGTCGGTCACCGATGCGGCCGGTCTGGTGACGCAGTATGGGGATTATGATGCGCATGGCCGTGCGCAGAAGATCACCGCGCCAAATGGCAAGGTGACCTTGCTGAGTTATCACCCGCGCGGCTGGTTGCTCAAGCGGGATGATGCCGGTCTGATCACCGAGTTTGCTTACGATGGTGTGGGTCAGCTCAAGCAGATTCGCCGTGCCGATGGCAAGGTGCTGGATTACCAGTATGACGATGCGCACCGGCTGGTGAAGGTGAGTGATAACCACGGCAACCAGATCCGTTATCAGCGGGATAACGCGGGCAATGTGTTGCTGGAGGAGCACAGCGACAGCAGTGGTCAGCTGGCCAGCCTGCGCTTGCAGCTGGAGCCGGCACAGCAGTTGCTGTCTGCGGCGCCGAATATGCCCACCGGCCGTAGCTGCAGCAGCCTTTAATGTGTCGTGCCCCCCGGTCCTGTCACGATGCTTTCGGCATATCTGTCCACTGCGTTGTCCAGCCCGGGGAGAGGTGAGTTTGGCGCATGTGCCAGCTGGGGTTTGGAGTGTCGGTGGCGAGGTGGATGGTGCTGCGGCCCCATTGCTGGTTGATCTGGTCCAGCACCTGGTTGAGGACTTCGCGGCGGGGGGACTGTGGCGACTCGGCCAGCAGGTCGGGCTGGTGGGCGTGTTGCGGGCGGAGGTCCAGCAGCATGACGCCAGCCTTGGCGTAGGCGTAGCCAGGGCGATAGAGCTGGCGCACCAGCTGCAGCGCGTGGCGGGTGAGCTGCAGGATGTCGTCGGATGCATTGTGCAGGCAGTGGTATTGGCTATTGCTGTATTGTGGGTGTTCCAGATGCGGGTTGGTGCGCAGGTAGACGGCAAGGCCTCCTGCCAGCGAGTGCTGCTGACGCAGCTTGTGGCAGGCGCGCGCCAGATAGCTGCTGACGGCTTGCTCCAGCTCGGCGAGCTCAAACACGCTGCGACCAAATGAGCGGGTACTGATGATCTGTTGCTTGTCTTGCTGTTGATGCACCAGCATCTGGCAGGGTTGGCCGTGCAATTCCAGCACGGTCTGCTGCACCACCACCCCATAGCGGCGACGCAGCCAGGCGCTGTCTGCCGCCAGCAAGTCGCCCACTGTCTGCAAACCATCCAGTCTCAGCCGGGCCGCCAGCCTGCGACCAATGCCCCATACCCATTCTGCCGGAGAGTGCTGAATGAGCCGACGGTGCGCCTCATGTGCAGGGTTCAGCGTAAACACACCCTGATTCTGTGCTTCACGTTTGGCGTACAAGTTAGCCAGTTTGGCCAACGTCTTGCTGGGACCAAAGCCCACCCCTACTGGTAGTCCGGTCCATTGCAGCACCGTTTGGCGAATCTCTTGCCCCAGTTCGGGCAAGTCGTCCATGCCGCTGACATCCAGAAAACACTCATCAATACTGTAGATTTCTTGCTTAGGGGCAAAGCGGGCCAGCGTGCTCATCAGGCGATGCGACATGTCGGCATACAGCGGGTAATGGCTGCTGAAGGCAATCACCCCCAATTTGCGGGCTTCAGCTCTTACCTGATGCCAGGGGGCGCCCATGGGAACGCCCAGGGCCTTGGCCTCTGCGGAGCGGGAGACGATGCAGCCATCGTTATTGGACAGCACCACCACCGGCTTGCCACGCAAGCGGGGCTCAAATACCTGCTGGCAGCTCACATAAAAGGAATTGGCATCCACCAGCGCCAGCATGCTCAGGCCTCCACCACCCAGGCGGTGACCACACCCCAGATCAGCAGCTCCTGCTCAGCCGACAGGGTCAGCACCGGCCAGGCCGGGTTTTCCGCCAGCAATTGCACCTGCCCGGCGCGGCGAGACAAGCGCTTGACGGTGAAGGCGCCATCGACCACGGCCACCACCACATCATCGTGCCGTGCGGTACGGGAGCGATCGACAATCAGGATGGCGCCCTCCGGGAAACCGCGCGCCGGGTCCGGCCCCGCCATGCTCTGCCCGCTGACCCGGAAGAAGAAGGTAGATTCCGGGTGTGTGACAAAATGGCGGTTCAGATCCAGCGCGGCCTCTGCCCAGTCTTCCGCCGGTGAAGGAAAACCAGCCGGCATGCGGCAGCCGCTCAAGGGACGGGCTTGCAGGCTGGGCTGCAACGTCGCGCTTGCACAGGGTATGGCGGTCGTGTGGTTCATCTGTCATTCCCCCATCAGGGTGGGCTGAATTTCACCCATTCATTATAGAACAATCGTTCTATAAAATTCAAATGTTGAGTTCACATCCGTCAAGGCACATGCGATTGACATGCCCTGCATACGCATGACAAGCTGGCGCATCCCCTGCTCACCGGAGTCTTCTGCTCATGAACACCGCATTCCGCGCTGCAGCCCTGCTGCTACTCTGCCCTGCCCTGCTGCACGCCGCTACCGTTCCAACCGTCGCCTATGAAAAGACGGTCACCCTGCGCGGTGTCGTCAGCAAAAATTTTACGCTGACCCTCAGGCAGGGCATTCGTATCGAAGGGCTGGCCGCAGCCTGCCCCAAGGATGCCAAACAGGGTGCGGTGTACCGCGTGATCACCCTGCACGATCCGCTGGACCGGGTAAGCCAGATGGTCGGCAAAGAAGTGCAAGTAGAAGGCGAGTTCGCCTCATGCGGTTTCCTCAAAGGCCAGCCTAGTCTGGACATGGTGTCGATCACCCCGGCCAGATAAACACCCGTTCGTGCACAGGAGCATGTCGTGCCAGACATCCGCTTTGTGGTGATCCATCAGCCGGGCCCCACCTGGCAGGCGGGCGTTCCACTGTTTGAACAGGTGGGACTGCAAGCGCATATCGACCACTACCGGCAATGGCAACAGCAGGGCCTGTTGCTGTGCGGTGGTCCGTTTACCGACCCGGAAGCAGGCGGTATGATGGTGTCAAGGGCAACACTGCACCACGATACCGTGGTGCAGTTTGCCCTGGCGGACCCCGCCGTCCGCAGCGGGCTGCTGACCGTCACCATTCGTCCCTGGCTGATGGGCATGCAGCACCCTGATCTATCCCTCTGAGGTTGTCATGCTGATCCGTATCTGGAAGGTGGCACTGGCTGCAGGCCAGGGTGCCGCGCTGGAGCATTTTGCCCACACCATTTCGCTGCCCATGTTCCGCCGCCACACGGGCTGCCTGGGTGTCTTCTTCAACCGAGATGAACAGACCTGCGTGACCGTCACCCTGTGGCGTTCAGAAGCGGACATCGCCGCGATGGAGGCTACTGATGATTATCAGTCCGTGGTGGCACAGATTGAGCAGAGCGGCATTCTGGGAGACGATCATCACACGGAGCTATACACGGTCTATGGTGGCTTTGTCAGCCCGGCACTATCACCCCAGTTAACACAGGAGTAATTTCCCATGCGTATTGCAGTTTTGTCCGACATTCACGGTAACCTGCTGGCACTGGAGGCCGTAGTAGCCGATCTGCGACGACAAGGCTGTGATGCAGTGGTCAATCTGGGGGACAGTGTTTCAGGTCCTTTGCAGCCGCTGGAGACAGCGCAACTTTTGATGTCGCAATCCGGCTGGATACATGTAGCCGGCAATCACGAGCGGCAATTGCTCAACTTGCACCCCGGCTCGGGTCCTGGAGATCGTTACGCCCGTGAGCAATTGGGGGAGGCAGAGCTGGCCTGGCTGGCGGCCCAACATCATAGCCAGCGGCTGACCGATGAGGTCTGGCTGTGCCACGGCTCACCCAGCAGCGACGTCACCACTCTGCTGCAGAATGGCGAACGCCCTGCATCGCCACAGGAGATCGAAGCCCGGCTGGGGCACGTTTCTGCCGAGCTCATCCTGTGCGGGCACTCCCATATCCCGCGCAATGTCCGCACCCGACAAGGCCAATGGGTCGTCAACCCTGGCAGCGTGGGGCTGCAAGCCTATCGTGATGATCATCCTTGGCCTCATGTGGTGGAGAACGGGAGCCCGGATGCTCGTTACGCACTGGTAGAACGCCAGGCGGCGGGGCAATGGCGGGTCGAGCTGCGCAGCGTGCCGTATGCACATGAGGCGGCTGCCGCACTGGCAGCACAACGCCAGCGGCTGGAATGGGCACAGGCCTTGCGTACCGGCTACCTGAGCTAAGCCGTGGCACAAATATACAAGCCACCATCGGGCAGTCCGGCTACGCTCCCCCCGTTACCCTGAAACTGCATGCCATGTATTGCTACCACGCCCTCCCCCTCGCCTTGCAGACGGAATGGCACACCCCGCAACAGCGCCTGGCGTATGCGGTGCATAGCACCTTGCAAGGGCTGGTGGATCATCGGCAGTACCTTGTGCAGGTTCAAGAACTGGAGCAACGTCCGACCGATACCCAGCTGGCCCGGCAGTTCCGCCTGCTACGCCTGCTGGATGGCAACCCGCTCACCAGCCTGTTTGCAACAGGCTTGCCGGAAGCTACCTTTCTGGCCCGCTGGAACCAGCTGCAACGCTGGCTGCAGCTGGGGGTGAAAACCTGGCTGGATGATCGTCCATCACGCGTGCGACGGGATAGCCACATCGGGCCGGACGACCCCCTGCGCCCGCAGGTGATCGCCCATTTCATCGACTGCTGGCAGCACGCCCTGCCCGATGCGGGGCTGCTGAGCAGCCACCTGCAGCAACTGGACCTGCAGCAGCAGGCCACCGGGGAGCTGGCACAACTGCTGTTGTACCAACCTGGGCTGGAGCTGGCAGCATGCGCGCAGACCCTGGGCTGCAGCGTGCGCACCTTGCAGCGGCAATTGCAGTCCTACGGGGTGCCGTTCGCCCGCTTGCGCCAGGCCATCCGCCTGCAGCGCGCCACCCAGGCCTTGCTGACCGGTACGCAAGGCATGACTGACATTGCGCTGGACTGCGGCTACTTCGACGCCGCCCACTTCAACCACCAATGGAAGCTGAGCACCGGACTGACGCCACAACAATATCGCAGCCTGCACCAGCTGCACTGACTGACACCGGCTGGCGTTTCCATACAATCGCCCGCCTCTTCTGTCCGACATGATGCCTCCACCGCTGCGCTGCGCAGCTCTGTTGGAGCATCCCATGTCACCCTCTGCACCACCCCGTCGCCTGGAGCCTGCCCTGCTGCTTTGCCTGTTTCTGGCAGCCATGGATACCACCATCGTGGGCACCCTGCTGCCGGTGATCCGGCAGCAGCTGGGCCAGCCGGAACTTTATGCCTGGCTGGTGTCCGGTTTCATGGCCTGCATGGCACTGACCGGCCCGCTGGCCGGTGCGCTGGCCGACCGGTGCGGCGCACGCTTGCCACTGAACCTGGCCTTGCTGCTCTTCCTTGCAGGGTCGCTGCTCGGCACGCTGACGCACAGCATGCTGTGGCTGATCGTGGCGCGCGCCCTGCAAGGCTTGGGCGCGGGCATGCTGATCGTGCTGAGCTATGCCGCGCTGGCACAGTTGCATCCGGCGCAGCGTGGCCTCGCACAAACCCGCATCAGCATGGTCTGGGGTGCAGCCGCCATGCTGGGGCCATTGGCAGGCTGGCTGATCAGCCAGTACACCAGCTGGCGGCTGGCGTTTGCGCTGAACCTGCCGCTCGGCCTGCTGTGCTTGCTGGCGTTACAACACCCGGCGCTGGCGCAAGCCGCCCGCCGTGGCGTACGCCTTGATCCCGCCGCACAGGTGGGCTTCGGCCTGCTGATCGGTGCCTGCATGCTGCTGCTGAGTGCCATGACGCACCCGGTCGCCTCATGGCTGTTGCAACTGGAGGGCATGCTGGGTGCAGCCGGGCTTGCCTTGTTGATCTGGCGTGTACGCCAACAGCCGGAGAGCAGCCCGCTGCCACAGGCCTTCCTGCACAACCCCAATCTGCGCACCAGCCTGCTACAAGTGGCGCTGTATGCCTCGATCACGCTGGTGCCACTACTGCCCGCCTTCAGCGGCCCGCAAGCGGGCAACCGTATTGGTTTGCTGGTACTGGCGGGTGCCGCAGGCATGGTGCTGGCCTCCGCTCGCTGCGGCAAGCGCATTGCCGACTGGGGCTATCGCCGCCCGCTGTTGCTCGGTAACCTGCTGTTGCTGCTGGGTATCGGCTGGCAAGCAGGCTGGCCCGCCAGCGCTCACTGGATGGGCTGGGTGCTGGCAGAAGCGATGATTGGCTGCGGCATGGGACTGGTGGCAGCGGCCAGCGTGGTGCTGGCCCAGAGCAGTGCCCGCCCGGAGCATGTTGCCCGTCACACTGCAGCCATCCAGCTGGCGCGGAACGTAGGCGCAGCAATCGGCCTGCATGCCCTGGTAGCCCTGCAACCCTGGCTGACCACCCCGGCGCTGCCTGCGTTGGCGTCGGCCCTGCTGCCCTTGCTGGTGCTCCTGCTCTTCAGTGCCGTGCTGGGTACACACCTGCCTCGCCAATATGGGCAGTTGGCCCCCGTGTGCGACCATTGACAATGGCCACGCACCAACCCTAAGGTATGGCTACCCGATTGAATCATGGCGCCATACCGGTCGCCCCCCCTGCACAGGATTTGTACCATGCACAGCCTGACCATTTTGCTTGGCATCTTGGCCGCCCTGCTGGTCGGCGTCATCAGTCCCGGCCCCAGCTTTTTGCTGGTGGCCCGCACCTCGGTGGCGCAGTCACGCCGTGCCGGGCTGATTGCGGCGCTCGGCATGGCTTGCGGCGCCACCGTCATGGCACTGATCGCCCTGCTTGGCCTGCATGCCCTGCTGCAAAGCGTACCGGTGCTGTATACCGTGCTGAAGGTCACGGGGGGAATCTACCTGCTGTATCTGGCCTGGCAGGTGTGGCGCGGTGCGGCAACACCGCTGCAGGTGCAGGGTGATGGCCTGCCCGCACAGGCCCTGACCCGCACCTTCTGGCAAGCCGCAGCCACCATGCTAAGCAACCCCAAGGCCGCCGTGCAGTACGGCGTGATTTTCGCCGCCATGCTGCCCGCACACCCGGAGCCCGGCTTGCTGCTGATGCTGCCGCCTGCGGTATTCCTGCTGGAGGGCGGCTGGTACACCCTGGTGGCGCTGCTGCTCTCCTCGGAAGCCCCCCGTCAGCAATACCTGCGCGCCAAAACCGGCATCGACCGCGTAGCCGGTGCGGTACTGGCGCTGCTGGGCATCAAGCTGCTGCTCTCCCGGCAGTAAGGGCGGATGGCATAACCGGCTGGGCCATGCCGTGGCTGCGCCTTATTGGTCGGCCAGCCCTTCCACCTGAATGCGCAGCACCACCGTCATGTCAAAGCCATATTCCTTGCCCGCGGTCAGACCAAACTGATCGCGCTCAAAGCTGCCCAGCGCGTCTGCGCCGCATACTTCCCGCTTGAACATGGGATGCGGCACACACTTGAAAGACAACAGCTTGAGGTTGACCGGGCGAGTGGTACCCCCCAGCGTCAGCTCGCCATCCAGCCGGGTCGGTACGCCCTTCTGAAAACCGGCCAGTTCTCCCCGGTAGATGGCGTACTGATGGCGGGTCACATCAAACAGCGCATCGGTCCGGGCCCAACGGTTCAGCAGCTCATTACCAAAATCCACACTGGCCAAGTCAATGGACACCTCCACCGAGCCGGTACCCGCAGCCTTGTCCAGCATTGCCTTGCCCTTGCTCTGGTTGAACTTGCCACGCCAGGTGGAGATCCCCATGTGATCCGCTTCAAAGCTGGGGAAGGTATGGGTCGGGTCCAGCGTATAGCTGACCGGCGCTGCCATCGCCGCCCCCGTGCACAACAGCATTCCTAAAGCAAACGCCTTCATCAAACTGCTCCGTGGATACCTCTCAGTCCGCAGGGTGCCGGTTTGTGGCGGGAGCGTCAACTGCAGGAGGGCGGGTCACTGCCCCATCCACCCGACCTCAAATGCGATATTGGACAGCAGGCGGCAAGGGTCGCATTGAAAGTCGAATGGCGCAATCCGGGGCCGTTGGCGCGGCCATGCTTGCCCGCAGGATGGGCAGGGTCGGCGGGATTCGCTTTCGAGGTCTGACCCCTCATGACAGTACAGATAGTAGTAAAACGGCCGTCCGGTTTGCTGGGTCAGGGCATCACACAATGCTCGGCCGCGCCGGGTGAGCGCACTATCCAGCGCTGCAAGCTGGTAGGTCGTTTCCGCCTCCAGCAGCTCGCACCCCATCTGCAGGCTGTCGCAGGCGCGGTAATCGGATTGCCACGACAGCAGCACCTGACTGTGCAAAGCCCCTGGTAGCAAGCGATAAAGCGGAACCTGTCCGCCACAGTCCAGGCAACGTACGGGTGAGCCCAGATGCAAGAAGTGAGTGTACAGGGCAAAGCTCGAACTGTGCACACAGGAACAGGCCATCGCTTCCGAAGCCCCCTCTCCGAGGTACTGCACCGCCATACCTTGCGGAGGCAGCGCCGCCAATGCTCGGCGCACCTCGGCGCTGTGGTACACGGCATCCAGCGCATCCACCTCCAGCGTCTGCACCTGCGCCATCAGGTGCAAACCCTCCCAATGCACGGGCCAGTCTTGCCCACAAATCTGGCCATGACGGTACAGCGCCGCCAGCACAGCCATGACCTGATGGTACAAGCTGGATTTCCCAGCCTCGGATTCGGCGGTAAACTGAACTGAAGCCGCTGTACATACATGTCTGGATCACCTCGGAGGGCGCACCAATACCACACATGTACTGCGCCCATCGGTGCGCGTCAATAGAAGGGAACAACCGGGTCAGGAGAATGGCCCTACCTGTGCATTCAGCGCACCACACCACCACACAGGCGCAGGCTGTAGACCGGCTGCCTATCCTGGGTTAACAGTTCGTCGCCATAAAAATCCTGCAAGCTGCCTTGCAAGGTGCAGCGGTATGACCAGCCATCCCGCATGTAGTGGCTGGGGCCCCGCAGGGGTAATTGGTCCGGGCTGGCGTTGAGGGCTTCACGCAAAACCGCGTACACCCCACGCCAGTCTTCCACCTGCTCACTGACGCCCCCGGAGTAGGCCATGGACCACACGGCGGTGCCTTGAAAATACACCACTTCTTGCCCGCTGAACCGGGTGAGGCCGACATAGATGTCCCGGTACAGCCAGTCACCCTCGGTATATTCCAGCTGACGGGAATCCGGCAGCAGCGGCGCAACACTGGCGTCGTCACCCTGGCCCGCGTAAGTGGCCAGTTTGGCGCGCCGCAGAAAAGCATGCAGGGCTTGCATATCCATGAATACTCACTCCGCCGGTAAAGCGGGTGAGTATTCCAAACTGCGGCTATACCGTCAAACCCGGCTCAGGCTTCCGCCACTTTCACCACCAGTTTGCCGAAGTTCTTGCCTTCCAGCAGGCCGATCAAGGCTTGCGGGGCTTGCTCCAGCCCGTCGACCACGTCCTCGCGAGACTTGATCTTGCCCTCTTGCAGCCAGCGGCTCATCTGAGCAAAGAATTCGCCGTAGCGGTGGCCGTAGTCATCAAAAATGATGAAGCCTTGCATACGGATGCGCTTGGTCAGCAGAGTACCGGCCAGTACACCGAGGCGATCCGGACCGTCCGGCAACTTGGTGGCGTTGTAGTTGGCGATCAGGCCGCACAGCGGAATACGTGCGCCGGTATTGAGCAGTGGCATCACGGCATCAAACACCGCACCGCCGACGTTCTCGAAATAGACGTCGATGCCGGCCGGGCAGGCCATGGCCAGTTGTGCCGGAAAATCGGCCGCGCGGTGGTCGATGCAGGCATCAAAGCCCAGCTCCTCCTCCACGTAACGACATTTGGTTTCGCCACCGGCAATCCCCACCACCCGGCAGCCCTGCAGCTTGGCGATCTGCCCGACCAGCGAACCGACCGCACCGCTGGCCGCCGCCACCACCACGGTTTCCCCCGCCTTGGGCTGACCAATGTCCAGCAGGCCCATATAGGCGGTGAAGCCGGGCATGCCGAGCACATTGAGCGCTTGCGAGGGTTGAGCCAGCCCGGTGAGCTTGTTCAGGCCGGTACCGTCAGACAGCGCGTAGTCCTGCCAGCCACTCATCGACAGCACCAGCTCACCAGCAGCAAAACCGGGGTGGCGCGAGCTGACCACCTGTGCCACCGTACCGCCCACCATCACCCCGCCCAAGGGCACCGGCGCGGCATAGGAGGGACGGTCGCTCATACGGCCCCGCATATAGGGGTCGAGCGACAGCCACAGGGTACGCAGCAGTACCTGACCTTCCGCCGGTTGCGGAATGGCTTGCTGTTCCAGCCGGAAGTCTTCCAGCGTCGGCGCGCCCACCGGGCGACGGTTCAGCAAGATCTGACGATTGTGGTGGGTGGATTGCGTCATGATGCGTCCTTCATTGTGAGGTCAATCAGGCTTGGGACTGAATCTGGTAGCCCAGCCGTGGGAAATGGATGTGCAGGATGCCGGTATCGGTATGCTCCAGTTGCAGGGTGACGCGTTGCGTGTCCAGATAGCGCAGCTGGCCCTGCACCGCCTCCTGCGGGTAATGCTCCGGCATCACGCTGACCATATTGCCAATGCGCAGCTCACCCTCGTCACCTCCTGTCGGCAGCGCTTGCGGAGTCGCCGCCAGGGCTATGGCCAGCGCGGCATCGGCGGTCAGCTCACTGCGTTGTCCTTGCCCCCAAGCGGCCATGCGCGCCATCCAGTCTGGCAGGTGGCGAGCTGCGGGTAGCAGCTCGTCCAGCCAGCCGGCTTTGTGCAGGAACCAGCACAGCTGGTAGACCCCGAAATCCCCAATCGCAGGCAGATCCCCGCCCAGCCAGGGCGAGGCGGACAGGGCCTGGTCCAGCATGGACAGTACTGGCGTGAGCTGTGACGACAGGTGCGGCACATTGGCCGCCAGATGATCACGATCAAGATCCATCTGCGGGTGCATGCGAATACGATCATCCAGCAGGGCTTGCGGGATTTGTGCTGCTCGCTTGCCCATGAGCAGATGTATTCCTTGCCAGAACAGGGTCACATCCACCAGCTGCGAGAGCAAGGCAGCTTGCGCTGCGGGCGCACCGCTGGCCAGTGCGGGTGTGGGGAAGCGCTGTTCCAGCTCTTGCGCAATCAGGCTGGAGTCGCAGAACAGATCAGCCCCGATCTGCAACACCGGCGCGCGACGGTAGCCGTGGGTCAGCTTCATCAGATCCGGCTTGGGCAACACCGGCGGCATCTGCACCGAATGCCAGGTGAGCTGCTTGTAGCCCAACAGCAGGCGGATTTTCTCGGAGTATGGCGAGGCGTCGTAGTGGTGCAGGATCAGGTCAGGCATTCAAATAAACTCGCTATAATATAGTGAGCTATATTAATAAATAACTAACCTGCTGTCCAGTAACTTGAGACACCCTGGGCTAAGCAGCCCAAGCCAGCACTCAATCCGCGCCACTCCCCAGATACTCCGCCACAATCCGGACATAGGCTCCGCTGTCTTTCAACTTCTTCAAGCCCCGGTCCAGCTTGGCGGCCATTTGCTCGCCATTCGGTGTTTTCCGGGAGAACATCACGTAATAGACATTGGTTTCCACTGCTTTAGGGTGATGGGTAAACCGCTTCTGCTCTTCGGGACTGAACAGCTCGCGGATGATGCCATAGCCGACAACCTTGGAGGTCTGATAGGCATCGATCCTGCCTGCCAGCAAGCGCTTGAAATTGATCTCTGCCGTCGGGGATACTTCAGTTTGCAGGCCTTTTTCCTTGTACTCGATCTCCTGCTTGTAACCGAGGGTCACGCCAAGCCGATAGTGCTTAAGATCAGTCCAGTCGCGCCAGTCAAACGGCGTGGTCTTGAGGTGGAAGAAGACCCCCTCATCCTTGACCAGTGGAATCTTGTTAATAATAAATTCCGCCTCGCGTTCCGGCGTCCGGTTCCAAGGATAGGTGGCATCATACTGTCCAGTTTGTACATACACGTAGCTGCGCTTCCACGGGAAGTATTCGTTGACGACCTTCACCCCTTCCAGACGAAACGCCTCACCCACAATTTTCTCGACCAGCTTGGCTTGTGCATTGCTCTCCGATGTATAGGGTGGCCAATCACCTATGGCCATCCGGACGATCTCTTCTGCCGTAGCACGGGCTGGCCACAGGCCAAGTATGCCAAGACACACCATGATGCTGAGCAGCGGTTTGAGCAAAGTATTGATTGTTTGCGGAAAGGCCATCGCAAACTCCTTGGTGAATGTTGCTTTGAGTATAGGCCAGCCTGCTGCCAGTATCGGCATGATGGGTCCGCTTTTTGACCGGAATCGGGCTGGCTGCATGCACGCTGTCCGCGCATACTCCGTTTATTTCTTCATCACGGAGCCTAGCCATGCCGCACTACCGTAGCCGTGACTTCACCGCCAGCCGTGCCTGGGGGGCGCTGGATATTGCACAGTTAAACGGTATCAGTGTCCGCCTGCACTGGACTGACCAGCCCTATCACTGGCATGTGAATGAGGGGGAAGAGGTGTTTGCCGTGTTGGATGGGGTGGTCTGCATGCACTATCGAGAAGAGGGTGAGGTCCGTCAACTCATGCTGCAGACTGGGGACATTTTCCATGCTGGGGTGGGCTGTGAGCATGTCGCCCACCCGCAAGGCGAAGCCCGCATTCTGGTGATTGAGCAGGCGGGCAGTGAGTAAGCGCACGCGCGGGTGGCTGAATTGATCAACCACCCGCATGGTCCTGCATTAGGTCATCATGCTTACCCTGCGCTGGATGCATACTCCGCTATGGGTAACTGACCAAATTTACCTTGCTGGTAATCCATGATGGCCTGCCGGATCTCTTGTTGAGTATTCATCACAAACGGTCCATGGCTGGCGATGGGCTCCTGCAAGGTCACCCCAGCCAGCAGCACCACCTTGCTTGCACTGCGCGCCTGCAAGCGTACCCCGGCACCAGCGGCAGACAAAACCACCACTTGTGGGCCTTGCACGGTCACATCGGCAACCGTCACCTCCCCTTCCAGCACTACCACGGCCAGCGCTTGTCCGTCCGGCACGGGTGCCAGCAGATCTGCCCCCGCCTGAAGGCGTGCGTCCCACAGATTCAGCTCGCTATAGTGATGCGCGGGCCCGGTCAGCACACCATGGGCGTCGGACCATTCCCCGGCTATCACCCGCACCTCACCCTGCCCACCCGGCAAGGTCACACGTGGGAATTGGGCGTCCAGCAACGTCTGGTAACCGGGTTGGCGCATCTTCTGAGCTGCGGGCAGATTCACCCACAGTTGCACCATCTCCATCATGCCACCCTGGCGGGTGAAGGCTTCACTGTGAAACTCATCGTGCACCACGCCGGACGCAGCCGTCATCCACTGCACATCGCCCGGACCAATGGTTCCGCCACCGCCGGAAGAGTCTCGGTGCGACACCTCACCCTGATACACCAGGGTTACGGTTTCAAATCCACGGTGCGGGTGCTCACCGACACCGCGTGGCTGCGTGGCGGGCGGGAAGTAGGTCGGCCCCGCATAGTCCAGCATCAGGAAGGGATTGAGCACCCCGTCTGCAGTGTTGGGCAGCAACAAGGTGCGAACCGGGAAGCCATCACCAACCCAGTGCTGGGACAGCATGCCATGCTGACTGCTGACTTGTTTCATATTCTGACTCCGTATCAAGTTGAGATGGACCCAGTGTAATCGCCCCGCTGTTGTCGCACCAGCCAGCACGATCGACATGCACCGTTCCATATGCAGGACAATCAAACCAAGCACAAAAAAAACAGCCCGCATTGCGGGCTGTTTTACAAGGCCGGCTTAAGCCGCTTGTGGGGGGGAAGCTTCCCCTTCCGGCAACGGACGGCCACTTTCTTCATACTCATGAATCAAGGCGCGGCAATCCATCACTTTCAGATCATTGTCCTTGGCAAAGGCCATGATGAAAGCGAATACACGGGGGTTGATGGCTTCGAGTTGACGGTCTACCGCCACGCAACGGATATCGTCCAGGTTCATTGGACGGACATAGGGTGAGTAGGACATTTTCTGGTCCCACCCAAAGGTGGACAGGATGCCGGACAGCCGCTCCGCCCAGTCGCTGGGGCGGAACGGGCGACCGTTACTGGTCACACCCTGAATGATGATTTCATACGGATTACAAAACATGGGCAAACTTGATCTGGATATTTGACTTGAGCGTTGTGACCGCTATTATAGCCTATTCTCCGGAACCTCCCCAATGCTTACAGTCTGTGTAAGTATTTTTGCCGACCCCCACCTCACTGTGCAGTCTTGAGTGCGGCCAGCAGCGCTGACGTATCCACCAGCTGTTCAGGCTCAAAGGGGCGCTTCAACTGCTGGTTGTCCTGCAGGAATTGCTTCAGGTCCCGCAAATAGCCGATCAACCCGCCTTCCGGGCGGTTACGCCGCAGCAGCTCATTTCCATTGTGAATCCGCACCGAGTTCAGCATGCCGATCAGGTCAAACGCGGTATAGGGTTTTTCACCTGCAAAAGTCATGCCGTTGAGGATCTTTTGATACTCCGCCCAAGCCGCATCGTTTTTCACCCAGCGCACCGCGTGCACCCAGCCCACGAAGAATCGGCGCAGATCATCTGCCGGGATCTCTTTCAGCGTTTCCGCATTACCCACAAACCCTTCTGGAATCACACCCGGCCAGTTGCTGCTGTTGGCCACCTCGACCCCATTACCCTGCCGACGCGCGCGCAAGGCCTGCGGGTCATAATTGACGATCAGCGGGAAGCGCCCCTGGATGAATTCGTCCGTCATCTTCTCCGGCGTGGCCTCCACCGCCTTCACATCCGCGAGACGCAGACCGTTTTGCTTCAGGTACTGATTGAGAAAATAAGTCACCGACGGCTGGTTGAGGTAAATGCCGATGGTTTTGCCTTTCAGGGCTTTGACATCCACCCCGTTCCGCCCAATGATTTTGTCACCACCGTGTGACCAGTCGGTTTCACCGAGGATGACAATCGGCACCCCTTGCTGGTGCAGGCCAACCCAGCTGCCGATCATGTCGAGCGCAATATCAATCTTCTTGCTTTGCAGCGCCGCATTCAGTGACTGATTGTCCGGAAAGTTGGTGACCTGAACCTCCAGCCCCTGTTCTTTCCAGAACCCCTTGCTTTCCGCCACATTCAGCGGTGAGAACGCAATCCAGTGAATCATGCCGACCCGGATAGGCCGGGCCAACACCGCCGTCATGCACAAGGACATACCGCACAGCAACAACAGACGCAACGCTTTCATGACTTCCCCTCTGACAAAGGACCATGCCAGCCCATCCCTTGTGAGGCAGGCCGGCCAAAAAGCCACCATCAGCATGATGTCGTCCGTCCACCTTGCGGAACGGCGAGCTGCTATCCTGCAGCCGGGCGCTGGCAATGGCGATACTGCAGCTGGTGCAGGTCGGCCACGTTACTGCCTGAGGCTGCCACCACCAGAATCTCTTGCGCCAGCTCGGCAAAATCCGCGCGGAAATGCACCGAGCTCTTCAATACCAGAATGGCCTGTCGGGCAGGCTCCACCCCCAAATGGCGGAACATCGCCTGATCAGCAGCCTGCTGCTTGCGGCTGCTGACCAGTACCGTTACGCCGTTGCACCGCAGGCGGGCCATGGGCCCCAAGTCCATATGGCACCCTGCATAAAACGGCCCGGTACCCGTAAACTGACCATTGCCGAGCTGCTCCACCTGCCATGGGCCCGGTGCTGCGCCCCCGGCAGATGCGGCCGCGCCAATGGCGATATTCAGTACCGCCCCCACCCCTGCGGCATGCGCCGCCGCTGCCGCCTGTGGATCGCACAGTAGACCCAGGCAGGCCCCCTGCGCATCCGCTGCCAGCAAGGCATGGATCAGGTCTGCGGTATCGCTGTCGCCTCCGCCGCCCGGATTATCCTGCGTATCGGCCAGAATGATGGGCTGCGTGCCCACCTGCTTCATGGCATACGCCACCGCCTCATTCGCTTGCCACAAGCGCCCGGCAAACTGTCCGCGTGCACGCTGCAAGGCGTCATACAACTGCGCGGCGCCCGCATCGGCAGCCGCTTGCGTCTCGGCGTACACCAACACCGAGGGCGCGCTGTCCGGCACATCAGCCAGCGGGAAACCGGCAGCCAGTGAGGCGTAGCTGACACGGTCGCTCAAGGCTTCTGCCTCGCGCATCAGACTGGCCATCGGCTCGGCCAGCGTGCTCTGCCACGGCATCGGAATCAGGTAAGGCAGTTGCCGGAACGCATGGGCGTAGCGACGCCCCGCCAATAGCGCAGGCAACAGACTCACCGCGCGTTCGCCGCACTCCGCCATGTCCACATGGGGATAGGTCCGGTAGACCAGAATCAGGTCAGCCAGCTCGGTCATGCGCGGGGTGATGTTGGCGTGGAAATCCAGCACCACCACAATGGGCAGCTCCGGCCCGACCACCTCACGCACCCGTGCCAGCCAACCTTCATCCCCCGAGAACTGCGACTCGGTCACCATCGCGCCGTGCAGCTCCAGCAGCAAGGCGTCCAGCGGGCCTGCGGCACGCAACTGACGCTCGAAAATCCACCACAAGGCCTCGAAGGCATCGTCCGTCACCGGCCCGCATGGATTGGCGCTGGCCCAGCTGAGCGGCACCACCTGATGCCCTACCGCCTGTGCCGCCGCAATCATGCCGGACGCGGGCAGATTGACCCCGCGCAGCGCCGGAAGCATCTCTTCCCCGCACAGCAAGCCTGGCCAGGCATCGGCCTCGACAAAATTGCGGAAACGGGCGCGACTCGCTGCAAAAGTATTGGTCTCATGCTGCAGCCCGGCCACCCCGATACGTGCCATGCCTTTACTCCTTCGCCTGTGGCGAATCCAAAATCATCAAACAGCAAGGCCCCGGTGCTGGACCACCGGGGCACCGTCTTACAACATGCCGACGACGGCGCGGCGTGCAATTTCGCTATATTCCGCAGCGGTGAAAGCAATCGGGTTGGTACCACTCGAGCCATCCACCACTGCCATTTCACCCACTTGGGCCAGGCGGTCTTCGCCAATGCCCAAGGCCGCCAGCGTGTGCGGAATACCCAGCTCCTCGCGCAGGCGCAGCACCCAGTCGAGGAAGGCGGTAAACGAAGGGTTCGGCAGGTCCAGATAGCGGGCCAGCGCGGTGATGCGCTCTTCGATCACCGACTGGTTAGCTTTCAGCACATACGGCATCAGGATGGCGTTCAGCATGCCGTGGTGCGCGTCGTATAGCGCACCCAGCGGATGTGCCAGCGCGTGCATGCCACCCAGCCCGCGCTGGAACGCCGTCGCTCCCATGCTGCTGGCCACCAGCATCTGCATGCGGGCTTCCAGATCGTTGCCATCCTTGACCGCGCGCGGCAGGTAATCCTTCACCAGACGCATGCTTTCAATGGCGATCCCGGCGGCCATCGGGTGATAGAACGGTGAGCAATAGGCTTCCAGGCTGTGGCTCAGGGCATCCATGCCGGTGGCCGCCGTCAGCTTGGCAGGCAGACCGGTACTCAGCTCCGGGTCCAGAATCACCACTGCGGGCAGCATGCGGGCGTGGAAAATGATGCGCTTGATGTGGGCGGCATCGTCGGTAATCACCGAAGCGCGGCCCACTTCCGAGCCGGTACCCGCCGTGGTCGGCACCGCCACCACTGGCGCCATGCCTGCCACGTTGACGCGCAGGTAGTTGTCACCCACGTCCTCAAAATCCCACAGCGGACGGTCCTGCCCCACCATCAGCGCCACTGCCTTGGCGGCATCCAGTGCCGAGCCGCCACCGAAGGCGATCACGCCATCGTGCTGACCCGCCTTGTACGCCGCCACACCGTCCATCACGTTCTGGCCGGTCGGGTTACCCTTCACGCCGCTGAACACCGCACAGCCCAAGCCACCTTGCTTGCAGATGTCCACCGAGCGGGCAATCATCGGCAAACTGGCCAAGCCCGGGTCGGTAATCAGCAAGGGGTTCTTCATGCCCAGCGACTTGCACCAGTCGGCCAGCTCGGCAATGCGCCCGGCCCCCACCTTGACGGCGGTCGGGTAGTTCCAGTTAGCGCGGTAAGCGTTCATGTCAGTCATCGTGTTCAACTCCAGCTAGGCGCACGGCCGCAGCCGTGCGCGGGATCATTACAGGGCTTTCAGGTGGAAGGACTTCGGCCGGGTCAGGTGCTCATAGCCCACCGCGGAGAGCGTCGCGCCACGACCGGTGTTCTTCACCCCGGTCCAGGCCAGCGCCGGGTCCAGATAGTCACAACGGTTCATGAACACCGTGCCGGTCTCCAGCCGGTCGCCCAGTGCCAGCGCGGTGGCTTCGTCCTGGGTGAAGATGGACGCCGTCAGGCCGTAGGGGCTGTCGTTCATCAGATGCACGGCTTCGTCATCCGTGCTGACGGCCATGATGCCCACCACCGGGCCAAAGCACTCGTCGTTCATCAGCTGCATGGTGTGGTCGACATTGACGAACACTTGCGGCGCGACAAACGCCGTACCTTCCTGATCTTTCGGGAATTCACGCGGGTCAATCAGCGCCTTGGCCCCCTTGGCCAGCGCATCTGCCGTCACCGCACGAACGGCATTGGCTGCAGATACACGCACCACCGGACCCAGCGTGGTGTTTGGGTCCATTGGGTCGCCCAGCACATAGGTGCGGGTCAGGGCGACCGCCTTGTCGACAAACTGCTGGAACAGCGACTGGTGGACATAGATGCGCTGAATGCCGCAGCAGCTTTGCCCGGAATTGAAGAAAGCACCGTCTACCAGGGTTTCTACGGCGTGATCCAGATTGGCATCCGCCCGCACATAGGCCGGGTCATTTCCACCCAGCTCCAGACCGACGTGAATGAAGCGACCGGCAGCCGCCTGCTCCACCGCCTCGCCCCCGGCCACCGAGCCGGTAAAGCAGACGGCATTGACCTCCTTGGCCTTGATCAGGCTTTGCGTACCGGCGTGATCGGTATGCACGAATTGCAGCAAGCCATCCGGCAGCCCCACGTTGGCAAAGGCTTCAACAATGCGCTCAGCCGCCAGCGGCGTCTGCGCCGAATGCTTGAGGATCACCGCGTTACCGGCCATCAGTGCCGGGACGATGGCATTCACTGCGGTCAGCAGCGGATAGTTCCAGGGCGCAATCACCAGCACCACCCCGACCGGCTCGCGGCGGATGAAGCGGTTAAACCCGTCGATGGCAGCAGGCTTGACATCCTGCAGCGCGGAATCGGCGATTGAGATCATGTGGCGGGCACGGGCCTCGAATCCGGCCACCTCGCCCGGGGTATAGCGGATCGGGCGGCCCATCTGCCGGGTCAACTCGGCGGCAATCTCATCCTTGCGGGCCACAAAGGCATCCACGCCCTTGCCGACCTTGCTGGCGCGATCTGCCACAGAGGCCTGTTTCCAGGCTGCCTGGGCTTGCACCGCACGCTGCAGCGCACTGTGCAACTGGGCGGCGGTGGCATAGGCACGCTGAACGGCCACACTGCCGTCCGCCGGATTGATGGTGGTGAATTCTGTCGTCATGCTTTCCTCGATCAACAAAACGGACCGGCAACACCGTGCTGCCGGTCTGCTGAGTCTGGCCACCCGGCTGGGTGGCGATGCTCAGATGATTTCAAAATAACGCTGCAGTTCCCAGTCGGTCACGTGGCGGCGGAACTCGCGCTCTTCCCATTCGCGGGTAGCGGCAAAGTGGTCCACAAACGCATCACCGAACAGCACGCGGGCGGCTTCACTGCCCTTGAAGCGTTGCGCGGCTTCCCACAGGGTATTTGGCAGCTTGAGGTGATCGGGGAACTGTTGGGTATAGGCATTGCCCACCACCATCGGTTCCGGTTCCAGTTGTTGTTCAATACCGTACAGCCCCGCGCCCAGTGCGGCAGACAACGCGATATACGGGTTGGCGTCCGCCGAGCCGATCCGCACTTCCATGCGCTGCGACTTGTCGGAACCCGGAATCAGCCGCAAAGCGGTGGTACGGTTGTCGAGCGACCAGGTGGAATCCAGCGGGGCCCAGTAGCCCGGTACCAGGCGGGAGTAGCTGTTGACGGTGGCCGCGAACATGGACATGAACTCCGGCAGGTAACGCTGCACGCCTGCCATGAAGTGGCGCTGGGTCTTGCTCATGCCGTACTGCTGGCTCGGATCGTAGAAGGCCGACTTGCCACTGTTGCGATCGCGCAGCGAGAGGTGGATGTGACCGCTCTGCCCCGGGTAGTTGTGCGACCATTTGGCCATGAAGGTGGCCATCAGGTCGTTGCGCTGCGCCAGTACCTTGCAGAAGGTCTTGAACAGGAAGGCCTTGTCGGCGGCCGCACCGGCTTCATCCACGCCGATGGCCGCTTCCAGCACGCCCGGGCCGGTTTCGGTATGCAGCCCTTCAATCGACATGTCCATGTCTTCACTCAGCTTGAGCAGCTGGTGATAGAAATCGCTTTCCACGGTGCTGCGCAGGACGGAATAACCAAAGTAGCCCGGGGTCCACGGCGTCAGGTTCTGGTAATTCTTGGCCCGCACCGACTCCGGGGTTTCCTTGAACATGAAGAATTCGTACTCCAGCGCGGAGTAGGCGTCATAGCCCATGTCTTCAGCGCGCTTGAGCACCCGCTGCAGCAGGTTACGCGGGCACACTGTAGCCGCTTCTTCCACAAACTCGCACAGGAAGAACAGCATGTTCTGGCCGTTGACCTGCTCCAGCGGCAGCTCGCGGCAGGTTTCCGGCAGGATGCGTACCATGGCATCCGGGTAGGCGGTGTGCCAGCCGGTGTACTGGACGTTGTCGTACAGCTGGTCGTTCAAATCCCAGCCCAACACCACATTACAGAACCCAAAGCCGGACTTGAGGGCAGAAATGAATTTGTCCTTGGCCAGGTATTTGCCGCGCATGATGCCGTCGATATCCGACAGGCCCACCTTGACGTGGGTCAGGCCACGCGCTTCGATCAGCCGGATTGCATCTTCTGCGGTTTTGACTTCACGTGCTTGCATTGCTCACTCTTCCTTTGGCATCCACCGGTTTTGATTGGTGTGGGGGTCGCCCCTTGTTCGGGCTGTTGGAGGGCATGTTAGTCAGCGCAAGAATGGGCCGCCAACAAGTATCGTGCCCTCTAATTGAGGTCATTAGCCGCCCTAATCCCGACAGCATGGCTGGCTATTCATGTTGCTCAGCAGCATCATCGCCGACTCTTATGTCGGGCATTAACGCAATTAATGTTCATTGTCAGCCGTTGGTACCCCTTGCACACTTGCCCTGCGAAATCGGCCGCGTGCCGGTATCCGTTGCCATCAAAAGACTCAACATTTGCAGCAAGGGAGAAATCAGGGAGACATCAGCCCGCGAGTTGCACCGGAGCGCCAAGCAGGCGGCAAGCCCTGCAGCGTTCCCGCAGTAAAGGATCACCAAGAGACCCATCTGCCCACGTCAAGCAACAGCAACAAGAGGATGACCATGAGTACAGAACACAAGTCAGGTGCTGCAGCCGCAGCCGACGACGACGTCAAGCTGCTTCACAGCATGGGGTATGCGCAAGAACTGGCACGCACCATGAGTGGTTTTTCCAACTTCGCCATTTCCTTTTCCATCATCTGTATCCTGGCCGGTGGCATTACCGCCTTCCAGGGGGGCCTGAGTGCCGGAGGCGGTGCCTCTATTGGTATCGGCTGGCCGGTCGGCGCGCTGTTTGCGCTGGTGGTGGCGGCCGCCATGGCGCAAATTTCCTCCTCCTACCCCACCTCCGGTGGCCTGTATCACTGGGGCTCCATCCTGGGCGGCAAGGGTTATGGCTGGGCGACGGCCTGGTTCAACCTGCTGGGCCTGATTTTTGTGGTGGCCTCGGTGAATTTCGGTGTCTATGACCCCTTCTTCACCACCTTCATTGCCCCACTTCTCGGCATCAGCAGTGAAACCCTGACCGGGCACGTGCTGCAATTGGGCAGCTGGAAGATCAATCTGTTCCAGACCGGCTTCATTGCTGCGGTGACCGCCAGCCAGGCGCTGCTCAATCACATGGGCATCAAGATCACCACCAAGCTCACCGACCTGTCCGGTTACCTGATCTTTGTAGTGGCACTGGTGCTGACCGTGTCGCTGCTGGCCTTCTCCAAGACGCCGCTGGACTTCTCGCGCCTGTTCACCTTCACCAATCTGTCTGGCACTGAGGGTAGCTGGTGGCCGCAGAATGCCAACAGTGGCATGGTGTTCCTCTCCGGCCTGCTGCTGACCATCTATACCATTACCGGCTTCGATGCCTCAGCTCATACGTCCGAAGAAACCCATAACGCCTCGGCAAACGTGCCTAAGGGTATTTTGCGCTCGGTGATGTGGTCAGCGCTGTTCGGTTACATCATGATCTGCTCGTTTGTGCTGGTGATGCCGGACATTCCGAAGGGTGTGGCACAAGGTGCAGGCTTCCTCAGCTCGCTGCTGGATACCGTGCCGCACGGCCTCAAGGTGGCGCTGGGCATTGGCCTGTTCGTGGTCAACTACATCTGCGGCCTGGCCTGCCTGACCTCCACCTCGCGCATGATGTACGCTTTTGCCCGTGATGGCGGCCTGCCAGCGTCGCATACCCTGAAGCAGGTACACCACCACTATCGCACTCCGGTGACCGCCATCTGGGTCAGCGCAGCGCTGGCGTTTGTGGCTACCCTGTATGGCGATGCCTTCGTGGTACTGTCCACCGGCTGCGCCGTGTTCCTGTACATCTCCTACGTAATGCCGGTTGCGGCAGGCATTTTTGCTGAAGGCAAAACCTGGACCACCAAAGGCCCGTTCAACCTGGGCAGCTGGTCCAAGCCGATCGCGGTACTGGCTACTTTGGGTGGCGCAACCCTGGTGTTTGTCGGCGTACAGCCGCCGAACGACAAGGTGTTGTATCTGACCCTGGGCCTGTGCGCCGTGATGCTGGTGTTCTGGTGGGCGCTGGGTGAGCGTAACCGCTTCAAGGGCCCGCCGATCGGTGATACTGCCGCCAAGCGTGCGGATGCCATTCACCGCATCGAAGAGAGCTTCGACGAAACCGCCTGAGTACGCCCCTGTCGCACTCATGCCACAACGCCCTGCCCTGCAGGGCGTTGTGCTTTGTACTTACTGCTTCAGCAGCGTCCCTACTGAGACATGCGGCCAGTCGATGCCCGCAAAGTGGAGGATCACGGTCTGGGTGTACTGCAGCTGCATGAAGCGCTTGCCATCCGGCTGCTCCACCGTCTCAATCCAGAAAATGGTATCCACCCGGTTGGCATTGGCATTGCTGACAATAAAGGGAATATTCACCACCCCACCCTGCTGGGTGCTGCTCAGGCTGAGGGTGGTGGTGCTGACGATGTTCTGCTCCTTGATGGCATCTACCAGCGAGGCATTCGGGTTGCTAACCTGAAAGCCTGGCGGGACCGGTGCCGTCTGGTAAGGGTCCAGATAACCCAGCGGAAAAGGGGTAGGTCCGGTGGGCGTGGTGCTGACCGGCTGAATCTGCGGCGGCCCGGCATGGCTCAGCGCATTGCCGACCACCAGCATGGAATCCCCATGGGGAATGGTGGCCTGACGCACCACAGTAGGCGGCTCCGCCGGTGCGGTGGTGGAAGGCACATTCAGCCACAGCCCCGGCTCCAGATGCAGCAGCTCATTGCTGCTGGCATCGTTGACCCGCTGGAAATAGGTCAAACAGCCCATCTCGATGTCCCCTTGCAGGGAACCCCGGTTCGGGATCGGTGCCCCCACCGGGGTAAACACCAGCGATTCTTTGGTGGCATTGATCTTCAGCCGGAAAATGCTATTGCCCGCCTTGTTGGGCAGGGCAATCAGGTTAAAGCCATTGCCGATCCAGGTACCGGCCAGTTCGGCCAGCAGGCCTAGCGGATCGGCTGCCGGGTTGGTGGGCGCACTTGCGCGCAGGGTGGTCGCCATGAGGATGCTCCTGAGTGAGGGCGGGGGTGCCCGCCTTCAGCCTAGGCAAGCCTCCGTCAAGCTCAAGGAGATGACCGACAGCCGGTCCACAATCTGGACCAAGGAACAGGGGTCAGGCTTCCAGCGCGCGCCGGATCACCTGATTGAACGGCCCAATCCACTCGGGGGCAAACTGATTGTCACAGGCATTGATCTCGGCAATGGCACGCAAGGCCGAGCGATTTTGCCCGCGGTGCCGGTGCTTCTGCATCACGGCCTCGAAGGCATCGACAATCGCCAGCAGCCGGGCGCCATTGCAAATGGCTTCATGCGGCAGCCGGTTCGGATAGCCGGCACCATCCGGCATCTCATGATGCTGCAACACCATTTGTGCCGCATCCTGCCAGCCTTCTACCCGGGCCAACCACTCAGCGGCAAACCCCGGGTGAGTGTGCAGCGCCTGCCGGTCCGCGTCGGTCAGCCGCTCCACCTTCAGCCATACCGATTCCGGCAGGAACATCATGCCGATATCGTGGATATACACCGCAGCCTCCAGCTGCACCGGATCAATCAGGTTGCCTGCCTCGCGGTTGGTATCCTGCGCCAGACGCAGGTTGCGGGCCGTGCGCCCGCGCAGCAAAGGCGAGCGGCTCTCCAGCTGCAAAGCCAGACTGCGGAAGAAACGCAGGTCCTCCGCCACCCGCTCCGCACTCTTGGGGATGACCGAGCCACCCCGTGACGGCAGGCTGACCTGGGTTGGCCGAAAGCCGGTGACCGCTTCAATCAGCCCGGCCGCGGCAAGGTCCATCTGCCCCGCAGTTTGCGCGGCCAGTCGCTGCAACGCTTGCAGCAAGGCGGCCAGCCGCAGGCTTTCCAGCGGCTTGCGCTGCAGCAGCGCTTCCACCGCCATTTCCATTCGGTCCACCGCCAGCAGGATGGCCTCACCCAGCAGCTCACTGAACAGCAGCTCGCCACTGCGCAAGCGCGCCAGCACGGATTCGATCGGGTGCGCCAGCTCCACCGCCCACTCCACCCGGCACAGCGCCGCATCGCCTTTGATGTTATGGAAGGCGCGGAACAGCTCGACCAAAGGCATGGGTTCTGCAGGGTTGCGCTTAAGCCGTGCCACTTCACGCTCAATGGTGGTGGCATGATCCGCCAATCCTTCACGGAAATCCTGCAGACCTGCCGCATCCAGCACCAGCAAATGGTTCCAGTCCAACCCCACTCCCTTCTGCGGCAGCCCGATCAGTGCTGCCGCATGATCATTCGGCGCGGATCATCAGGATCGGCGTCACGGCCATGCGCATCACCCCCTCGGCCACGCTCCCCAGCAGCAAATGATCAAAGCCACGTTTGCCATGGGTACCCATCACCACAATATCCGCATTCCAGGCCTTGGCATCGTCCACGATCACACGGGAAATCCGTTCGCCATAGGTTTGATGCAGTTCGCTGTCCACTTGCACACCGGCTGCCTTGACTTCAGCTTCCGCCGTGGCCAAGACCTTGCGCCCGGCCTCCAGCAAGCTTTTCTGCAACTCGGAGGTATCAATGAACTCTGCGCCCCCCCAGAAAAACTGTGCCAGATCCACCACGTGTACCAGGCGCACCACGGCATGCTGGTCCTGCGCAAAGCGCACTGCCTCCTTCAGGGCTGCTGCAGAGGTGGTGCTGTCATCTACCGGTACAAAGATACGCTGATACATATCGACCTCCTGTTCACACATTGACCATTCCAGCCTATGCCTGCCCTCGACTTCATGTCTTGATCCAGGTCAGCCGAAACCACGTCCAGCGAGGAGATGCCCATATCTCAGTACAGGTTACCCCGCCAGGAAAAGCAAGCAAAGATTGCCAAGCACCCGCAGGATGCTACACTGGCAGCTATCCGGATTACCCGTGGTTTCCATGCCCAAACTGACCTTGCCTGCCCTGACCCGACATGACTTTCAGACCGAGATGCCGGTCTGCATCCAGCATGTCAACTATGGCAAGCACTTGGGGCATGATGCACTGGTCTCGCTGCTGCATGAGGCGCGAGTCCGCTTTCTGCACAGCCTCGGCCACACCGAGCTGAAAATCGGTGACGCCGGGCTGATCCTGCGTGACCTCGCCGTGCAATATCTGGCTGAAGCCTTCCATGGCGACCTGCTGCGCTTTCAACTGGCCGTTACCGAATGGCACCCGCATGGCTTTGAGTTGACGTATCAGGTCAGCCATGCCGCGAGCCGACAGCCAGTGGCCCGTGCACGAACCACCATGGTCTGCTTTGACTACACCAGCCGCAAGCCCCTGCGCCTGCCTGCTGACTTCCAAGCCCTGTTCCCCCCGTTGGAGACTGCCTGAATGAAACATTACGCCTTGAACAGCCCGGAAGCCATGGCACGCATCCTGGCGATGATGATCATCACCGATGCCGATGTGCACCCCCATGAAATCGAGCTGCTGGACGAGCTGAACATTTATGATGTGATCGGCATCAGCCGGGAAAGTTTTACCCAGGTGTTCCATGACTACCTGGGCGACCTGTCGGACGAAATGGATGCCGAGGGTCACGTCCAGCTGGTATCCAGCGCGCGGCTCGACGAGATGCTGGACTGCGTCACCGACCCGAAGAAGCGCTTGCTGACCGCTGCCATACTGCTGGATATCAGCAAGAGCGATCACGACCTGTCAGAAGTGGAAATTGCCGTATTTCAACACATACTCGCTCACTGGCACATCACACTGGATGACATCCAGTCTGCGATGTCGGAGCTGTAAGCATGTCCGAGCTGCGCTTTGCCGGTAGTGACCGCTATGTCGCGCCGCCGGAGCTGATGCTGGCCGTCAATGCCGCCATCACGCTGGAACGGCCACTGCTGATCAAGGGGGAGCCCGGCACCGGCAAAACCCTGCTGGCCGAAGAAATGGCCCGCGCCCTGCAGCTGCCCTTGCTGGCCTGGCACATCAAGTCCACCACCAAGGCGCAGCATGGCCTGTATGAATATGATGCTGTTTCCCGCCTGCGGGACTCACAGCTGGGGGATCCTCGCGTCTCCGACATTGGCCATTACATTGTGCGGGGCAAGCTGTGGGAGGCCTTTGATCGCGATGATCGCTGTGTACTGCTAATCGACGAAATCGACAAAGCGGATATCGAGTTCCCCAACGATTTGCTGCGTGAGCTGGACCGCATGGCGTTTGATGTCTATGAGACGCGGCAAACCATTACCGCCCGCCAGCGCCCTATCGTCATCATCACCAGCAATAACGAGAAAGAGCTGCCGGACGCCTTTTTGCGC
Source organism: Leeia aquatica (assembly GCF_012641365.1). Taxonomy (NCBI): domain Bacteria; kingdom Pseudomonadati; phylum Pseudomonadota; class Betaproteobacteria; order Neisseriales; family Leeiaceae; genus Leeia; species Leeia aquatica. Next base: position 494,373 of record NZ_JABAIM010000002.1, read on the forward strand.
CGCTGCTTCTTTCATTACATCCGTTTTCCGGATCGGGACACGCTGGCACAGATTGTCCGGGTTCACTACCCCACACTGCGCGATGAATTACTGCATGAGGCGCTGACCCTGTTCCTGGGGCTGCGTGAGCTGCCGTCGCTCAAGAAAAAGCCATCCACCTCCGAACTGCTGGACTGGCTGCATCTGCTGCAAGCCAAACAGATCGAAGCGGCGACCCTGCAAGCCCATGCCTCACAAGGGCGGGTACCCTTGCTGGGCGCCTTGTTGAAAACCGAGCAGGATATTGCGGGCCTCGGAAAGCTGGCCAGCCTGCTCAAGCGTTGACCCGGAGATCCCGGCATGACCTTGCCCACCGCTGTACGTATTGTCGAAGTTGGCCCGCGCGACGGGTTGCAGAACGAGAAACAACCGGTCGCAACCGAGACCAAGCTGGGCCTGATCCACCGCCTGGCAGAGGCTGGCCTCAGCACGATTGAAGCCACCAGCTTTGTCAGCCCGAAGTGGGTACCGCAAATGGCGGACCATGCAGAGATTGTCGCAGGACTAAAGCGCAAGCCTGGTGTCCGCTACCCGGTACTGGTGCCTAACCTCAAAGGGCTGGAAGGCGCGCTGGCCGCCGGGGTGGATGAAATCGCCGTTTTCGTGGCCGCCAGCGAGGCATTCTCGCAGAAAAACATCAACTGCAGCATTGCAGAGAGCCTGGAGCGGGTCGCCGCCGTGGTGGAAGGTGCGCGTGCAGCCGGCGTGCCAGTACGGGGCTATGTCTCCTGTGTATTGGGCTGTCCCTATGAGGGGGACATTGCCGCCTCGCAGGTGGTCAGCGTGGCAGACAGCCTGCACCAGATGGGCTGCTACGAGATTTCACTGGGGGATACCATTGGCGTTGGCACCGCAGGCAAGGCCCGCGCCTTGTTTGAACAGGTAAGCCGCAAGGTGCCACTGCCACAATTGGCCGGACATTTTCACGATACCTATGGCCAGGCCCTGAGCAATGTCTACGCCGCGCTGGAGGTCGGGGTATCAGTATTTGACGCTTCGGTGTCCGGTCTGGGCGGCTGCCCTTATGCCAAAGGCGCCACCGGCAACCTGGCCACCGAAGACCTGCTCTATCTGCTCAACGGGCTGGAGATCCACACCGGCGTGGACATGACCGCGCTGTGCGCAGCAGGCCAGTACATCTGTGATGCACTGGGCCGCCCCAGCCAGTCCCGCGTCGCCCGCGCGCTGGCTGCTCGCGCCAGCTGAGTCAGCGCAGGCCCTGCTGGCGCTGCCAGGCTTCGATCAGGGGTGCGAAGTCTGGCGGGTTGCCGGGGCTGGCAGGCACCCCAGGATCCAGCTCAAACCAGCATTGCGCGCTATCGGTCCAGATGTGCGCGCCCGGGCGCAACCAGCGGGTGTCATCCAGCGTACCGGGTTTGATGCTGAGAATGGCGGGCTGGTCCCGTAGCTGATGGAACAGCCGCGAGCCACACTGCGGGCAGAACAAGCAGTCCATGGTGCGCCCACTGGGCGTCTGACGGGTCCAGGTAGCGAGTTCGCCGCTGACCTCACGCGTCTGCACCCGACACCACAAACCCATGCCAAATGCGCTGGCAGACTGCCGCTGGCACTCCTTGCAGTGGCAGGCAAACACCAGCAAAGGCTCACCCATCACCCGGTAACGGCTAGCCCCACATTGACACTGACCTGATAGTTCCATCGCTGACCCCAGAGGGCAGAAGCACCAAAACAAAAAGCCCACTCAGGGAGCGGGCTTTTCAGTGAAAATCGCCGAAGCTTACTTCAGCTTGATTTCCTTGTAGATCACGTGCTTGCGGACAACGGGATCAAACTTCTTGATCTCCATCTTTTCCGGCATGGTACGCTTGTTCTTGGTGGTGGTGTAGAAGTGGCCGGTACCCGCAGTGGATTCCAGCTTGATCTTTTCACGCATGATTCAAACCTTTCATCGCTGGGGCCTCCATGAGGCCCCTGTTACCGTGGATTACAGCGCACCTGCTGCACGCAGATCAGCCAGAACGACATCGATACCCTTCTTGTCGATCAGACGCAGACCGGCGTTGCTCACGCGCAGACGAACCCAGCGGTTCTCACTTTCCACCCAGAACCGACGATATTGCAGGTTCGGCAGAAAACGACGTTTGGTTTTGTTGTTGGCATGGGAAACGTTGTTCCCCGTCATCGGCGCTTTGCCGGTGACCTGACATACTCGCGCCATGGCCCTGACTCCAGTTTCGTATAGCGGATTTCGGAAAAGCGTGATTTATACCATGCACGCCAAACTAACTCAAGCCCCGCGTGCGTTTTCTTCGCTATGAAGGGTGTCATTTGACAACAGCCAACCCTGCTCGGCGAAGGAGAGACTCTGGTTTCCCGCCACAATCACATGATCCAGCAAACGGATGTCCAGCAAGTGCAGTGCGCGTTGCAGCTTGCGGGTCAGCTGATGGTCAGCCGGACTCGCATCAGGCCGGCCTGATGGGTGATTGTGCGCCAGAATCAAGGAGGCAGCATGGCATGCCAGCGCCTGCTGGGCGACTTCACGCGGGTAAATCACGCACTGGTCCAGGGTACCCCGCGCCAGCTCGGCCGACTGGATCAGCCGGTGCTGGCTATCCAGAAACAGACCCAGCACCACCTCGCGTGGCAGGCGCCCCAGTCGCAAGCCCAGGTATTGCTTCACCGTCTTCACACTGCCCAGCACCGGCTGCTGCTGCATGTCTTCCAGCAGCGCACGCCGCGCCATCTCCAGCACCGCCTGCAGTTGCGCATACTTGGCCGCGCCCAGACCGCGTACGCTGGACACCTCGTCCTGCGACGCAGCGAACAAGGCATTCAGTGAGCCAAAGCGTTGCAGCAGCTGCCGCGCCAGGTCCACGGCGGACACGCCGGTCACCCCTACCCGCAGGAAGATCGCCAGCAACTCGGCATCCGACAAACTCTCCGCCCCGCGCTGTAGCAGTTTTTCGCGCGGACGCTCGTCCGCCGGCCAATCGGTAATCCGCACCCTGCCCTCCTCTTACGCCAGACGCATGGTCACCGCCCCGGCACCGATCAGACCCACTGCCAGCCAGCGCCGCCGCGACATCGGCTCTTTGAGCACCCATGCCGAGATCAAACAGGCAAACAGGATGGAGGTCTCGCGCAAGGCTGACACCATGGCGACCGGTGCCCGTGTCATCGCCCACAACGCCACCCCATAGGAGCCCAGCGTAAACGCGCCCCCCACCAATGCCCGCCCACCCTGCTGCCGCATCTGCAACAGCAAAGGCTCCCGCTGTGCATACCAGGCCCAGAGCAGGATCGGTACCGCAGCGACAAAGAAAATCCACAGCGTGTACACCAGTGCATGGCCGGATGCCCGTACCCCCATGCCATCATTGAGGGTGTAGATCGCAATCACCACGGCATTGAGCAGGGCATAGCGCGCCCCCTTGCCCTGCTGGCGCAACACCCGCCAGGAGCCCAGCAGACCAAACACCCCGCCACAGATCAGCAGCACCGCCAGCCAGCCGGTTGCGCCCAGGCTCTCCCCAGTCAGGGGACGAGACACCAGCGCCACCAGCATTGGCGCACTGCCGCGCATGATCGGGTAGGTCTGGCTCATGTCGGCATGATGGTAAGCAGCTGCCAGCAAGGCAAAGTAAAACACTTGCAGCACGATCGACAGCAGCACATGCGGCCAGGCCGCTGCCGCCATCATCGGCAGGAACAGCAGGCCGACGCCGGACAACACGCCGGAGGCACCCGCCACCAGGGTGGTCATCATCAGCTTGTTCCCCGCCGATTTGACCATCGCATTCCAGCTGGCGTGCATCAAGGCGGCAAACAGTACCCACAGCAATACCTGCGTATCCAAACCATCTCTCCAAGGCCGATCTTCCATCCTGCGACCCGGTCGGTAGCGCGTCAAGGACCAATCCCGCCAGTCTGCAATATTTCCGCAGGCCACTGCGCAAGGGGAGTCGCTGGTGCGATAATGTGCCTTTGACCTGCCCAGCCGGGCAGCGCTTGTTTTATTGGAGTTCCTGCATGGCGTTTCCGATCAAGCATCTGGTCCTGGGTGTGACCGGTGGCGTAGCCGCGTACAAGGCCGCAGAGCTGACCCGCTTGCTGGTCAAGGCCGGTGTCGGCGTGCGTGTGGTGCTCACCGAAGGGGGCAGCCGTTTTGTCACCCCGCATACTTTTCAGGCCCTCAGCGGTCGGCATGTGTTTACCGACCTGTGGGATAACCGGGTACCCAATGGCATGGCGCACATCGACCTGTCGCGGGAAGCCGATGCCATCCTGATCGCCCCGGCCAGTGCCGACTTCATGGCCAAGCTGGTACACGGCACTGCCGACGACCTGCTGTCCACCCTGTGCCTGGCGCGAGATTGCCCGCTCTTGCTGGCCCCGGCCATGAACCGCCAGATGTGGGAAAACCCGGCTACCCAGCGCAATGTGCGGCAGTTGAAAGCCGACGGTATCACGCTGTTTGGCCCGGATGCTGGCGAACAGGCTTGTGGAGAGAATGGCATGGGCCGCATGCTGGAGCCTGAGGCGCTGATGGCGATGCTGGAAGGCCACTTCCAGCCCAAGCCGCTGAAGGGCTGCAAGGTATTGGTCACCGCCGGCCCCACCTTTGAACGCATCGACGCGGTGCGCGGCATCACCAATCAGAGCTCAGGAAAGATGGGCTTTGCCGTCGCCCGCGCAGCACAGGAAGCTGGAGCCGAGGTGATTCTGGTGGCTGGCCTCGTCAGCCAGCCCACCCCTTACGGTGTCAAACGCATTGATGTGGAAAGCGCGCAGCAGATGCAGCAGGCGGTAAACGCGCATATCAGCGTGCAGGACTTGTTCATTGCTGTCGCCGCTGTGGCGGACTATCACCCGCTGCAGCAGCATGAGCAAAAGCTGAAAAAAGACGCACAGATCATGCAGATCGAACTGGCGCCGACGGTCGACATCCTGGCCAGCGTTGCCAGCCTGCCGCGCCCGCCGTTCTGCGTGGGCTTTGCCGCCGAGAGTCAGAACCTGCTGGACTACGCCGAGCAGAAGCGCAAGCGCAAGCGCCTGCCGCTACTGGCTGCCAATCTGGTACAGAATGCTTTTAACAGTGACGACAATGAACTGGTGCTGCTGGATGATCACGGCCGTACCCCGCTGCCGCGTACCGACAAACTGGACCAGGCCCGGCAACTGATCGCCCATGCCGCCCGCCTCTACCATGCTGGCGGCAGCCCTGCGCCTGCGGCCCGCACCCTTGACCGTAAAGCCTGAACCCTGAGGAACCGACCGTGAGTACCCGCCTTTCCGTCAACCTGAACAAGGTCGCCCTGATCCGCAACTCGCGCGGCCATAACCAGCCAGACCTGCTGCAGGTGGCGCTGGACTGCGAGCGCTTTGGCGCCGAAGGCATTACCCTGCACCCTCGCCCGGACCAACGCCATGCCCGCTATGATGACTTGCCGCTGATGAAGCAGCACCTGCGCACCGAGCTGAACGTGGAAGGCAACCCGACCCGCGCCTTCATCGACGCCGTGCTGGCCGTCTGCCCGGCACAAGTGACGCTGGTGCCGGATGCGCCCGATGCGCTGACCTCCAACGCGGGGTGGGATACCATCCAGCATCAGGGCTTTCTGAAGGAGGTGGTGGCGGAGTTCAAGCAGCACGGCATCCGCACCTCCCTGTTCATCGACCCGCAACCAGCAATGGCCGATGGCGCACTGGCCTGCGGTGCCGACCGGGTAGAGCTGTATACCGAGGCCTATGCCCGCCAGTTCAGCAGCGACCCCGCTGCCGCGCTGGCACCCTATCTGGCCACCGCTGAGCGTGTGCAGCAGCTGGGCCTGGGCCTGAACGCCGGGCATGACCTGAACCTGGATAACCTGCGCTACTTCCAGAGGCATATCCCTGGCCTGCAGGAAGTCTCCATCGGCCACGCGCTGGTGTGTGACGCCCTCTACTTGGGGCTGGAAGAAACCCTGCGTCGCTACCTGACCGAATGCCGCGCCTGATCCATGACCACCCACACTGATCGAAACATGAGCACACCACAGATTGACCTGAAGATTCTGGACAACCGCCTGCGCGAGCAGCTCCCTGCCTATGCTACCCCCGGCGCCGCCGGGCTGGACCTACGCGCCTGCATCGAACATACCCTGATCCTCGCCCCCGGCCAGACTGAACTGGTGCCCACCGGCATCGCCCTGCACCTGGCCGATCCGGGCCTGGCGGCCATGATCCTGCCGCGCTCCGGCCTCGGCCACAAGCATGGCATCGTACTCGGCAATCTGGTCGGGCTGATTGACTCGGATTATCAGGGGCAGATCTTCGTCTCACTGTGGAACCGGGGCAGCACCCCGTTCACCCTCTCCCCGCTGGAGCGTATCGCCCAGCTGGTAGTGGTGCCGGTCTTGCAAGTGGGCTTCAACATCGTGGATGACTTCACCGCCAGCGAACGCGGTGAAGGCGGCTTTGGCAGCACCGGCAAAGCCTGAGGTCACATCACACCCATGAAAAAGGGGCAGCACAGGCTGCCCCTTTTTCATGCATATACGCAGTTAAGGCATCAGGCACCGGCCTCATCCGCCGCCTTCATGTCACGTGTATTTTTCTGCACCGCAATCGCAGCAAACAGGCTCAGCACATAGGCAATGGCGTAAAAACCCTTCTCGCTCGGTGCCAATGAAGCATTCCACAAACCCACGCCCAGCAACAGCAAGGCCATCCCCAGTGATACCCAGCACAGCCCGAGGTACAGGCCCGTCACCGGAATATCCTCCAGCCGGTCGCGCACGCTCTTTTGCAGCGATACGGCGGAAAACAGACCATACATCAGCACCGTAAAGTAATACCCACGTTCGTTCAGCATCATTGCCTTTTCATCGGCATTCCACAGCCCATAGCAGTAGGTCAGCACACCGGCAAACAGCGCGAGCCATGATGCGCCGATAAATGCCGCTGAAGGTCGTTGGTATTGTACGGACATGCCTGATCTCCCTGTTGTTGGCACCGCAAGCCCCAGACTCAGGGCCATGCGATAGGTGAGCCCATCATGTCACGCCCATTTCAGTATGACAAGACAACGAGACACAGCACGTACAGGGTAGCAAAAAATGACACCAAGGAGGTGCATGCTTCGAACTCATGCACAGCGATGCCGGGTGTCACATGCCTCAATCCGCAGCGATCATTCAGTGTGCTTGGTGACTGAGGCTTAACCACTCAGCAGAGGTCAACACGGTAGCGTACTCACCATGCAGGTTCGCCAAGGCCATGGCATGCACCTCCTGCGCAGTGCGCGGGACGCCGTCATGATCCTGCCCTTTGAACGCAAAGCAGGCATCCGCAATCACAAAGGTCTTGAAACCCAGATTGCCACCACTGCGCGCGGTCGACTCCACCGAGTTATTGGTACTGACCCCGACAATCACGATACGGTCGATACCGCGTACATGCAGCCAGCGCTCCAGCCCGCTATGCACAAAAGCATCCGGCACATTCTTCTCCACCACATGCTCATGCGGCAAAGGCTGCAAAGCCGGCTGAAACTCCACCCCCAGCTGCCCCGGCCAGAATGGTGAACCCGGTGTACGCGAAATGTGACGCACATGCACAATCGGCGCCCCACGCTGGCGCCACTCCGCCAACAGCGCGGCAATCACCGCCTCCGCACCAAGGTTATTGCGCACATCCGGCGCAGGCCAGCTCATACCCTGCTGCATGTCGATGATGATCAAAGCCGGAAGAGTAGACATGTTTGATTGCTTTAAAACCCGTAAGCATCACCTTGTACACGAGCACACGCCACCATGGCAACCCTGTCTAGCCGCGTGTCTGCTCATTCAAAAAAGAAACGCTTGATCTCACAGGAGATGCCAGCAAAGCAAAACAGCCTGCATCACTGCAGGCTGTTTTCAGGTACTGGTGGGCCCCCCGGGAGTCGAACCCGGCACCAACGGATTATGAGTCCTCGCAAAGATTCAGTCATATCATTAACATGACTATCAATTTGCTCCGCAAATCCCTGCTATACGGGAGGGTGGCAAGCCGCGCGGGTGCTGGATGTCTACAATGCTTGCGTAGCGGCATTCACTGATACACAGCAAGTAGTCAGCTTTCACGAGCTCTCTAAATTGCTGGATCGGCTTATCTTGGTCGTCTTAACGATACCCGGTAGCATGGGTGAGGGATGACATCAGCAACCCATTACAGGGTAGCCAGTGCCGGTCTCACATAAACGGCACCTATACGCATATCTATGGTTATTGTGCTCAACGTTGAGCTAGTGCCAGGCAATATTCACCTTATTACTGATTAAAACGGTCAATGCCAAGTCTAAAACCCTACAATTCATCAGCATATTCTTCATTACAAAAGACTGCAACCGACACATCATTTTCAAACCATACCTGCAAGCCTAGCGAATAATATTCATATGGGGTTTGGTATGTATCATCATAAACACAAACCAAATCACCAACTTCATCTGGAGCCCCAAATTTCTTATTAAAATCCTCGCTTTTCCTTCCAATTAGCTGAAAATCATCAACAAGAGCGTCCCCAAAACAATAGACACAAACCACAGCATCATTCCTTACGTAGCATTTTTTTCCGTCCTCCTTTTGAAAAGTCCGCCAATTTGTAATATCATCCACCCCCGCCATATCCTCCAAATACCCCAACCCCTCTATTTCATTGACACACATTCCGAACTTAATATCATCCACGCCAATTAAAGGATAAACAATAATCATTTCATCAACCTTTCGTCCAATGCGTTTCACCTTTCCTTCTAGACTCTGCGGTTTCACGAATATTTTTTATCTTTTGTTCAATTTTAATTCTATCTCTACGACCAAGGCCTGGCTCATTCAGCTTCTCCCTTAATGCCTCAATTTGCTTTTCAGCTTTTGATAATGCATTAGGATCACCATGTGCATCGCTCTTCCCTGTAGCATTTTTCCTTTTTTCATCAACATTAGTTACACAATCATTATTGTGCACCCAAGTCGAGAATTTCCCAACGAAGTATGTGTGATAACCATCTACAGTGAAATTGAATGTGCTCTGCTTGAAAGCATCTTTGGTGATGGCCTTCACAACAACCAATGAACCTTGCCGCTCACTGTGAAGCCTGTCACCTACAGCAAGCTGTTCAGCTGGGGTCCAGCCCTTTCCTACTACAAAGAATGGATGCTCGTCGGTCACCCCTAGCTTTTCCAGCTGATTGCTAGCTTGGTCCTGCAGTTCCAGATTAAGGATAGGCCGGCCATACCGGCGATAAATGTGACTAATCGCCTTATATGCCACTTCTCCTGTTTCATCATTGCGCGACAGAACCTGGTCGCCCAGTGCGATATCCTGTATCTCACGCAGCCCACCCGGCGTCTGTACCAATGTTCCTGCAACAAAACAGCGGCATGGAAATTTTTTACCTGCCGCATTTGCAGCAGCTAATTCTTCTTGCGCAACTTTACTAAGAAACAATCCACTTCGAGCAATAAATATCGCCCCAATATTAGTAACACTCAGGAGAGTATACTCCCCATCAATCATTTGATAGCGCCCAGTCAACTTGTCTACCATGTTGACCAGCTCATTCGTCAAACGCCTCGGTTTATTTGGATTGTATTGAATATCGTAGCCAAGTAGTTGCATGTATGAGGCAACTCTATACTCCCACTCTGCTGGGGTCATCCCAGCCTGCAGAGGCGTCTTGCTCGTAAGCAGCATCGCATTCTTGTATATCTCACGTGCATACGCCTCGATATGGCGCTCGACACTTGGCTGAGTATCATATGCTCGCGTTGACTTATCACCATGCTCACGCGGCTCACTCCCCCAACCCCGGGTGTCTTTCGACCCCGCAGCAGAACCATCAGGGTTCGTATTGCCGCCGCCAGGCCCGCCCCCCCAGCCACCATCACCCCAACGGTCATAGCCATCCGGGTCGGTGTAGGTCAGCGGGTTGTTGGTGACATAGGCATAGCGGTTATAGCCTTGAAGTTCTTCAGAGAAAGTAAGATTGGGATCCCCGCTCATAAACCGAGCAATCGTCGGATCATAAATCCGCCCGTTCATGTGGATCAGACCCAGTTCGTCCAGGTGTTCGTGCCCGGTGTAGCCGCGGTCGGTGGTGATGCCGATCAGGTTGTTCGGCGGCAGGTTGGGGTCGGTCTGGCCGTTGGCGTTGCCCGATGCAAAGCGGCGTTTGCCCCAGGCGTCGAAGCCGAGGCTTTCCAGCAGGCCGCCGCTGGCGTTGAGTACGGCGCGGTTGCTGCCGAGGTGGTCTTTCAGCCAGTAGCGCTCTTCTGCGGGGAGTTCGCCCACGCCGGGGTTGTCGCGGGTGAGGTAGTCTCCAACCACATCTCCGTTGGCGGTGAGGTAGTGGTGGTGTTCGGTCTTGCCGTCCTTGCTGGTCTTTTCGTAGAACAGGCCGGCTCCGGCAGCGGGGTTGATGTAGATCTGGGTGCCCCAGACGCTGGATACTTGCTTAACCCGTTCGTGTTCGGCGTCGTAGCTGTAGGTTTCGCTTTGGCCATAGCCCTGGATGGTGGCGGGCAGGTTGAAGCTGGTCCAGCTTAGGGTGCGCTGGCCGTCGTTCAGCAGGTTGCCGTTGGCGTCGTAGTTGAAGCTGCGGATGCTGCTGCCGTTGTTAATGCTGCTGACGGCGTGCGGGCGGGCTGTGCCGGGGGCGGGGTAGCTGTAGCTGCCGACGGCGGTTTTGTAGAGGATGTTGCCGAGTTCGTCGTACTGGACTTCCTGGGTGCTGACCGGGGCGTCGCCGCTGCTGAGGGTGAGCCGGTTGAGGGCGTCGTAGGTGAAGCGGTCGGTGGCGAGGTTGCCGTTGGCGTATTGGCTGTTGCGCTCGAGCAGGTTGCCGACTTTGTCCCAGCTGTAGACTTCGCGGAAGCGGAGGTCGCCGGAGAGGCTGGCTTCGGTTTGCTTGAGGCGGTCGAGTTCGTCGTACTGGCGTTGGGTGGTGACGCCGTTGCCGAGGGTGTCTTGCAGGACTTTGCCGCTGGCGCTCAGGGTGTTGGCGGTCCAGTAGACGCGGCCGCTCTGGCTGTTCTTGAGCTGGTAGGCGTAGCCTTGGGCGTTGTAGAGGTAGTCGACCTGTACGCCGGTGGGGTAGCTGTAGCCGCTGACCCGGCCCAGGCTGTCGTAGCGGGTTTGCTTGACGTAGGGGGTGGGCTGGTCGATGGTGTAGCGGACTTCTTGTTCGCGGCCGTAGGCGTCGTATTGGTATTCGCGGACGTAGCCATTGGTGGCGGTGGCTTTGGCGAGCTTGCCGATGCCTTTGCTGGCGGTGTCGTATTCCCAGGCGGAGTTGAAGTCGGCTTCGGTGCGGGCAATCAGGCGGCCGAGGCTGTCGTAGCTGAGGGTGGTGCTGTTGCCTCGGGCGTCGGTCTGGCCGGTGAGTTCGCCGTAGACGTTGTAGCTGTAGTTCCAGGCACCGAGGTCGGGGTCGCTCATGCGGGTCTTGCGGCCGCGCAGGTCGTATTCCAGTGCGATGCGGTTGCCCTGACTATCTATGGTCTGTACCAGATTGCCGAAGGGGTCGTAGTCGTAGCGCAGGCTCTTGCCGGCGGCATCGACCACTTTGACCAATTGACCCTGGCTGTTGACGGTCTTGACGTTGGTCTGCAGCTTGGCGTTGGTTAGCGTGGTGTCGAGGCCGTTGTAGCTGTACTGGTTGTAGCCTGCATCCGGCCGGGTTTCTTTGGTGACCCGGCTGAGGGCGTCGTATTCGTACACCGTCCAGCGCGGCGTGTCTCCCGGGTAGTAGGGGTCGCTCTTGCGTTTGACGCGGCCGAGTTCGTCGTATTCGGTGTCCACCAGGGAGGTACGGCCATCGAAGCCGACAACGCTGGAGCGCAGGGTGCGCCCCAGGCCGTCAATATAGTCCGTCACATCCGGCTGGCCATTGGTGTGGCGGGAGAGCTTGTAGCTGCACCCGGCCAGCTCGCTGCAGAAGGCATAGGTCCAGCTGGTGACGATCCCATCGACACTGGTGGACTTGATCTTGCGGCCCAGCCCATCGTACTCATAGCTGACGCTTAACTGATTGCCATCGGTGGAGGTTTTAATCTGCCCCCACACCGGATCCAAGACCAGACTGGTCTGCTGTCCTTTGGCGTTCTCGGTGCTGACCGGCAGACGGCCTTGGGTGTCGTAGGTGGTCTTGCGGGTACGGCTGGTGACGCCCTGGCCGGAGACCGTGGTATTGGTCACATTGCCCCAACCATCTAGCGTGTAGTCTGTCTGCAGGCGCAGCGCGGGATTATCCGGCTCAACGACTTCCTGCTTGAGCGCCCCTTGTGCGTCATAGCTGTAGCTCACAGTTCGGGTGAGGCTGGCGGCGTCAGCGGCGGACCACAGCGTAGCTAGCAGCAGTGGCAGGGTACGGATTATCGGCATCTTATGCATAGTGTTTTTCATGGGGCTTACCACTGCACAACATAGTTAGGGGGAGTCTTTGTCACTGTGGTGACATCACTGCAATCCTTGTCTTTACCTGTACCGCATGATCTTCGTGTGGTAGAGCTAATGCAGGCATACTCTGTAACGGTACAACCGGTAGGACGCCCCTTGCTGTTTTCGCCACTACACTGCTGGACCGCTCCCAATTCTCCTTGCGTGCATACAGCTTGCATTACGTTGCGATAATTGTTTGCCAACAACTCTACAAACTGACAACTGCCCGAGTTGGTCGCCCCGCTGATCGTAATCCGATTCCCGCCGTTGTAATTTGCCACGTTCGGGCAGGCATTCCACTGCTGGTCTTCCTTGGTGGAGAAGGTGCTGCTGCCGGTCACGCCTGGAGTAAAGCGGGCAAATGCCGCATGGCTGAAGCGATTGCGGTCACCATCGCGTCCGAAGCCTGCGATAAAGGTCAACTGACCATCCTCACAACGGGCCAAGGCGCCCACCGAGGTGCTATGCATCACCTGCCCGGTACTGCGGAAGTACAGATCGGTGTTCTGGGTCAGGGCCAACGCAGGCCATGCACCGACATAGCGGCTGTCCTTATCGACCAGAGCCTGGCCTTGCAGGGGGTCGGCAAACAGGGTGGCGCCTTGCTTGAGCTGGCTACCTTGGGCAAATTCCAGCACCTTGCTGATGTCGAAACCTTGGGCGGGGCTGCTGACTTCATCCGTGCGGATGTCAACCACAGACATGCGCAGCTCGCCTGCTACCGGCAAAAGCCGGTAGCGGTCGGTGCGTTCCATGAACTGATAAGTCACACTGCCGACACTGCGGTAGGTGGGCTTACCGCACCCTTGATAGTTCAAGCTGCGGCTGCTGATGTCATAACGCATGCGCGGGGTGTTGTTGAGGTCTACCGCCATCTGCCGGGGGCGCAGGTAGCTCAGTTGTAAGCCAAAGGCCCCTTGCTCACTCATCAAGGTGCGCAGGTCTTTGGCCAGCTCCGGGCAGCCTGCCTGACTACGATCACGCAGGCATTTTAGACCGGCATCCGGGTCACCACTGGCGGGTTGGTCTGCCGCTCCGCCGAGATCGATCTCTTGCCAGTTACCGCTGACCTGATAGTTCTGATCGGCCCGTGCCCAGCGCAAGATGCCGCCTTTGCTGTAGCCTTGCCCGGTGTTGTTACCGCTATCCAGCCGTTTGTTCTGGTATTCAGCCACCAGGAACACCCGGGTATCCCCGCTGGGCGGGGTTACCACTGGCGAATCGGGTACAGTGCGCTGCACTTGGCTACGCAGCGGACGGCCAATCAGCCAGGTATCAGGCTGATTGAGGTAGATGGTGGTGACGGTTTTACTGAAGCCATCACTGGTTTGCTCGTTGGTCTGCAGTAAGTTGCCATAGCAGGTGCTGACCGCATCACAGTCATAGCTGTTGCTGGTAGTCACACCTGGTAAGCTGGCACCATTCAAATCCCAGCGCAGAAGCGACTGGCTGGCTGGCGCTACAAACTGGCGACCATTACCGAGTGCAATCGTGGTGTAGCTGTACTGGGTTTCCGACAGTATGCCGGCATTGCCAGAACCTGCCTTGCTACTACGGCTCAGCAGCGGTGCGCCAATCAGTGGCCAGCTCTGGCCGAATTCCTGCCGTGCTGTAATACCGGTGCTGCTGTTGGTGGCTTCCACCCAGCGGAAACCGAAGTTCCCCCGCCCAGTACCCTGCTCGGCCTTCATGCCACCATAGCGGTAGTTGCTGGTGATGCCAGGCTGTTGCCGCGACTCGGTGACAACCGGGAATGAGGTGCAGATATTCTTTAGCGGATAACTGGCAGGTTCCTGCACGCAGGTACTACCGGTGTAGGGCGCATAGGTCAACCCAATACGGCTGCCCGTGTTGTCGAAAACAGTAACCCGCGGCTGCGGCCCTTCTGAGGTAAAGAAACTGAAAGTGGCATCTTGCACCCGCGCCCAATCATCCCGACCGTCGCCATTCCAGTCCCCAGTTAATAAGGGATAGGTGGTGCTGGATGTAAAGCCATTGGCCACACTCCAACGCCCTTCACCAAAATGGCGCACAAACCCTTGCCCATTAGACATGAAAAAGGTCATTTCAGCCTGTTGGACACGTGCCCAATCGGTCTTGCCGTCCCCGTTCCAGTCCCCCGTGATAATAGGATACGTCACCGAGGAATTAAAACCAGATTGTGTTCCCCAGCTATTAACATTGGTAAACGAAGAAAAGCCAACACCATTGCTTACCAAAAACTCCATACTTGAACTGCCTTGGCGTGCGACATCCGTTAAGCCATCGCCATTCCAGTCACCCGTAATAATGGGGTTCGTCACCGAGTTTGTATAACCTGCATTAACACTCCAAGTACTCATGCCCCCATAATATGAAAAGCCCTGGCCATTTGATACATAGAAGAGCATACCGTTAGCGTGTACTCGACCCCAATCTGTTTTTCCATCGCCATTCCAGTCACCCGTCACAAGTGGATAAGGAGTAACTGAGTAATAACCGTTGGCAGTCGCAAAGCCCTCATATACAACATAAACAGAGAATCCCGTACCATTGCTGACAAAGAATCGCATACTGGTTTGATCTTGCCTTGCCCAGTCTGTCCTTCCATCCCCATTCCAGTCGCCCGTGATGATGGGGTATTTATCGTAAGAGCTAAACCCTTGACTTACTCCATAGGGTTGAACATCGTAAGCATTAAAACCAGACCCGGTTGAAACATAAAATGAAAGGCCTGTTTGCGTCACCCGAGCCCAGTCTGTTTTGCCATCCCCGTTCCAGTCGCCCGTAATTAAGGGATAGACATCACTGGATGTCAGCCCGGCATTATTCCCCCAGGCGGTCATGGGTGCACAAAAGCTTTCAAAGCCATTGCCGGTGGCGCGGTAGAATGTCAGCCCGACAGGCTCACTTCTGGCAAAATCGGTGCGGCCATCGCCATCCCAGTCACCACTGATCAACGGGTAGGTCTCGGGATTGCTGGTAAAGTTCTTGGCCCCTTGAGCATTGCTCCACCCAAGAGGTGCCATAGGGCTGTAGGCTTTATCAGTAGAGCTGAGTGACATGGTAACTGCAGGCAGACAGTCACCATTAGGCAGGCAGCGCTGCACCTTTTTCAGGGCGCTGAAATACGGTGCTGTGGCAGGCATGTCGCTATTGTAGGTCAGCTTGTACACACCACTATTGCTGCTGATGCTGATCAAGCGTTTGTCTTGCGCAAATGACTTTCCGGCTTGCCATACCGTCGAAACATCTGCACGATTTTCATAAGCGAAGCTGACGCTCAAATCAGCGGCAGTATTTTGTGTGGCATTACCTCCATAGCTGATACGGTCTGGCAGTTGGCTGCCTTTCGTATCGTCTTTCAGGTAGCTGTAAGTAAGGTAGTTACCCTTGCGGTCCTCGGTTCTGCTGATGGACCAGACCAGACCAGCCGCAGTCAGCCCTTGCATCTCCAGGCGGCTATCCGGGCTTTTGCCATACTCATGACGCCGACCATCCTTGCCCCAGACCTCGAACCATGCTGGCCCACTCCCGAAGGAACCATGCGCCACCACCTTGCTGAAGCTTTCCAACTCAGTCCGGTATTCACTGCCGTCCGCCCCGTAGCTCCCCGCCACCAGCATCAAGCGATTGCCATCCAGGCAAAACCGGTCATTGGCATCAAAGTTCACACTGCCGCGCACATTGTCTTGCGCCATGGTTTTGGGGCAGCGTGTAATACTGGAAAGGCCTGCCAGCCCCCAGCCTGTTCCAACCGGGCCATTGCCAGCCTGACTGTTGTATACAAGCGCGAGGTCCGGCTTCATGCCTGCCACCCCCACTGGAACATCAATGGGCAGGGTGTAGCGGGCAGCCCCTGCATTGCCAACGCCAAACTGGCCCTGCAAGATGCCAGGAATGTCCGCCGCCATGGCTATGGTTGCAAACAGCAAAAGGGGTGCGGTCGACAGCGCTTTCATGGAAAAGTTCCAGCAAGGGCAAAGCGTCCGATTATATATTAAAACAACTACAGGTCCAGTTATGCACAGGTCAAGCTGTCATCACTTTATTGCGCCCACATGCAGCACACAAGGCACCCTGCGCCATTGCATGCCGACACAACAGCAAGCCATCAGGCCATTTTGCATATGTTGAATAACTGAGAGTCGGCCCTGCACCCGACAAAGTAGTGATTGCGAAAATTTTCAAGAATTGCGGAAAGAATGAAAAACAGCCTGCATCACTGCAGGCTATTTTCAGATACTGGTGGGCCCCCCGGGAGTCGAACCCGGCACCAACGGATTATGAGTCCGCTGCTCTAACCAGGCATGAGCTAGAGGCCCGCAGCCGGTGCGGGGCACCGGCTGGAAAGGGACGCCAGCTTACTGCGGGTTACCTTCGCCGTCAAGGAAGCTGCGCAGGCGTTCCGAGCGGGTCGGGTGGCGCAGTTTGCGCAGGGCTTTGGCTTCGATCTGGCGGATACGCTCGCGGGTAACATCAAACTGTTTGCCGACTTCTTCCAGCGTGTGGTCGGTGTTCATTTCGATGCCGAAGCGCATGCGGAGCACCTTGGCCTCACGCGGGGTGAGGGTGTCCAGCACTTCCTTGGTGGCGTCCTTCAGGCTGGCGTAGACCGCAGCCTCGACCGGCGCCATGGTGACGGCATCTTCAATGAAGTCGCCCAGGTGGGAGTCATCGTCGTCACCGATCGGGGTTTCCATGGAGATGGGCTCCTTGGAAATCTTCAGGATCTTGCGAATCTTCTCTTCCGGCATTTCCATGCGGGCGGCCAGCTCTTCCGGCGTCGGCTCCAGGCCGGTTTCCTGCAGGATTTGCCGCTGGATGCGGTTCATCTTGTTGATGGTTTCGATCATGTGCACCGGGATACGGATGGTGCGGGCCTGATCGGCAATCGAGCGGGTAATGGCCTGACGGATCCACCAGGTGGCGTAGGTAGAGAACTTGTAGCCACGGCGGTATTCGAACTTGTCCACCGCCTTCATCAGACCGATGTTGCCTTCCTGAATCAGATCCAGGAATTGCAGGCCACGGTTAGTGTACTTCTTGGCAATGGAGATCACCAGACGCAGGTTGGCCTCGATCATCTCGCGCTTGGCGCGGCGGGAGCGGGCTTCGCCGGTGGACATCTGGCGGTTGATCTCTTTCAGGTCCTTGATCGGGATCAGCACCCGCTTTTGAATGTCGGACAGCTTGCCCTGGCGTTCAAAAATAGCGTGCTTGAAGCGGGACAGCGCATCACTGTGCGGCTTGCCTGCGCCGATTTCATCGTGCACCCACTGCGGGTTGTTCTCATTGCCGGGGAACAGCTTGATGAAGTGCGGGCGCGGCATTTGCGCTTTCAGCACCACGATGTCCTGAATTTCGCGCTCCTGATTGCGAATCTCGTCCACCAGCTTGCGCAGGCTGTCGCACAGCGCGTCCACCTGCTTGGCGGAGAAGCGGATCAGGGTAAGCTTTTCCGAGATAGCTTGCTGAGCGGTGACGAAGTCCGCCGAGCCAAAACCACTCTTGCCCAGTGCTGCCACCATACGGGCGTACTGTTCACGAATCTCGACAAAGTGGACCATGGCGTCGGCCTTCAGCTTTTCCAGGTCCACGCCCGGTGTGCTGTCTTCGCCACCCTCTTCGTCTTCTTCGTCTTCGTTCACGTCCACCGCGTCCGCCGCTTCCTGCATGGCGAGCTCGGCCAGCTCCTCATTGAGGGCTTCGGCATTGGGGTCCACCAAGCCATCAATCAGCTCATCAATGCGCATCTCATCCTTCTCGATGCGCTCGACCATTTCCAGGATGGTGCCCACAGTGGTGGGGCTGGCGGAGATGGCCTGCACCATGTGCTTGAGGCCTTCTTCGATCCGCTTGGCGATCTCGATTTCGCCTTCACGGGTCAGCAACTCCACCGTGCCCATTTCGCGCATGTACATGCGCACTGGGTCGGTGGTGCGGCCAAATTCGGAGTCGACCGAGGAGAGCGCCGCTTCGGCTTCTTCCACCACATCGTCATCAGCCACGGCGGGGGTGGCATCCGACATCAGCATCTGCTCGGCATCTGGCGCTTCGTCCATCACCTGGATGCCCATGTCGTTGATCATGCTGATGATCTGTTCGATCTGCTCAGCATCGAGCATGTCTTCCGGCAGATGGTCGTTGATCTCGGCGTAGGTCAGGTAGCCCCGTTCCTTGCCCAGTACGATCAGGGTCTTGAGGCGCTGCCGGGACTGGTCATGGTCCTTCTTGCTGAACTCGGGCTTGTCCTGGCGAATTTCTTCGGTCATTGTGTGCGTATTCCCAATGGGGTGGACGGAAACGGGTCCGAAAACTGTTGATTTTACGACTTTTTCACTTCATTGGCTAGGCTTGCTGCCGTGCAGGCAGCATGAGCCGCAGGTACTCCTGCCGCTCTGCCTCATCCAGACTCCCCAGGCCATCGGCCTGGATACGGGCATCCAGCTCCGCCTTGCGCTCAGCACGCCAGCGGCTTTCCACCGCCAGCCAGATGCTGCGGCTAGCAGCCAGAAACTCCTGCTCACCCGCCTCACTGTACACATCCAGCGATGTGACCCAGTCACGCTGCAGCCAGCGGCTCCACTGCGCCTGCCATTGCGGGGGAGCCAGGCTTAACAGCGCGTTGCTGTCCAGCTCTTCCAGCTTAGGGGAGGCCGCCAGAAGGTCAAGCAAGGCCCGCCCGGCGGCTGGCCAGTCACAACGCTCAATGTGCACCGACTCTGGCAATGTCCGCCACAAGCCGGGGCGGCGCAGCAGATACATCAGCACTCGCTCTTCGTTGCTGGCGGGTGCGGTACGCGCGGGCTGTGGCGGCAATGCGTCCTGCTTTTGCCACGGTTTGCGTCCCTTCTGCCCACCCTGCTGCTGTGGTGACTCACGGCGAAACATGCCGGTGAACGTCTTCAACTCATCCCACAATGCACTCTTTAAGGTGGGGGCGGCCATCTGATTCAACAAGGGCTTGGCCTCATGCCAGAAGCGTGCTTTCGCCTCAGCATCGCCACGCGCCAGCTCGGTCCGCGCCGCCAGTTCACGCTGCAGGAAACGGGAGAGCGGCTCAGCCTCGGCCTCCAGCTTCTGCTCAAAACCTGCCTTGCCAATCTGGCGCACCAGGCTATCCGGGTCTTCGCCCTCGGGCAAAAACAGGAACTCCAGCCGTACTGCATCATTCAACTGCGGCAGTGCATTCTCCAGCGCCCGCCAGGCTGCCTTGCGTCCCGCGTTGTCGCCGTCAAAACAGAACACCAGCCGCTCGCTGTGGCGAAACAATTTATGCAGGTGGTCCGCCGTGGTCGAGGTGCCCAAGGTGGCCACCGCGTACTCCACGCCATACTGCGCCAGCGCCACCACGTCCATATAGCCTTCCACCACCAGCACCTTGCCTGCTTGCTTGATGGCCTGCCGGGCTTGATACAGGCCGTACAGCTCATGGCCTTTCTGGAACAGCGGCGTCTCCGGCGAGTTCAGATACTTGGGTTCACCCTTGCCCATCACGCGGCCACCAAAGCCGATGATCTGACCCTTGGCATTGTGAATGGGGAACATCACGCGATCACGAAACCGGTCGTAGCGGCGACCCTGTTCGTTATCAATCACCAGCCCACTCTCCGCCAGTGCACTGCGGGTCGGGTAGTCGGCAAACACTTTGGCCAGGCCTTGCCAGTCATCCGGCGCATAGCCCAGGCCGAAGCGGGCGGCCACTTCCCCGGTCAGACCACGCCCCTTCAGGTAGGCAATGGCTTCCGGGCTCTGCTTGAGCTGTTGCCGAAAATGCTGGCTGGCCTGCTGCAGCACGTCAATCAAGGGCGACACTGTCGCCTTGAACTGCTGTGCCTGCTCCTCGCGCACATCCGGCACGGTCATGCCGTAGTCGGCTGCCAGTTGTTTCACCGCATCAATGAAGCCCAGTCCTTGATACTCCATGACGAAGCGCAGCGCATCACCATGCGCGCCACAGCCAAAGCAGTGATAGAACTGCTTGCTGGGGCTGACCGTAAAGGAGGGAGACTTTTCCTGATGGAAGGGGCAGCAGGCCGAGTAGTTGATGCCGGTCTTCTTCAACGGCACGTAGCGGTCAACCACGCTGACAATGTCAGCCCGGGCCAGCAGGTCGTCAATGAAAGACTGCGGAATCACTCGCTTCCTCCATGCCGTGGTTACCTGAACCGGTCAGGCGGCCGTTGAAAAAGCAAACAGCCCGCGTCCCTTTACAGGGGTGCGGGCTGGTACAGCAGCTGCTGCGTATCAGCGTGGTGCGAGTGCCGCCTTCAAGCTTGCAGAAACCTGCGCCATGTCGGCACGACCGGCCAAGCGGGACTTCAGCAGTGGCATCACCTTGCCCATGTCCTGCGGGCCAGTGGCGCTAGCCTCTGCAATGGCAGCCAACACCGCCTCTTGCAGTTCCTCGGCACTCAGGGCCTGTGGCATATAGGCAGTGAGGATCTCTACCTCTGCGCGCTCGGCATCTGCCAGATCGGTGCGCCCAGCGGCGTCAAACTGGCTGATGCTGTCACGGCGCTGCTTCAGCATGCGGCTGATGACAGTGACGACATCGTCGTCGCCCAGCTCAACCCGCTGGTCCACTTCTTTCTGCTTGATTTCGGATGACAGCAAGCGCAAGGTATCCAGACGGACTTTATCCTTGTTGCGCATGGCCTGCTTGATGTCATCCAGCACGCGTACCTTGAGGGACACGAGACAGCTCCTGCGGAAAAGCTCAGTACATCTTCGGCGGCAGGGTCTGGCTGCGCAGGCGCTTGTAATGGCGCTTGACGGCAGCAGCCAGCTTGCGCTTACGCTCAGCAGTCGGCTTTTCGTAGAACTCACGTGCACGCAGCTCGGTCAGCAGACCGGTCTTTTCAACGGTGCGCTTGAAACGACGCATGGCTACTTCAAACGGCTCGTTTTCTTTGACGCGTACGTTAGGCATGGATAATCAACCTCGGATTCAAAAACAGGTTAGGGGTTAAGACGCGGGAGTATAGCAGACACACCAGTGAAACGAAAGCCTCTTATGCAGAAAAGTCAAGCCCGCCCCATATGAGGCGAGCTTGATCCGCAGGCTTTACAGGTAGTTGAACAGGGACAGGCCCTGGGTCTTCTGGTAGGTGGTACGCGCCACTTCCAGCAACTGGTTCGACTGCAGATAATCGCTGATGGTTTTGGCGTAGTCAATATCCACCAGCTTGCTATGCTCGGTCTGATACTGCAATGCGAGGTCCTGCCCGGTGGACACCGTGGCATCAATCTCGTTCTCGCGGGTCCCCACCCCGCCAAACACAATCCCCAGATTGTCCTGAGTGGTCTTGAGGTTGTTCAGCGCGGTATCCAGATTAGTCTGGTAGCCCGGGGAGTTGACGCCGTTATACAGCGCATCATGCAAGGTCTTGATGGTGGCGAACAGGTTGCCAAAGACCGTGTTGCCCGCCTCGCTGACCTGCACTTCACGGGTTTCGCTGATCTGGATGCGCCGCACGCCATCATCACCGGCATAGGCCACGGTCCCTACCGGGGTGGTTGAGGCGGTTTCGTTGAACGGTTGCACGTTTCCTTGATAACCGGAAAACATGTAGAGGCCATCCGCATCGCGGGTATTGGCGATATTGAGCATCTCCCGAAAGCGGGCTTCCACTTCCGCCGCCAGTGCCTTGCGGTTGGCATCGGACAAGCCACCATTGCCCGCCTTGACTGCCAGCTCGCGCAGGTTCTGGATGCCGTGCATCACGCCATTGAGCTGAGTCTCCATCAAGGCCAGAATGCTGTTGGCGCGCCCGCCGTTTTCGTTGAACTGCTGGGTACGCCCCAGCGCCTGCGAGACATCCAGCGAACGTGCCGCCGCTACCGGGTCGTCCGAGGGTACCAGCACCCGTCGCCCCGTTCCCAGCTGTTGCTGTGCCTGCATCAGATCCAGCTGGCGTTGCTGAATATTGCTGACACTCAGCTCCCGCATGGTCAAACTGCTCATACGCATGATCTGTTCTCCTGCTTGCTACTGACCGCTTAACGCATCACGCTGAAGATTTCTTCCAGCGTCTGCTTGGCAGTCAAAATCAATTTGCTTGCGGCCTGGTAGGCTTGCTGATATTGAATCAAGCGGGCCGCTTCTTCATCCAGGTTCACCCCCGAGAAGGATTGCTGAACCTGCGTTACATTCTTCAGCAGCGTATCCTGCGCCTCCCCGGTCACCTTCAGCTCGCGCGACTTGTTGCCCATCAGGCTGACCAGCTGACCGTATGCCCCTTGCAAGGTCGTGGTGCCGCCATTGAGCAGATTGGTGGTGGCAATCTTGCCCAGCAGCACAGCATTGCGGCCATCCGACACCCCGCCAGTGTTGCGATCCAGATTGAAGGTGTCGCCATTTGCGGGTGTCCCGGTCACCGACATGGTGATGACATTGCCGGCTGCCGTCGTCACCGTCAGGGTATTGCCGCTGAGCGCAACCGTGTCGGTACCAACGGATGAGGTATACGCCCCGGCATTGAAGGTGAGCGTGCGCATGGTGCCGCTGGCCGGAATGCCCGCGGTACTGCTGTTACTTTGTACTTCGAGTTTGGCGGTACCCGTATTGGCCAGATTGGCGACCGTACGCAAGGGTAAGGCAGCCGCGACCTTGACCGGATCAGTCACCAGTGATTTGAGTGTACTGGAGCCTGCCACCGTAGGCTGTAGGTAAAAGACATCCCCTGTGTTGGCCGGGACACTAAAGCTCAGGTTCACCCCGTCAACGGTCGCGGGAGAACCTGTAAACACGGTGTTGTCCGACAAGCGTGTGACCGAGTAGGCCCCCACGCCGGTGAAGGTAACCCGGTAGTCACTGGCCACCAGCTGACTGTAGTTGCTGACGGTAGCAGACATCACCGATGCTGAACTGTTGTTGGTGCTGGCAAAAGCCACCGGGGATGCCACTGTAAAGTAGGCGCCACCAAAGTTGCCTTGCAGATCCTGCCCCAGCTGATGCTGCTGGTTGATGGCATTGGCCATCACCATGGCCTCGCGCCCCAGTTCACTGCGCGCAATCGACAGGCTTTCATCACGATAGGCAAACAGCGCGCCAATACGCCCGCCACTCAGGCTGGCTGGCGGAATCAGAACGTCCACAAAGCCATTGGTCGCAAAGATATCCAGCTTCTGCGGGTTTTCTGCCGAGCGCTGGGTTTTGAGCGCACTGGCATTCGGCCCAACCACCAGACTCTGCCCGGTGCCGACAAAGACGTTGTAATTACCTTCTGAATCGACTGACACCTGGGTACGGGCGATCTTGTTGAGGTCCGCAATCAGTTTTTCACGCTGGTCACGCAGGTCATTGGCTTGCAGCTTGCCCGCATTGCTCTCGGCGCTGATCACACGCTTGTTAAGTTCGGCAATCTGCTTGGCCAAGGCATTGACCTCGCTGATGGAATCCTCAATCTGCCGATTGGCGCCGATGTACAAATCTTCCAGCCGCTTGTCCATGGTCTGGAAACGGGCCACCATGCTCTGAGTGGCGGACAGCAACAACTGACGTGCCGGCACGCTGGCCGGATTGGCCGCCACTTCCTGCATGGTGCGGAAAAATTCTTGCTGCGCCGGGGCAAGGCCCGACTTGGCGTCCCCCAGCAGGTTATCCACCTGCTCCATTCCATTGCGATAGGTGGTCAGGTAGCTGGCAACGCCTTCGACCTCCATCACCTGACCATCCAGAAACTGGCTGTAGGAACGGCGGATATTCTCGACATAGGTCCCATTGCCGACAAAGCCCGCCCCGGTCAGGGTCGGGGTCTGCACCGACTGGAAGATCTCCTGCCGGTGGTAGCCCGCGCTGGAGGCATTGGCGATGTTATGGCCGGTCGTGCTCAACCCGAGCTGGGCTGCGTTCAATGCCGACAAACCGATTCCGAATAGTTGCATGATGGTACTCCCACTGACTTTATATCGTCAGTCAAACACAAATCTTGAGCCGGTCAGCCGGCCAACTGGATCGCCCTCAGCCCAGGATGTGAAGCCACCCGTGCCAGCTTGCCCGCATAGTGCGGATCGGTTGCATAACCACCGCGCTGCAAAGCCTGCGCAAAACCGACTGCATCATTGCCCCGGTTCAACACCCCTTGATAACGCTCACTGCTGGCCAGCATTCTGGCGTAATCCTTGAAAGCATCCGCATAAGAGTCATAGGCCCGGAAGCGCTCTACTCGCTTGACAGCCTGTCCACCCACATATTCAGTGGTGGTGGTTTCCGCCACCTTGCCCTGCCACTCTGGCCCCGCCTTGATACCAAACAGGTTAAAACTGTTACGACCTGCCGCATCCTTGATCTCGCGGCGGCCCCAGCCACTCTCCAGTGCTGCATGAGCAGCGACCAGCATGGGAGACACGCCCAGTTGACTGGCTGCCGATGTCAGGCCGTCACCCACCTGTTGCAGGAATCGGGCCACCCTGTCCTCTGCCTGAGCCGGACTGGCTGCGCGAATGGATGCCACAGTGCTCGTCTGCGTAGCGGGAGCAGCTTTGCTGCCCTGCTCCGCCGCATACTGGGCAGTGGGCAAACGACCGTGCCCGGCATACTGCGGCGCAAAGCGTTGCACTGCCCGCTCGGCAGGCATTGCCGCCGACAGCGTATCCGTCGGCAACATCTGCCGCAGCAACGCGTCCGCCAGGCCAAAACCCTTGCCCTTGGACATCTCCAGCGCCATCTGCTCATCCTGCATGCCTTGAAACAGCCTGCTGTCGCTACTGCTCCACAAATCGCTCTCCTGCACCGAGGCACGCATGCTTTTCAGCATCTGCTGCAGCATCAGCGCCTCAAACTGCTGGGCAGCGCCGCGCAAGGCCTCTTGTGAGCCTTGCCGTGCGTCACGGCGCAGGCCCGACAAGGCTTGCACATCGCTGGCCAGTGCCTGCGTCGGGTTGCGATGCGTGGATGAGAGGGTCAGTGTCATGATGCAGTCTGCCAAAGTAAGCACACCACATCATGCAGGAAGCGTGCCTGCCGGGTGCAGGCCACTCAGTGATGGCAGGTCAAGCCTGGGTCGGATGGCGCCGGTTATGCCGCAAGGAGGCCAGCAAGGAGAGGACGATGAAGCCAGCGCCAATCAGGCCAGTGACCACTTCCGAGATATGCTGGACTGTCCCCAGATACATGATGACGGCCAGCGCACCAATGGCATAGAACGCCCCGTGCTCCAGATAGCGGAACTGGTCCAGCGTTCCTTTCTCGACAAACAGGATGGTTAGTGAGCGGACGAACATCGCCCCCACGCCCAGACCAATGGCGATGATGAAGATGTTGTTGGACAGGGCAAATGCGCCAATCACGCCATCAAAGCTGAAGCTGGCATCCAGCACTTCCAGATACAGGAAGGATGACAAGCCGGTACGGGCCAGCGCCACCGTATCCGCCACACCGTCATTCTCGCCCTCCAGCAGGGCACTGAAACCGTCCACCACAATGTAAGTGATCAAGCCAGCGAGGCTGGACAGCACAAAGGGCAAGCGCTCAGCCTGCGGCAGCCAGCTATTCATCAGATAGATGGCCAGCAGGCACAGGGCGATCTCAAACGCCTGCATGCGCCCGACCTTGGACAAGGGTGCTTCCAGCAGGCGTATCCAGTGAATGTCTTTCTCTTTGTCCAGAAAGAACTTGAGAAACACCATCAGCAGGAAAGTGCCACCGAAGCCTGCGACCACCACATGGGCGGACGTTAAGGTAGCGGCATACACAGCGGGTTGCTGCACCGCCATCTGCAAAGCGCCCCACGGGCTGATGCCTGCCACCACCGCGACAATCAACACCGGGAAGATCACCCGCATGCCGAACACGGCAATCAGCATGCCCCAAGTCATGAAACGCCGGCGCCAGACCGCATCCATGTCTTTCAGCACCGTGGCATTGACCACGGCATTGTCAAACGACAGCGATATCTCCAGCACGGAGAGAATCAGCACCACAAACATGGCGCGCGCGCCACCCAGCCCGAAGGACTCCCCCAGCCACCAGGCTGCCGCCAGCCCCAGCAACAAAAGGGACAAGGAACCTTTGAAGTAACGCAACAGGGTCTGCACGCCGTTTGGCCTTTCTGATCATGCAAAACGGCGCATTTTGCGCCGTTTTGAGTTAAATATCTTGAATTGCGGCGATGCTACCGCGCACCTAACCGGACAGCAAGCGTCATCAGATGATTTCCAGCTCCGCCCGCAACGCACCTGCGGCTTTCATCGCTTGCAGGATGGAGAGCAAATCCTGCGGCGTGGCCCCCACCGCATTCAAGGCCTTCACCACGTCAGACAGGCGCGTAGAGCGCGGCAGGTTGACCAGCTGACCTTTGTCGGCATTGATCGACACCGTCGAATTGGCGTTCGGCGTGGTCTGGCCGTTGGACAGCGCTCCCGGCTGGCTGACGCTGTTATCGGTACCGATCACCACACTGAGATTGCCATGCGCTACGGCACAGTTCTCTACAGTCACCATCTGGTTCATCACGATCGAGCCGGTGCGCGCATTCACAATCACTCGCGGCGCCGCTGCCGCCGGTGCCACCGAGAGGTTTTCGATCTGCGAGAGAAAAGCCACCCGGCGGCTGGAATCACTCGGTGCGCGCACCTGGATTTGCCGACCATCCACCGCCCGCGCAGTACCCGCACCGATATTGCGGTTAATGGCATCCACCACCCGATCTGCTGTGGTGAAATCGGTACTGGTCAATTCGAGATTGATGTACTCACCTTGCCCCAGTGGGGTCGGCACCTGCCGCTCCACCGTCGCACCGGACGGGATCCGTCCGGCATTCAGCTGGTTGACCTGGGCGCTGCTGCCATTGGCCGAAGCCCCCGCACCACCCAGCAGGATATTGCCCTGTGCCATGGCATAGACCTGCCCGTCCGCCCCTTTGAGCGGGCTCAGCAGCAGGGTACCGCCACGCAGACTTTTGGAGCTACCCATCGCCGAAACGGTGACATCAATCAATTGGCCTGGCTTGGCAAAGGCAGGCAGGGTAGCGGTCAAACTCACCGGTGCGGCATTTTTTGCCGACAGATTGGTGCCGGGCGGCAATTGCACACCCAACTGACTCAGCATGGCGACCAGACTTTGTGAGGTCAGCGTCGAACTGTCGCCGGAGCCATCCAGCCCCACCACCACACCGTAACCCACCAGCTGGTTAGGCCGCACGCCGGCCACCGTCGCCAGATCCTTGATACGGTCTGCCTGGGCTGCGCTCATCAGCAGCACGCCCAGCAATAGCCACCAGCGTTTCATGCTCATGTGCTGCTACTCCTTCAGAACGGCAGGAAGGACAGGAAGAAGCGTGACAACCAGCCCATCGCCTGCGCCGAATCGACCAGCCCATCACCACGCTGCTCGATCCGAGCATCCGCCATCTTGGTCGAGGATATGGTGTTGCCTACCTTGATGTCACGCGGGTCAATCACCCCGGAGAGGCGGACAAACGTGGTGTCGTAATTGCTGGCGATCTGCTTCTCGCCTGCCACCACCAGATTGCCGTTGTTCAGCACGTCCACCACCGTCACCGTGATGCTGCCGCTGAAGGTGTTGTTATTGCTGCTGTCACCCTTGCCGGCAAAATCACTGGTGGTATTGCCCGTCGCGCTCACTGAAGACACATCCTTCAGAATGTCACCCGCCTTGCGCAGCACCCCACCCACCACCGGTACTTTGGAGAAAGTCGGCAAGGTCAGGCTGGGTGCCGTTGCCGTCAGCTTGTCTGAGGTGGTGATCTTGGTTTCTGCCTTGTTGGTCGTGGCCAGCTTTTCTTCAATCTGAATGGTCAGGGTATCGCCAATGTGGCGGGCAATCCGGTCTTCAAACAGATTCAGTCGCGCATTGCTGGCCTGATAGATGGCACCATTATTGGCGGGTACCACTTCCTGCTTGGGCGGACGCACGGTCAACGGCCCTTCAACAATAGATTTCGGCGTATTGCTGCACGCAGTGAGCAACAACAACAGGCTAGCGGCGCACACGGATTTCATCATCACCCTCTCCATTACAGCTGGGTCAAGCGTTGCAGCATCTGATCCGATGCCGTCACCGCCTTGGAGTTCAATTCAAAGGCACGCTGGGCCTGAATCATGCTGACCAGTTCTTCGGCCACGTTGACGTTTGAGACTTCCACATATTTCTGCGTCAGCACCCCCAGCCCGTTGGTGCCCGGCGTGTTCACCACTGGTGCGCCGCTGGAAGCGGTTTCCAGATACAAGTTCTCCCCCATGCTCTGCAAGCCTGCGGGATTGATGAAATTGGCGGTCTGAATGGTGCCGATCTGAGTCGGGGTGGTGGAGGCTGGCAGCAGTACGCTGACAACACCATCCTTGCCGATCGTCAGGTCCAGCGCATTGTCCGGAATGGTGATGCTGGGTTGCAAAGGGTAACCACTGCTGGTCACCACTTCTCCGGTACTGCTCTTCTGGAACGCCCCATCGCGGGTGTAGGCAGTCGTGCCATCCGGCAGCAGGATCTGAAAGAAACCACTGCCATTGATGGCAATATCCAGTCCGTTCTCAGTGCGTTGCAGGCTGCCTTGAGTGAAGATGCGCTCGGTAGCAATCGCCCGTGCGCCGGTGCCGACCTGTAGCCCGCTGGGAATCTGGTTTTGCTGAGTGGAGCTGGCACCCGGCTGCCGCAGGGTCTGGTACAGCAGGTCCTCAAACAGCGGTCGCTGCCGCTTGTAACCATTGGTACTGACGTTGGCCAGGTTGTTGGAGATGGT
This sequence comes from Leeia aquatica, assembly GCF_012641365.1. Classification (NCBI taxonomy): domain Bacteria; kingdom Pseudomonadati; phylum Pseudomonadota; class Betaproteobacteria; order Neisseriales; family Leeiaceae; genus Leeia; species Leeia aquatica. The sequence continues at coordinate 523,523 of NZ_JABAIM010000002.1, forward strand.
GTCAATATTGGTCTGCTGGGTATCCAGACCGGTTTTGGCTATCCACAGGGAGCGAATCATCTAGGTCTTCCTCAGCCGTTCAGCGACAGGACTTGTGCCGTTTGCCGCGCATTCTGGTCAGCGGTTTGCATCATCTTGACTTGCAGGTCGAACTGTCGAGACTGGGTAATCAGTTCCACCATGGCTTGCGCCGCATTCACATTGCTGGATTCCAGCGCATTGCCGGCCACCAGCACAGTAGGGTCGGCCTCAGCAGGCTGACCCGACTTGAGCCGAAACAGACCATCATCGCTGCGGACCAGCTCCTTTTCGTCCGGGTTCACCAGTTTGAGCCGTCCCAGAATGGTGACCCGGGTCACACCGTTGCCATCAGGGACAGTCGACACCGTACCATCGCGGCCGATGGTGACGCGGGTATTGGCGGGAATCTGAATCGGCCCGCCATCGCCCAAAACCGGCATGCCATTGGGGGCTTTCAGCGTCCCTTCCGCATCGACCTCGAAAGCGCCGTTACGCATATAGCCTTCGCTGCCGTCACTGGCTTGCACCGCAAACCAGCCCTTGCCCTGGATGGCGATGTCCAGGTCGCGCCCGGTGGCTTGCAGGGAACCTGGCGCAAAGTCACTGCCCACGGTGGCATCGACGGCGTAGGTGCGGGTGGGTGCGCCGGGGCCGTACACCCACAGCGCCCGAAACGCATGGGTTTCGGCCTTGTAACCCTGGGTATTGACGTTGGCCAGATTGTGGGTGGTGGCCGACTGCTTCAGCAGCGCATGCTGCGCACCGGTCATCGAGACATACAGCAGTCGGTCCATACCCTCTCAGCCTTTCAATGCTTAGCGCAGGTTAACCAGCGTCTGCAGCACCTGATCCTGCGTCTTGATGGTCTGCGCATTGGCCTGATACACCCGCTGAGCGGTAATCATGTTCACCAGCTCTTCGGTCAGATCCACCTTGGACTCTTCCACCGCTGACGATTGCAGCACGCCGAGGCTGGAGCTGCCGGGCGCCCCCACCAGTGGCCCGCCCGAGGTCGGGGTTTCGGTCCACTCGTTACCACCACGCGGCTGCAGGCCTTGCGGGTTGGAGAAGTTGGCCAGCACGATCTGCGCCATATTGCGCGACTGGCCGTTGGTGTAGCGCCCCAGTACCGTGCCGTCCGGCGAGATCGAAATGCCATTCAGGCGACCGGATGAGTACCCATCCTGCGTTTGCTTGTTGACGCTGAACACACTGCCAAACTGGGTGAAGGTGCTCACCTGCATGGTCATATTCTGCGTCGCAGCACCCCAGCTGGTGGTCAAGGCACCCGGAATATTGATCGGGATCGGTGTACTGATGGGTTGCGTACCGGCACCTGCATCCCAGCCAGTAATCGTGCCGTTGGTACCATAGGTCAGGCGTGCAGCTTGTGCGGGCGAGCCAAAAGTCCCTACCGGAACAGCCGTACCATCCACCGTCACATACATATTCCAGTTGTTGGCAGAAGCTTTCTGGAAATACACCGCCTGGGTGTGCGGATTACCCAGACTGTCATAAATGGTTTGCGAAGTACTGCGATTGAAGGTGGTGCCATCGGCCGAATTGAACGGCACACTGATCACCGCCTCGCGGGAGTCCAGGTTAATCCCCCACGTTTGCGCTGCAGTCTGCTTGGGCAGCAAATCGGTGGTATTGATCTGGATGTCGACCGGCGCCGAGCTGATGATGTTGCCATTGGCATCTGCCGGGTAGCCGGTCAGGCGACGACCCTGGTCATTCACCACGTAGCCGGTTTTATCGACCTGGAACTGGCCGTTGCGGCTGTAGGAAATTGCACCGTTGTTGGAGAGGCGGAAGAAGCCCTGCCCGTTGATGGCCACATCCAGCGGGTTGTTGGTCACGCTGATATTGCCCTGCAGGAACTGCTGCATCACTGAGCCCACGGCCGAGCCAATACCAATATTGCTGGTACCACTGCCCGAGAGGCTGGCGGCAAACACGTCCGCCATCTGGGTGCGGAAGGGCTTGAAGCCTACCACACTGGCGTTGGCCACATTGTTACCGATCACATCCAGGCTCTTGCTGGAAGTATTCAGTCCGGAAAGACCTTGTTGGAATCCCATGATTATCTCCGCTTACATGATCTGCCGGATGTCGCCCAGCCCGATTTGCCCTACACCGGTCACCTTGGCCATGATGCCATTGGCGCCAAAGGTCACACTCTCAATCTTGCCGACGGTCAGGGCGGCGGTTTCCACTTTCTTGCCAGCGACAGTAGCTTCAATCTCGAACTTGTACTCGCCATCTGCTGCCGTACCACCACCATCTTTGGCACCGTCCCAGCTGAAGTTGATCACCCCGGCCTTTTGAGCGCCCAGATTCACTTCCTGCATCACGTTGCCGTTTTTGTCCTTGATGGTGACTTTGACCTTGTCTGCATCCTGAGCAAGTTCCATGCCTGCATTGGCCTTGCCACTGGCCAGATTCAGGGTATTGCCATCAGTGAGCACCGAACGCCCCACCAGGGTCGCTGCCTGGAAAGACTGCGCGGCGGCAAATGAGGCCGCCATATTGCTGATGGCGGTATTGAGCTTCTCAATGCCGGTCACCGTACTGATCTGAGCCATCTGGCTGGTGGTCGCCGCATTGTCCAGCGGATTGAGCGGGTCCTGATTGCGCAGCTGGGTCACCAGCAACTTGAGGAAGCGATCCTCAATCCCGGCCGAACCCTTCTTGCTTGCCTGCACGCTATTATTAAACTCAGCAAACGGGTTGTTGTTGCTGCCATCCACGGTGCCTACGGTTGCCATCGCACGTACTCCTTACTGTCCCAGTGCCAGAGTCCTGAGCATCAGGGTCTTGGCGGTATTCATCATGTCGGCATTGGTCTGATAAGACCGGGAGGCGGAAATCATGTTGGCCATTTCTTCCACCACGCTCACATTGGGCATCTGCACATAGCCCTTTTCGTCGGCCAGCGGGTTATCCGGTGCGTACAGCATGCGTGGCGGCGACGGGTCTTCCACAATCTGGCTGACACGCACCCCTTGTGCCGGGCCATTCAGGCCATTGACCGGTGTCGCCTGAAACACCACCTGCCGCGCCTTGTAGGGCTGCCCGGTCGAGCTGGTGGCCGAATCCACGTTAGCCAGATTGCTGGCGACCACATTGAGCCGCATCGACTGGGCTGTCATGGCTGAACCGGCAATCTGAAACACTCCCATGATGGACATGTCAGCGCATCCTTCTTAGTTGTTCGACAGTGCTTGCTGCAAGGTTCTGATGCGGCCTGTGGTGAAGGTCAGTAGCGCCTGATAGTGCAGACCATTCTCCGAGAAGCGTGCCATTTCCTCTTCCGCATCTACCGTGTTACCGTCAATGGCGGGCTGGGTCGGGTTGCGGTATTTGACGTCAGCGTCCAGAAAGCCGCCTTGCGCGCCATCCAGATGACGGCGGTGGGTGAGCTGCATGTGCGCACCATGCTGCGCTCCTGCCAGCGCGTTTTGCAGCGCTTGGCGAAAATCTACATCGACCGCTTTGTAATTGGGGGTGTCCGCGTTGGCCAGATTGGCGCCCAGCAGTTCCTGCCGCGAGGCACGTGCCTTGAGCGCGGTTTGCAGGAAATTGAAGTGTTTGTCGAGGTTCTGGATCATGGCGGGCTCCTTGCCGTAACCTCAAGCAGAAAGTGTGCCACCCAATGACCACGACCACAGCAGTGCGGGGTGGCGAAATCGGCGGGGCTCGGGCGGCAACGCTTGCCGCCCCTGGAAGCTCAGTCTGCCGCTTCGACCCGGTTCTTGCCGCTCACCTTGGCGCGATACATCGCCGCATCCGCACGCGCCAGCACATCCTGCTGGCTTTCGTCTTCCTGGTACTCGGCCACACCACAGCTGAAGGTGATCAACACTCGCTCATTACGGTGCAGGTAAAAGCGTCGCGTCAGCTCACGCTGCACCCGCTGCATGACCTGAATCGCTTCTGCCATGCCCGTACCAGGCAGCAATACCACAAATTCCTCACCGCCATAGCGTGCGATGTAATCGGTAGGCCGCAATACATCCTTGACCACCGCCGACAGGTGGGTCAGCGCTTCATCGCCCGCCTGATGCCCCAGGCTGTCATTCAGCTTCTTGAAGTTGTCGATATCCAGCAAGGCCAGCGACAGGGCGCCATGCTCGCGCCGCACGCGCGCCAGCTCTGTCGCCATGGCCTCTTCCAGACCGCGACGGTTGAGGGTGCCGGTCAGCTGATCGGTCTTCACTTGCGCTGAAATGGCCTCGATCTCGCGCTCCAGCTCGCTGATGCGACTCTCGGCAGCTTCGGCCTCCTGCCGTGCCAGCCGCATGTCATCACGCGAGCGCAGCATGTCCACCTGCATGTGGCGGGTGTCTTCCATCAGGTTATCCAAGATGATGCTGAGCTGGGTGACATCATCTGTTTTCTGGATCTGGCTGGAGTAGGACACGATCTTGTCGTGATAGCCGCCCGTGCTTTCTGCAATCACCCCCAGCCGGTCAATAAAGGTGGTAATCATGTGTTTGAAGGTCAGCTTGGCCTCGGTCAGGCTTTGCTTGAGATGGCCCTGCTTGAAAATCAGCTCCGAGAGGCGTTGCTCCATCTCGTATAGATAGCGGCTATCCAGCGGTTGATCAATCACCGCCTTGATCACTTCCACCTGCCCCTGCATCCAGCCATCATCCGCCATCAGCTCGCCGATATTGCTGACCAGCAAACGCAGCAAGCGCTGCAGACCCAGCATCAGGGTTTGATCCGACTCGTTGCGCAACTCCAGCTTGATCCAGAATTTCTTGGCTTGCGCCGAAAAAGCCTGCAACGCCCGACTGTCGGCCACTTCCCGCAGGCGAACATTGAGGGCACTGGCCTCTTCCAGCAGGTCCGGTGCATGCTGCAAGCGCGCGACGACGCCATACTCGAGCGTGCTGGCCAGCAAGTCCCGCCACGCCTGGAACACCTCGCCATCGACATTGTCGCCGTCACGCTCCTCTACACCGCTGCGGCCATCGGCATCCAGCTCGCCACTGAGAACGGTGTCCGCATCAGGCGGCAGGTTGTCACGCCAGCCACGTATCAACCCTGCCAACTTCTCGTTCAGCTGCACCGGGTTGCCGCCAAAATTGATCAGCACCCGCTCCAGCGCTTCCTTCTTGCGAGCGGGCGTCCAGCCCACCTGTCGCAACTCCCATTGCCGGACCAGCTCACGAACGATTTCTCCCCACGGCTGGCTCAGCTCCCCACCATCAGCGCTGCCGCCAGACAGCAATTCCAGCACGACCTTGGACCAGCTGTTCCAGTCCTCCGCCTTGAGGGCATCATCCAGCTGCTTTTGCAGGCGCTGCAACTCCACGCGAGGCCGCCCGCCTTGGGGCAACGCATCCGTCAGCAGCTGGATCACAGGATGGGTGGTCTCCAGTGTGTCACCCGAGATCTGGGCATAGGCCTTGCGGTAATTGTCCGGCGTGGGCAGCTGGCGGCTCATGGCCAACTGTTTCAGGGTTTCGCGGGCGATTTCGGTTGGATTGGTCAGCGGCATGCCGGCACCTGTCATGACCCGGCCGACCATGGGTCGCCCGGTGCTGAAGAAGTCACAGGATCAGTAGCCACCAGCATGGTGGCCATACCCTGTCATTGTAGGAAGGTGGCGAACAAACAGCCAGCGGGAAATACCGGGATGATCAGTGTGGTACGACTGGTGTGCTGTCTGCAGGCAGGGGCGCTGGGGCTGTTGTGGTGTTGGTGGTATCGAGCACCTGGATGAACAATTCATCCTGCTTGACCATGCCCAGCTCATTACGGGCACGTTCTTCGATGGCATCAAAGCCCTGTTTGAGGTCCAGCACTTCAGCTTCCAGTGCCATATTGCGGCGCTGCAAGGCCGCATTATGCGCCTGCGCCTTTTCCAGCTCAGCCTCTTGCTTCCAGACCATCAGCCAGCCGCCCTTGCCCAGCCACAGGGGCTGCTGCAAGGCAACGATCAAAACGGCCAGGGCCAGGCTCAGGACACGCAGGAACATGCTTAAAACTTCATCAATCGATTTGCGCCGGACTTTAACACATGCCGTCACGCACTGTCATGCCTTTCGCATCAACGTGTCGTGGCTCGAGAAATGCAACAGACAAGCCCTGTCTGCCAAGCGGGCCGTCATGGCACAGCATCCGCCTCAGAACACAGCGCAATTCTCTCCGGCCCATTAAAATGCCATCAGCATTAACCATAAAGTCAGCCCCATGAAAAACGCCACCCGAAGGTGGCGCATTTCATGGGGCCGTGTGGCTTCAGGCGATGTGATAGAACGCATCGCGGCCCGCATAGCGTGCCATATCGCCCAGCTCTTCTTCGATGCGCAGCAGCTGGTTGTACTTGGCCATGCGGTCCGAACGGGACAAGGAGCCGGTCTTGATCTGCATGGCGTTGGTGGCCACTGCCAGATCAGCGATGGTGCTGTCCTCGGTCTCACCGGAGCGGTGTGATACCACCGATGTGTAATTGGACCGCTTGGCCAGTTCGATGGCCTGCAGGGTTTCCGACAGGGTACCGATCTGGTTGACCTTGATCAGGATGGAGTTGGCAATACCCTGGTTGATCCCCTCTTGCAGGATCTTCGGATTGGTCACGAACACATCGTCACCCACCAGCTGCACATTGTCGCCCAGACGCTCGGTCAGCAGCGCCCAACCATCCCAGTCGTGCTCAGACATGCCATCTTCGATGCTGATGATCGGATATTTGCCCACCAGCGAGGCCAGGTAATCCACCATTTGCGGGGTGGTCAGCTTCAGGCCATTGCCGTCCATATCGTACATGCCATCCTTGTAGAACTCGGAGGCCGCACAATCCAGCGCCAGCATCACATCTTCGCCTGCGGTGTAACCGGCATTGGAAATGGCCGTCAGAATCAGCTCGATGGCTTCTTCATGACTGTTCAGGTTCGGTGCAAAACCGCCTTCATCGCCCACGGCGGTGGACATGCCCTTGTCGCCAATCAGCTTCTTCAGCGCGTGGAACACTTCAGCGCCACAGCGCAGTGCCTCGCGGAAGGTCGGGCGACCCAGCGGAACAATCATGAACTCCTGGAAGTCGATATTGTTGTTGGCGTGCGCGCCACCGTTGATCACGTTCATCATCGGCACCGGCAGGGTCATGGTCCCGGCACCACCCAGATAGCGGTACAGCGGCAGGCCAGCCTCTTCGGCGGCAGCACGGGCTACGGCCATCGACACGGCCAGCATGGCGTTGGCGCCCAGGCGACCCTTCATTTCGGTGCCATCCAGCTCCAGCAGGGTGCGGTCGATAAAGCTTTGTTCCGAAGCGTCCAGACCAATGATGGCTTCGCAGATTTCGGTGTTGACGTGCTCTACCGCCTTCAGCACGCCCTTGCCCAGATAGCGGGATTTGTCGCCATCGCGCAGCTCCAGCGCTTCCTTCTCACCGGTGGAGGCACCACTCGGCACGGCGGCACGGCCCATGACACCACTTTCCAGCAAGACATCGGCTTCCACGGTCGGATTGCCGCGAGAATCCAGGATTTCGCGTGCGACCACATCAACAATCGAACTCATGAGTTAGCTACCCTTCGTGACAGATGATCAAAAAACAGTTACAGGGGGAAATGCCGCACTCACGGCCTTATTTCACGAGCAGCTTGGCAAAACACAGGCTGCGTGGCTGGTCGACGTACTCGCCATAGGGCTCAATACGCGAATAACCCGCCCGTTCATACAGACCCACCGCTTCCGGCTGGCGGTTACCGGTTTCCAGCACGATACGGCGATAGCCGAACTTGCGGGCCGCCGCTTCCAGCTCTTCCAGCAGGCGACGGGCCACGCCCATGCGGCGGAAAGAAGCACGCACATACATGCGCTTGATTTCCACCGTATCGCTTTCCAGTGGCTTCAGTGCACCACAGCCCGCCAAGGCACGGTCGCAAGTGGCCAGATAAAGCGCATTGCCCGGTTTGTCGACATCCCCCAGGCGAAACGGGCTGATGGCATAGTCGCCATAGCGTCCGGTCATTTCAGCTTCCATCTCCCCCAGCAGCATGATGGCCGCTGCGTGGCGGCTGCTGCTTCGGGTTACCGTCAATTCCGGATGCTTGGCGTCCATGGCATTACACCTCGTTTTCAAACCAGCGGGCTGATTTCACCACCTTGTCCAGCGCCACCAGTGTCTGTAGCAAATCACGCATCTTGCCGAGCGGCCAGGCATTCGGCCCGTCTGACTTGGCTTGTGCCGGATCCGGGTGGGTTTCCATGAACACCCCGGCGACCCCGGCGGCCACTGCAGCACGGGCCAGCACCGGCACATGTTCACGCTGCCCGCCGGAGCTGCTGCCCTGCCCGCCCGGCAACTGCACCGAGTGGGTGGCATCAAACACCACCGGGCATTGGGTCTCGCGCATCACAGCCAGGCTGCGCATGTCGGATACCAGATTATTGTAGCCAAACGAGGCGCCACGTTCACATACCATGATGTTGTCGAGGCCACCATTGGCCGCCTTGGCCTTGTCCACCACGTTCTTCATGTCCCACGGCGCGAGAAACTGGCCCTTCTTCAGGTTCACCGGCTTGCCCGCGCAGGCCACGGCCTGGATAAAGTCGGTCTGGCGACACAGGAATGCCGGCGTCTGCAGCACATCCACTACCGCAGCCACCGGCTCGATCTGCCAGGTATCGTGCACATCGGTCAGCACCGGCACGCCAACTTGCTTGCGCACCTCAGCGAGAATGCGCAGCCCTTCGTCCATGCCATAACCGCGGAACGACTGGCCGGAGCTGCGGTTGGCCTTGTCGAAGGAGCTTTTGAAAATGAACGGCACCCCTGCTGCTGCCGCAATCTCCTTCAACTGCCCAGCGACGTCGATCGAAAACTGCTCGCCCTCAATCACACACGGTCCGGCAATCAGGAACAGCGGCTGGTTGAGGCCGACTTCAAACCCGCACAGTTGCATGCCTGCTTACCCCTTCTTGCCATCGTGGTATTGCACGGCCGCCTTGATGTAGGCGCTGAACAGCGGGTGGCCGTTGCGCGGCGTGGAAGTAAACTCCGGGTGGAATTGAACACCCACAAACCACGGATGATCCGGCAGCTCGATCACTTCGCACAGCTGCTCTGCGCCTGCCGAGCGGCCCGATACCTTGAGGCCCGCGGCTTCCAGACGCGGCAGGTAGTGGTTGTTCACTTCATAACGATGGCGGTGACGCTCCACATAACGCTCGCCACCGTAGATCTTCGAGATCAGCGAACCCGGCGACATCACGAATTCCTGCCCGCCCAGGCGCATGGTACCGCCCAGATTGGAGTTCTCGTCCCGCTTCTCGATCTTGCCGTCGTGGTTCACCCACTCATCGATCAGGGCCACCACCGGATACGGGGTTTCCAGATCAAACTCGGTGGAAGACGCGCCATCCCAGCCCGTCACATGGCGGGCAAACTCGATCAGCGCCAGTTGCATGCCGTAACAGATGCCCAGATACGGCACCTTGTTTTCACGGGCAAACTGCACCGCCTTGATCTTGCCTTCCACGCCGCGCTTGCCGAAGCCGCCCGGCACCAGAATGGCGTCCATGGATTTCAGGCTGTCGGTGCCATCGCGCTCGATTTCTTCCGAATCCACATAGTGCACCTGAATACGGGTGCGGTTGTGGATGCCTGCGTGCACCAGAGCTTCGGTCAGTGACTTGTAGGAATCCGCCAGGTCAACATACTTGCCAACCATGGCGATGTTGACTTCGTGTTCCGGATTTTCCTTGGCAAATACCAGGTTTTCCCACATCGCCAGGTCAGCCGGACGCGGGGTGAGGTGCAGGCGACGGCAGACGATTTCGTCCAGCCCTTGCTGATTCAACACCATCGGGATCTTGTAGATGGAGTCGACGTCGTAGCAGGAAATCACGGCGTTGTCGGCCACATTGCAGAACAGCGCAATCTTGCGGCGCTCATCGTCCGGCAGCGGGCGGTCCATACGGCAGATCAGCACATCTGGCTGAATACCGATTTCGCGCAATTCCTTCACACTGTGCTGGGTCGGCTTGGTCTTGATTTCACCCGCCGCCGCAATATACGGCACCAGGGTCAGATGCACGAAGCAGGTGTTGTCGCGCCCCAGTTGCACCCCCATCTGGCGGATGGCTTCCAGAAACGGCAGCGACTCGATGTCACCTACCGTGCCCCCCACTTCCACAATCGCCACTTCTGCATCACCCGCACCCAGACTGATGAAGTGCTTGATCTCGTCAGTGATGTGCGGAATCACCTGCACCGTGCCGCCCAGATAGTCGCCCCGGCGTTCCTTCTTGATCACCGAGTCATAGATCTGGCCAGTGGTAAAGTTGTTGGCCTTGCGCATCTTGCTGCTGATAAAGCGCTCGTAGTGGCCCAGGTCCAGATCGGTCTCGGCACCATCTTCGGTCACGAAGACTTCGCCGTGCTGGAACGGGCTCATGGTGCCCGGGTCCACGTTGATGTACGGGTCCAGCTTCAGCATGGTGACCCGAATTCCACGCGATTCCAGAATGGCTGCGAGGGATGCCGCAGCAATGCCTTTACCCAGCGAGGACACGACACCGCCGGTTACGAATACGAATTTGGTCATGGGGATAAAACAGACGTGGTTTGAATGGGTTATTTTACCCTAATCCCGCGTTCGGCATAAGGGGGGGGCATGCACGCCCCCCCAGACTTTCAGGGGCGACTGGCAAGCCAGCTTTTGAGCTGATCGCGCTGTTTGCTGTCCATCTGGTCAATCTGAAAGCCAACCCTGAACTCAGTGCCGTGCGTCAATACACTATGCAGCACCGTCGCCTGACATTCCAGATACTGGCGCTGCCCCCCAGCGCCCAGTGGCGCCTCCATCAGCACGCGATGGCGCGCACCGGTGCGCAGTGTATGCGGAATCAGCATGGAGAAGCCGGAATCCCCCATGGCAATGATCTTGCCCTGCATGGGCGAGTGGCCGTCCACCACCACGGCGGAGCGCCAACTGACCACCACCCGGTGCGCCTCTTTGACTGCCATCTGACTGCCCTTTGCGGATTGACCATGTGCCGACTGGAATCTGAAGTTATACGGGAGGAGAGGAAATACTGTCAATGTGACCTGTACGTTATCTGTCCCGGGTCAAGCAACACGCCACCGGCAGGGTGCGCCTGTGCTGCAGGACAGCATGACAACTGCGGCAAATTGCCGCAAGATCAGCCATCCCCTTGCAGGAGGTTGGCATGGTTGTGTCTGAAGAAGGCGTTACCCCGTTCCCATCCACACGCAATGTGCCGCTGGCGGCCCCGCTGGGCTGGCTGTCCGCAGGCTGGCAAGACCTGCGGCAAGCGCCGCTGGCCTATGCCAGTTACGGTCTGGTGTTTGCCTTGTCCGGTGCCGCATTCTGGCTGGTGTTGGCGCGCTATCCGGAAGTGATGCTGGGTCTGGTGACCGGCTTCATGCTGATCGGCCCGTTTCTGGCCATCGGCACTTACCACCTGGCCCGGCAGCAAGAACTGGGCGAAGCACCTAGCCTGAAAGACAGCCTGACGGCCTGGCGGGCCAACCTGCCCTCCATTGGTTTCATGGTGATGATCGAAGTATTGCTGATGGCCAGCTGGATACGGGTCGGCGTGGTTCTGATTGCGCTGTTTTTTGAGGGCAACCCGCCCACGCAGGACGACTTGCTGCACCTGGCTTTCTATCAGGCACATTACGCCTTCGTGAGCGCCTATGTGCTGGTGGGGGCTGGCTTTGCCGCGCTGGTATTCATGGTCAGCGTCGTGTCGATTCCACTGCTGATGGACCGCAAGATTGACGCCATCTCCGCCATTATCGTCAGCGTCATCGCCTGTGGGCGCAATCCGGGCGCCATGCTGATCTGGGGCACGTTGATTGTTGCCGCCATCAGCCTGGGCTTTTTGACGGGCTTTGTGGGACTGATCCTGACAGCGCCCTGGATCGGTGCCGCCAGTTGGCATGCCTACCGCGGAGTGCTGTTGCCAGAAAGCTGAACGGGCTACAGTACCGGGGCATCCTGCATGGTATGCGGCAGGGTGCCCAGATGGTTCCCCCCCCACTGTTTGGCCTGATGCAGCGCCAGCTCAGCGTGCTGCAGCAAATCCACCATGGTGTGTCCATTTTGCGGCGCGGATGCCATGCCGATCGTCACCGTCAGCCGAATCGAGCCTTCTTGCACTTCATAAGGCACGGCAAGGGTTCTGAGCAAGGTACGCCCCAGCTTTTCACCTTCATCCGGCTCTAGCAGCTCAGGCACCACCACCGCAAACTCATCCCCGCCCAACCGGGCCAGTAGCAGATCCTTGCGCTCCAGCGTCTGCAGACGTTGCGCCAGTTGCTGCAGGATGGCATCGCCACAGGGCTGTCCATGCAAGCCATTGACCTGGCGAAAACCATCCACGTCCAGCAGCAGCAGTTGCAAACCCAGCGCCTCCGGCCGCTGCAGCAACCCCGCCAGCAAGCGCTCCAGCCGGTCCGCCAGCAACAGGCGATTCGGCAAACCGGTCAATACGTCGTAGTAAGCAATCTGCTTGACCAGCGCCTCATTCTCCCGCAGCAAGGCTTCCAGCCGTGAGCGCTCCTGGCTTTCCCGCTCCAGCTTGCGCAGGGTCTTGTCCAGCTCGCGGGTTTTGCTTTGTACCCGCGCCTCCAGTACGGTTTCGGAGCTTTGCAGCGATTTCAACTCGCTGGCCTGCGCCAGGAACACCTGCTGGATGGCGCGCTCGCCCTCTTGCTGATTCATTCGATTACGCAGGGCCAGCGCAAACGCCAGCAGCAGGCCCTCCAGCATGGTACCCAACTGCATTGCATGATGCGCCCAGATATTGGAGCCACCCACACCCAGGTTGGCGACGACTACCCCCAGCGCCCCCGTCAGCAGCAACGCATAGCCCACTACCATGAACCAGGCAGGCAGGTAACGCCGTAAAGCCATGCGCAAGGATGCGAACAAACTGATCAGCACCGCCAGCAGGGTGGTGGAGTTGGTCAGAAAAATGGCCAGCGGGTGGTAGATCCATGGCGTCAGTATCACGGCCGAGAAGGCATAGGCTTGCACGGCCCAAGCTGCGCGATTCAATCGTGGCGCATACTCCACCAGATCCAGCACCCGCTGCATGTAGCGCACCCCGAACAGCGACCACAGCGCAGGAATCAACAATACCATGCGGTCTGCCGCCCAGGCCGACTCACCCCAGATCAGCTGCACCCCCTGACCACTGACCGCAAGAATGGAAAAGCCGCCAAACAGCGCCGTCAGGGCGTACTCCGCAAACAGCCATTCACGGAAAGAGAGCAGCAGGAACAGGTTATACAGCACCAATACCAGCATCACGCCGTAATAGAAGGCTTGCAGGCCAGAATCCAGCTGCATGGCGGTGGCCAGCCGCTCCGGCTGCCAGACACTGAGCGGGACGTTATGTGTGCCAACGGTTTGAACCCGCAGATAATAGGTAGTGGGCTGGGAGCCCGTCACCTGAAGTGGCAAGGTAAAGTGCCGGAATGACAAGGCTTGCAGTCGAGGTGGGACATGATCACCACTACGCAATTCTCGCCACTGACCCTGGCCATCCGGCATATAAAGTCGAATGTCATCCAGCCACGGATTGGCGATTTGCAGCCACCATGCTTGGTCTGCAGGTCCCGCTGATTGCAGCGAGAAGCGATACCAGTGCACGCGCGGATCGACACCAAAACGCGCCGAATCGGGCAGGCGCTGAAAGCGGGCCGCCACCGCGGGGGTGAGAACCTGCTGCATGGTCAATTGGCCATCCGCATCCAGCAGGTGCCAGACATGGCCCTGCAAGGACTGGCCCTGCCGACTCTCTTGCAACAGCAGGGGAGCCACCCCCGCAGCGGCTGACCATGCCGGCCCTATCAGCACAAACAACAACAGGTACAGCCCTCGCCACACCTGACGAAGGCGTAGGCCACAACACATCACCATCAGCCGGGCCAACGGATATCCACCCATTGGCTGAGCTGGCCCAGGTGTCCATGGAAGAAGTGGCTGACGCCCGGCAAGACCACCACCGGCAGCTTTTGTGGCCGCGCCCACGCCAGCACATCGGCCAGAGGGACGACTTCGTCCTCTTCACCGTGAATGACCAGGGCTTCCGGCGGCACGCTCGCCAACGGGAAGCGCCCTACAGCAGGCCCGGCCAGTACCATGGCAGGCGCGGGCTCCCCAGCCTGCTGCAGGCGCGCTGCCAGCTGGGCCTGCACAAAGGTGCCAAAGGAAAACCCGGCCAGCATCAGAGGTAACGCCGTGGCCTGCGGCTGCTGTTGCCGCGCCCAGGCCAATACGGCGGCCATGTCGTCCGCCTCACCCAAGCCGTGGTCAAATTGCCCCTCGCTACTGCCTACCCCACGCAGATTCGGGCAGAGCACCCAGTAGCCCTTGCGGGCGAACGCCTTGGCCAGCGTCTGCACCACTTTGTTCTGGTTGGTGCCGCCTTGCTGTGGATTGGGGTGTGCCACCAGCGCAATGCCGCGCACCGGCCCGCTTTCACACCACAGGTTCAGGGTTTGCAAGTTGCCCACCGGCCCTGCAATCATCAGTTCGCGTGTGCTGACTTTCATCCGGATTCCCAGCGTTGCAGGCCGTCTCCCGTCCGCACGTTGGCGAACCCGGCCTGTCATGTCAAATAATTATAACGGGATTCTGACAGTCCACCCACCCGGCCCTTGGGGCAGACCCGGTGGATCGGCACACAGGCTACTCGACGCGCAGGCGCTCGACGATACGACCCTGTTGCAAATGCTCATGGATGATCTCGTCGACATCCTCACGGTCAATAAAGGTGTACCACACCCCTTCCGGGTACACCACCATCACCGGCCCTGAGTCACAGCGGTCCAGACACCCTGCCTGGTTGATACGCACCTTGCCCTGCCCATTCAGGCCGAGGGCCTTGACGCGATCCTTGGCATACGCCCGGAGCTCGCTCGCCCCCGCATTATTGCAGCAGGTTTCGCCAGGGCCGCGTTGGTTGCAGCAAAAAAACACATGGTGGCGGAAAAAGGGTTCAGCGATACTCATGCAGCCTTCCTTGTCATCAGCAACGACCACAACACCAAGGACAGGAAGAACAAGAATGTCCAGCCCGGAATGGTCAAGCCCAGAAACATCCAGGATTTGTCATGACACTCACCCGAGCCATGCAGCAGCTGGGTCAGCACCTGTGAGAATGGCAGGGTGTCCAGCATGTAGGACAAGCCCGGCCCGCATTGCGGCACATCCCGCTCCGGGAGGTATTGAATCCAGACGTGGCGCGCCGCGATGGCCGCCCCGGATAAGCCCAGCAAGGCCTGAATCCCCGCATACCAGCGAGCACCGCGCGGGCCCGGACCGTGCAGGCCCGCAATCAGGAACACCACGCCCATGGCAATGATGAACACCCGCTGCACCATGCACAGCGGGCAGGGCTCAAGGTATTTGACATACTGCAGGTACAAGGCATAAGCCATCAAGGCGGTGCACACCGCAAAGGCGGCCAGATAACACCAGCGACGCGCCGGCAAACGATCCAGCAAAGACAAGATCAACCCCCAGAAAATAGATAACGCTCAGTGTTCAACCGTTTCCGCTCGCCGCACGGGTACCGGCGCATCCGGAATCAGCCCGGTCCGGTTCATGGCCAGCAGCAGGCCAAAGCCCATCAGCCACAGCGGGAATTGCAAGGCGAAGCGGAACCACTCAAACACCCACAAAGCATGAATCAGTGCTGCCAGTAAAAAGCCCATGCCTGTCGGCCAGCTCCGCTTGTTGACGCCTTGATCAATCAGCGTGACCAAGCCAATGGCTGCCAACAGTAAGGACCATTTCAGGCGGCCTACCGGCAGCAGGTCCAGCTCGTACAGCAACCAGAGCAGGCCAATGGCCATCAACCACACAGGGGTCACAAATCGTCGCACGGACCTCTCCCAGACAGTATGTGATTCAGCCAGCAGGGCTTACTTTTGCCGCCAGCCGTCGCGCCCCTGCACCCACCAGCCCGCCTGTGCACGCTGCGCCCAACGCTGGGCAAAGGTTTGACGGATCTCGTCTTCCCATTCCGGATGCCCATTGGCCCGCGCAATCTCGCGGTACAGCGCAGCACGATCCTGGTTTTCTTCTGTCACCAGCCGGTTGACCTCCTGCCGCTTGGGCAGGGGCACCAGATTGGCATCACGCACCCGGATGCTGCCATCCTGGGCAAAGCCTACGGCACCCGAGGCATAGTAATCGCTGAGCTGGGCGGTACGTGCCTTCATGCTTTGGGTCAAGGCCTGAATGGCAGGACTGCTGATGTCCAGATCCGCCGCAGCATGCGCGCTGATACTGGCGCCAAGGCACAACGCCAGCAGGGTGGCGCGCAAGGTATTCATCCAACGGAACATGATCAGGCTCCGGTTCAAGGTTGGGTTGCAGGAGCAGGCGTCGCCGGGGTGGCGGGCTTTTTGACCTGCAACACTTCATCAATGATGCGGTCCGCCGCTTTCTCGGCTTCCGCAGCAGGGAAATAAATGTTGATGGTCACACACGCTGCCAGCAGCAACGGTGCCGACAGCAACAGCAAGGAACGGGTCATGGTGTATCCTTCTTCTCCGGTGAGGTCACTGCACCACTGCGGAACCACCCGCAGTAATCCGCTTCAGACGCTGCATCAACTCTGACCACTGCACAGCGCGATTGTAGCCGATGACGTTGATGGACGGAACGCCACCCCCCGATACCAGCACATAGCCATTGGGCGAAGTCGCGATGCCATCCATCTGGCAGACATTGTTGCGCAAGCGACAACTCACGCCGAGCTGACTATAGCCAAACGTCTCAAAAAAGCGCAGGAAAGTACGTTGCAAGGCCGCTGCCGTGCCCGCGCCTCCCAGCGCGCTGATGTTTTCGACCGCACGCTGACTGATTCGTTTCCGGTAATCGCCGGGGCTGCTGCCAATACGCGCATCAAACTGCTGCAACTCCCAGTTGAGGAGCTGCAGATCATCCACATTAACGTCCAGACGCCCCTCGATGGCGCCGAACGAGAAGGTACGGGTCAGTTGCAACAGGTCCAGGTTCTGCATGGCCAGGTCCGCCGAGAACCGCGGCGCCACACCAAAAGGCTCCTGCAGCCGCACATTGCGCAAGAAGGCAATACCATCAAAGGCCTGGATTTCCAGCGGGCCGAACAGGCGCAACTCTTTCGGGCTCAGCACCACCCTCGGCAAGCTGCCAGACAGTTCACCCTCGATGCGTGGCCACTGCAGGGCCGTGGACATTTCCGGCAGCGACACGCCTGTCAGCTCTCCGCTCAGGCCTCCATGCCAGCCATCCTCCTGCTGCTTGAGCGACACATCCTTCAACAGCAGGCGCCCTCCAAGCAAGGCCTGCTCAAATCGCGGCGTACTGAGCGATGTACCATGCAGATTCAATTTCAACTCCGCAGCGCCCAAAGGCAGCCCCAGCACCACGCCCCCTTTCCAGCCGAGGGCTGCGGTCGTCGCTTCCGTCCGGGACCAGGGTAGGCTGCCATTCACGCCATACCAGCCCAGCTTGCCGCCTTTGTCCACCAAAGACACTTCGTGCAGGCCCAAGGTCAAGCGCTGTGGCGCACCTTCCTGCACCAGCAAGGATACGTCTACCCTGCCCTCCGCTTGCAACGCTTTCAGCAGCGGGCTGGTCAACAAAGGCTGCAAGCCCGTTTCGTACAGCGGCTTCAACGCCAGCCCCTTCCCCTCTAGCCGCACCCGGTTCAGTTTGCCTTGCTGTAACAGCAGATCAAAATCCAGTTGTCCCAAAGGAGCCCACTGCAGCTGTGCCTGCTTGACCTCCAGCTGCTGACCTTGCCACTGCCCCCGGCTCTCCAGCACCAGTGGCGAGGCATCCAGCTTCAGATAGAACGGCTCCCAGTACACCTCGCCCGCCAACCAGCGTAGCTGCCCCTGCCAGCTGCCGCCCTCGGCATTCAGGGCCAGTTGCCCTTGCCAGTCCAGATCAACCCGCTCACCTGCCCGGCTGCCACTGCTGTCCGCAAACTGCACGCCACGCAAGGACAGCTTGCCATCCAGTCTCGGGCTGGTCTGCTGCCAGATCAGTTGCGCACTCAGCAGCCCCTGACTGGGCTTGGGCAATTCCGTCGGCCACCACGGCAAGGCGTCAGTCACCGGCCATTGCTGTAAATCCAGTTTGCCTTGCCAGCCACCCTTGCCCGCTGCGGCGTGCAGCGATAGCTGCTGCCCCGACTGGGGAGACAGGGTGAGTTGCAAGCTGCGGCTTTGGGGCTGATAACGCAAATTGACACGCCCGGCCACCCGCTTGCGTGGCGGCCCGTCAAAACTGAGCTGCCCCTCCAGGCACGCCAGCTCCCTGGCCTGCCAGACGAAGCGTCCGCACTGCAGTTGTAGCTGCCGCCACTGGTGTTGGCCAAACTGGAGCTGGGCCGCCTGCAGGCGCAGTTGCTGACGCTCGGTATCCAGAGAGGCTTGCAGATGGGTGAGTTGCATCTGGGGCCCAGTGAGGCTGCCCAGATCCAGTTGCAGTTGTGCAGCCCATGCCAGCATGGGCAACATCAGCAGCAAGAGCAGGACGCGTTGCATCATCCTGCCGGGAAAATACCGGTCGACAGATAGCGGTCGCCCCGATCGCAGGCAATCGACACCACCACGCCATGTTGCAAGCCAGCAGCCAGCTGCAGGGCAGCAGCCAGCGCACCACCGGATGACACCCCGACGAAGATACCTTCCTGCTGCGCCAGCGTACGGGTCATGTCTTCTGCCGCCTGCTGGGAAACATACAGCAACCGGTCGACCCGGGCAGGGTCATAAATGCGTGGCAGATAGGCTTCCGGCCATTTGCGGATGCCTGGAATCTGCGCGCCCTCTTCCGGCTGCACCCCCACCACTTCAATCGCCGGGTTCAGCTCCTTGAGGAAACGGGACGTCCCCATGATGGTACCCGTCGTCCCCATGCTGCTGACAAAGTGGGTGATGCGCCCCTCGGTATCACGCCAGATTTCCGGGCCGGTGCCCTCATAGTGAGCCAGCGGATTATCCGGATTGCCAAACTGGTCGAGAATGCGGCCCTTGCCGTCTCGCTGCATCTGCTCAGCCAGGTCACGCGCGCCCTCCATGCCCACCTCGCGCGGGGTGAGAATGATCTGTGCACCATAAGCCGCCATCGACTGCCGCCGCTCTACGCTCAGGTGTTCCGGCATGATCAATATCATGCGGTAGCCCATCACCGCAGCCGCCATCGCCAGGGCAATGCCGGTATTACCGCTGGTGGCCTCGATCAGCGTGTCACCGGGCTGAATGTCGCCGCGCGCCTGCGCCCGGCGAATCATGGACAGTGCGGGCCGGTCCTTGACCGAACCTGCGGGATTGTTCCCCTCCAGCTTCAGCAGAATGGAGACCCCAGGCGCAATACCCAGCTGTGCCGGCAAGCGTTGCAGGGAAACCAGCGGCGTGTTGCCAACGGTCTGGGCAATGGTCAGTGTCATGATGATTCACATTTCGGGCCGAGGGCCAGGCAGGTTGAAATGCTTTGGATGGTAGCCGAAAGGCAGGGTTCCGCATTGACCGGCATGGCATGAGTTTATGCCTGCCAGGCATGAAGCAAAAGGCCACCCTGCCGGGTGGCCTGATAGGGCGGCCAATGTCGCCGTGCGGCGCTTACTTGCTCGGCGCTGCCGGTTTGACATCTTTCTTGGCAGGCTCAGCCGGTTTGGCTGGCGTTGCTGCCGTAGCGGGCTTACCGGCAGGGACCGCTGGTTTGGCCGTGGTGGCTGCCGCTGACAGCGTAATGTCACCCTTGATCTTGTTGTAAATGCCATCACCAATGCCGCTGACATTCTTCAGGCCGTCTAGCGTCTTGAACGGGCCATTCTTGGTACGGTACTCGATAATGGCCTTGGCTTTGGCCGGACCCACGCCCTTCAGGCTTTCCAGCTGCGCCTGGGTTGCAGTATTGATATTGACGGCGGCCAGCGCAAAATGCATGGCAAAAGCAGCAAACAAGCCTGCAAACAGCTTCTTCATGGCGCAACACTCCCTGTTGGTATAAATGGAATCACTGTAATGCAACAATCTCGCCCGTAGCCGGGTTGTCACCAAGACCACACATGATCAGTGTATTGCAGCGCAATATCTACCGCAAGCAGGCGGGCTGCGGTGAAAGTGGACTTCCTTTATAATCAGCGTTTTGCCGCCTGTCCTTTCGTCCATGTCGCTGAACGCCTTGCCTGACCTGATCCTCCCCGCTGCCGGGCAGAAATTCCGCTGGCCCGCCTTGCCTGGCGCGGCAGATGCACTGGCGCTGGCGCAGCTGGCCGGGCAGCGCGCTCCGCTGGTGGTGATTACCGCCACCGCACAGCATGCCCAGCGCCTGCTGGAAGAGCTGGCCTTTTTCAACCCGGCGCTACGCTGCTGCCTGCTGCCGGACTGGGAAACCCTGCCCTACGACCATTTCTCGCCGCACCATGATCTGGTCTCCGCCCGGCTGGCGACACTCTACCAGCTGCACAGCCGACAGTTTGATGTGGCCATCGTACCACTGGCTACCACGCTGTACCGGCTGACCCCGCCGTCTTATCTGGCGGCCTATACCTTCATGCTTCGCAAGGGCGAGGTACTGGACCTCGACAAGCTGCGCGAGCAATTCACCCTGGCAGGCTATCATCACGTCAACCAGGTCTATTCGCCCGGTGAGTACAGTGTACGCGGCAGCCTGATCGACCTGTTCCCGATGGGCTCGGTGCTGCCGTACCGGCTGGACTTGTTCGACCGCGAGCTGGAGAGCATCCGTACCTTTGATGTCGACAGCCAGCGCACCCTCTACCCGGTCGCCGACATCCGCCTGCTACCCGCGCGCGAATTCCCGACCGACGCCAACGGTGTGCAGACCTTCCGCCGCAATTTCCGCGAAACCTTTGAGGGCGATCCAACCAAGTCCCGGCTGTATAAGGATGTCAGCGCCGGCATGACCCCGGCAGGCATCGAGTACTACCTGCCGCTGTTCTTTGACGAAACCGCCACCCTGTTTGACTACCTGCCGCCAGAGGCCACACTGGCGTTGCATCACGATCTGGATGAGGCCGCGCAGGGTTTCTGGAAGGACACCGATTCCCGTTACCGTCTACTGTCTGGCGACAAGGAACATCCCTTGCTGCCGCCGCAGCGCCTGTTCCTGAGTGCCGAGCAATTCTTTGCCCATTGCCAGCACTGGACCCGCATCACCCTGCCGGAGCCCGCGATCGAGCATGACAGTGGCCCCTGCCTCAGTGCACCGAAAGTATGGGTGGAGCGCCGCGAAGAAGACCCGCTGTTCCGCCTGCGCCAGCACCTGCAGACTGCTCGCACCCCCACGCTGCTGGTGGCCGAGTCGCTTGGTCGGCGTGAAACCCTGCTCAACCTGCTCAAGGAATACCAGCTGCAGCCACAGGTGGTCGAGGATTTCGCCGCCTTCCTAAACAGTGACGCACCATTTGCGCTGTGCGTCGGCGCCTTGCAGCAAGGCTACGCCACAGCAGACTACACCCTGCTCACCGAAGCCGAGCTGTACGCCACTTACAGCAGCAGCAAAGGCAAGCGGCAAGGCAAAAAAACCAATACCGAAAACCTACTGCGCGATCTCTCCGAGCTGAAAGCCGGAGACCCGGTGGTGCATGAGCAGCACGGGGTGGGCCGTTATCTGGGGCTGGTGACACTGGATCTGGGTGAAGGTGCCACCGAGTTCCTGCACCTGTCGTATGCCGATGATGCCAAGCTGTACATCCCGGTAGCGCAGCTGCACGTGGTGTCCCGCTATGCCGGAGTTTCCGCAGACGCCGCGCCGCTGCACAAACTGGGTTCCGGTCAATGGGACAAGGCGCGCAAGAAGGCCGCCGAGCAGGTACGCGATACGGCTGCAGAATTGCTCAACCTGTACGCCTGTCGCGCGGCCCGTCAGGGCTACGCCTTCAAGCTCTCCGAGCATGATCATGCCGCTTTTGCCGAGGGCTTTGGTTTCGAGGAAACCCCAGATCAGGCAGCAGCCATCGCAGCGGTGATTCAGGACATGACCAGCGGCAAGCCGATGGACCGGCTGGTGTGTGGCGATGTGGGTTTCGGCAAGACCGAAGTGGCCTTGCGTGCCGCCTTTGTGGCGGTGGCCGATGGCAAACAGGTAGCGGTGCTGGTGCCCACCACCCTGCTGGCCGAGCAGCATTGGCAAACCTTCAGCGACCGCTTTGCCGACTGGCCGGTGAAGGTGGTGGAGCTTAGCCGTTTCCGCACCGCCAAGGAACAGGCGCAGGCCCTCAAGGGTCTGGCGGATGGCAGCGTCGACATCGTGATCGGCACCCATCGCCTGGTGCAGCCGGACATAGAATTTGCCCGGCTGGGTCTGGTGATCATCGACGAAGAGCACCGCTTTGGCGTACGGCAGAAAGAACAGCTGAAAGCCCTGCGCGCTGAAGTGGACGTGCTGACCCTGACGGCCACGCCAATTCCGCGTACGCTCGGCATGGCGCTGGAAGGCTTGCGCGACTTCTCGGTGATCGCCACCGCGCCGCAACGGCGACTGGCAATCAAGACCTTTGTCGCGCCCGAATCAGATGGTGTGATCCGCGAAGCGGTACTGCGCGAGCTCAAGCGTGGTGGTCAGGTATTCTTCCTCTACAACGAGGTCGACACCATCGAGCACATGCGCGCCCGACTGGAAAAACTGGTGCCGGAAGCCCGCATTGGCATCGGCCACGGCCAGATGCGCGAGCGCGAGCTGGAAACCGTGATGCGCGACTTTTACCAGCAGCGCTTCAACCTGTTTCTGTGTACCACCATCATCGAAACCGGTATCGACGTTCCCAACGCCAACACCATCCTGATTCACCGTGCGGACAAATTCGGTCTGGCCCAGTTGCACCAGCTGCGGGGTCGGGTGGGGCGCAGCCACCATCAGGCTTATGCCTACCTGCTGACCCCGGAAAAGACCACCAACGCTGCCATCAAACGGCTGGAAGCCATCCAGATGATGGAGGAGCTGGGCTCCGGTTTCTATCTGGCGATGCACGACCTGGAAATCCGTGGCGCGGGCGAGGTTTTGGGCGACGGCCAGAGCGGCCAGGTACAGGAAATCGGCTTCAGCCTGTACTCCGAAATGCTGAATCAGGCGGTCAAAGCACTGAAGAAGGGGCTGGAGCCGGACTTCTCGCAGCCGCTGGAAGTGGTGTCCGAGATCAACCTGCACGTCCCCGCCCTGCTGCCGACCGACTACTGTCCCGATGTGCATGAGCGGCTGGTCCTGTACAAGCGGCTGGCCAACTGCAGCACCGCGGACGAGCTGGATGAATTGCACCAGGAGCTGATCGACCGCTTTGGCCTGCTGCCGGAAGCCACACAAGCGCTGGTGGAATCGCACCGCCTGCGCCTGCTGGCCAAGCCGCTGGGGGTGAGCAAGCTCGACGCCACGGAAAACGGCATCAACCTGCAGTTTGTCCCCAACCCACCGATCGACCCGATGAAAATCATCACCCTGATCCAGAGCAAGCGCCATTACAAACTGGCCGGGCCGGACCGGCTGAAGGTGGAAAGCAAACTGCCGGAACTG
Source organism: Leeia aquatica (assembly GCF_012641365.1). Lineage (NCBI taxonomy): Bacteria > Pseudomonadati > Pseudomonadota > Betaproteobacteria > Neisseriales > Leeiaceae > Leeia > Leeia aquatica. The sequence continues at coordinate 547,078 of NZ_JABAIM010000002.1, forward strand.
GGCGTACGCATTGCCCGTATCAAGGAATTGTTCAAGGAACTGAGCTAAGCCATGCCTTTGATTGTCCATGCCCTCCGCGATATTGACCCTGCCCATCTGGCGCTGCTGGCACAGTTGAGCCACAGTGCTGCGCCGGTACAGCGCCACCCGCAGTGCGGGCTACTGGATGAGGCACAGCCCGCTGAGCGGGCTCGTATCGCCAGCCTGTGTGCACAGTGGCAGTACGACCACGCTTGGGTGGATGCACGACCGCTGTCGTCCTTTGGGCTGGTGGCCATGGACATGGACTCCACCTTGATCACCATCGAGTGCATCGACGAAATTGCCGACCTGCAAGGGCTGAAGGCCGAGGTAGCCGCCATTACCGAGCGCTCCATGGCGGGCGAGCTGGATTTTGCCAGCAGCCTGCGTGAGCGGGTGGCATTGCTGGCGGGGCTGCCAGAGGCCGCGCTGGACACCGTCTACCAGCAGCGGCTGGCACTCCAGCCAGGAGCAGAGCGTATGCTGAAGCAAGTGCACGCCGCCGGTTTGCAGACGCTGCTGATTTCAGGCGGCTTCACTTTCTTTACCGAGCGGCTGCAACAGCGGCTGGGCCTGACCCACGCCATCGCCAACCGACTGGAAGTACACAATGGTCACCTCACTGGTCGGGTGGAAGGCGAGCTGATCGACGCCGCTGCCAAGGCACGCCACCTGCAGCGCTTACGGGATGCTGCCGGTCTACAGCCCGACCAGACCATTGCGTTTGGGGATGGTGCCAACGATATTCCCATGTTCCAGGCCGCGGCGGTGTCCATTGCCTTCCGTGGCAAGCCGGCGCTGAAACACGTCGCTACGGCCTGCTTCGATCATGTCGGGCTGGATGGCCTGCTTAATCTGTTCCCGAACTGACCATGCCGACCCCGTTCTACGATGACCTGAATGCCACACTGGATGCTGCCTGGCGGCTGTTGCAGCAAGGCGTGCCGGATATCCGGGTACCGGCGCATGTCCCGACGCTGGCCACGGTCGGCCTGGATGGCAAGCCCAAACTGCGCAGCATCATCCTGCGGGCGCTGGACATCAAGCAGCGGGTGCTGACCCTGCACACCGACAGCCGAAGCAGCAAGCTTGAGGAAATCCGGCAAAACCCGGCGGTGTCGCTGCATGTGTATGATGCCGCGCAGAAGATCCAGCTGCAGTTGAGCGGACAAGCCAGCCTGCACCTGGATGACGCCCAGGCAGATGCGGGCTGGCGAGCCAGCCGCATGCTGTCGCGCCGTACTTATCTGGTCCACCCCGGCCCCGGCAAACCGCTGGATGAGCCCGGCAACGGCCTGCCGCAAGCACTGGCGTTTCGCGCCCCCAGCTCAACCGAGAGTGAACAGGGGCGCGCGCACTTCGCACTGTTACAGGTGCAGATTGAGACACTGGACTGGCTGTATCTGGCCCACTATAGCCAGCGCCGCGCCCAGTTCCACTGGACGCCGGAAGGCAAGCTGCAGTCGCGCTGGCTGGTTCCCTAAGAACCTGTTTAGGGTCTCGCGAGCGAGGGTGAGACAAGGCGAAAACGACTGAGGAAGCGGAGTTTACTCGGTGTAAATGAGCATTCTGAAGTGGTTTTCAACGCCGTATCGCCGTCGCGCAGCAGACCATAAACAGGTTCTAAGCCGGTTCAGGCAAAACGGCTGAACGCAGGCGGCTGAAAAGCCTGGAACTCACCGTGCTGGGCAAAATGGTTGGTTGCCGCGACCAGTGCATGGGCTATGCCCGGTTCGCCTGCGGTATGCCCGGCATCGGCCACCACATGCAACTGCGCTTCAGGCCAGACTGCTTTCAGCTGGAAGGCATAGCGCAGCGGACACACCATGTCGTAACGCCCGTGGGCAATAAAGCAGGGCAAATGCCGGATCCGGTCCACCTGATTCAGTAGCTGGTCCGGCGGCAGGAAAATGCGATGGGTAAAGTACCACGCCTCCAGTCGCCCCATCGCCGTCACCAAGGCGTCGCTCATCACCTCATCCGCTGGCGGGGGCAACAGCTGGGCGCAGACATTCTCATACTCCGCCCAGGCACGCGCTGCGGGCAGGTAGAGCGCAGGATCATCCGAAAACAGCCGCCTGCCGTAAGCAGCCAGCAGATCATCACGCTCAGCTTCCGGAATATGCCCAGCATAGCGTGCCCATGCGTCCGGGAACACCATGCGTATACCATTGGCCCACCAGTCAATCTCCGCTTCACTACCCAGCCAGATGCCACGCAAGACCAGGCCAAGGCAATGCTCGGGATGTGCTTCACTGTAGGCCAGCGCCAGCGTCGAACCCCATGAGCCGCCAAACACCAGCCACTTGGCAATGCCCAACATGTGGCGCAATGCTTCAATGTCAGCAATCAGATGGGCCGTGGTATTGTTGCGCAGCTCACCCAGCGGAGTGGAGCGCCCGGAGCCCCGCTGATCCAGCAAGATGATGTGGTAGCGTTCCGGATCAAAAAAACGCCGGCTGGTGGCAGAAATACCCGAGCCCGGCCCACCGTGCAAAAACAGCACCGGAATACCCTCCGGGTTGCCGCAGCACTCCCAGTACAGGGTATGCAACTCATCCACCGGCAGATGGCCATGACGCAGTGGCTCAATGGCGGGGAACAGGATGGTGTCCAGCATGCTTGTCTCAACAGAAAAGGGCAGAAACGGACTCAAACGCGGCTGGACAACCAGATCAGCAGAATGACCACCAGCCACAGCACCACGGTACGCCAGATCAGGCCCACCGCACTCTTCAGGTAATTCGGATCCGCATCATCGCCCAGCCCCAGCTCCGGCCGATATTTGACGGTATGGTCCTGGTGCACCGGGTCGCCCAGCCGTACACCAATAGCCCCTGCGCCACTGGCCAGCAGGATGCCGTAGGCGTAATTGGCCCAGTTGGCTGCTTGCGAACGCCAGCAGTACACCGCATCCTCAAAGTCACCGACGATGGCAAAGCTGGTGGCGGTCAAGCGGACCGGAATCCAGTCCAGCCACTCATAAACCTGTACAGCAAACCGACCAAATGCGGCGTCCCCCGGAATACGCATGCTGCCCCATTTGTCGTACAGGCGAGTCGACAAGCGGTACAGCACCGCCCCCATCGGGCCCGGCAGCACCATGAACCAGAAAATGGTACCAAACACAAAGCGGTGGGAATCCATCAAGCCTTGCTCAATGGCCACCTTGGACACTTCGCTGGTGGTCATCTCACTGGTGGCTTGCCCGGTCCACTGCGCCAGCAGTTCGCGCGCCTTGGGCAGATCATCATTCTGCAACGCTTCAGAAATACCGGAGAAGGCGCTGGAGAAGTGGCGGAAGCCCATGGTCAGATACAACACGGCGACACACCACAGCCACCCCGCCAGCCGATGCACGTAGTGGGCCAGCCCGGCATAGATCAGCCAGGTCAGTGCGCACAGCGGCAACACCGCCAAGCACCAGCCCACCACGCCGTGCGCATACTCACCGGCGTTGAATTTACGCTCAATGACATTCGCCAGCCGGGTAAACAGCAGGAAGACACGGTTACGACTGCCCAGCGGGTAGAACTGTTCCAGCAGCAGGGCAAGAATCAAGGCGAGCAAGCTCATGCACACTCCGTAGACTTAACCGCTCACGTCCCCGCATGAACATGCGGACGCCAGCACGGACTCAGGGCCATTACGCAGTACGCATGATTGCGGCTGACCCGGCGGTACACAATACCACAAGGGGCGATGGCTTGTCTTAGGCGCTGCACAAGGCACACAGGCCGTGACAGGGCATTTTCGGGATTAAAGCCAATAGTAGATCAATTTTGTCAACTATTGGCACCCTCCCCCGTGATCGGCTACACTACGCCACGACACTGGGCCATGCCCAGGCAGACCGTCATGGAACAGGCTGAGCGGTTTTCCAGCCCTTCCGACACCAACCCGGCAGCCCGCCTGCCCTTATGGAGTTGCTCATGGAACACAAACTGCCCGAACTGCCGTATGCACTGGACGCCCTGGCGCCGCACATGTCCAAGGAAACGCTGGAGTACCACTACGGCAAGCATCATCAGACCTACATCACCAATCTGAATAACCTGATCAAGGGTACCGACAACGAAGCCCTGTCGCTGGAAGAGATCGTGAAGAAGGCCCCGGCAGGCGGTCTGTTCAACAACGCCGCGCAGGTGTGGAACCACACCTTCTTCTGGCTGGGCTTCAAGCCAAACGCCGGTGATGCCCGCGTACCGACCGGTGCACTGGCTGACGCCATCAATGCCAAGTGGGGTTCGCTGGACGAATTCAAAAAGGCCTTCAATACCTCCGCTGCGGGCAACTTCGGCTCCGGCTGGACCTGGCTGGTGAAGAAATCCGATGGCAGCCTGGACATCGTCAACACCAGCGCCGCTGGCACCCCGCTGACCACCGCTGACACCGCCCTGCTGACCTGTGATGTGTGGGAACACGCCTACTACATCGACTACCGCAACAGCCGCCCGAACTACCTGGAAGGCTTCTGGAAGCTGGTGGACTGGGACGTGGTCGCTCAGCGCTTTGCCTGATCAAGCCAAAGCCCAGCCAAAAAACCCTGCCATCTGGCAGGGTTTTTTATTGATGCGCGCCGGGACACCGCCGTATCATGACGTCATGAATACGCCTCACACCGCTGAGCAGCACGACCTGTTCCGCCGCTTTCCACTGGATCAGCACATCGAGCTGAATGGGGAAAGCCTGAGCTCTCCTTACCATGTCTACGATGGGCATTTGCTGATGCTGGGGGGCCACGTGGATGGTGCGGTTGCTGCAGCCCGTTTGCCCGCCGGGCAATACCCGCTGCTGGACGAGCAGGGCCGGGCGCTGGCAGCCATCTGGCTGGGTGACTTCACCGAGGCCAACCTCGGCGCGCATCATGAATTGCAGTTTTCCCTGTTTGCCAGCACGCAGTCGCTACCGCCCCGGCCCACTCACCCATTGCGCCTGTTCCATGCGCTGATGTGCCAGCCCGTCCACATGGTATGCCAGCACCTGTGGAACAATACCCAGCGCGTGGTGTCGTTTAACCGGGATCATTTGCTGCTGGATGCCCAGCTCACCCATAGCCAGCTGCGCTGCCAGCAAAACCGCTGGCAAGGGGATTACCGCGATGCTGCCGATGCACCACTGGCCCAATTTGACCTCGCCCATAGCCCGCGCCAGCCTGGCGCCGTGCTCTGGCGTATTCTGGGACAAATCGGCATGCGCGGCTGGTGGCGGTCTGTGCGCTCGCCCATTCTGAATGTGCCAGTATGCAATACCCTGCGCGAGGGTATCGAGCTGATCAGTGTGTCACAGACCTGGAGCCAGCCACGCAAGCAGATCATTCGGCTGGCGCAGGCGGAAGATCGGGTTGAGCTGCTCGCGCCCTCACTGTCTGCCTACGATTTCCGGCTGGACTTTGTGCAGCAGATCGAAGGCTTCCGCTTTGTCTACCAGCGCCCCACACCGTTCTAGGCACGCCAAAGGCCGGAAGCAAAAACGCCACGGCAAACCGTGGCGTTTTTGTTAGATCAGACCGCGAATCAGGCTTCGTCAGCCGGGGCCGGTTTCTTCTCCGGCGGCGGCAGCAGCGCCTTCATCGACAGTTTGACACGGCCCTTCTCGTCCAGCTCCAGCACCTTCACGGTGACCACGTCGCCTTCCTTCACATAGTCGGTCACATTGGCCACGCGCTCGTGGGCAATCTGGCTGATATGCAGCAGGCCATCGCGGTTCGGCAGCAGATTGACGATGGCACCGAACTCCAGCACCTTCACCACCGGGCCGGTATACACCGCGCCCACTTCCACTTCCGCCGTGATTTCTTCGATGCGCTTGCGGGCCAGTGCGGCACCTTCAGCACTCACCGAAGCGATGGTAATGGTGCCATCTTCTTCGATATTGATCTGGGTACCGGTTTCTTCGGTCAGCGCACGGATCACCGAGCCACCCTTGCCGATCACGTCACGGATCTTCTCCGGGTTGATCTTCATGGTGTACATGCGCGGGGCATGCTGCGAAATCTCGGTGGAGGCACCCGACATGGCTTCCTTCATCAGGCCCAGGATGTGCAGACGGCCCGCCTTGGCTTGCTCCAGCGCGGCCTTCATGATTTCCTTGGTGATGCCGTTGATCTTGATGTCCATCTGCAGCGCGGTCACACCGTCTTCGGTGCCGGCTACCTTGAAGTCCATATCGCCCAGGTGATCTTCGTCACCCAGAATGTCGGTCAGCACCGCAAAACGGTTACCTTCCTTGATCAGACCCATGGCCACGCCGGCCACGTGCGCCTTCAGCGGCACACCAGCGTCCATCAGCGATAGGCAGCCACCGCACACCGAAGCCATCGAGGAGGAACCGTTGGATTCCGTGATCTCGGACACCACACGCATGGTGTAGGCGAAGTCTTCCGCTGCAGGCAGCACCGCCTTCAGCGCGCGCTTGGCCAGGTTACCGTGACCGATTTCGCGGCGCTTCGGCGAACCGACACGACCGGTTTCACCGGTGGAGTACGGCGGGAAGTTGTAGTGCAGCATGAAGCGATCAGAGTACTCACCCATCAGTGCGTCGATCTTCTGCACGTCTTGCGGGGTACCCAGCGTGGCTACCACCAGCGCCTGGGTTTCACCACGGGTGAACAGCACCGAACCATGGGTACGCGGCAGCACGCTGTTGCGAATGGCGATCGGGCGCACGGTACGGGTGTCACGACCGTCGATTCGCGGCTCACCGGCCAGGATCTGACCACGAACCACCTTGGCTTCCAGCTCTTTCACCATGTTCTTGATGGCGTTGACCTGTACCGTGTCCATCTCGGCGGTGAGGACAGCGGCAAAAGTCGTTTCCTTCACTTGTGCCAGCGCCTGAGTACGCGCCTGCTTGTCGCGGATACGATAGGCGGCTGCGATGCCTTCCTGTGCCAACTCGGCTACACGGGCTACCAGCGCTTCGTCCTGAGCCGGTGCTTGCCAGTCCCACAGGTCCTTGCCACCTTCTTCGGCCAGATCCAGAATGGCGTTGATGGCGGCCTGCATCTGTTCGTGACCGAACACCACGGCGCCCAGCATCACATCTTCCGGCAGGCATTGCGCTTCCGATTCCACCATCAGCACGGCGGTTTCGGTACCGGCCACCACCAAGTCCAGTTGCGAGGACTTCAGCTGGGTGGAAGTGGGGCACATCACATACTGGCCATCCACATAACCCACACGGGCCGCGCCAATCGGGCCATCAAACGGCACACCAGCCACAGCCAGCGCGGCAGAGGCACCCAGCATGGCCGGGATGTCCGGATCAATCTCCGGGTCCACCGACATCACGGTAGCCACGATCTGCACTTCGTTGAAGAAGCCTTCCGGGAACAGCGGGCGCAGCGGACGGTCGATCAGGCGGGAAACCAGAATTTCCTTTTCGCTCGGGCGGCCTTCACGCTTGAAGAAGCCACCCGGAATCTTGCCGGCGGCGTAGGTACGCTCTTGGTAATCCACGGTCAGCGGGAAGAAATCCTGTCCCGGCTTGACACTCTTGGCCGCCACCACCGACACCAGCACAGCGGTATCGCCCATGCTGGCCATCACGGCACCGCTGGCCTGGCGCGCGATTTCGCCGGTTTCCAGGGTGACGGTATGCTGTCCAAACTGGAAGCTTTTTTTCACACTGCTCAATTGCAATTTCATGTTTTTCCTTTCAACTCAGCCCCACTGGGCATCCCTGCCGAAGGAGACTCTAAGCCTGCCAGCCGGTCTTGCAACCGCCGGGCACGATTAGAGACTCCCTCCTTCGATGTGAACATGCCACCCGTTACCCAAAGGCAAGGGGTGGCATGCAGGCAGGCGGTTTCCCGCCGGAGCAACTTATTTACGCAGGCCCAGACGTTCGATCAGCGAACGATACAGATCCAGATCGGTACGCTTCAGGTAGTCCAGCAGCTTGCGACGACGGCTCACCATCCGCAGCAGACCGCGGCGGGAATGGTGATCCTTGCTGTTGTTCTTGAAGTGGCCGGTCAGGTCATTGATACGGGTGGTCAGCAGTGCAATCTGCACTTCGGAAGAACCGGTATCACCAGCGGCACGCTGGAACTTGCCAATCACTTCGGCTTTCTGGGCAACGGTAATCGCCATTTCAATTTCTCCATCAACCCGTGCCTTGCGGCAGTCGGGGCGGGCATTTCAGCCCTGGTTCAAAAAAATAAGACCTCATTCCGCAGCAGACAGCTTGGGCTCATTGGCACCACCCATCATGCGCGACGGATACAGCATGCCGTCCAGCCTGATTTCCCCGAGTCCGAGGAAACGGCCTTCTGGCCCGTATACCCGTTGCTGCCCCGGCTGGCCGTCATGGCGTACAGCCTGACCGTGGGTCAGCCTGCCGGCATCGTTCGCCGACAGTTGCAATTGCGGCAGATCACCCAACAGGCGGTCTACCGGCAACAACAATTCATCCCTTTGAGCAGGGTCCATCGCTTCCAGTTCCTCAACCGTCACCGCCTGATCCAGTGAAAAGCCACCGGTTTCGGTACGGCGCAGGCCTGCCAGATGCGCACCACAGCCCAAAGCCTTGCCCATGTCTTCCGCCAGGGTCCGGATATAAGTGCCTTTGGAGCAACGCACATCCAGAACAAACTGCGGAAACGAGCAAGACTGCAATTCTAACGCATAAATGTGAATCGCGCGCGCCGCTCGTTCAATTTCCTGTCCGGCACGGGCATATTCGTACAAGGGGCGGCCCTGGTGCTTGAGTGCCGAGTACAGCGGTGGCACCTGCATCTGCGGGCCAAGAAACTGTGGCAGCACGGCACGCAACGCGGCCTCATCCACGGTCACTGGCCAGGTCTGCAATACCTCGCCTTCGCGGTCGCCGGTGGTGGTGGTGGCGCCCAGTTGTACCGTGGCCCGGTAGGCTTTGTCGGCATCCAGCCAGCGCTGCGCAAATTTGGTGGCTTCTCCAAAGCACAGCGGCAGCAGTCCAGTCGCCAGCGGATCCAGCACGCCGGTATGGCCTGCCTTTTCGGCCTGGTACAGCCAGCGCACCTTTTGTAGTACCTGGTTGCTGGATGCGCCTTCAGGCTTGTCCAGCAGCAGCACACCATCCACCCGCCGTTTGATGCGGCGAGGTTTACTCATCGCTGGCCGGAGTTGGGTTGGCGCGGCTGATCAATTGATCCAGCTGCACCCCTTGCTCGACCGACAGGTCGTAGACAAAGTGCAGTTCCGGCATCTTGAACAGCTTGAAGCCGCGCGCCAGTTGCGAGCGCAAGAAGCCTTTGGCCGCCTCCAGCTTGTCGGCGATCTCTTCACGAGCGGTTTCCTCACCGAGGAAGGTGTAGAACACCTTGGCGTGCGAGTAATCGCGCGTTACTTCCACATCGGTGATGGTAATCAGCGAAGCACGCGGATGATCCAGCTCGGCGCGAATCAACTCGGCGATGTCTTTTTGCAGCTGCTGTGCCACCCGGTCAGCCCGGGTAAAATGTTTGGCCATTGTGTTCCAATATGATGTTCATGCTACGAGCGGCAACGCCGGACACTCGGTCCGGCGTTCCGATCCTGCACCCAGCACGCCTTACAGCGAACGGGCCACTTCCACGACTTCGAAGATTTCCAGCAGGTCACCTTCGACCAGGTCGTTATAGTTCTTCAGCGACAGGCCGCACTCAAAGTTGGAGCGCACTTCCTTGACGTCGTCCTTGAAGCGCTTGAGCGAGTCCAGCTCACCCTGGTGGATGACCACGTTGTTACGCAGCACACGCACCCCGGCGTGGCGCTTGACCATACCATCCTGCACGTAGCAGCCGGCGATCGTCCCCACCTTGGAGATGACGAACACCTGACGCACTTCCACCATACCGATGACCTGCTCGCGCTTCTCCGGTGCCAGCATGCCGGACAGCGCCGACTTCACCTCATCCACCGCCTGGTAAATGATGTTGTAGTAGCGGATGTCCACGCCATTGCCTTCGGCCAGACGGCGCGATTGTGCATCGGCACGCACGTTGAAGCCGATAATGACGGCGCCGGAGGCAATCGCCAGGTTGACGTCGGATTCGCTGATGGCACCCACTGCGCTGTGGATGATGTTGACCTTCACTTCTTCGGTCGACAACTTCTGCAGTGACTGCGCCAGCGCTTCGTAGGAGCCTTGCACGTCAGACTTGATGATCAACGGCAGGGTCTTGACCTCGCCCTCGCCCATCTGTTCGAACATGCCTTCCAGCTTCGCAGCCTGCTGGCGGGCCAGCTTGACGTCGCGGAACTTGCCTTGACGGAACAGGGCAATTTCACGTGCCTTGCGCTCATCGGCCAGCACCATGGCATCTTCACCGGCATTCGGTACATCGGACAGACCGAGAATCTCGACCGGAATCGACGGGCCAGCTTCATCCACCGGCTTGCCGTTTTCATCCAGCATGGCACGGACACGGCCATACACACCACCGGCCAGCACCACATCACCGCGACGCAGCGTACCGCTGGTCACCAACAGGGTGGTGACCGGGCCACGGCCCTTGTCCAGACGGGCTTCGATCACAATACCCTTGGCTGGTGCATCGACCGGCGCGGTCAGCTCCAGCACTTCGGCCTGCAGCAGGATGCCTTCCAGCAGTTCGTCAATGCCGGTACCTTGCTTGGCCGACACTTCGACAAACATGGCATCGCCACCCCAGTCTTCCGGCACCACTTCATGCTGCACCAGTTCCTGGCGAATCCGCTCGGGATTAGCATCCGGCTTGTCGATCTTGTTCACTGCCACCACGATCGGCACTTCCGCCGCCTTGGCGTGGTGAATGGCTTCAATCGTTTGCGGCATCACGCCGTCGTCAGCGGCCACCACCAGCACCACCAAGTCGGTCACCTTGGCACCACGGGCACGCATGGCGGTAAACGCCTCGTGACCCGGCGTGTCGAGGAAGGTGATCATGCCACGGCTGGTTTCCACGTGATACGCACCAATATGCTGGGTAATGCCACCCGCTTCGCCCGATGCCACCTTGGCGCGGCGGATGTAATCCAGCAGAGAGGTCTTGCCGTGGTCAACGTGACCCATCACCGTCACCACCGGTGCACGAGACGACAGCTGGTAATCCTGATGTTGCTCGTCGGCATCGGCCAGCATGGCTTCCGGGTCATCCAGCTTGGCGGCCTTGGCGACGTGGCCCATTTCTTCCACCACGATCATGGCGGTTTCCTGGTCTAGCACCTGATTGATGGTGACCATCGACCCCATCTTCATCATGGTCTTGATCACTTCAGCCGCTTTCACCGCCATGCGGTGCGCCAGTTCGGCCACGGTAATGGTTTCCGGCACCGCAACGTCACGCACCATCGGCTCGGTCGGCGCCTGGAAGGTGGAGTTGGCATCGCTGCCACCACGCTTGCCACCCTTGCGGGAACGACGGTCGTTACTATCGGCACCACCGCGCACCTTCAGGCCACGCTTGCGGTTGCCATCGTCACGCTCATCACGGCCACCACCCTTGCGGGCGTCCTTGTTGTCCTTGCTCGGCGCGGCATCCTTGCGGTCGGTCGCGGCCGGTGCGGCGGGCTTGGCCGCAGCACCACGGGCCGGTGCGGCTTCCGCAGGCTTCGGCGCAGCAGCAGCCTGCTGCTGGGCAGCTTGTGCACGACGCAGACGCTCTTCGCGATCCAGACGGGCCTGACGATCGGCCTCCTGGCGAGCGCGCAGCTCCGCCTGGCGCTTGGCATCCTGCTCACGCGCGGCGATTTCTTCCGGTGTCAGGAAGGCATGTTTGACATGCAGGGTACCCTGGGTCTTGGATTTGGCCTCTGCGGCAGGCTGCGGTGCCGCTGCCGGTGCTTCAGCCACCGGCTCCGGCTGGGCCGCTTCAACTTCGGCCACCACCACGGGCTCCACCACCGGCTCGGGTTCCGGTTCGACCACCACGACCGGCTCCGGCACCACCTCCACTACCGGGGCTTCGATAACCGGCTCCGGCTGGGCTACCACCACTTCAGGTGCCTCGACCACCGGCGTTTCAATCACCGGCACCGGAGCTTCCAGCGCAAGGTCGGCTTCCGCCACCGGGGCTTCCGCAGCTTGTGGTTCGCGCTTCTCGAAGACCCGCTTCTTTTTGACTTCCACCTGAATGGTGCGGCCGCGACCGGCACCATCTGCTTGCTTGATGGTGGTGGTTTGGCGGCTGGTCAAGGTAATCTTCTTGTCCGATGCTGCGCCATGCTGACGGCGCAGGTAGTCCAGCAACCGGGACTTGTCGGCCTCAGACAGCTGATCATTCAATGAAGACTTGCTCACCCCGGCCGCGCGCAGCTGGTCCAGCAGCAGCTCAGGCCGCAGCTTGAGCTCTTCCGCAAATTGTGCGACGTTTGTCGTTCCCATACTCGCTCCTTGTTCCCGGAGTGTCTCAGTTAAACCAGTGTGCACGGGCCTTCAGGATCAGCGCCTTGGCGCGCTCCTCGTCGATGCCGGTCATCTCGACCAGCTCATCAACGGCCAATTCGGCCAGGTCATCACGGGTTTGAATACCATGTTCTACCAGCTTGTGTGCGATGGCGCTGTCCACACCGTCCACCGATTGCAGGTCCATTGCACCTGCTTCCAGCTGTTCCTCGCTGGCGATGGCACGGGTCAACAGTGCATTACGGGCACGACTGCGCAGTTCGTTCACAGTGTCTTCATCGAAGGCATCGATTTCCAGCATTTCGGCCAGCGGGACATAGGCTACTTCTTCCAGCGTGGAGAAGCCTTCGTCCACCAGCACGTCCGCCACTTCTTCATCCACATCCAGCGTGGTGATAAACAGCTGACGGATGGCCGCGAATTCGGCGGCATTCTTTTCTTCCGCCTGATCCACGGTCATGATGTTGATTTGCCAGCCTGACAGCTCGGAGGCGAGGCGCACGTTCTGGCCACCGCGACCGATGGCAATCGCCAGCTGGTCTTCATCCACCACCACGTCCATGCTATGGGCTTCCTCATCCACCGAGATCTTGCTGATCTCGGCCGGAGCCAGCGCGTTGACCACAAAGCTGGCCGGATCGCTGGACCACAGGATGATGTCCACGCGTTCGCCGGACAGTTCATTGGTCACCGCCGTCACACGGCTGCCGCGCATGCCAATGCAGGTACCCTGCGGGTCAATGCGCGGATCGTTGCTTTTGACTGCGATCTTGGCGCGCACACCCGGGTCACGCGCCGCGCCCTTCAGCTCGATCAGGCCTTCTTCAATTTCCGGCACTTCCAGCTCGAACAGCTTGCCGATGAATTGCGGCGAGGTGCGCGACAGGAACAGTTGCGGACCGCGTGCGGTACGCTCGACCTTGGCGAGGAACGCACGCACCCGGTCGCCCACCCGCAGATTTTCCTTCGGGATCATCTGGTCACGCGGCAGCAGGGCTTCCAGCTTGCCGGCTTCGATGATGGCACCGTTACGGTCCATGCGCTTGATCACGCCATTGACCAAGTGTTCCTTGCGGGCCAGGAAGTCTTCCAGCAGTTGCTCACGCTCTGCATCACGGATGCGCTGCAAGATCACCTGCTTGGCGGTCTGTGCGCCAATGCGGCCAAATTCAATGGCTTCCAGCGGCTCCTCCACGAACTCACCCAGTTCGAGCTTGAGTTCCGGATAATCCTCTTCCACCTCGTGCGGCATCATTTGCTTGCTGGGGAATTCGAACACGTCCTTTTCGACGATTTCCCAGCGACGGAAGCTCTGGTATTCACCGGTGACACGGTCGATCTGCACACGCACATCGATATCTTCGCTGTAACGCTTCTTGGTGGCCGAGGCCAGCGCATACTCCAGCGCGCCAAACACCACTTCCTTATTGACGTTCTTTTCCCGAGCCAGCGCGTCGACCAGCAACAGAATTTCACGACTCATGTCTTGCCTCCGGGGATTCCCAATAACCTTGTCATACCTGCCTGACGGCCGTTTCTCATGAAAACGCCGCTGTTAGAATTCCGGTTCCAGCCGCACCTTGTCGACCTGCGACATCGGTACCGCCTGTGCCTGACCGTTCACCTCAAGGGTCAGCACATCGTCCTGCAGCCCTTTCAGATGCCCTACCAAGCGTTTGTGCCCATCAAGCGGGGTGCGCAGCTTGACCTTGATCTTGCGACCGGCAAAGCGTACAAAATCCGCCGGTTTGTTCAGCAAGCGATCCAGACCCGGCGAGGACACCTCCAGCCGGTCATAATCCACGTTCTCCACCAGGAAAACGTTGCTCAACTGGTTGCTGACCCGCACGCAGTCATCAATGGTGACGCCACCATTGCTCTGGTCCAGCCGGTCGATAAACAGCTGAAAGCCGCCGCGAGGGGTTACCACCAGATCAACCAGCTCAAACCCCATCCCGCCCAGCGTGTGTTCGACCAATGCGCGAATGTCCATACCCGTTCCACAAACAAAAAAAGGGCCGAGGCCCATCAGTACTGAAAAAGCGAATCCGATAAACGGCTGGATTGTACCAGACTTGATGCCGATTGACAAAACCGGCCACTATCGCCTGATAAAAAAGGCCGGGCAGCACGCTACCCGGCCAATGTGCACGTAAGGTGACACAGGGAATCAGTCGATACGTTGCTCGGTCTTGGGGTCGAACAGTACCGCCTTGCTCAGATCGACGCCGAGGCGAATGGTTTCACCCGGCAATTTGGCATCCCGCGGATGCACGCGACACACCACTTCCTTGTGGTTCAGTTCGACAAACACCAGGGTATCCGGACCAGTCGGCTCAATGATGTCGACCTTGCAGTCGTAACCTTCGCTGTTGGCGGTGAGTTGTTCCGGGCGAATGCCCAGCACCACGTCCTTGCCTACCCAGGCTTCCAGACCCTTCTTCTCCGGCAGCGGGAACACCCAGTGTTGCTCACCGTGCTGAATCTCCACGCCGAGCCCACCCTCGCGGGCCACCAGCTTGGTCGGGATGAAGTTCATCGACGGCGAGCCAATGAAGCCTGCCACGAACATATTGGCCGGGTTGTCGTAGATTTCCTGTGGGCTGCCGAACTGCTGGATCACGCCATCGCGCATCACGGCAATACGATCACCCAGCGTCATGGCCTCAATCTGGTCGTGCGTCACGTACACCACTGTGGTCTTGGTACGCTGATGCAGTAGCTTGATTTCGGTCCGCATCTCCACACGCAGCTTGGCATCGAGGTTGGACAGCGGCTCGTCAAACAGGAACAGCCCCGGGTTGCGTGCCAGCGCCCGCCCCATCGCCACCCGTTGACGCTGGCCACCGGACAGCTGCCCCGGCTTACGGTCCAGCAAATGTTCAATTTGCAGCATTTTGGCCACACGGGCCAAGGTGGTGGCCTGCTCTTCCTTCGGCACGTTACGCATTTCCATGCCGAAGGTGATGTTCTGCCGCACATTCATGTTGGGATAGAGCGCATAGCTCTGGAACACCATGGCGATATCACGGTCCTTCGGTGGTACATCGTTCACCACCCGGTCACCGATCACGATTTCGCCGCTGGTGACGCTCTCCAGGCCCGCAATCAGGTTCATCAGGGTGGACTTGCCACACCCGGAAGGCCCGACCAGGATCAGGAACTGCCCCGGCTCGATCTCGATATTGATGCCCTTGAGGATGTCGGTCCCGCCGAAGCTCTTTTTGACATTCTTGATTTTCAATGCACGCATGTTTGCATTCCTTTGCGGGGCGCGCCCCGTCAGCCCTTGACGGCGCCGGCGGTGAGGCCGCGCACGAAGTATTTGCCCGCGATGAGGTACACCAGCATGGTGGGCAGACCGGCAATGATGGCCGCCGCCATGTCCACGTTGTATTCCTTCACCCCGGTGGAAGTATTCACCAGATTGTTGAGGCCCACCGTAATCGGTTTGCTGTCTGCTCCGGAGAACACCACGCCAAACAGGAAGTCGTTCCAGATATTGGTGAACTGCCAGATCAGCGTCACCATGAAGATCGGGGTGGACAGCGGCAGGATGATGCGCCAGAAGATGCGGAAGAACCCTGCGCCATCCAGCGTCGCAGCCTTCACCAGCTCATCCGGAATCGAGATGTAGTAGTTACGGAAAAACAGCGTGGTCGACGCAATCCCCATCAGCACGTGCACCGTTACCAGCCCCCAGATTGACTCGGTCAGCCCCAGCCAGCCCAGCGTCTGCGACATCGGCAGCAGCACCACCTGCAGCGGCATGAACACGCCAAACAGCATCAGCGAGAAGATCAGGTCCGATCCCTTGAAGCGCCACTTGGTCAGCACATAGCCATTGATGGCCCCCAGCAGGGTGGAGGTCAGCACAGCTGGCACCACCATCATCACCGAATTGAGGAAGTAGGGCTTGAGGCCACTGCATTCAATACCGGTACAGGCACCCGACCACGCCTTGAGCCAGGCGGTAAAGTCCAGCGCACTGGGCAAGGCCAGCAGGCCGCCGTTGCGGATGTCATCCATCGACTTCAGCGAGGTGGACAGCATCACATACATCGGCATCAGGTAGAACAGCGCGGCCAGCAGCAGCACTGCATAAATCACGAAGCGTCCGCTCTTAGCCATTTTTCTTGTAACCCCGCAGCTCCGAATACAGATAAGGCACCACGATGGCCGCCAGCATGGCCAGCATCATGGTGGAACTGGCCGCCCCCATACCGAGCTTGCCGCGCTCGAACGCCATGGTGTACATGAACGAGGCCGGCATGTCGGTGGAGTAACCCGGTCCGCGATTGGTCAGGGCAATCACCAGGTCAAAGCTCTTGATCGCCAGATGCGCCAGAATCATGATGGTGCTGAAAAACACCGGGCGCAGCGACGGAATGATGATGCGCCAGTAGATGCGCGGCAGCGAGGCACCATCCACCTGGGCCGCCTTGATGATGGAATCGTCAATCCCGCGCAAACCGGCAAGGAACAGCGCCATCACGAAGCCCGAGGACTGCCACACCCCAGCAATCACCACCGTGTAGATGGCGTAATCCGGGTTGACCAGCCAGTCGAAGGTAAAGTTGGGAAAGCCCCAGGACTGCACCAGATGCTCCAGCCCGAACTCCGGGTTCAGCATCCACTTCCAGGCGGTACCGGTCACGATGAAGGACAGCGCCATCGGGTACAGATAGATACTGCGCAGCGCCCCTTCCAGACGGATCTTCTGATCCAGCAGGATCGCCAGAAACAGGCCCAGTACCGTGCCCACCAGGATGAACAAGCCGCCGAAAATACCCAGGTTCTTGACCGCCACCCACCAGCGGTCGTTCTCCCACAGTGCCTCATAGTGCACCGTGCCCGCCCAGTCATAGTTGGGCAGCATGCGGGATTCCGAGAACGACAGGTAGCCGTTCCACAGGATGAAGCCATAAATGAAGATCAGCGACAGCACAAAGGATGGCGCAACCACCATCTTCGGCAACCACTGGTCCAGTCGGCGCGTGCCGACAACGGATGATTGATCAGACATGACAATACCTTTGCTCGTCAGGCAAGCCTGTATGCATTGACTATACAACACCCCGTGCAGGACGCACGGTCAGGGCATTGGAAAGTGAAAAGGGGCACGCAGCATGACGCTGGTGCCCCTTTTCACGCCGGGCCTGGGCCCGGCGTCAAGGCTTGCGTCAGACTGGTAACGCTTACTTGGCTTGTGCTGCAGCGGCGATCTTGGCCATGGCGTCTTTGGCGCTCATGCCGTTGGTGTTCCAGTAGTTGGAAACGGCATCCTTGATGGCGCCTGCAGCAGCCGGGGAAACGGCCATACCGTGGGCGATGGACGGTTGCAGACCGCCATTCTTGGCCGTGGCCAGGAAGTCCTTGTTGGACTGCTGGGCGCAGCTGTCAAACTTGTCCATCTTGGAGTCGGTGCGTACCGGGATGGAACCCTTGTTCAGGTTGAATACTTCCTGGAATTCCGGGCTCAGGATGGCAGCAGCCAGATCGCCTTGTGCCTTGGCATTGTTGGCATCCTTCTGCTTGAACATCACGAAGCTGTCCACGTTGAAGGTGTAGGCATTGGCGGAACCCGGAGTCGCTGCGCAGACGAAGTCGGTGCCTGGTGCCTTGCCAGCAGCAACGAATTCACCCTTGGCCCAGTCACCCATGATTTGCATGCCGGCCTTGCCCTGGATCACCATGGCAGTAGCCAGGTTCCAGTCACGACCCGGAGCGCCCTTGTCCACATAGCTCTGGATCTTCTTGAACACGGTCAGGGCTTTTTCCATGGTCGGCGACTTCAGCGCCTTCTGGTCCAGCTTCACCAGTGCATCGTTGTAGAACTTGGCACCACCGACACCCAGCACCACCGCTTCAAAGGTGGTGAAGTCTTGCCAGTCCTGGCCACCGTGTGCGACCGGGATAATGCCTGCAGCCTTGAACTTGTCGGCCAGCGCGAAGAATTCGTCCCAGTTGGCCGGAGCCTTGCCGCCCACCTTGTCCAGCGCGGCCTTGTTGACCCACAGCCAGTTCACGCGGTGCACGTTCACCGGGGCCGCCACGTAAGCGCCCTTGTATTTCATCTGCTGGGACACGACAGACGGCAGCACCTTGTCCCAGTTGTTGGCCTTGGCAACGGCAGAGATGTCTGCCACGCCGCCTTCAGCCGCCCATTCCTGGATGGCCGGGCCCTTGATCTGTGCAGCTGCAGGCGGGTTGCCCGACACCACGCGCGACTTCAGCACGGTCATGGCATTGTCACCAGCACCACCAGCCACCGCGAAATCTTTCCAGGTGTGGCCCTTGGCCTGCATCATCTTCTTCAGTTCAGCCACCGATTTGGCCTCACCACCGGAGGTCCACCAGTGCAGCACTTCCACTTCACCAGCCACCGCTGCACCAGCAGCACTCACTACACCAGCTACGGTCAGGGCTTTGAGCAGGGTTTTCAGTTTCAGCGACACGTCTCTTCTCCTTACAGGAAAAATTTATAGGTGACAGACAAATTGGTGTTGCTGCCTGTTACAGCACGCCAATTGCTGCTCACTATAGACAGCTACCTTACAGAAGTAAATAGCTTTTGTAAGTTTTGAGTAAGTTTTTTGGAGGCACACGGTAAGCAAATGCACATACAAATGACAGCACACCGTCAGCTCCGCGCTGAAGCTGGCTTCCAATGGCTACACGCAAGCGCCTACTTGCGGGCAATCACCAGCAAGCCGCTGACAATCAAGGCAGCGCCCAGCAGCATGCGCACGCTGATCTGCTCTCGCAGCAGCAACCAGGCCAGCAGCATGGCCACCACGACACTCCCCTTGTCGATCAGGGCCACGGTGGCCACATCACCGGCCTTCAGCGCCTTGTAATAAAACACCCAGGAAATGGCGGTGGTCACACCCGACAGGCCCAGCCACAGCAGATTACGCCCATGCAAGGTCTGCCAGCTGGACAGTGGTACCGCTTGCGCGGCAAACAGCAGAATGAAGAGGGCGACAAACAGCGTACGCACGGTCAAGCCCAGCTCCGCCGAGATGCCCTGTAACCCTTGCTTGGCGACCACAGAAGTAAAGCCCGCAAAAAACATGGATACCACGGCATAGCCCACCCAGCGCTCCATGTTCACCCTCCTTCCCATTGCACTGCATCACAGGCGTTTGGACTTACCGACCGGGTACCAGGCCAGGCATGACCATTGCAGCCATCCTGCATTCAAGCCAGCAATCAGTCCGCCTCCAGCGGGAAACGGACCTGCACCCGCAAGCCGTGCGGCACCACATCCTGCAGCAGCACTTCGGCGGCATGACGGCGGGCGATTTCCTGTACGATGGCCAGGCCCAGTCCGCAACCATTACCCGTTTGCACCCCTCGATAGAAGCGCTCGAACACGCGCTCCTTGTCCGCTTCGGCGATGCCCGGTCCGTCATCCTCCACTTCAACCACGGCCTTGTCGCCCTCCCGACGCAAGCGGACGGTCACCGTACCGTTTTGCCCAACATAGCGGTTGGCATTATCGATCAGGTTCAGCAGCAACTCGCGCAACAGCGCACTATTGCCCGCAATGTGCACCGCCTCCGCCCCGACCTCGCACCCCAGATCCACCCCGGCCTGCAAGGCACGGGGTACAGCCTCGGCGGTCACTTCCCGTAACAGCTTGCCCAGCTCCACCGGTGCCCGCAGCAAGGCATGCTCCTGCTCAGGCTCTGCCCGGGCCAGCGTCAACAGCTGGTTGACCAGGTGAATGCTGCGGGTGGCACTGGTATGCACCCGCTGCAAGCGCTCGCGCAGCTGGGCAGGGTCAGTTTCCTGCATGGCCAGTTCAGTCTGTGATTTCAGCCCTGCCAGCGGCGTGCGCAGCTGGTGCGCAGCATCGCCGATAAAGCGGCGCTGCACACTGATACTGTGGTTGACGGCGCCCAGCAGGGCATTCAGCGCCTCGGCCAGCGAGCGCACCTCGTCCGGCGCGCTGTGCAATTCGATTGGTGCCAGATCTTGCGGGTTGCGATTCTCGACCTGCCGGCGCAGGCGCCGCAAGGGGTTAAGGCCACGGCTGATCCCGCTCCACACCAGCACGCTGGTCAGGCCCATCAGGATGGACAGGGGCACCACGGTGGCGTACAGAATCTCGCGCGCCAGCTCTTCCCTCGCCACCACCCCCTTGGCCACCTGCACCAGCAGCAACTGCGGCTGTTTAACCGAGCCATAGTTGAGGTACAACGCCGCCACGCGGACGGTCAGGCTGCCCAGTTTGCCATCGTAAAAGAAGGGATCATTCAGGTGCACGCTCTGGCGTGACGGTACCGGTGGCAAATTACGGTTGCCCAGGATAAAACGGCCCGGAGGGGTGCTGACCATGTAGTACACCCGGTCATCCGGGTCTTCTTCCAGAATCTGCTGTGCCGCCTTGGGGAAGTCAATATACAGGCCGCCGCCCAGCGGCTGCACCTGCCGGGCCAAGGCTTTACTGGATTGCCACAGGCTGCGGTCAATCGCGATATTGGCGTAGCGCAAGGCCACGTTGTAGCTGACCCAAGCCCCCGCCACCCACAGTACCAGCTGAGGCAGCAGCAACCAGATCAACAGCAGCCGCCGCAAGGACAGCTTCCTGGGCCCCAGATTGGCTTTGGCCCAGCGCTGGGTCACGCTTCGCTGCCCTGCTGTTCCAGCAGATAACCCAAGCCGCGTATGGTGCGGATACCAACATGGCAGGGTTCCAGTTTCTTGCGCAGCCGGTGGATATAGACCTCGATGGCGTTCAGCCCCACCTCGCTCGGCTCTTCGGTCAAGCCTTCCGCGATCTGTTCCTTGGTCACCACCCGGTCACGCCGGGAGATCAGGATGTCCAGCACCGCCAGCTCGCGAGCCGACAGATCCAGCGGGGTACCCGCGTACCAGGCGCGTTGCGCAGCGCGGTCCAGCATCAGTTCGCCAAACTGCTGAGCAGAAGGCGGTAGGATATGGCTGCGACGCATCAAGGCGCGCAAGCGGGCTTCCAGCTCGGGGAATTCGAAGGGTTTGGCCAGGTAATCATCCGCACCCGCGTCCAGCCCGGCCACCCGGTTGTCCAGCCCGTCCAGCGCGGTGAGCAGCAGAATGGGCAGCGAGGGCTTGAGCATGCGAACCCGCCGCAGCAGGGTGAGTCCATCCAGCGAGGGCAGGCCAATATCCAGAATGGCGAGGTCAAACTCTCCATTCAGCAAGCGCCGCTCAGCCACCGCGCCATCGGTCTCCCACTCCACCGTAAAGCCATGCTTGCCCAGACCGGTGCACAGCGCGTCCGCCAGGATGGTGTCGTCTTCTGCAAGAAACAGGCGCATGCCGCTCTGCCCGGTCAGGTTTTGGGCAAGGTGACACCCACCTGCCCTTGGTATTTGCCACCGCGGTCGCGGTAGGAGGTTTCGCAGACATCATCAGCATCCGCTTCGAAGAACAGCACCTGCGCGCAACCTTCATTGGCATAAATCTTGGCAGGCAGCGGCGTGGTGTTGGAGAACTCCAGCGTCACATAGCCTTCCCACTCCGGCTCAAACGGGGTGACGTTGACGATGATGCCGCAGCGGGCGTAGGTGGACTTGCCCAGGCAAATGGTCAGCACTTCGCGCGGGATGCGGAAATACTCTACCGTGCGCGCCAAGGCAAAGGAATTCGGCGGGATGATGCAGACGTCACCCTGAAAATCGACAAAGTTGTTGTGGTCGAAATCCTTGGGGTCCACGATGGTGCTGTTGATATTGGTGAAGATTTTGAATTCATTGGCGCAACGTATGTCATAGCCATAACTGGAGGTACCATATGACACCACACGCTGTCCGTGAACTTCTTTCACCTGGCCCGGCTCAAAGGGCTCGATCATGCCGTGTTGCTCGGCCATGCGGCGTATCCACTTGTCGGACTTGATGGACATCTGCTCCCCTTTCAATCTACTGCACGGCTTGCAGCAATGGTCTATTGTAACGTTGAACCGGCATGCTGCGCCAATGCCCCACACCGGACCCTGAAATGACAATGACAACAGGACTGAGCATCATGGACCCCGCCGCACCCGATCCTGCGCCGACTGAGCCGTCCTCATCCACAGCGCCGGTCAAGCTCAAACGTTGGCAACGTTTCTGGGAGATGCTGGGCGGGCCGGCGGGCTGGGTGCTGGCCTTCCTCAATGCGGTGCTGGTGGGCTGCGCACTGTGCTACTGGTGGCTGCTGGATGACTACACCACGGTGGACGATGCCATTCGTGCAGGCATCCTGGGCGGCAGCCTGCTGTTGCTGCCCCTGCTCGCCAGCTGGCCCCTTCCGGCCTTGCGCCCCAGCATCCGCTGGCTGGGGCTGTGTGGCTATGTGCTGTTGCTTGCCGCGCTGATTGCCTTGCTCACCGCCAGTGGCATGTTGCTGCAGCTACTCGTGCAGGTCCTGCACGTTTATCAGTGAGCAAGAGGCCCAATACGCTCAGTTCTGCTGGATGACAATCTTCGGGAATTTGGCGCTGAAATCCTGCTGCATGTCGCCCACCCGTACCGCCACCCGGCGCGCAATCTGCCGGTAGATATCCGCGATTTGCCCATCAGGCTCGGCCACCACCGTCGGCGAGCCCGCATCCGTGCTGCGGCGGATGCCCAAGTCCAGCGGCAGCTGGCCCAGCAGTTCAACCTTGTAGTCCTGCCCCATGCGCGCACCGCCCCCTTCGCCAAAGATCGGCTCAGCGTGTCCGCAGTTGGAGCAAATGTGCATGCTCATGTTTTCCACGATGCCGAGAATAGGCACATTCACTTTCTCGAACATCTTCAAGCCCTTGCGGGCATCAATCAGTGCAATGTCCTGCGGCGTGGTCACGATCACGGCACCGGTCAGCGGCACCTTCTGCGCCAGCGTCAGCTGAATGTCGCCGGTGCCGGGTGGCAGGTCCACCACCAGATAGTCCAGATTGTCCCACTGCGTTTCGTTGATCAATTGCAGCAGCGCCTGGGTGACCATCGGACCACGCCAGACCATCGGCTGCTCCGGATCAATCAGAAAACCGATGGACATGATCTGCAGGCCGTGGCCTTGCACCGGCGTCATGTGTTTGCCGTCAGGTGACTCGGGACGAACACTCTCCACCCCCAGCATGGTCGGCTGGCTGGGGCCATAGATATCCGCATCCAGCATCCCCACGCGCGCACCCTCCGCAGCCAGCGCCAGTGCCAGATTGACAGCGGTTGTCGATTTGCCGACGCCACCCTTGCCGCTGGCCACTGCAATCACATTCTTCACGCCCGGAATATGCGGCACGCCCCGCTGCGCGGCATGCGCCACAATCTCGCTGCGGATCTGCACCTGCACGGCCCCGGTGCCGGTCGCGGCCTGCACCGCCTGACGGATCTGCTCAGCAAATTGCGGGAAAAAACGCTGCCCGGGATAGGGCATGGCCAGCTCCAGCTGCACGGTATTGCCGTCCAGGTGCAGGCGTTTGACGGCTTTGCTGCTGATCAGGTCCTTGCCGGTATTGGGGTCGATCTGCTGTTGCAGTACCTCGCGTACTGCCTGTTCGCTGAATGCCATGATGCGCTTTCGTGCCGAAGTGTGCGCCCGGCAGAACAGTGCCGGGTCCATGCTTGATCTGCCGATTGTACCAAAGCCAACCGTCTGCGGCAGCCGGGAATTGCCGACAGCAGCGCGGTGATGGTTTAGAATGCGGGGTTATTGTTCCAATTACCAGCCGAAGCCCTAACATGACCACGCCTCCTTTTGCCAAACGCCAGATTCTGGTCACCAGCGCCCTGCCCTATGCCAACGGCCCGATCCACCTCGGCCACATGCTGGAGCAGATCCAGACCGACATCTGGGTGCGCTTCCAGAAAATGCGCGGGCATGAGTGCTATTACATCTGTGCGGACGACACCCACGGTGCGCCCATCATGCTGCGCGCCGAAAAGGAAGGCATCACGCCCGAAGCGCTGGTGGCACGCTCACTGGTAGAGCACCGGCAAGATTCGGCAGGCTTCCTGATCCAGCACGACAACTACTACAGCACGCACTCGGATGAAAACCGCAGCTACGCCGAAATCATCTACGCGGCGCTGAAAGCCAATGACAAGATTGCCGTACGCACCATCAACCAGCTGTTCGACCCGGAAAAGGAAATGTTCCTGCCGGACCGCTACGTCAAAGGTGAATGCCCGAAGTGTGGCGCCAAGGACCAGTATGGGGACGCCTGCGAAGTCTGCGGCACCACCTACGCCGCCACCGAACTGAAGAACCCCTACTCGGCGGTATCGGGTGCCACACCGGTACTGCGTGAATCCGAGCATTACTTCTTCCGGCTGACCGAGTGCAGCGACATGCTTCGTGACTGGACCCGTGGCGAAACCACGCTGGCGGATGGTCGTGTGCAGCCACACCTGCAGCCGGAATCGCTGAACAAGATGAATGAGTGGATCGAGGGGGGCCTGTCCGACTGGGACATCAGCCGTGATGCGCCCTACTTCGGTTTTCCGATTCCAGGCACCGACGGCAAGAAGTTCTTCTACGTCTGGCTGGATGCACCAATTGGCTACATGGCTTCGTTTCGCAACCTGTGCGACCGCATCGGGCTGGATTTCAATACCTTCTTCGGCAAAGACAGCAAAGCGGAGCTGTATCACTTTATCGGCAAGGACATTCTCTACTTCCACGCCCTGTTCTGGCCCGCCATGCTGCACTTCAGTGGCTTCCGCAAGCCTACCGGGGTGTTCGCACACGGGTTTGTCACGGTCGATGGCGCCAAGATGTCCAAGTCGCGCGGTACCTTCATCAACGCAGGGGCTTACCTCAAGCACCTGAGTCCGGAATACCTGCGCTATTACTTTGCCGCCAAACTGAACAACCGTATCGAAGACATCGACCTGAATCTGGAAGACTTCGTGGCGCGGGTGAACAGCGATCTGGTTGGCAAGTTCGTCAACATTGCCAGCCGCAGCGCCGGTTTCATCAGCAAGCGCTTTGCCGGCAAGCTGGCAGCCCAGCTGGATGACACCCGCCTACTGGAAAAACTGCAGGCCGCCAGCGAAGAAATCGCAGCCCACTACGAAGCGCGCGATTACGCCAAAGCCCTGCGCGACATCATGGCGCTGACCGACTTGGCCAACCAGTACGTGGACGAGATGAAACCGTGGGAGCTGGCCAAACTGGAAGGCGCGGATCACCAGCTGCAACAGGTCTGCAGCGTGGCGCTCAACCTGTTCCGCCTGCTCACCTTGTACCTGAAGCCGGTGCTGCCCGCGCTGACCGAAAAGGTGGAGGGCTTCCTCTGCATCAGCCCGCTGACCTGGCAGGATGCAGGCAGCTTGCTGCTGGGCCACACCATTCAGCCATACCAGCACCTGATGACCCGTATCGACAAGAAACAGGTAGACGCCATGATTGAAGACAACAAGCAGGCGCTGGCGGCGGCCGCCGAGCCAGCAGCGGCTGAACCGGCTGCCAGCGCGGTTGAGCCGATTGCCGACACTGTCGGCATTGACGATTTCAGCAAGGTGGACCTGCGCATTGCCCGTATCGTGAACGCCGAACACGTGGAAGGCGCGGCCAAGCTGCTCAAGCTGACGCTGGACATTGGCAGCGAAACCCGTACCGTGTTCTCCGGCATCAAGGCCCATTACGACCCGGTCAGCCTGATCGGCAAGCACACGGTGATGATCGCCAATCTGGCACCACGCAAGATGAAATTTGGGCTGTCGGAAGGCATGGTCCTGGCCGCCAGCGGTAGCAGCGATGACAGCGGCGTGTTCCTGCTGGAGCCGCATGAGGGCGCCTTACCTGGCATGCGTATCCGCTAATCCTGCTCGATCAGAGTTTTGGCGTGGCTTTCTGCAAAAAGCCACGCAGGCGCTCCAGCCAGATCGTCAGCTGAATGTCCTGCGCGGGTACCGGTCGATCCAGTACATAGCCCTGTATTTTGGACACCCCGATGTCCTTCAGCCGCTGCAGGACCGCCACATCCTCCACTCCCTCCGCCACCAGATCCAGGCCCAAGGTCTCCGCCAAACGTACAATGGTGCGGATGATGGCCTCACTCTGGGGTTTGTTCAGCACATCCAGCACAAACGAGCGGTCGATCTTCAGCGCATCAAAGTGAAAACGGTGCAAATAGCTGAGCGAGGAGAAGCCGGTGCCAAAATCATCGAGCACCACCTTGATGCCATTGGCCCGCAAGCGATCCAGGGTACGTGCTGCCAGATCAGGATCGGCCAGCAAGGCACTCTCGGTCAGCTCCAGCTGGATCCGTTCAGGAGGTACGTGATAACGGTGCAACAAGGCCATCACCTCATCCACCAGCTCACTGCGGGACATGCTATAGCTGGAGCAATTAACATGCACCGGCGGACAGTCGCGGGCCTCGTGACTGGCTAACCAGCGGCATACCTGCTCCAGCATGTACAAGTCGATACGCCCAATCAGGCGAGACCCTTCGGCCTCCAGCAAGAAGGCAGCGGGCGACAAAATGTTGTCAGGCCCCCTGCGCCAGCGGATCAACGCCTCCAGCGCCACTACCTGACCATTGTCCAGATCAGCGATCGGCTGATAGTACGGGATCAGCTGGCTGGTTTCCTTCAGCGCCCGCCGCAAGGCGGTCTCGGTTTCCACCTGTCCGCTGACCTTGCGCCGCAGCATGCGGCTGAACAGCACATAGCCATCGCGGCCATTGGCCTTGGCCTGATACATGGCAATATCGGCATCACGCAGCAAGTCACTGGCCGTCTGTCGATGCTGCACATCTGTGGTCACAATGCCGATACTACAGCTGGTGAAGACCGATTGCCCCATCAAGGTAAACGGGCGGTCAAACATCTCTACAATACGCTGAGCCAGTTTTTCTGCCGCCTTGGCCGGCGCATCCGGAGCCAGTACGGCGAATTCATCCCCTCCGAGCCGGGCCAGCAAATCCTCTGTGCGCAAACACTCACGCAGCCGCTGCGCGGCGGCGATGAGGAGCTGGTCGCCCGCCAGATGCCCCATGCTGTCGTTGATGACCTTGAAACGATCCAGATCAATGAACATCACGGCAAAGCGGGCCTTGCTGGCCAGCGACTGCTCAATCCGGCTCAACAGGTGACTGCGATTGGGCAGGCCGGTCAGAGTGTCGTGCAGATTGTCATAGCGCAGCCGGGCATTGACCTCGTCCAGCTCCTGCGTACGCTGCTGCACCCGGTTCTCCAGTTCCTGATAGGCCGAGTCCAGTGCCGCTGCAGCCTGACGTCTTGTCACCGCATTGGCGATATGGGCCGAGACGAAACTGAGCAGCTCCATATCGCGCGGTACATAGCAGTGCCGCGCGTCGTAGCTTTGCACGGCAAGCACCCCACATACCTGGTCACCATCCAGCAACGGTGCTCCCAGCCAGGACTGGGGTTCCTGCTCATCGAGGCGCCGCGACTTCACGGCACCTTGCTCCCGCAGGGTCATAACATCTGCCTGCGACAGCAGGATGGGCGATCCTCGCTCAATCACGCACTCAGTCAGCCCATTAGCGGGATGCCGATCTGCGGGCACCGGGTTGTCCCCGTCCACATAGTAGGGAAAACTGATCAGATCGGTTTCGCGGTCATACAAGGCCACATAGCAGTTGTCAGCATGCAGCAACTGTTGCAGCGCCTTGTGCAGCTCCGCATAGAAGTCATCCAGTCTGCCACGACGGCTGGAGATCTCGGCGATGGTCAGCAGCACGGACTGCAAATGCTCGGCGCGCTGACGCTCTTCCACTTCCAGCTGCAATTGCTGGTTCAATGATGACAACTCCACCGTCCGCGCCGCCACCTGCTCCTCCAGATTGGCGCGGTGCAGAATGCGATCCAGACCGAGCCCGATATGCTGAGCCACCGCCAAAAAGAGCGCCCGGTCTTCCGAGCTGAGCACCTGTTCGGGCAAATAGGACTGGGTCACCACGGCACCAAATACAGTGCCTTCACCATCATGCACCGGCACACCCAGCCAGTACTCCGGGGGCTGGCCAATACAGCGCAGCTCACCGGCTTGCAAAGCACGGTTCAGCTCCGCGCGCGTCAAGGACAGCACCTGCCCGCGTGACAGTACCGCCCCGGTCAGTGACACCACCTCGCCGTCTATGGACTCCCATTCATCGGGTGCCGGAATGTGGTCCACATCAACCAGATCAGCATAGTAGGGAAAGCGAATGCGCTTGTGATCGTTGTCACACAGGCTGACGAAGAAGTTCTCCACATACATCAGCTCACGAATGATCTGGTGTGTCTGCTGCAGAAAGCGGCCAGGTTCACGCTCACTGCTGGAGAGGTGCGCGATCTGAAACAAGGCACGCTGGGTACGTCGCGTGCGCCGCAACTGCTCACGCTGCAGCAGGTCGCCCAGGCGCAGGGCCACCATCTGCATGACACCATCGCCGCTTTCCACACCCGGCACCACCAGATAGCCAAGCGGCTGCTCCGCCCAGCCGGTGGTCCAACGCCCGGCATGCCGCTGCCCACACACCTCGGCCAGCTCGCGCAGGGACAAGCTTTCTGGCCACTGCGCCGGCTCCGCCGCAGCCTGACGCTGCAACCAGAAATCGCCGCAGACATACCAAGCCCAACCTTGCTCTGGTAGCACGGTTTGCAGCAGGTGCAATACTTGCTCTGCCCGGGTCAGCCGCCAGAGTTTCTCCAGCCATGCCGGGCTGTTCCATTGGCTATCCAGTTTGCGCCCCCTTGCTGTTCAGTGCATGCGCTTTATTACACCTTAGTCCAACAAGAGACAGTCATCAATGCAAGCTGCGCCTGCGGTATAATGCGCAGGTAGCAACCACCAGACAAATGTGAGGAGTCTATGGGATTTCTGGCCAACAAGCGCATCCTGATTACCGGCCTGCTGTCCAACCGGTCGATCGCCTACGGGATTGCACAAGCCATGCACCGAGAAGGCGCAGAACTCGCGTTTACGTATGTGAACGATGATCTGAAAGACCGTGTAGCCGAAATGGCCGCCGAGTTTGGCAGCAACATCCTGCTCCGCTGCGATGTGAGCAGTGATGAGGAAATTGATGCCCTGTTCGCTGGCCTGAAGCAGCACTGGGACACACTAGATGGCTTTGTCCACTCCATCGGCTTTGCGCCACGTGAAGCCCTGTCCGGTGACTACCTGGATTCGGTCAATCGCGAAGCCTTCCGCATTGCCCACGATATCAGTTCCTACAGCTTTGCCGCCATGGCCAAAGCCGCCCGCCCGATGCTGGCCCCGAATTCGGCCCTGCTCACCCTCACCTATCTGGGGGCAGAACGGGTGATGCCGAACTACAATGTGATGGGCCTGGCCAAGGCAAGTCTGGAAGCCAATGTCCGCTACATGGCTACCAGCCTGGGTGCGGAAGGTCACCGGGTGAATGCGGTTTCTGCCGGTCCGATCCGGACACTGGCCGCCAGCGGCATTTCCAACTTCCGCTCGCTGCTGAAGATTGCCGAAACCCGCTCCCCGCTCAAGCGGAATGTGACCATTGAAGAGGTGGGCAATGTGGTCGCTTTCATGATGAGTGATCTGGCCAGCGGCATTACCGGTGAAGTCACCTATGTGGATGCGGGCTTCAACGTTACCGCCGGGGTGCTGGACGAAGCTTGAACGCGTTACTTGCCCCATGAAAAAAGGCACCTTCGGGTGCCTTTTTTCATGGGAGTGACGCTTGGGCTTACTGTGCTTGCTGCAGCAGCTTGCTGTGCACTTCCACCTTCATCTCGCCTTGCAGCCACTTCTGGTATCCCAGCATTTCCTGCATGCCCATCGCCTGCGCCATCTGCAAGCGGATCAGCTTGCGCAGCTCAGGCGTCAGCGCCGCCGGGGCTTCCACCTTGCTGATGCGCACCAGCCCTGAGCCCCCCTTGGGCAGATCAAGCACCACATAGGCCGGCAGCTTCTGGACCCCAGCAGCAAATACCGCCTTGAGGCTGGCTTCATTCAGCGGGCCTGGGTTAGCACGACTGACTTTCTCGACCGTCGACCAGTTGCCAGCAGGCTCCTGCCCGGCTTGGGCGGCTTTCAACCGTGATTCAGCCTCTGCACGCGCCAGCTTGGTCGCTTGCTGTTGCGTCAGCAGGCTGCGGATCACCGGCGTCACTTCTGCCAGCGTCTTGGTACGGGCTGCCTCACGCGCCACTATGCGGGCGGCGAAGTAACGATTGGTCCCCAGCGGCACCATGGCGGTGTTATAGCCTTTGAGCACATCCTGCTGGAACACGGCATCCCGCACTTCAGCCGTGTTCAGCTCCGCATTCAGCGCCAGCTTGCGGTCCATCCAGTCACTTTGCCGTACTTGCAGACCAAACTTGTCCGCCACCGGTTTCAGGCTCTTGCCCTGTTCCGTCAGCATATTGTCAAACGCGGTGGTGTCACGCGCTACCAGCTTGGCACCTTCCTGTTGTTTCAACTTCAGCTCAATCTGTGGTCGTGCGGCCTCCAGCCCCGTCGGCTTGATCTCCGTCACCTGCAGGATGTGGTAGCCAAAGCGGGACTCCACCACTTCACTGATACCGTTGAGCGGCAAACTGAACGCGGCCTTGTCGAGCGCAGCTTCACCCAGCTCCCCTTGATTGAGCACACCCAGATCGCCGCCATTCTCAGCAGAACTGCTGTCCTGTGACTGCACCTTGGCCACTGCAGCAAAATCCTGTGGCGCCTTCTTCAGTTCTGCCAGCAGCGCTTCCGCATGCGCCTTGACCTTGGCTTTGTCTTCCGGCTTGGCATCCGCAGGCGCAGTCAGCATGATATGGCTGATGCGGCGTTGCGCCAGATCGTACAGTTTGGGATTCGCCTTGTACTCCGCTTCAACGGCACCCGCTGCCAGCTGGACCTTGGGCAGCTGGGAGTCGGCATCCAGAATCACGTACTCCAGCTTGACCCGCTCTGCCACCGCATACTGGGCCAGATGCGTATCGTAATACTGCTTGATGGCTTTATCATCGAGCTTGACTGCCGCAGTGTAGTCCGTTGCCGGGATGGGCAGCAGGGCTATCTCGCGTTGTTGCCCACGCATTTGCCAATAGGCATCCACTTGGGCATTGCTGACCAGAGAGGATTCGGCCAGCGGCCCCAATACGTTACGGATCGCCAACTTCTCGCGCTGCTCCGCTTCAAAAGACG
This sequence comes from Leeia aquatica, assembly GCF_012641365.1. NCBI lineage: Bacteria > Pseudomonadati > Pseudomonadota > Betaproteobacteria > Neisseriales > Leeiaceae > Leeia > Leeia aquatica. The sequence continues at coordinate 578,533 of NZ_JABAIM010000002.1, forward strand.
CTTCCGTGTAGCGCCCGGAGCCATTCAGCATTTGCTGGTAGCGTGCAAAATCAAACTTGCCCTTGACCTGGAACTCCGGCATCGCCTGGATCGTCTGCTGCACCACCGAGTCTGTCACCGCCAGCTGCAGGCGGCTAGCCTGGCGCGCCAGCATCTTTTCCTGGATCATTTGCTGCAAAACGGCCTGCCGTTGCGCAGCATCGGCGTTACCTTGCAGCCGTCGCGCCAAGTCACGGATATCAATGCCATGTCCGTCCACCTCGGCCACCGTGGTACTGCCAGGGCTATTCACATAGCCAGCCCCCAAGCCAATCACCATGGCGACAGTGACCGCACCCAGTACGATCTTGATGGCGGTGCGATTGTTCTCTACGAAATCAAACATCGGCGAATCCTGCGACAGGCCTGCCACTGCAGCAGGCAAGGGTTTGCAAAGCGGCTGAGCTTAACAGAAATCAGGACAATGAAAAAGGGCAAGCTTGCGCTTGCCCTTTTTCATTACTGCTGGCGGAGCGGACGGGGCTCGAACCCGCGACCCCCGGCGTGACAGGCCGGTATTCTGACCAACTGAACTACCGCTCCAAACTGTTGGACCTGCAGGTTTTCCTGCACATCCGGCGTCTTGCGACACCAAATTCGTGGTGGGCGATACTGGGATCGAACCAGTGACCCCTGCCGTGTGAAGGCAGTGCTCTACCCCTGAGCTAACCGCCCGAACCTGGGTGGCGATTCCGATTTCAAGCTTGTTTGGCGGAGCGGACGGGGCTCGAACCCGCGACCCCCGGCGTGACAGGCCGGTATTCTGACCAACTGAACTACCGCTCCGCAGTCAGGCTTGAATCGAAAAGAGCGCGCATTTTAGCGAGGCATTTTGTGTTTGTCTACCACTTTTTCAAACACATTTTTACATCAAAAATCCGCCTCACTGCGCTTTCTTGATGGTGGGTGCTGACGGGGTCGAACCGCCGACCGCCTCCTTGTAAGGGAGATGCTCTACCAACTGAGCTAAGCACCCGACTCGTGATTGCTGCACCGCAGCGCTGCAATCACGAAAGACAATCAGTTTACAGCATCTTTCAGAGATTTACCAGCCCTGAATTTAGGAGATTTTGCAGCCTTGATGTTGATCGGCTTGCCGGTACGCGGATTACGGCCGCTGCGCGCAGCACGTTCGCCCACGTAGAAGGTACCAAAGCCCACCAGGGTCACCATGTCGCCACGTGCCAGCGAGTTCTTCACGGCAACCAGAGCGGCATCCAGAGCACGGCCAGCAGCCGCCTTGGAAATTTCTGCCGTCGCTGCGATTTCATCGATCAGTTCGGATTTGTTCACTTCCATCCCCTTCCAGTTTGGGTTTAAAGACGTTACCAGCACAAGCTTTATAGCAAGCCCCAAATTGGCATGTCAAGCATAGAACCCAGCAAACATGCGGCTTGGCGGCAAATTTGTGTGTCGAAACGGCCCAAACGGGCTGAAATACCACATTCTCAGCCGAAATCAGACGTCATAAAACAAAAGACCGACACATCGTTGTGTCGGTCTTTTGTTTGGGTGTGCGACGCTTTAATGCTTGAGTGGCGCCGCAGCGGTACTGTCCGCCGCACTACCCGGCAAGGCCTCAGCCACAGGTTTATCTGCCTCCGGCAAAGGCTCTGGCTGCCGTTCCAGCGCCAACTCCAGCACTTGATCGATCCATTTCACCGGGTGAATGGTCAGCTTGTGCTTGATGTTGTCCGGAATGTCGACCAGGTCCTTCACGTTTTCCTGCGGGATCAACACATTCTTGATGCCGCCGCGATGGGCTGCCAGCAGCTTCTCTTTCAGGCCACCAATGGCCAGCACCTCGCCACGCAGCGTGATTTCACCGGTCATCGCCACGTCGCAGCGCACCGGAATGCCGGTCAGCGAGCTGACCATGGCGGTGGTGATGGCGATACCAGCCGAAGGACCGTCCTTCGGCGTCGCCCCTTCCGGCAAGTGAATGTGCACATCCTGCTTCTGGTAAAACTCTGGATCGATCCCCAGTCGCTGGGCGCGGCTGCGCACCACCGTACGTGCCGCCTGGATCGACTCCTGCATCACGTCACCCAGCTGCCCGGTCTGGATCATGTTGCCCTTACCAGCCATCACCGCACTTTCCACCGTCAGCAGTTCCCCACCGACCTCGGTCCAGGCCAGACCGGTCACTTGCCCCACCTGATTGGTCTGCTCGGCAATGCCGTAGCTGTAGCGGCGCACCCCGAGGTATTTGTCCAGGTTGCGCGCAGTAACACTGGCCTTGCCATCCTTCGGCTTCATCACACGTGCCTTGACCACCTTGCGCGCCACCTTGCCGATCTCGCGCTCCAGTCCACGTACCCCGGCTTCCCGGGTGTAGTAGCGCACGATATCGCGTACTGCGCTCTCGGCAATGCTGCACTCCTCGGCCTTGAGACCATTGGCTTCCAGCTGCTTCGGAACCAGATAGTTCAGCGCAATATTGACCTTCTCGTCCTCGGTGTAACCGGCCAGACGGATGATTTCCATCCGGTCCAGCAAAGGACCAGGGATGTTCAGCGAGTTGGCGGTGGCCACAAACATCACATCCGACAGGTCGTATTCCACTTCAGCGTAATGGTCCACAAACGTGCTGTTCTGCTCCGGGTCCAGCACTTCGAGCAAGGCACTCGACGGGTCTCCCCGGAAATCCTGACCCAGCTTGTCGACTTCATCGAGCAGGAACAAGGGATTCTTCACCGCCACCTTGGTCATGTTCTGCAGGATCTTGCCGGGCATTGAGCCAATGTAGGTACGGCGGTGACCACGAATCTCGGCCTCATCGCGCACCCCACCCAGACTCATGCGTACAAACTTGCGGCCAGTGGCCTTGGCAATACTTTGCCCCAGCGAAGTCTTGCCCACCCCCGGCGGCCCGACCAGGCACAGGATCGGCGCCTTGACCCGGTCCACCCGCTGCTGCACGGCGAGATATTCAATGATGCGTTCTTTGACCCGGTCCAGACCGTAGTGGTCGGCATCCAGCACATTTTCTGCTGCCGCCAGATCCTTGCTGATCTTGGTCTTCTTCTTCCACGGCAGATTGGTCAGCGTCTCGATATAGTTGCGCACCACCGAAGCCTCTGCCGACATCGGTGACATCAGCTTGAGCTTCTTCAGCTCGCTTTCTGCCTTTTCGCGGGCATCCTTCGGCATGTGAGCGGCCTTGATGCGGCGCTCCAGCTCATCCAGATCGCCGTCCTCATCACCCTCACCCAGCTCTTTCTGGATGGCCTTGACCTGTTCGTTCAGGTAATACTCGCGCTGGCTTTTCTCCATCTGCCGCTTCACACGGCCACGGATGCGCTTCTCGACCTGCAGGATGTCGATTTCCGACTCCATCAGGCTGAGCAAATGCTCCAGCCGACGCCCCACCTCGAACATCTCCAGAATGTCCTGCTTCTGTTCCAGCTTGAGCGGCAAGTGCGCGGCCACGGTATCCGCCAGGCGGCCTGCACTTTCAATACCCGCCAGCGAGGTCAACACTTCCGGCGGGATTTTCTTGTTCAGCTTCACATACTGATCACACTGGGCCAGCATGGCACGGCGCATGGCTTCCAGCTCAGGCGCATCACCCGATGGTGTCTCCACCGGAACAGCCTGCGCTGAGAAGTAGCCTTCCTGATCGGAAACCGCCGCCACTTGCGCGCGCTCGCTGCCTTCCACCAGTACCTTGACGGTGCCATCCGGCAGTTTCAGCATTTGCAGGATGGTGGCCACAGTACCAATATCGTACAGGTCCTCGGCAGACGGCTCATCTTTGGCAGCTGACTTTTGAGCCAGCAGCAGAATGGTTTTATCGCCCTCCATCGCGGCTTCCAGTGCCTTGATGGATTTGGCCCGCCCCACGAACAAGGGGATCACCATGTGGGGGAAGACCACCACATCGCGCAGCGGGAGCAAAGGCAGGTGCAGGGTTTTATCCTGCTGGAGTGTAGCTTCGGTCATTGCAGACTCGCTTCAGGGACATTACTCAAGCAGATGGCAGCGAAACGCCGGAATTCAAGGGGCAAAATGCAGGGAATTCACCCCCTCGCCCATGCTACCCTCTCCACCCACAAAACAAAACAGCCAGTGTGTCACCACACTGGCTGTCTGGACAAACGGCGCAGCGCGAAGTTCAGCCGGCTTCTGGCAAACGCGCGGCTTCTTCGGCATAGACCAGCAAGGGCTGGCTGTCGCCTTCGATCACCGACTCGTCCACCACCACTTTGGCGACGTTTTTCATCGACGGCAGCTCATACATGGTATCCAGCAGGGCGCCTTCTACGATGGAACGCAGGCCGCGGGCCCCCGTCTTACGCTTGATGGCGCGCAGCGCAATCGCGTGCAGCGCTTGCTCGCGCAGCTCCAGCTCCACGCCTTCCAGCGAGAACAGCCGCTGGTACTGTTTGACCAGGGCATTCTTCGGCTGTGTCAGAATGGTGATCAGTGCGTGCTCGTCCAGCTCTGCCAGGGTGGCCACGACCGGCAAACGGCCCACCAGTTCCGGAATCAGACCGAACTTGATCAGGTCTTCTGGTTCCACTTCCTTGAACAGGGAGGAGGCGCTGCGACTGTCGTCCTTGCTGCGTACCTGCGCACCAAAGCCGATCCCGCCCTTTTCGGTTCGATCGCGGATCACCTTTTCCAGGCCATCAAACGCACCACCACAAATGAACAGGATGTTGGTGGTATCAACCTGGATGAATTCCTGGCTCGGGTGCTTGCGGCCACCTTGCGGCGGAACGGACGCAATCGTGCCTTCGATCAACTTCAGCAGGGCTTGCTGTACGCCCTCACCGGACACATCCCGCGTAATCGACGGGTTATCCGACTTGCGGGAGATCTTGTCGATTTCGTCGATGTAAACAATGCCACGCTGCGCCTTGTCCACATCGTAGTCGCACTTCTGCAGCAGCTTCTGGATGATGTTCTCAACGTCCTCGCCGACATAACCAGCCTCGGTCAGGGTGGTGGCATCGGCCATCACGAACGGTACGTTGAGCAAACGTGCCAGCGTCTGTGCCAGCAAGGTCTTGCCGGAGCCAGTCGGCCCCACCAGCAGGATGTTGCTCTTGGCCAGCTCGACATCATCTTTCTTCGGCGGATTGGCCAGGCGCTTGTAATGGTTGTACACCGCCACCGCCAACGCTTTCTTGGCGTACTCCTGGCCGATCACATACTGGTCCAGCTCGGAACGCAGCTCGGCCGGGGTCGGCAGGCGGGCCTCGCCGCTCACACCAGCCGATTGGCCCTGCAACTCTTCCCGGATGATGTCATTGCACAGGTCGATACACTCGTTGCAGATAAAGACCTGTGGGCCGGCGATCAACTTGGTGACTTCGTGCTGGCTCTTGCCGCAGAAGGAACAATAGAGCAACTTCTCGTCGCCGTTTTTGCTCATGGAAAACCTCTAGAAACCGCGTGTTGCAAAGACAGATGCCGTCGCCCGGGACTGCGCCAAGACGACGGCATGATCACGTTACATTTCCGATTGTGCGCTGAGCAGCCAGTTTTGCCAAGCCGTTTCGTCCGCCACTCAAGCCTGACGGGAAGTCAGCACCTGATCAATCAAACCATAGGTTTGAGCCTGATCCGCGTCCATGTAGTTGTCACGGTCGGTATCACGCTCGATGGTCTCGACAGTCTGACCCGTGTGCTTGGCCAACAGTTCATTCATGCGTGCCTTGGTTTTCAACAAGGCGCGGGCATGAATTTCGATGTCCGACACCTGCCCGCTCAAGCCACCACCCGCCAGCAGCGGTTGATGAATCAGAATGCGCGAGTTCGGCAGCGAAAACCGCTTGCCTGGCGCACCGGACGCCAGCAGGAAAGCACCCATGCTGGCGGCCATGCCGATGCACAGCGTAGACACATGCGGCTTGATGAACTGCATGGTGTCGTAGATCGACATCCCGGCCGAGATGGAGCCCCCTGGCGAATTGATGTACAGGGAGATGTCCTTGTCCGGGTTTTCCGACTCCAGAAACAACAGCTGCGCCACCACCACATTGGCGGTGGCGTCGTCGATCGGTCCGACCAGAAAAATCACCCGCTCACGCAGCAAGCGCGAGTAGATGTCGTAGGCGCGCTCACCGCGCCCGCTTTGCTCGATGACCATCGGCACATAGCCGAGGCCCTGCGGCTCAACTCCGGTACTGCCGATCATGCCGTGTTTATGCATTCTGGTTTGCACCCATCAGTTCATCAAAAGAGAAGGACTTCTCTTCCACTTTAGCACGGGACAGCACCCAAGCCACCACGTTGTCTTCCGTGGCCAGCGACTCCGGCCCTTCCAGACGGCTGGCGTCGGCATAGTACCAACGTACCACATCTTCCGGCTGCTCGTAGCTGGCGGCAAAATCGTCGATCACCGCACGCACTTGTTCCGGCTTGGCACGCAGATCCTGGCTGTCTACCAGCTCGGACAGGATCAGGCCCAGTGCCACACGACGCTCGGCTTCCTTGGTGAACAGGTCAGTCGGGAACGGCATCTTGCTGACGTCCATCCCACGGGACTGGAAGTCCTTCTTGGTTTGTTCAGCCAGGCGCTGCACTTCCAGTGCGACCAGTGCTTTCGGCAATTCCAGCGGGGTAACGTCCAGCAGGGCAGCCAGCACCACATCCTTGGTCTTGGCCTTCAGGCGACGTGCCACTTCACGCTCGACGTTCTCGCGGATTTCCTTCTTCATCTGCTCGACGTTACCATCGGCCACACCCAGCAGCTTGGCAAAGGCCTCGTCCACTTCCGGCAGCACGGCCTCAGAAACCGACTTCACGGTGATGGTGAACTGTGCAGTCTTGCCAGCCACATCTTTGCCGTGATAGTCCGCCGGGAAGGCCAGATCGAATTCCTTGGCTTCGCCCGCCTTCAGACCTTGGGCTGCGGCTTCAAACTCCGGCAGCATTTGGCCTTGGCCGAGGGTGAACGGGAAGTCTTCCGACGAACCACCGGCAAAAGCTACGCCGTCAATCTTGCCAACAAAGTCCACCACCAGGCGATCGCCCTCCTTGGCAGCGCGATCCACGGCGCTGTAGGTCACGCGTTGCTTGCGCAGCACGTCGATGGTCTTTTGCACGGCTTCGTCGGTCACTTCAGTTACCGGCTTTTCCACCGTTTTGTCAGCCAGTTCGCCAACCTTCACGTCCGGGTACACTTCAAACACGGCAGCGAACTCGAATGCTTCACCGTTTTCGCCTTCAACCGCTTCAAAGCGCGGATAACCCGCCACTTTCAGCTGGTTTTCACGTACAGCGTCAGTAAAGCTGGCGTTAACGGTGTCGTTCATCACGTCTTCACGCACTTGCAGGCCGTAATTCTGTGCCACCACCTTCATCGGGGCCTTGCCCGGACGGAAGCCCTGTACCTTGGCGGTACGGGCCACTTTCTTCAGGCGGTTTTCCACCTCAACGTCGATCTTGGCGAACGGCACCGCGATCTTGATGCGGCGCTCCAGGTTGCTCAGGGTTTCCACGTTGACTTGCATTTTTACCAAATCCTTGATTAATCCAGGGTTATGCACACAGCCGTGCAGTTTTTCAGGCCTTGTCCAGGCTGGTGCGAAAGGCGAGACTCGAACTCGCACACCTTGCGGCGCTGGAACCTAAATCCAGTGCGTCTACCAATTCCGCCACTTTCGCTCAGGGCATGCCCGATTTCGGGAAGTTGGGGATTATTACACAAGCCTTGGCAAGGTCACAACCTCGCCAGTCGTGTTTTACGAAGAACGCCGACGCAGCCAGCGTGGCGAGCGGAAGCGGACAATGCTGCGATACAGCCAGACATAGCTGACGATAAACAGCACCGCAAAGGCCTGCAGCACCCGCGTGTGCTGCCAGAACAAGACCGCCGGGATCACCCCCAGACTGGACAGCATCCACAAGTAGGGCGACGTCATGGCATTGCGGGTCAGGCGAAAATCTGGATGCGAACGGTTCAACACCCAGCGCACCAGTCTTTTGTACACCAGCTGATGCAAATGCGCAGCGTCCGGCATGCCCGGCGAACGACCACGCAACACCACCCGACGATAGATCGAGAACAGGGTTTCCACAATCGGGTAGATGACCAGCAGCAGCGGAAACCAGGCGGATACTTGCGGGTGACGCACCACCAGCAAGACAGAGAGCTCAGCCAATAAGAAGCCCAGCAGGTAGGCACCACCGTCCCCCAGAAAGATATGCCCACGCGGGTAGTTCCACACCAGAAAGCCGAGCAATGCTCCCACCAGCGCCAGACAGATATTCCAGATTTGGTCGTCGCCCACCTGCCGTGCCACATAGGCCAGCGCACAGAACATGACCAGTGTAACGACTCCGGCCAGCCCGTTGTAACCATCGATGATGTTCACCGCGTTGGCCACCCCGGCGACCGCCACCAGCGTTACCACGAGCGACAACGGCCACCAGCGCAGCACTGCATCCAGCCAGCCAATATCGAGCCGTGCGAGCCCCGCCCCCAGCGCATAGAAACCACACCCAGCGGCCAGCATGGTCAGCAGCAAACGCGCCAGCGGGCCCACCCGCTTGGTCAGGTCTTCCACCAGGCCACCCGCAAAAGCGGGAGCTGCCACCAATAGCACCAGGACAAAGCTGCCGCTGCGCTTCTGCAGCCAGACCAAGGCACCCGCGGCCAGCAAGCCCAAGGCCAGAGAGAGCCCCCCGACCCGTGGCACCGGCGCATCATGGAATTTCTGTACCCCGTCCAGGTCATGATCCGCCGTCAAATGCTCATGCAGATGCGCGTAACGAATGATGCCCAAGGTACACAGCAGGGAAACCAAAAAAGCCAGAATCAGGATTTGCATGCCAATACTTTATCCATGCCGCCGCACCCTCGCTCGACCAGTGCTCTTGCCATGTCTCGCATATACCTTACAGGCGCCAGACCACAAACCCGGCAACCTGCAAGGCCGCCCGATCCAGCACCGACTTGACATCCACCACCACAGGTTGACCTGTTGTCAGCTGCTTCAGCTGTGCCGGCGACCATGCCAGATAGTCCTGATGCGACACTGCCAGCACCACTGCAGCAGCAGGCTGCAGTGCGTCCAGCGCACACAGATGAACACCGTACTCGTGCAAGGCTTCCTCGGCATCCGCCAGCGGGTCATGTACTTGCACCGCCACACCAAACTCTTCCAGCTCACGGATCACATCAATCACCCGTGAATTGCGCAGATCAGGGCAATTTTCCTTGAAGGTCAGCCCCAGCACGGTCACCTTGCTACCCTTGATGGCGTGGCCAGCGTGGATCATCTGCTTGATAGTCTGCTGCGCCACAAAGCGGCCCATGCCATCGTTGATGCGACGACCCGACAGGATCACCTGCGGGATGTAGCCCATGCGCTCGGCTTTGTGGGTCAGGTAATACGGATCAACACCAATGCAATGCCCGCCAACCAGACCCGGCTTGAAGCGCAGGAAATTCCACTTGGTCGAGGCCGCATCCAGCACGTCCTGGGTGTCGATACCCATTTGCTGGAAGATCATCGCCAGTTCGTTCATCAGCGCGATATTCAGGTCACGCTGGGTGTTCTCGATCACTTTGGCGGCTTCGGCCACCTTGATGGAGGCAGCACGATACACGCCAGCCGTCACCACCGAGCCATACACATCGGCCACAATGTCCAGCGTCGCCGCATCCTGCCCGGAGACCACCTTGCAAATTTTGGTAAAGGTATGTTCCTTGTCACCGGGATTGATCCGCTCCGGGCTGTAACCTACGGTAAAATCCACCCCGCACTTGAGGCCAGACACCCGCTCCAGCACCGGCACACACTCATCTTCGGTGACACCGGGGTAGACCGTGGACTCATACACCACGATATCACCCGGCTTCAAGGCCTTGCCAACGGTTTCCGACGCCTTCAGCATCGGCGTCAAATCCGGTTGGTGCGCATCATCCACCGGCGTCGGCACGGCCACAATATGAAAGTCAGCCTGCGCCAGCTCTTCGGTCTGATCAGTATAATGCAACTGCAAGCCCTGCAGATCCTCCGCGGCCACCTCTCCGGTGCGGTCATGACCGCGACGCAACTCCTCCAGGCGTTCACGGTTGATGTCGAAACCGATGGTCGGCGCCGTACGGCCAAACGCCACCGCCACGGGCAGACCCACGTAACCGAGGCCGATTACCGATACCTTGCGTTGTTTCTGCATCATTTATTCTGCCCAGCATTCACATAAAGCACACATATCGTGCCCACTCGCCATGGTGGGGAGTCAGCACCAATCCATGGCGGATCCAGCAAGCCGCTTCCGCTGGCTCGCCTCAAAGGCCATATCTAGGCCTGCATTCTAACGCAAGTTCCCCGCTTTCACGCAGCATAACGGATGTCATCGCTGCAACACGTCAAAAGCGCGGTAAAATGGCATGTTTGTCACACACGGTCGATCACCCCATGTCTATCCAATGGTTCCCCGGTCACATGAACGCTGCCCGCAAGAAGGCGGCGGAGAGCATGGAGAAGACCGATCTGGTGATAGAGGTACTGGACGCGCGAGTCGCGCATGCCAGCCGCAACCCGATGATCAATGAGCTGCGACTGTTCCGCCAGCGCCCTGCCCTGCTGATCCTCAACAAAGCCGATGCGGCAGATCCAGAGTGCACCCGTTTGTGGTTGCAGCGCTACCAGACCCAGCCCGGCGTCAAGGCGATTGCCATCAGCTGCAAGAAGCCAGGCGACGTGGCACGCATCCCAGACTTGTGCCTGACCTTGGCCCCCCATCGCGGCACGGTGCAAAAGCCCCTGCGCATGATGATCATGGGCATTCCCAATGTCGGCAAGTCCACCCTGATGAACGCATTGCTCAAGCGACGGGTGGCCAATGTGGGGGATGAGCCCGCTGTGACCAAAACCCAGCAGCGGCTGGACATCAACGAACGCATGATGCTGACTGATACGCCAGGCATGCTGTGGCCGAAGATTGCCTATCCGCAGGACGGGCTCAAGCTGGCCGCCAGTCACAGCGTCGGGCGCAATGCCTATATTGAAGAAGAAGTGGCCGCCTTTCTGGGAGACTACCTGCTGGGTAATTACCCGGCCCTGCTGCTGGCGCGCTATGGCAAGCTGGACGGTATCGCCGATGGGGTGGCGCTGGTCGAGGCCATCGCCAAACGTCGGGGTTTCCGTCTCAAGGGTAATGTGCTGGACCTGGAAAAAGCCGCACTCACCCTGCTCACCGAGTACCGCAGCGGCACACTGGGGCGCATCAGCCTGGAAACTCCGGAGCAGGTAGACGCCATGCTGGCGGTGCCACCGGAAGCCGAGCCGGTTGATCTGGATGATGGCGACGGTAGCGACGCCTGATACCGCGCGCTGCTTCCCGCCGGTCATCAGTCCGCACACGCGGCTGCTGATCCTCGGCAGCCTGCCCGGCAAAGCCTCGCTGGCCGCCGGGCGCTACTACGCGCACCCGCGCAACCAGTTCTGGCTGCTGTTGCAGAGCGTGTTGCAGCAACCCTTGCTTGCTCTCGACTATGCTGCGCGCTTGCAAACCCTGCTGACCTACGGGGTGGGCCTGTGGGATGTGGTGGCGCAGGCCCGGCGTCACAGCAGCCTGGACAGTGACATCCGCGATGCCGAGCACAATGACTTGCGCAGCCTGCTGCAGCAATGGCCCACGATTCGTGCCGTTGCCTTCAATGGGCAAACCGCCGGACGCGCCGCCCGGCAGCTTCCAATGGATCTACCCTTTACCATCCTGCCTTCCAGCAGTCCGGCGCTGACCCTGCCCTTGGCCAAAAAACAGCAGTGCTGGCAGGATCAGCTCCTGCCGCTACTACATCCCGGTTGAAGACAGGGTGCAACGCGCCAGCAGGCTGGACAGCCAGTACAACGCAAACAGCAGTCCAGCCAGCTGCAACAGGCCAGGCCAGGAACGATACCCGCGCCACAGCAGAGTCAGCAGGCCGTCTGCAGCCAGATCACGCGACAGCGCCGGCTTGATCGCCACCAGCGCACGAATCACCGCATTCTTGTAGCGAACATTGACGGCCAGCGCTTCATTCAACAGCGCAGGCTGCGCCTCAGCCACCAGCAGCAGGTGCTGCAGAAACTGGGTCTGCCGGTCCGCCAGCTGATGGCGGTCGCCACCGGCATCCGCCATGATCTGACATTGAATCCAGCCATTCAGCGCGGCATGGGTGGCACCATGGGCATCGGGCACCCCCAGCACCAGCACCGACAGCACCACGTCCAGCCCCATCTGCAACTGCTGCATGGCGGGCTGCATGTTTTTCGCCATGCGGAAACGCGCCGATACCGAATAGCAGCCCTGTGCCAGTTGCTGCGCCAACTCCAGCAGCTGGCACACCACCTCACGCCAGCTGATCTCCTCCAGGCTGCTGTGCTGCGTCTCCCGATCCAGTTTGGACAGCATGTCGCACACGGCAGCAAAACGAGCCTCGACGGTCTTGGGCGTCATGCTCTTCAGATAGCACCAGGCCAGACACAGCTGCGCATCAATATGATCCGGCTGCACTGCCAGCACTTTCTGGAAGGCCTCCACCGCCTTGGCGTACTCGCCAGACTGCATCACCAGCAAGCCCATCTGGTAGCGCTCTTCGGCCTTACCCAGCGACACGGCTGCATGGCTGCTGGCATCCGGCAGGTTCTTGCCGCCACAGTAATTGCACACAAATCCGCTGCTGCGGGCATTGGCTGGCGCGGGTGCGCCACAGCCCTCACAGATGGTTGACATACCCGGCCCCCAATCCGCTAAGTGGTCATTGTTTTTCAGCCCCGGCTAAGGACCTCGCGCGCCACTCTAGCACAGGCAGCCCAAAGCGTCAGGCAGCAGTCAACCGGCCCAAGCAACGAATCCCCTTCAGCAACCGGTTCAAAACAGAATCTCGGTCTGGCATCAGCAGCACAACGCGTACGGCATCAGTCGCCTGCAGCTGAACCATGCCCTCTACCGGCAGCAGGGTCTCACCCGGTACCGCAAGGCTGGGGAACAATACGGTCTCTGCCTGCCACTGTACTGGCAAGTGCAGATACGCCTGGCCTTGCAGCAGATACAGCTGGCTGCCTCGCGGCAGGCGCCAGAGGGCGATTTCCCCGGCTTGCAGGGAGAAAGTGTGGCGGGTTTTCTTCATGATCAGGCTCCAGATAAGGGATGTCTGCCATGCTAGTGCGGCAAGCCGTTGATCTGCAGGTACAGCCCGAAACCCGGCAACCCATACAGCGCACAAATTCCCCATCTGTTACCATCAATGCTGCAGAAAACTATATCTGTTACAGAGACAGCAAACCGGGCATCATGCGGGCATGGATATGAGCACACCTCCCCTATATCGCCGCTGGGCCAATCATTACCTGCATGCCATCCAGAGTGGTGCGCTATCACCGGGCGAGCGCATGCCCTCGGTGCGCAAATTGATGCAGACCCACGGCATCAGCCTCTCCACCGCGCTGCAAGTCTGCCGTGTGCTGGAAGAAGATGGCTGGCTGGAAGCCCGGCCCCGCTCCGGCTACTTCGTGCAGCTGCCCAAGCGCACCACGGTGCCGCTGGATGAGCCCAGCAGCACCCGGGTCGATCCGGCACAGTTTGTCGGCATTCACGACCGGGTGTCCCGCTTCATCCTCAGCCGCCGCCAGCACCCGATTGCGCTCAACCTGTGTGGCTCGCGTGGCGAGCCGGACTTCTATCCGGTCAAGGCCTTGCACAAAGTCGCCCAGCACTGCCTGCGCCTGTATCCGGAGGTACTGGTGTCACCGGTTGCCAACAGCGGGCACAGCAAGCTGCGCCACATCCTGGCCCGTCGCTCACTGGCCCGTGGTATGACCTTGTCGCCGGACGATATCGTCATCACCCACGGCTGCACCGAAGCGCTCAACCTGGCGCTCCGCGCTGTCGCCAAACCCGGCGACACCATCGCGGTGGAATCCCCCACCTTTTATGGCCTGTTGCAGATTCTGGAAAGTCTCGGCATGCGGGCGCTGGAGATTCCCACCAGCCCACAGCACGGCATCTCGCTCGATGCACTGGAGCTGGCGATGCAGACCTATGACAACATCCGTGCCGTGGTGGTCATCCCCATCCTGCAAAATCCACTGGGCAGCCTGATGCCGGACAGCCACAAGGCCCGCTTGGCCGACATGTGTGCCAAAGCCAATATCCCGCTGATCGAGGACGATACCTACGGCGAGCTGGCGGACAGTCCAACCCCCGCCCATACGCTGAAAGCCTGGGACCGCAACGGCAACATCATCTACTGCACCTCACTGCACAAGACACTAGCACCCGGCATGCGCCTGGGTTGGATCAGTGCCGGACGCTGGCAGGCGCGGGTAGACATGCTCAAGCACACCCAGACCCGGCAGAATGAAGGCTGGTCACAACTGGCTGCCGCCGAATACCTGGGCAGCAGCGCCTACGATCGCCATATGCACCGGCTGAAAGCCCTGCTGCGGCAGCAACGCCAGCGCACGGCCGAAGTGATTGCCCGCCATTTTCCGCCCGGCACCCGTCTGACCAATCCGGCAGGCGGTTTCAGCCTGTGGGTGGAGCTACCAGACCGCATTCCGTCTGAAGCGGTGTTCGAAGCCGCCCTGAATGAAGGCATCCTGATCGCGCCGGGTGTGCTGTTCTCCAACAGCAACCGCTGGGAACACTATCTGCGCATCAACTGCGGGGTGCGCTTCGGCGCCAAAGTCGAAGCGGGCCTGATCCAGCTGGGGCAGATCGTACACACCCTGCTGCAGCAATCACGGCGCACCCGTAATTCTCCGGCTGTCCCGCTGGCGGGATAAGGTTTAAAATCATCCCTTTGCATTCCAACCCCTCACAGGTAATTCCCACATGACGCTCACCACTGCCCAAGCCGATTATGATGCCTTCCGTGCGCAAGGTCTGAAGCTGGACATGTCGCGCGGCAAACCCGCGCCGGAACAGCTGGACCTCTCCAACGACCTGCTCGGCCCGCTGGGCGACCATCTGGCTACAGATGGCACCGACACCCGCAACTATGGCGGCGGCATTGGCCTGCCGGAGGCGCGCGCGCTGTTTGCCAGCCTGCTGGACCAGCCGGTGGCCAATGTGATTGTGGACAGCAATGCCAGCCTGTCGCTGATGCACGATGTCATCGTCTACCACCTGCTGCATGGTGCACCCGACCAACCGTCCTGGCTGTCGCAGAAGCCGGTCAAATTCCTGTGCCCGGTACCGGGGTATGACCGTCACTTCTCCATTTGCCTGTCGCTCGGCATCGAGATGATCAATGTACGACTGAACGACGATGGTCCGGATATGGATCAGGTCGAAGCCCTGGTCGCCAATGACCCAGCCATCAAGGGCATGTGGTGCGTACCGAAGTACGCCAACCCGAGTGGTGCCGTGTACAGCGACGCGGCGGTCACCCGGCTGGCGAACATGAAAACCGCCGCTGCGGACTTCCGCCTGATGTGGGATGACGCCTACCGTCTGCACCACCTGACCACCAGCCCGTGCGACGTGGCCAACATCCTGAGCGCCTGCGAAGCCGCTGGTCATGCCGACCGCGCCTTCATCTTCGCCTCCACCTCCAAGATCACGCTGGCCGGTGCCGGGATGGCCGCGATGGCCGCCTCCGCCAGCAATCTGCAATGGTGGCAAAAGCATGCCAACATCCGCAGCATCGGTCCGGACAAGGTCAACCAGCTGCGCCATGTCCGCTTCCTGAAAGACCGCGCCAACGTGGAAGCGCTGATGATGCGCCATCAGGCCATCCTGCGCCCCAAATTTGATGCGGTACTGGCCCAGTTTGAAGCCCACCTGTCCGGCATCGCCGAAGTGAGCTGGACCCACCCGAACGGTGGCTACTTCATCGACCTGCAAACCCCGCCGGGCTTTGCCAAGAAGACCGTCGAGCTGGCCAAGGCTGCCGGTATTACGCTGACCCCGGCTGGCGCAGCGTTCCCGTATGGCAAGGACCCGCAAGACCGCCATATCCGGATTGCCCCGAGCTTCCCGTCGCTGGGTGACATTACCGAGGCGGCCAAGGGTATTGCCCTGTGCCTGAAGCTGGCGCTGGCCAGCTAAGCGCGCTTCATACCACGGGCCTGAAACCAGGTCCGGCATACCCTGCGCCCCACCCTTCCGGGTGGGGTTGCCCCCTCAGGCGGAAAGTTTCTTCCGTCTGCTTGGCGTCCTGCCGTGCTCTTGTCATAATCGCAGCCGGGATTTGATGGCCTGCATCCGCCCCGCCCTTTTTTTGCCTTCACTATTTAGATACCACATATGAACGATACCCTCAGCCAGGTCTGTACGGCCGATGTGGACCTGGGTGGCTTGATGACGGTGCTGGGTCAGCACCTGTACTCCACCCCGGTCGTCGCCCTGCGTGAGCTGGTGCAAAACGCCCACGATTCCATCGTTCGACGTCGCATGGAAGACCCTGCCGTGCCGGAGCAGCATCTGATCCGGGTCGAAGGTGATCTGGCCGCCGGTATTGTGCGGGTGGTCGACAGCGGTGCAGGGCTGACCGATCAGGAAATTCACCGCTATCTGGCCACGGTGGGCGTGGGATACACCCGCAAGCTGCGCGAAGAAACCCAGAGCGACGAGCTGATCGGCATGTTCGGGCTTGGCTTTCTGTCGGCTTTCGTGCTGGCCAGCAAGGTCACCGTTACCACCACCTCCTGGCAAACGCCGGGGCTGGGCTGGTGCTATCAGTCGAGCAACGGCGAGCAATACACGTTGACCCCGGCGGAACCCCGCCCGGTGGGAACCGTGGTGGAGCTGGTCCTGCGCGACAGCTACCGCAATCTGGGCGGCAACGGCATGCTGGCCAAGATCCTGCGCCGCTACTGTGCCCTGCTGCACGTGCCGGTGTATATCGGCCAGGATGACGAAGCACTCAACGGTGAGGCCCCACCCTGGCGTCAGGCACAGGGTGCGGTTGTCGAACATACGGTGCAGGCGCGCCGCAAGGCGCTGGCGTTTGCCACCCGCTTTGAAGAGCGCTTCGAGCCGCTGTGCACCCTGCCGATCAGCGCAGGCCCGGACAGTGATGTCCGCGGCTTGCTGTGGGTGCAGGATGGTGCCACCTACGGCACCAGTGACAACCGCAATCTCTCGGTGTTTGTGCGTGGCATGCTGCTGGACGATGACGCCCGTGACCTGCTGCCCGCCTGGGCCGGGTTTATCGGTGGCGTAATCGAATCCAACCGCCTGACGCCCACCGCCAGCCGGGAGGATCTGCAACGCGACGATGCCTACCATGCCGCCCAGTCTGCCCTGACCGAAGCGTTGATTGATGGTCTGGCGCAAGTGGCCCGCCAGCAACCCGAAGCCTGGAGGCGGGTCCTCAGCCGCCACAATGAGGCGCTGCTGGGCGCAGCCCTGTGCGACCCGCGCCTGTTCGATCTGCTGGCCGAGTCAGTACGCATCCCGACCTCACAAGGGGACCTCTCGGTACGCAGCCTGCTCGACAAGGGACGCATCCATATCAATATGGGCAGTCCCGGTGGCTTTGAGGACATGCTGTTCCGCGCGCTGCACATGCCGGTGGCCCGTGGCGACCGCTATGCGGTGGTGCCCTTCTTGCGCGAATGGGTCAGCCGCCATGGCGGCGTGCTGATTGAGCTGGGGACCGAGCACGGCAACCGCAAGCTGTTCAGTGAGGACAGCTTGCCCGCCAACGAGCTGGATTGGCTGAACCAGGTACTGGGCAATGGCGAAAAGCTGGTGCCAGCCCGCTTTGAACCCACGGCCTTGCCGCTGGTGGTGGTGCATGACCGCGAGGCGGAGTTGAAACGCCGCCTTGAGGCCGATGAAGCGGACAAGCGCATCTCGGTCGCGGCCCTGCAGCTGGTGCGCGCCTTCACCGCACAACTGGATGACAGCGTGACCCGCCGCCTGTATCTGAATCTGGATAATCCAGCGGTCACACAACTGCTGCAGGCTTACCGCCAGGGTCACCCCCAGGCGGAGGAAGCAGCTGGTCTGCTGCAGGCGCTGAAAGTGATCCTGGCATCCGGCGCCGAGCAAGGCGGCCAGCTAGACCTGAATGCCGCGCTGGGCCGGGTCAACCGGATCTTCTCCTTGCTGCTGTCTGCTTGACGCGGCCAGTCGCTACTGACACTAAAGGAATTCGCATGGATATCTGGGCCTGGGTCTTTGACCTGCAACGTGATTTGCGCGCAGCGGGTTATGACCGTGTTGCCGACCTGATGGACAGCATCCCGTCGGATGCCACCGAAGACCGCCCGGAACGGGTGGTGGCCGCCCTGCCGGAAGCGATTGCTGCCGCCCGTGCCTTGAAGAACCCGTGGCTGGAAGTCTACTTCCGCCACTGGGGGCTGGGTAACCGCATGAACAACCTGTCCGAAGGCGAGGTTGCCCTCGGTGAAGCCGCAGACCTGCTGGATTTTGCCCACCGGGAAGAAACCCAGAGCTGCCCGCAGTCGGTCTGCGTCACCCAGGACATCGCCATCTGTTATGGCAATGTCGATGGTCCGGGCTGGGCGCGGGAGCGCTTGCAGGTGTGCGAGGAAACCCTGGCCCGCATCAACCCGGAATGGCCCTGTTTTACCTGTATCAGCCGTGAATACGCCGACGCCCTGCTGGACGACAAGCGTCCGGCAGAGGCCATCGTGTTTCTGGACCGCCAGGCCAAGGCCATTCTGGACAGCGGTGACACGCTGACCTCCACCTATCGCGGCGGCCAGGCGCGCGCACTGTGGCTGAACGGTCAGGTCGATGAGGCACTGGCCATGCTCGATGCCATTGATGAAGACGAAAAGGATGGCAGCGACGATCGCTGGCAGAGCCGTGCCTTGCTGCGCGCCATCATTTATGCCGAGCGTGGTGACCTCGATGCCGCCAAAGTGGCGCTGCCCTCCTTTGGTGATCTGGTCCCCTCGTCGCACATGGACTGGGCCATGGCCGCCCGCCTGATGGTGAAGCTGGCACCCGACAGCAATCATTGGGGGTTGGGTAATGCCATGCAAAAGGCTATGGCACATGCCAGCACGGTCGGCGCACATCGGAAGGCGGTCACCCTGGCGCTATGGCATGCCGAGCTGGCCTTGCTGCGGGGCGCACACCGCAGCGCACGCCAAGCCTTGCAGGTTGCCCAAACCCACCTGGCCCGGATGCGCAAACCGGAAGATTTGCGTGCCGATGTCGAGGCACTGGCGGCACAGATTGCCACGCTGCCGGCCCACGCGGCGCTACCGGTACCGGCAGACGAGCTGGCAGCTTACCTGCCCACCCAGGAAAACCGCAGCCCGGAAGCGGAGGTGGACTGGCTACTGACCGCCTGCGCCGAGCGCCCGGCCGACCCGGAGCTGGCTGAATTTGCCGCCAATGCACTGCATGCCTGCGGCGACCAGCAAGCTGCCCGAGACCACCTGTGGCAATTCGTGCGTCGCAACCCGACCGTCAATGGCCCGAATTATCAATTGCTGAACCAGCTGATGGAGCACGACCTGCAGGACGACGTGCAAAGCCTGGCAGACCTGCTGGAAGCGGAGAACCCTGCTGCTGCACACTGGTGTCGTGGCCGTCTGGCCTTCCGTCGCCAGCAATGGGAACAGGCCATTGAGCAGATGCAGCACTATCTGCAGCATGATCCGGAAGCCATTGGCCCGCGCAGCCTGTGGGCCGACGCAGCGCTGGCACTGGGGCAACCACAGGTGGCGGTCGAACAGCGCCGTATCCTCGCCAGTCGCGCCGAGCCCGGCAAAAACGAGGACTGGGACCTGCTCAGTACGGCCTGTGCTGCACAGGACTGGGCCACCGCCCGTGAAACGGCTGCCCGGCTTCAGCTGAACATCGACGAAGGCGAAGGGGCCATTGAGGAAAACTGGGGGCGCTGCTTCATCCGCTTCGAGGAGAACGGTGAAAGCAAGCAATACTACGCCTACCGCACCGGCCCGGTGACCGCCCGCATTGCCACCTTGTCGATTGCGCCGTGGCAGCAGCGGGTGCGTGACTGGGTAGCCTTTGATGCCGCTTTGCTGGAGGCCCCGCCCGAGGATGAGGAAGAGCGCAAGGAATTCATCCCTACCTTCCGCCCAATCTACACCATCGAAGCCGGTGGTTTTGGCGAGAGCTGCTTCGTGGACGGTGCCGCCGCACCAGACGAGCAGTTCCAGGCCTTTGTCGAGGCGCTGGATGGCATGGGCTGGGAATGGTGGGTCAATAGTCCCGATGACTATACCGTCACCGATCCGGCCAGTGAGGCGCCGCTGCCGGGTCGCTACTTCCAGGTGGCCGCACCACGGGCTGTGACGCCCAAACAGGTCGATCACACCCTGCGTGAGCTGACTCGCGACTGGGCCCACCCGGTCTGCTGGCCGCGCTATGCAGACCGCCACGGTCTGCCGATGGCGCAACACGAGGATATTGTCGCCCGCTACGCACTATGAGTCTATGAGTTAGTGCAGTCGTCTCGTTAAAACCACAACGCCACAGCATGCTGTGGCGTTGTGGTTTTCGGGGCAGGTTCAGCCCGGAATGCCGGGACGCGAAAAGCCCGCCACATGCTGGCTCAACAGGGCCAGCAATTGCGTGGGCTGCGCACTGGCGATGCTCTCATGCAACACGGTGAGTGCCGCCTGCAAATCGGCCTCGGTCCAGCAGGCTTCGTTCGCCATCATCACGCGGGGGTGCGAGGTCTGCACGGCGTTGTCATCCACCAGCAGCTCTTCATACAGCTTCTCGCCGGGGCGCAGGCCGGTGAGCCGAATGGCGATATCGCCTTCCGGGTGGCGTTCATCACGCACCTCCAGACCGGACAAGTGAATCATCTTCACCGCCAGATCGTAGATACGCACCGGCTCGCCCATGTCCAGCAGGAATACTTCCCCGCCCTTGGCCATGGCACCCGCCTGAATCACCAATTGCGCCGCCTCCGGTATGGTCATGAAGTAACGGGTAATGTCGCGGTGGGTCAGCGTCAGCGGCCCCCCCTGGCGAATCTGCTCGCGAAACAGCGGCACCACTGAACCGCTCGATCCCAGCACATTACCGAACCGTACCATGCTGAATACCGGTTGACTGTGGCGGGTGGCCAGGCTCTGCAGCACCAGCTCGGCCATGCGTTTGGTCGCCCCCATCACATTGGGCGGGCGCACGGCTTTATCAGTCGAAATCAGCACAAAGGTTTCCACCCCGCAGGCAATTGCGGCCTGCGCAGCGTGGAAGGTGCCGAGGATGTTGTTGCGCGCACCTTCCAGCGGGTTGTCTTCCACAATGGGCACATGCTTGTAGGCGGCGGCATGGTAGATGGTCTGCACCCCGTGTGTGCGGCACACCGACTCCAGCCGGGCCTGATCCACCACCGACCCCAGCAAGGCCACCAGCCCGACCCCGCCCGGCAACTGCAAGCGCAGTTCGCGCTCAATCTGGTACAAGGCAAATTCGGAGACCTCAAACAGCACCAGCGCCTTCGGCTGCTGCCGGATAATCTGGCGGCACAGCTCCGCGCCGATGGAGCCCCCCGCCCCGGTCACCATC